>JAFUAO010000026.1 GCA_017460665.1 Ruminococcus sp.
CCACCAATGCCGCCCGGCTCAGACCGGGCGGTGGGCGTTCACCGAAAACCACCGGGCGGACTGCTATGCATATAGCTGCGAAAGCCAGATCAGAGATCTGGTACGCAGCTTAACACGGGTCCGCCCCTACGTTTTTTCGGTCACAGCCGGGCGAACGGAATTCGCCCCTACAATTTGTTTCCGGAGATCGGCCGGGACGTCGAGGACGCCGTCCCCTACGATCGTACAGGTCATGCGGACGGCCAATGGCCGTCCCTACAGACGTTCGGGGATCCGTGGGCGCACAATGTGCGCACCTACAAAAAGCCTCCCCTGAAAGGGGAGGTGCCTCGAAGGGGCGGAGGGGTATAATTCCGAATTGAAGAGCCCCTTCTGTTAGCCTTAGTCAACTTTTTTACATCGGGTATTGACAAGATAAGGGGAATGTTGTATAATAATAGCATACCTTATCAAGAGCGGCGGAGGAACCAGGTCCTGTGAAGCCCGGCAACCTGTTATCAAGGTGCCAGATCCTGCGGTATCATACCGAAAGATGAGGAACATTAGCCACAATGCGAATGCGTCCCATCGGACGCTTTTTTTATGCTTTTCCAAGGAGGTCATTATGAGCAAGAATTTCTTTACCTCTGAGTCTGTTACAGAGGGACACCCCGACAAAATATGCGACCAGATCTCTGACGCTGTTCTGGACGCTATGCTTGAGCAGGACGAGCTCTCACGAGTTGCCTGCGAGACCGTAGTCACTACCGGAATGATCATGTGTATGGGAGAGATCTCCACCAAGGCAAGGGTGGACATCCCCAAGATCGCACGTCAGGTAGTCGCTGACATCGGCTACGACAGGGCAAAGTACGGCTTTGACGCCCACACCTGCGCTGTCCTCACAACGATCGACGAGCAGTCTCCCGACATCGCCATGGGCGTAAACGAGGCCTATGAGTACCGTGAGCAGAACGACTCCGACGACGGTCTTTCCAACGGCGCCGGCGATCAGGGCATCATGTTCGGCTTTGCCTGCAATGAGACTCCCGAGCTCATGCCTCTGCCGATCTCTCTGGCCCACAAGCTGGCTCTGAAGCTGACAGAGGTCCGCAAGGACGGCACTCTCCGCTACCTGCGCCCCGACGGAAAGTCTCAGGTGACTGTGGAGTACGACGACGGCAAGCCTGTAAGAGTAGATGCAGTCGTCATCTCCTCTCAGCACTCAGCGGACATCTCTCTGGACCAGGTCCGCAAGGACATCGAGGAGTTCGTGATCCGTGAGGTGATCCCGGAGGAGCTCATGGACCAGAACACCAAGTTCTTCATCAACCCCACCGGACGCTTCGTCGTGGGCGGTCCTCAGGGCGACAGCGGCCTTACCGGAAGAAAAATCATCGTTGATACATACGGCGGCTATTCCCGTCACGGCGGCGGCGCCTTCAGCGGAAAGGACCCCACGAAGGTGGACCGCTCGGCAGCCTATGCAGCCCGTTATATCGCCAAGAACATCGTTGCGGCCGGACTTGCTGACAAGTGCGAGGTCCAGCTCTCCTACGCTATCGGCGTGGCCAAGCCGATCTCCATTTTAGTGGACACCTTCGGCACTGGCAGGGTGGACGAGGACAAGCTCTCTGCGGCGGTGGACAAGGTGTTCGACCTTCGTCCGGCAGCTATCATCAAGATGCTGGATCTGAGGAAGCCTCAGTACAGGCAGCTCGCAGCATACGGTCACATGGGCCGTGAGGACCTGGGCGTAGCCTGGGAGAGGACTGACAAGGCCGAGGCTATCAAGGCAGCCCTCGACTGATCTTATACAAAAACAAAGCCACGGAGCGCTCCGTGGCTTTTTGCTATTTTTCGGCGTAGAAGCCCTCTACGCAGTTCTCGGTGATGTTGAAGATCGTGATCAGCTTCTGCCGCCCGACGGTAATGGTCTGATAGATCCTGCCCTTGTAGACCGAGTAGGACTTAGCCGGCTGATCGTCGGTGCCGATGAAGGTGTAGATCAGGTCGTAGATCCCTCCGGGCTGGCCGAAGCCGTCGATCTCCACCGTGGAGATCCCCAGAGCATAGGTCCAGTACAGGGTCAGGGGCGAGTCAGTGATCTCCTCCGCAAGGGACCTTATCAGCGAGCAGCGCACTCTCAGGGACTCCGCCATGCTCTTCCTGTCGCTTGGCGAGATCAGCGGATAGGAGGCCACCTCGTAGATGTCGCCGTTGTTTTCATAGCCGGCCTCGGCGTAATACTTCTCATAGGCCTGATCCATGCGCTGCTCGAAGAGCTCATAGTCGTAGCGGAAGGCGGTAGTCTCCTCGGCGAAGCGGTCCAGCGCACGGTTCACGTCCTGAGCAGAGAGCTCCTGCTCCTCCTCTTCGTGCCAGAAGCGGATATACACCACACTACAGTCGATCGGGTCGATGATGCAGTCCAGCAGCCGGGCGTTCCCGGCGGTATCGGTGTAGCTCCAGCCGTTTGCGTAGATGTACCCGTCACGGCTCAGCGCCCAGGCCTTGTTCAGGTCGTAGGCGGCATCGTCATCGATCTGGCCCGAGTCGCCGAAGCTGCTGAGAGCCTGAGCGACCGCTGTGGCGACAGAGCGCTGCTTTGCGGAGACAAATCCCGTGTTCAGGGCGTTCCCGTCGAAGATGTGCAGATCCCCCATGGGGTCGAAGCCGGTCTCGCTGCCGGAGAGGTATACCACCCCAGCGGCTCCGGCGGTCCGTGGGACCTCAGTAACTGCTCCGGAGGGGTCCTCGGTAAGGAGAGATGCCACGCCTGCGCTGAAAAAGCCCAGCAGCAGGACGGCTCCAAGGAGCAGGGCGAAGATGATGTTCTGTTTCATGAGGGCTCCACCTCCTTCATCAGCAGGCTCACAGTGGTGCCCTTGCCGATCTCGCTGGTCACGGAGAGCTCCGCCCCGTGGACGCTGGCGATCTTTTCGCACAGAGCCAGACCAAGACCGGCACCTCCGGCCTTACGGCTGCGGGACTTGTCCACCATGTAGAAGGGCTGGAAGACCTTTTCGACGGCCTCCTGGCTCATGCCGATGCCCTCGTCCGCCACCGAGATCAGGACCCGGCCGTCCCCGTTATGCCGGGCGTTCAGGGCGATGCGCTTGCCCTCGGAGGAGGCCTTGACTGCGTTTTCGATAAGGTTTGAAAGAAGGGAGATGAGCAGCTCCTGGTCGGCCATGACTGTGATCTCCTCTGAGGAGGTGTATAGCGTCAGGCCGTTCTTGCTGAGCTGAGGGGCGAATGCAGCCTCAAGGTCCCGGAAGATATCCCTCAGGGCCACGGGCTCCATCTCGGTCTCGGTGCCGCCCAAGGCCACCAGCTCCATGAGCTTTCCTGAAAGGGAGCGGAGGCGCTTTGTCTCCTCAACGATAACGCCGGCGTACTCCATGCGCTCGCTGTCGGAGACGTTCTTCTTGATCCGGAGCAGGTCTCCGAAGCCAAGGATCGAGGTCAGGGGAGTCTTCATCTCGTGGGCAAGGTTCGCAATGAAGGTCTGTCTGTCCTCGGCGGTCTTTTCCAGCCGAGCGGCGTTGCGCTGGATAGAGTCGGCCATGGCGTTCATGTTGCCGGAGAGCTCTCTGAACTCGATGCTGCCCTTTTTGCGGATACGGATCTTGTAATTCCCCCCGGCGATGGCCTTGGTGTAGATGTTGAGCCTGCTCAGAGGCCTCAGGAGGATGATCACCGTCACCAGAAGGATCAGCGAGACGATCGCTGCGGAGATGATAGAGACCTTCCTTACGAAGTCACGCTGGCGGTCACGCATGGCGTAGATGTCCGAAACGTCAAGGGCCGTGATGACGATGTAGTCTCTTCCCTCGACGGTCATGGCGGAGGTGACGGTCATGATCCGGGACTTCCCCAGAGTGAAGATCCTGATCTGGCAGGTGTCCGGGTCGGGGGAATAGCCGGAGATATGGTCCTGGACCTCACCGAGCTCCATGAGCTCGTCGAAGCCGCTGCCAGCCACCAGCCGGCGGTCTGAGGCGGAGAACACCGCAGCGTGGGCGGTGTCGTTGTCCGGGCCGAAGAACAGCTCCTTGGCGGTGCTGGCCACCTGCTCCTCCGACAGGATCACCTCGTCGGCACGGAGCCTTTCGTAGATCACGGCGTTGGAGAAGGAGGCTGCGAAAAACTCGTACTCATTGACGGCGTGGGCCTGCTCCCTTTCAAGGAGCATTTTATGGCTGCTGGAGAGGACTGCCGCCGATACGATGTTGATAGTCAGTATCATCAGCAGGAGGGAGCTGAGGAAGATGTTCTGCCACAGCTTCATACGCTGTTCTGGCTCTCCAGCCTGTAGCCCAGCTTAGGGATCGTGATCAGCTTGTCCTTGAGCCCCAGCTTCCGGCGCACCTGCTGGACGTGTATGTCCACCGTGCGGCTCTCGCCCTCGAACTCATAGCCCCAGACTGCCGAGAGGAGCCTTTCACGGGTGACGGCGATGTCCTGATGCTGGAGGAAGTACACGATCACGTCGAATTCCTTCGGGGTGAGCTGGACCTGCTTCCCTGCAAGAGTTATGATATGGCGGCCTATGTCAGCGGTCAGGTCGCCGTAGGTTATAGTGTCACGGGTCTTTTCCGAGCGCCTGAGCACCACGTCTATCCGGGCGAGGAGCTCCAGTGCCTCGAAGGGCTTCACGATGTAGTCCTCTGCACCGAGGCGGAGGCCCTTGACCTTGTCGGCCACGTCCTGCATGGCAGTCAGGAAGATCACGGGAGTGCCGCAGGACTTGATGCTCTCCATGACCTCGAAGCCGTTCATCTCCGGCAGCATTATGTCCAGCAGGATCAGGTCGTAGCTGCCCTTCATGGCCTCCTCAGCTCCCGAGCGCCCGTCGTAGCGGCAGGTGCCGGAGTAGCCCACTATGGAGAGGGTGGCCTTGATCATTTTGGCGATATTGACGTCGTCTTCTATGATGAGTATGCTTATCATTTGTATACCTCGTAAAAATATTATCAAAAGGCTTGACAACGGATGAAAAATACTTAATAATAGTATTGCCGGAAATGATCGTGATATTTCCGGTGGGAGCTCCGTTTAATAAACAGGGCCATGAACTTATTGTAACAGCAATTCGTCCTTATGTCAAAGGGGACGGGCCAACTTTTGCAATTTTTTTGCACTGTCACACCATGGCCCCTTGGGACGTACTATATCTATGAGACTAAAGGAAAGGAGGCGGAGCTGTGAGACGATCGGCATTTTTAGCGGCGGCTGCCGTTTTGCTGACGGGCTGCGGAGCTCAGGCAAAGGCGGACTTAGGGTCCTCCGAGCCGACTACAGAGGCATCAGTGACTGCTGTACAGGTCACTGAGCCGGAGACCGAGGCACCTACTGAGGCCTCTACAGAAGCGCCCACTGAGCCGGACACTGAGCCGGAGACAGAGGCCCCTACTGAGGCTCCCACTGAGCCGGAGGAGGTAAATGCCCAGCCGGAGGAGGCAAATGCCGTTTTGGAGAATAGAACTGACCCGGCAGAGGTGGCTCAGCCGGAGGATCCGCCCCCGGCAACGGTCATGGTGCTGGACGTGCCGTACTACTCTCAGGCAGAGATGCCTACGGGCTGCGAGCTGGTGAGCACCTCCATGCTGCTGGCGTACTACGGCTATGATATATCCGCCTTCGACCTTGTGAACGAGGGCTATGTGGGGACCTCGATCCTCGTTGAGGACAAAAACAGGAAGGGCAGTCTCCGGGGCGGCACTCCCGATGAGGTCTTCGTGGGGGACCCCTTTGACAAGAGCGGCTACGGCTGCTACAGCGGAGCGATCTTCACGGCGCTGGACAGCTATCTTGCGGATGAGCCCTATTCTCCCACGGATCTGGGCGGCATGAGCCTTCCGGACATATGCTCTCAGTACATCGACGCCGGGACCCCTGTGCTGGTGTGGGCCACGATCAGCATGGTGCCCAGTTTCATAAAGCCGGAGAATAGCTGGTTCGTCAACGACACTGACGAGATCTTCTCGTGGATCTCCAACGAGCACTGTATCGTGCTGGTGGGGTATGACGATGAGTATTACTATTTCAACGATCCGCTGAAGGGCGACGCCATAGCCTACGGCCGGGCGCTGACTGAGCAGAGGTACTCTGAGCTGGGGTATCAGGCCATTTGCATAGAGTGATGTGGAAAAAAATGTCCGCCGGGGAGGTCTCCCCGGCGTTTTTTGTGCATAGTAAGGGACCGTTTGTCCGCAAAATGTCATTTATTTGAGCGAAAACTACATATCAGCCGTATTGACTTTGTTAATTTCCGGTGATATAATTAAATTAGATAAAAAGTTCGGGATCTATTAAGATCAGGAGGAATTAGAATGAAACTGAAAAAATTTTTGAGCGGCCTGACCTCTGCTGCTTTGGCGTTCACAGCGCTTACAGGGATCGGCCAGACTATGCCTGAGAAAGCCCTCACTGCTCAGGCTGCAACAGCAAACTGGAAGTTCGACTTCGGCGGCGGCGGTACGGCCAGCGGCTATACCGGAGTCTCTGCCACAGAGGGCTACAGCTCGTCCAAGGGCTACGGCTTCGCCAAGACCGGAAGCGTCAGCAACGTGGCTTCCGCCGGATCCGGCGCTCTCAGCGACGCCGTCAAGTTCAGCTCGGACGACACCGGCAATACCTTCAACGTGGATCTGCCGAAGGGCCTTTATCAGGTCAAGGTCACTACCGGAAACAGCCCCCGTACAACGATCCGTATCGAGGGCATGGTCCAGATGATGAACCTGACAGGCAACAACGCAGTAGAAACTATCCAGATCCCCATTACCGACGGCCAGCTCAGCGTTCAGGCCATCACCGGCATCAAGAACGGCGACTGTACGATCGCTGCCCTTGAGGTGACCCAGCTCAACGATACCGGCACTATGAAGCCTACGATCTGGATCTGCGGAGACTCTACCGTTGCCAATTACTATAATACAGCCGATACCTCTCAGCATGGCTGGGGCCAGTTCCTCGGGGACTATGTGGATACCTCATACTGGGAGATCCGCAACCAGGCTACCAGCGGCCAGTACGCAAAGGGCTTCTATGACAGCGGTCAGTTCGCCCCTATCGAGTACTACGGCAAGCAGGGAGACATCTACGTCATCTCTATCGGTATCAATGATACGAATTACTCCAATGACGCCGAATACAAGGAAGTCGTTACGACTATGGTCCAGAAGGCCAAGGCCAAGGGCATGACCGTCGTGCTGGTAAAGCAGCAGGGCAGGAGAAGCGACTTCCACAGAACTGACAACCGTGGCAATTACGCTATCCTTTCAGGACGCTGGTTCGGCGGTATCCTGGACCAGATCGGCGCTTCCGAGGACGTCAAGGTAGTCGATCTGTTCAACGCTTGGCAGGACTTCGGCTTCTCGCTGGGCGCTGACTATGAGGCAGCCTATGCCGCTATGGAGCCCTACTACGCAGCCGGTGACGACCTCCACCAGAGCAAGCAGGGCGCACAGAAGATCGCTGAGCTCATGAGCGGTCTGCTGGAGCTGACCCGTGAGCCTGTTGCTATGGACACAACAAAGGCCTATCGCTTCAAGAACGTCAACAGCGGCCTCTACCTTGAGGTAAAGGACGGCGCTGCTGAGGTGGGAGCCAATGTCCAGCAGTGGGGCGGCGATACTGTCGGCGACTGGAACGTTTGGCGCCTCAAGAACAAGGGCTATAACTACTACGAGATCTGGTCATATCTGGGCGGCGGCAGCACCTACCTCCTTGACGTCACCAACGGCAGCAAGGACTCCGGCGCAAATATCGCTCTGAATACCAATACGAATACAGGAGCACAGTGGTTCCGCTTCTTCCCGAACCAGGACGGGAGCTACACCATGATCTCACGGTGCTCCGGCGACTCAGGCGCTATCGAGGTGGCTAACGCCTCTATGGACCACGGCGCAAACGTTCAGCAGTGGGCTGAGAACGGCCATGACTGCCAGAAGTGGATCGTAGAAGAGGTGGAGTGGCCTGTGGCTCAGGTGACTACAGCTCCTCCTGTGACTACCGTTCCTCCGACTACGACAGTCCCCGTGACACAGCCCTCCGGAAGGATGGCCGGCGACGCTAACTTGAGCGGAGATGTTTCCCTCAACGACGCAGTTGCGATCCTCCAGTATGCTGCTCTCCCTCAGAAGTATCCTCTGACGGACCTGGGCAAGCTCAATGCTGATGTTTCCGGCAATACTCAGGGCGTTCCCGACGGTGCTGTCACCGGTCTGGATGCTCTGTATATCCAGATGTACGACGCAGGACTGGTACAGCTCCCGATCATCGACGAGCCTATCGTTACTGAGCCCCCTGTTACCGAGAACCCTTGGGCGAACTACTTCTTCGCAGTTGACCAGACCTGGGATCAGGGCGCAGCAGAGTCCAATCACGAGAACTTCACTAAGACCGAGGCAGCCATGGGCTCCTCCGAGAATATCGGCTTCGTGAACCTTGACAACGTCAAGGGCAGCAGCATCACCTTCACGGTGAACGTTGAGACAGCCGGAAATTACATGACCCACATCAGATACTCCAACGGCTCTACAGTGGACAGAAAGGCATTCGTCTATGTCAACGGCGATACTCAGACCTACTGGCTCCAGTCGTTCATGGGAACTGCTGACTGGGATACATGGGCAGAAATGGGCATCGTCCTTCCCATGAAGGCCGGCAGCAATACGATCAAGCTGGAGTCCGCAGTTGACGAGGGCTGTCCTAACCTGGACTACATCACCCTTGACTGGACCGACGAGCCGATCGCTGAGGTATACGATCCCAACGCACAGCAGCCTGAGGTACCCGCAGGCGAAGATCCGGTGCTCTTTGTGCTGGGCGATTCCACCGGCCAGAGCTACAGAGCTTCTGAGCAGGCGGCTCAGGGCGGACCTATACAGGGCTGGGTATACTATCTGAACGAGTATGTGAACAGCGGCCTCACCATAGATAACAGGTCAAAGGCCGGGCGCTCCACCAAGAAGGCCTACGACGAGGGCAGATGGCAGGGCATAGTCGACTCCATGAAGGCAGGCGACTTCGTCATCATACAGTTCGGTATCAATGACGGCAACCCAAACAACTCTGACAGATACGCTCCCGTATGCGGAAACGTGGACAACCCAACTGAGGGCTCATACGAGTACTACATGACCATTTTCATCAACGACTGCAAGGCCAAGAACGTGACACCGGTGCTCATGTCAGTAACGCTCAACGGAAATTCCTACTCAAACGGCAAGTTCGTTCCCGGTTACACTAACGTCACTGACGCTCTGAAGAAGCTGTCTGCGAAGCACAACGTACCTTTCGTTGATGCGAATGCGGCTCTGGTGGACCACTACAACTCAGTGGGCTACGACACAGCACGCTCATACCACTTCGGCTACACTCTCGGCGACTTCAAGGATATGACCCATTTCAACGAGGGCGGTGCGGAGATCGTTTCAGGAGTGATCGCAAAGGCTATCAAGGCAGCGAATATCTCCGGACTTTCAAACTACATCAAGTAAAAAAAGGGACTGCGTGAGCAGTCCCTTTTTTGCCTAGTTGAGAGTTCAGAGTGGAGAGTTGAGAGTTGTGGTGTCCGCCGTTGGCGGACGGATCGAAAATGTAGGGACGGCCATTGGCCGTCCGTGGGTCCAAAAAACCGTAGGGGCGGACCCGTGTGTCCGCCCGTGCCGTATATGAAAAACCACTGGGCAAACGCATCCAAACCACCGCCCTATATTTCTAGGCCAGCAGGCCCGAAGGGTCCTGCGAAGGATAGTCAAAAGCCGGCGGGGTGGGGTATGAGGGAAAAGAGAGTGCAGAGAGGAAAACCGAAGAGAGGGGAGGGCCGCCGGCTTTTGTACCAGTTTTTTGTTAAAGCCCTCCCCTCCGGAGGTGTTCCTCTTTGCCCACCAATGCCGCCCGGCCTTAGCCGGGCGGCATTGGTGGGCGTTCCTGCACATGAAAACGGGTATACAGATCAGCGCACGTTTCAAAAACGGCCGGGCGAACGATGTTCGCCCCTACAATTTGTTCCCGGAGATCCGATCGATCGGCCGGGACGTCGAGGACGCCGTCCCCTACATAATGTATATGGCGCACGGACGGCCAATGGCCGTCCCTACAAACGTTCGGGGAGGCCGGGCGCACGATCACATGAGATCCGGGCAAAAACAAAGGACGTTCCAAAAGAACGTCCTGCATTTCAGCACTATTATCGTTATGCTCTCTCTACCTTACCTGAACGCAAGCATCTTGAGCAAGCGTAGATATGACAAGGAGTACCCTTGACGATAGCCTTAACACGCTTAACATTAGGCTTCCATGTTCTGTTTGAGCGTCTGTGAGAGTGAGATACCTTGATCCCGAAAGTAACTCCCTTACCGCAGATATCACATTTTGCCATCAGGCTGCACCTCCTTATGATACTTGTAAATTAGACAACATGAATATTGTAACACAAACTCCCGGAAAATGCAAGTGTTTTCTGAAAAAAACTGAAAATTTTTTTGAAAAGTCGTAAATTTGATCTTGGGACTTGAAAAAATTGTGCAATTGGTGTATAATATATTATGACTATCTATGTCAGACCAGACTTTTTATACTTATAATAATAGAGGTGCTTATGGATATCCAGGCGATAAGACTGTTTTTCAAGTATTTTTCAAGGGCGCTGATGCTTCTGCTGGTGCTGCCGCTGACCAACTCCGCAAAGGGAATTATGGCCAAGAAGCTGGGCGACGACACTGCCGAGCGTGAGGGCAGGATCACCCTGAACCCCTTCGTCCATTTGGATCCCTTGGGATCCCTTGCGATCTTGCTGTGCGGCTTCGGCTGGTCAAAGCCCATGCCGATCAGCCCGGTCCGCATGAGGAACTACCGTCAGGGCGTGGTGCTGATCTCGCTGACCGGCCCTGTGACCCACTTCTTAGCGGCGATCGTGTGCGACTTCTTCGTGAAGCTCTTCTACTGCCTTCCGGCGCTCCAGAGCCAGATGAGCAGAGTTACGCCCATGTGGTGCCTTGCGCTGGTGCTGTCGATACTCTCTGACATCAACGTTTGTCTGGGAGTCATCAACCTCCTGCCCCTGCCTCCTATGGACGGCTTCAATATCCTCCACCAGTTCGCAGGACCTAAGTTCAACCGCTGGTATTATGCCAATTATCAGCTCATCAACCGTATCTCTACGATCATACTCCTGGCCCTGTTCTTCATGCCGGAGCTCACGGACTATATGTTCGATCCGCTGGGCCGGCTCATAGACTGGGTGGACGGCCTTTTGGGCTATGCTACGGCATGGGTGCCGTCAGTGTTCGGTGGCTGATCTATGGAGACAATTAGCTATAAGCTGGACGTCTTCGAGGGGCCGCTGGACCTGCTCCTCTCCCTCATCGCAAAGCATAAGCTGAACATCTTCGATGTGGACATATCGAAGCTCCTTGAGCAGTACCTTCTATATATCGAGGAGGCTAAGTCTCAGGATCTGGAGCTTGCAGGAGAATTCCTGGAAATGGCCGCAAGGCTGATCTACATCAAGACAGCTTCCCTCCTGCCGAGGCCGGAGGAGGCCGAGCAGATGAAGAAGGAGCTGGAGGGCGCTCTCATCGAGCTCTCTCTGTGCAAGGAGGCGGCAAGGCTCCTTGCGGAAAGGAACGTGGGCGGCGACATCTTCGTCCGTGAGCCCATGGAGCTGAAGGTGGACATGACCTACACGCTGGTCCACGAGCCGAGCAGACTGGTGGACGCATACAGCGCAGTTTCCAATAAGAAGCTCCGCAGCGGCGATCAGAAGCTGAAGCTGGAGAGCAAGATAAACTCAGTCGTCAAGCGCAGGATCGTGCCTGTGCTCACTAAGGTGGTCCATATCCTTCGGGAGCTCTACAGCACCGGCGAGGTCAGCATGGACAAGCTGTATGAGGGAGTCACCGACCGCTCCGCAAGAGTGGCCACCTTCCTTGCGGTCCTGGAGCTGACACGCTTCGGCAGGATCACGATCAGCGACGACAACAGGATAGTATTTTTCAAAGGCGGAAAGGAGGGAGCCCGCAGGACATGGAGATCAAAGAGAAACTCGGCGCAATAGAGGCCATACTCTTCGCAAGCGGAGAGCCGATCGAGATCTACAGGCTGTCTGAGGCCTCCGGCGTGGACGTGGGAACGCTGCCGTCGCTGGTGAAGCTCCTGAACGACCGCTATGACGACGTGGGCAGCGGCCTGACGATCAAGAAGCTGGACAGCAGCTATCAGATGTGTACGAGGGAGGAGTTCGCTCCCCAGATAAAGGCTGCCCTTGAAACGAAAAGATCGACGCCTCTTTCCAATGCGGCGATGGAGGCACTGACCATAATCGCCTATAATCAGCCGGTATCCAAGGGATTTGTGGAGAACGTCAGGGGAGTTGACAGCTCCTCTGTGGTGAACAATCTCGTGGAAAAGGGACTGGTAGAGGAGGCCGGAAGGCTGGACGTTCCGGGCAAGCCCATAGTTTACCGGACGACGCCTGTGTTCCTGAGGAGCTTCGGGCTGAGCTCAGTGGCGGATCTTCCGCCGCTGCCGGGGCATGAGAACGTTCAGATCTCCGAGGAGGAAGAGCCTCAGCTGGCTATCCCGGAGACGGAGGAAGAGGAATAATACTTACAGCAAGTAGAGCTGCACCCGTTAGGGGACGCTCTCTCTTGCAGAGCGTCCCCTCTTCCAAAACAGTCCACTGGACTGTTTTGGAATTCACCCCTTGCAGGGCGCTTTAAGCCATTGGGGCTCTGCCCCAAACCCCGCCAGAGGCTCTGCCTCTGGACTCCGCCAAAGGGATGTGATCCCTTTGGAAACCCGATTTTACGAAAGGAGCGGCAGGATGATCGTTCTGAAAATACTTCTGTGGATACTTCTTGCCGTTCTCGGCATAGTGGTCCTAGTGCTGATCCTCCCCATTCGGGCCGAGGTCAGCTTCATCGGCGAAAAGCTGCGCTATAAGGCAAAGCTCTGGGTGATCCCCGTACTCAGCTCTGAGGGCGGAGGCGTCTTGGGGTGGCTGAAAAAGCGCAGGAACAAGAAAAGACCGCAGGAGGACGACCTCTCCGACAGCGACTGGGACGACCTGCCTGAGCTGGACGAGGACTTCGGCGACCTGCCTCTGACGCCCTCTGAGCAGCGTGAGGAGAGCTCCGATCAGGAGGCTGCCCCTCAAACAGCCGCTGAGGAGAACGAGCCTGCTGAGGCCGCTCATGAGGAGGAACAGGTGAGCCCTCCTGCTGAAGAGACTATGCAGGAAGAGACCCAGCCGGAGGAGAGCTCCTCCTCAAAAAAGAAACGCCGCAAAAAGGAAAAGCCCCCCAAGGAGCCCAAAACTCTCGGGGAGAGGCTGGAGGCGCTGCTGGACCTTTGGCGTGCCGCCGACAGGCCCGTGCTGAAGATCTTCAAGGGCATCAAGCTCTATGACCTGTACATCGACTTCATCATCGCCGACGAGGACGCCTACAAATGCGCCCTGAACTACGGCAGGATCAGCGGTGCGGTGTTCAATTTGCTGGGCTGGCTCAGCGTGCTGTTCAACGTAAAGCTGAAAACTGTAGATGTGAACGCCGGCTTCGCATTAGACAAGAGCCGCTGGGACGCCTCGGTGAAGGCCTCCTTCCGGCTGGGGACTCTGGTTATCGCAGGGCTATGGTTCCTGATAACATACATCTTCCGGTATTTCATTCCCGGAAGACTACAGGCTAAAAAGCTGCAAAGATCCGCCGCAAGGCAGAAATGAGGTATATGATCATGGATACTAAAAAGACACCGGTAAGCGATCTGCTGGGAATTTCTATGGAAAAGGTCAAGGAGATGGCTGACATCAACGCTATCATCGGCGACCCCATAAAGCTGGAGGACGGCACTACCATAATCCCGATCTCCAAGGTGACCTACGGCTTTGCTTCGGGAGGCTCAGACCTTCCCTCAAAGTACGATAAGGACCTTTTCGGCGGCGGAGCAGGCGCAGGGGTCTCCATCAAGCCTGAGGGCTTCCTGGTGATCGCTCCCGACGGCACCGCAAGAATGGTGGGCATGGACTCCGGCAGCGACCCGATCAGCAATGTGCTCAACAATATGCCCGGCATCATCGAGAAGGTACAGGGCTTCATCTCAAAGAAGAAGGGTGCTCCCGAGGAGGAGACCGCCGCTGACGGCGCAGTTACCCTTAACGACTGAGAATGATCGGCCATTCCCCGGCATATGCTTATGCTGAGGAGGAATGACCATGAAAAAGCTCATAACAGCGGCATTTGCGCTGGTCCTGACAGCAGCGGCAGCGCCCTGTGAGGCCTTTGCGGAGGAGGCTCCGCCGGAGGTCTCGGCAAGGGCGGCGGCTGTCATTACTGCGGATACCGCCGAGACAGTCTTTCTGTCCGGCGAGCAGGGGAAGCTCCCTATGGCCAGCACCACCAAGATCATGACGGCTATGCTGACTATCGAGAGCGGCGGGCTCTACGAGGAGTTCACCGTGGACCCGGACGCCATTATGGTGGAGGGCTCTTCCATGGGGCTGCTGCCCGGGGACAAGGTCACAAAGTACGACCTGTGCTGCGGTATGCTCCTGCCCTCGGGGAACGACGCCGCCAACGCTGCGGCTGTGCGTATCGCAGGCAGCACCGAGGCCTTTGCGGAGCTGATGAACGCCCGTGCAAGGGAGCTGGGCCTGGGCCATACATACTTCGTCACGCCCTCCGGACTTGAGGGCGAGGGCCACGGCTCGTCAGCGCTGGATATGGCGATGCTTGCCCGAGAAGCGCTGAAGTCCCCCATATTTCGGGAGATCTGCTCTCAGGAGAGCATGAAGCTCAGCTTCGGGGATCCGCCCTATGACAGGTGGCTGAGGAACACCAACAAGCTGCTTTCCCTCTACGGGGGGACCTACGGCGTCAAGACCGGCTTCACGGACGAGGCCGGGAGGTGCCTTGTGTCGGCCTGCGAAAGGGACGGCAAGAGGCTGATCTGCGTGACGCTCAACGACAGGAACGACTGGAACGACCACATGGCCCTGTACGACTATGCCTTCGGGCAGGCGGAGCTGATCTCTCCGGCAGCAGAGAGCGCTCAGGTGGCCGTGGTGGGCTCTGAAAAGGAGTCCGTTAGCTGCGCTCCGGGAGAGCTCCCGGAGATAACTGCTCTTGAGGCAGGGCCTGAGGAGCTGACTTTCACGGTGATCTCGGCGCCATTCGTCTATGCTCCGGTGAGCGTGGGGGAGGAGCTGGCTCAGCTCAGCATCGCCTACAACGGCCGTGAGATCACAAGGGTGCCGCTCCTTGCAGAGGAGGAGGCTCCCAAAAAGGCCGCAGAGCCGGAAAAGCCCGGCGTTCTGCGAAGGATATTTTCAATGCTCAGGAGGCTCTTCTCCTGAAAAGGAGTAAAATGGATAATAAGATCAGGATCCAGAAAATGATAGCCGACAGCGGCTTCTGCTCACGGAGGAAGGCCGAGCAGCTCATCTCTCAGGGGAGAGTGAAGCTGGGCGGCCGCCCGGTGAAGCTGGGGGACAAGTGCGGCTTCAAGGACATAATAACTATCGACGGCGAGCGGATAGATATGCCACGCCGCAGGAATTTCCGCTATATCATGCTGAATAAGCCAAGGGGCTACGTCACTACGGTCTCCGATGAGCTGGACAGGCGCTGCGTCATGGACCTGCTGGAGGGCGTGGAGGAGCGTGTCTACCCCGTGGGAAGGCTTGACAGGAACTCCGAGGGGCTGCTGCTCTTCACCAACGACGGCGAGTTCGCAAACAACATCATGCACCCCAGCCGCCATGTCACCAAGACCTACCGGGTGACAGTTAGGCCTGACATCACCGACGAGCAGCTCACACAGCTCTCCTCCGGTGTGGAGATCGACGGCAGGATGACCATGCCGGCAACTGTTGTGGTAAAGACCAAGGAGCAGGGCAGAGTCGTGCTTTTGATCTCTATCAAGGAGGGCCGCAACCGCCAGATCAGGAAAATGTGCGAGGCAGTAGGCCTGGAGGTGGCAAGGCTCCGCCGGATCAGCGTGGGACCGGTAAAGCTGGGGATGCTACAGCCCGGTGAGTGGCGTGAGCTGACTCCCGATGAGCTAAGATCTCTCCGCACGGCCATCGGCAAGGGGAAGTGAGATAATGCTCGAGATACAGGAAAAATTCGACACCACTGGCTATGAGGAGCTGGCAGAGCGGGCCTCTGGCCGGGAGCTGCACATAACTGAGGCTCTTGACGGAGACAGGCCGATCGGCTATATCGCCTATTGGTACGGAGCTGACAAGACTACGGTCTGTGCCTATGACGACGGCGGAGACCTTATGCTCTGCGACGGTCTGGTCAGATCTGTCATGTTCAAGAGCGTCCTCAAGGGGATCGGAGCCATGGAGTTCGACCTCGCCGAGGACAAGGCCTTCGACAGCCTCAGACGGCTAAGGTTCCTTACCGGCGAGAGCCGGATCTGTCAGGAGCTGGACAGCTTCATGAACGGCTGTGAGAGCTGTAAGGAAAACAAAAAGGATAATTGATACTGAAAGGAGCGATTTGAAATGCCGATCCGTATTTCCTCTGAGCTTCCGGCATTCAGAACGCTTGGAGAAGAGAATATTTTCGTTATGTCCAAGGAGCGGGCCGAGCACCAGGATATACGCCCGCTGAAGGTAGCTATCGTCAACATCATGCCTAAGAAGATCGAGACCGAGAGCCAGCTCATGCGGCTGCTGAGCAATACGCCCCTCCAGGTGGACATCGACCTTCTGCAAATGGCTTCACACGTCTCACGGAACACCTCACAGAAGCACCTTGAGGCCTTCTATAAGACCTTCGATGAGGTCAAGGACAGCCGCTATGACGGTATGATCGTCACCGGAGCTCCTGTTGAGCTCTTGGAGTACGAGGAGGTGGACTACTGGGACGAGATCACTCAGATCTTCGAGTGGTCCAAGACCCACGTCTATTCGACACTGTATATCTGCTGGGCAGCCCAGGCCGGACTGTATTACCACTTCGGGATACCGAAGTATACCCTTCCTCAGAAGATGTTCGGGATCTTCCCCCACAGAGTGCTGAGGGAGAACGTCCAGCTCCTGAGAGGCTTCGACGATGTTTTCAACGTGCCCCATTCTCGGAACACCGAGGTAAGGCGTGAGGACATCGAGAAGGTGGGACAGCTTGAGATCCTCACCTATTCTGAGCTCTCAGGCGTCCACATCGTTGCCAATAAGAACGGCAGACAGTATTTCATAACAGGCCATTCGGAGTACGACAGGGACACTATCGCCTCGGAGTATTTCCGTGACCTGAACAAGGGGATCGATATCCAGCTGCCATACAACTATTTCCCGGACGACGATCCGGAGAAGCTGCCCCTCTTCTCTTGGAGGTGCGCTGCGAACCTGATGTTCTCGAACTGGCTCAACTACTGCGTCTATCAGAGGACGCCGTTCAATCTGGACGAGCTCGAGATCCGCAGCTGGACTTGGGAAACACCGCTCTGATAATGAAAGGTATAGGGATCATGGAAGACAACAGACTTGAGGACTTCGGTCCGGAGAAGTTCGACGTGGAGGAAAAGGTCTTCGTCGATCAAACGGAGTTCAAGGACTTCGACAAGCCAAAGCACTATAGGGGGAAGTTCTTTTCAGTGCTGACGCTGGTGCTGAGCCTTGTATCCTGCGTTTACGCACTGGGAGGCTTCTTCTGGATAACCGCTGCCGTATCCGGAGCAGCACTGGTGGTGGGAGCTATCGCTCTCGCCCGAAAGCACAGCGACGCAGGAGTAGCACTGAGCGGTATGATCATCGCAGGTGCAGTCCTTGCCATTTGTATCTGGACCTACGCCGACGGCAGCGGCCATTGGGAAGACGAGGGCTGGAGGATGCCGTGGAGCTTTCCCAAAAGCTCCGATTACGGCGACGCAGAATATGAGGCTGAGATAACTGAGGAGGTGATCCTATGAGCGAAAAGACCTACATCGACGAGATGAGCTGCGAGATGATCGACGAGATGAGCGACGCCATGGTGGACGACACCAAGGGCCGCCGCCGGAGGGAATTCAACGACTTAGGGATCACCGGCAGGCCTAAGGTAGCCGACTCGAACAAGCACTCCGGCGGGAGCCATCTCTGCGAGGACGGCGACGCCCATGACGCTATCGAGCAAAGGCGGTCGGTGGACTATCGGACAGTGAACAGCGACAGGCCCCAAAAGACCACGGTCTATACCACTCAGCGCAGCTACCAGCACCCCTCTCAGCAGGGGACCCAGGTCTCTGGAAAGGGCGTGCTGCTGCTGATCCTGATCTTGATGTTCGTGATCGGGTGCTTCGCCAGCTCGCTGCCGCTGGTAGTGATCAGCATAATACTGTTCGTTTCAGTTTTCAGCAAAAAAAATAACGGCTCAGGCCGTAAGTGAACGATATAGGAGGTAAATCATATGAGCGATGTATACGTTGACAACAATAACTACACACAGCAGGACGAGACGCCAAATTCCTACAAGAAGGGCTTTGCCATAACCTCATTCGTGCTGGGCCTTTTGGGACTTCTCTGCTGCTTCTGCGGACTGGGCTGGATCTTAGCGCCCCTTGCGCTGATCTTCGGCATCATCTCCCTTGCCACGAAGCGTGGAGGCAAGGGCCTTGCGATCGCAGGCGTGGTGCTGGCAGCTATAACTCTGCTGCTGCTGATCTGCTTCAGAGTTTTCTTCGGAGAGGTCTCAGACGACTTCATGAAGTTCGCCCTGAACGGTCCTCAGTATGTTGCGGATTATGAGGCAACAGGCGAGGTGCCGGAGGAATTCCAGAAGTACAGGGATCCCAAGTACGACAAGTACTGGTCCTCCTTCGAGGTAAGGGACTTCGATGAGTTCTACGCCAAGATCGTAAAGCAGTACAAGGATCAGTACATCAGCCAGGGAGGAACTCTGCCGCCGCCCTCATCAGGGAGCACGTCGGCTGAGCTTAGTCTGCTGCCGGCTGTCTAAAACCAGAGGCTCACAGGAGCCAGCGCCGGGATCAGGTTCCGGAGCACACAATAAGCTACCGCTATCCCCGAGACTGCAAGGTAAAAATTGCGGCTCTCGGGGATCAGCTTTATTTTTTTGCCCAGAGCCGTGAAGATGTTCTGCACCCAGAAGAGGAGGAGCCATGCTCCTGCCGCCACGAAGAGGGCGTTGTCCCTGAGAGCCGTCAGGAGATCCCCCGCAGCAAGGTCGTACAGACAGTGTGAGCCTCCACAGCCCGGGCAGTACACTCTCAGGAAGAGCCTCGCCGGGCAGGGCGGGACGTGCATACTGATATTTTGCCGGTAGAAGCCGATGAACAGGTACCCCAGCGGCAGAAGTACAAGTGGAAGGAGCGCTATGACAGCGCTCTTTTTGCGTTTACCCATAAAGCTCTCCTTTCGGACAATTTTTGCGGAAAAATTGATCTTTGCCGGAATGATCCGGCGAAAACGGAAGTATGATATTAGTAAAGAGGTGAGAGGATGACCCGTATGAAGAAAAGAAGACTTGCTCAGGCGGTGAGGCTGGGGCTGCTCCTTGGTGCGCCATTGGCGGTGGGAGCTCTCACGAAGTGCCTTCCTGCGGCAAGGAGCGCCCTTTCAGGCTTTGCAGATGCAGACCTTGGCAAGAGCACCGCAGGGGAGCTGGTCCGCCAGCCCGACTACGCACAGGACTCCGGAGCTGACCCGAAGAAGGATATACTGAGCGGCGCCCTGATCGTCTCCGAGGGCTACGGGATCGAGGCTGAGACCCGTCAGAGCGGCACAGGGGTCAAGCTGCTGAGCCCCCTGGAGATGGTGAGCCTTGATCCCGGCCCTAAGCCCTATCCGGCTGAGGACCAGTGGTCCCTTGACGGCACTGTGCTGAGGACCACCTACGGCGAGTACAGCGGCGACAGCTTTTTCGACCTTGAGGGCGGCGGTCAGGTCAACAACAAGACCTCCCTCTCCAACGAGACCCTTCTCAGCGAGAGCCGCTGTCTGCCAAATTTCACTATAACTGACACGGACGAGCCGCAGGTGCTGATCTATCACACCCACACCACCGAGAGCTTCGAGCCCTTCGTCCGGGAGAGCTACGATACCTCATTCAACTACCGCACCACCGACGACACCAAGAACATCGTCATGGTGGGGGACGCTATCCAGGCGGAGCTGGAGGCCTGCGGGATCGGCGTGATCCACGCCCGGACGATCCACGACTACCCCTCCTACAACGGCTCATACGGCCGGAGCCGTGAGACGATCCTTCCCATTTTGGAGCAGTACCCCACGATCAAGGTGGCGCTGGACATACACCGTGACGCTATCTCAGCCGACGGTGTGGCCTACCAGCCCTTTTCCGTCCAGCAGGGGAAGGAGGCGGCTCAGGTCATGATCATCTCCGGCTGCGACGACGGGACCCTTGATATGCCGGAGTACATGAAGAACTTCCACTTCGCCTGCGCCCTACAGCAGCAGCTGGAGTCCGACTGGCAGGGGCTGACCCGGCCCATACTCTTCGACTACCGCCACTACAATCAGGACCTGACCACAGGGAGCCTGCTGATCGAGGTGGGCTCCCACGGGAACACCCTTGAGCAGGTGCAGTATTCCGGCCAGCTCATCGGCCGGTCCCTGGGGGAGCTCCTGAGCGCCATAAAGGAGCAGTCATGAGAAGCAAAAAGACCGCAGCAGGAGCGGCCGTTGTTTACCTGCTCCTGACCGGCGGTCTTTGGATGTTCGTTAGGTCCTACGCCAGCTTCCGCACACGGATCTCTCCGCAGGAGGGAGCGGCGCTGTCGGTCCAGGCAGATCACGGCGAGCTGAGATCGGACTTCCTTGGAAAGGAGGCCGTCCTTGACCTGAGCCCTTTGAGCTCTGACAGCCCCGGCTATCTCCCGGCCTATCTCTTGGTCCCCGACGAGGTGCGGGCGTGGGTGCTGTTATGCAGAGTGGTGGATGAGCTTTGACTGCATATCGTAGTAGAAGGTGTTGAGCTCCCCTGAGTAGATCAGCTCCGAGCCGGGGAAGTTCCGGAAGTCGTCGGGCTTGTACAGGCAGAAGGGCTTCTCCAGAGGGATCCCCACCTTGTCCAGGGTGTATGCCACGAACTGAGAACAGACGAAGCTGGTCTCACGCTGCCATTCGATGTTGAAATAAACGGCCAAAAGGCCCAGCAGGTTGTAGGAATAGATGTTCCTGTTATGTGAGAAATGTTCGATGATCAGCTCATATTTTTCCTTTTGCTCCTGAGAAACGGGGATACGGTAGATCTCACATGGGATGAAGCCATAGTCGCCGAGGGTGCCCTTGCCCACGATCTCTTTATTGAAGGTCGCCGGGAGAGGGAAGGGGCGGTAGGTCCTGCAGAAGCTGTACATCTCTGATAAGCGCTCGTCGCCTGAGAGGGAGACGTGGTTGAATGGCTTCTTAGTGATGAACTTGAAGAAGCGGGCAGGCCGGGTGCCTGTCTGAGCGACTATGAGATATATGTAGTGGTCCAAAATTTCACCTCCGAGAGGGATCTGTCGTGCAGGCGGGGTAAAAATGAACAAAAAGTTTGACCTCCGCCGCAGTCAAAATATAGTCTTTAATAATTATACCACAACCACTTGAAAATTTCAAGAGTTTATGGTATAATTGTTGTTAGTGTGATATGCGCCTGTAGCTCAGTGGATAGAGCAGTGGCCTCCGACGCCATGTGCGCAGGTTCGACTCCTGTCAGGCGTACCAGGCAGCGTGACGCTGCACCCGGTTTTGCGCCTCACTTTATGTGGGGCTCTTGTTTTTCTGCAAGACCTCAGCTCTATCTAAACGTCCAAACGCAAAGACCGCCTATGATAGGCGGTCTTTTTCATATAGGGTAACGCATTTAGGCTGACCTAAAACGGGAGGCTATGCCTGATCGATACTGAAAACAGAATGGGGCTCATTGCAGTACTGGAGCAGGAGGGCGATCTTTTTCATCTTGTCATTGATGCCGTAGGATGTGCCGACCGTTACTCCTCCGCCCACGTTCAGGCGCCTGCAAACACGGAAATACGACGGCATATCCACCGGTGCGATCTTTGGATGATCGACCGCAGAGAGGCAGTTCATGCCCGGCGCATCTATGATGCCCGGGAGGACCTCCGGGTGCCGGGAGAGGACCTAACTGAAAACAGTGAACATCATCTCTGACTGGTTCGAGACATAGCTCTTGCCGTAGAGAGTAAAGGGAATGTCGTTGGGGACCTTCTTATTCTCTGCTGCATCACCGGTATCGGCAGCTTCCGGCTCGGCTCCACGGACAGCTTCCTCGACTTGGGCCGGGGCAGCCTGTACCGGGGCTGTCTGTACCGGAGCGGCGGCAGGCTTTGCAGCCGGTCTTTCGTGCTCCGCCATAAATACCGGAGCCGCAGCGTTGCGAAGGGTCGATGCGACAGCGCCCGGATCCTTGACCGTGATACCGCCGACAGCATTGAGCACCTGATGGATCTCTCGGAGATCAGATCCCTTGTGATGATGTGTTTATCGTTCCGCTGTATGGAGCTGCTGAGCAGCAGCTTCAGGTCCATGCGGGCGGTCCTGATCTTATCGATATTATCCATGTCGTTCAGCAGAGCGAGGATTTTGAACAGGTGGAAGGATCTCAGGAAATGTCGATTGACTTATGACCGCAGCTATGGTATAATAAAGCTCGCAGTAAAAACAGAAAGTTGAATGATAAAATGAGAAAGCAACAATTCATTACAGTACATGAAGAAAATTTAAGTATTGCAAAATTCCTTGGAATCATCGCCGCCATAATTTGCATATTTTACTCTTTTAGAGGACTATTTATGGGAGAAACCTTTGTAAAAGGCTTTATAAAATCATGGCTGTCTGGATTTGGTATAGTTGCCTTATTGTTTGTTTTACTTGTTGCGTTGATATTTTTTCTTGATTGGTTGCTGTATTCATGTGTAAGAAAAGTAGTCATCATGAAAGGTACCAAGCACAACGGAATAGTTGCCTCAGAAATAGGAAAGAAGCATACAAGCCGTGGTGCTGTTCGTCTTAATTGGAAATACGTCATAGAGCTTGAAGACTACTCAATATATTTAAGTACTGCATATACAAGTCAGATACCTTTAAGAAGAAAATGCACAGTCTATATTCTTGGATCAAAATGTATAATTACCGCCTTTGACGTGAAATAGCATAATTTTATTTTATTGGAGGAAATACAATGGAAAAAGAGCAAAACACCGTTGAACTTACAAGGTCACTATACAAGGAGATCAAGGCTATGAACCGTGAGCAAATGCAGAGCGTACTTACGAATATCTATCAGCAAGGAGCTGAAAGCGTTGAGCATAGCCGATGTCGTGGAACAGCGAGGTAAGTCCCCAGAATTCGAGGAACTTCGCTGCCAGCCTATGATCCTCTGTGTCGGTATCTGCCGGGAGCCCAAGGGCATCGGCGTATGCGTCACGGAAGGCCTTCCTGTAGCTGCTGCTGGTGTCATAGACAGCAAGTCCTATCAGGAAGACATAAACTGAGTGGGAAAAATGATCCCTGTGCTTCATCAGCAGAGAGCTTGCGTTGCTCTCAAATTCAGAGAGCATATCGATCATAGCCTTTGTCTTGTGGCAGCTCCCGAAGAACATCTCAAGATAACAGAAGTATATATCGAAGGCGTCCTTGGTGATGCCGGATCCCATGGATCTGTGAACAGAGACCTCAAGGCAGCGGCGGTCAAGGTCGCACTGCATATTATAAGGGATCTGACCGGGCTTCAGGCTGGCGCCGTCGCTGTCCATCTTCCTGGCGGCCTCCTCGAAGTTGTTGGGGTCGTTCTCGATGATACGGATATGGTCCATATGCTTAGGATCGGTCATATACCGCAGGTCAGCGCATCGGCAGCGTATGAAGCTCACGGCGTGCTGTTCCAGCTCTGTTATGGGCTTATAGCTGGGAACTCCCTTTTTCACACGCTTACTGGTACTTTCGATCTCCCAGCAGCGGCTGACAGTGAAGGGCTCCGGGATATGCGGAGCGTCCTCGACGGCGTAGAGCCCCCGGTCGATCTGCTGCATAGCAGCGAGCGCACGGTACGCTTTTTTGGATCTTTACAGTGGGGCGAGATCTGCCTCCCAAAAGCTAAAAGACCGCCTATGATAGGCGGTCTTTTTTTCATATTATCAGCATATCTTTCATGGCGATAAGGTCGAACACATTGATCTTGCCGTCCTCGCAGAGGTCTCCGGCCTGCCAGTCGGCGAGCTCTGAGCCGGGTCTTGCAAGGAGCCAGCTCTGGACGGCCACAAGGTCTGCGATGTTGAAGGCGTTGTCGGAATTCACGTCGCCCTTTATCTTGTGGGAGTTCTGCTCCAGGTCCAGCTTCCAGATACTGAGGATCTGGCCGGTGCTCTGGTCGTAGGTGAAGCCGATCGAGATCCGGTCTCCGGCCTCGTAGTAGGCGAGGTTCTTTCTGTCGTCACCGGAGAAGTAGTCCGTTCCGCTGAAGGAGAAGCTGCCGTTCTGCTCAAAGCTGATCCTGCCGCCGTCGTCGCTGAGGGAGACCTCAGAGATCGTGTCGGTGAACTCAGCGCTGGCAGTCTGCACCGCCGGCTCAGTGGTGACAGCGGTGGTCACTGTGGTAGTCGTAGTCACGGGAGCAGCAGTAGTGGTCACGGGAGCAGTCGTTGCCGGCTGAGCGTTTGCAAGGTCGAACCTTCCGGCGTCGTCCTTGATCTTGCTCCACATATATCTCAGCATCCAGCCGTCGAAGTTAGTGATCTTCGCAGCAGATCCTGCCATCATGATCGAGTTCTCGCCGCCGGGGAAGCCTCCGGGCGGGAAGCCGTCGGACTCGCCCTCACCGCCGTAGAAATCGGTCATGCCGAAGCCGTGTCCGATCTCATGCTCAAGGACGTGGAGGCTGCCGTTTTGCAGCATTCCCAGATAGGCCGTATCGGAGAGCCTCTGCCCCCAGTCTCCTCCGCAGCCGCCTATATCCGGGAAGCCCTGAGTTGCCCACATATACATATCGAAGCGCTTGTCCAGACCGCCGGGGTACTGATAGCCCGTATCGTCGAAGTGGTCGAACCGTGACAGCTCTGAGGGAGCAAAGGGCTCCTTGTCGGGGATAGTGTCACGGCCGTTGGAGGTGTCGTACTGGGCGTCATAGTATTTTGTGTCGGTGTAGACCACCTCGTCGTCGTGGAGGTCCAGCAGGCAGCTCTTGTCGATGACTGCCCAGCCCACCACCTTCACGTCGATGTGGTCGTAGGGCCAGTTCTCATAGCCTGCCAGCCAGTCGTTCCAGTCGTTTATGCACTGAGAGAGCATGGTCTCGAAATGCTGGCGCTGCTCATAGGTAACGGTGCGGTAGGACTGCCACTTGATCACATAGTTGATCGTGCCCTTTCCGGCGACGATCTGGTCGAAGATAGTGTTCCTCCTGACGGTGGACTGCTCACGGACGATCCTGTTCTCCCAGATCCAATCAGCGGCGTACTGGAAGTCCGAGGGCAGATCCGAAATGCTGGAGGCGCTGGCGGTGACCGGCGAAGAAAGGCTTATCTTAGGAGCGTAGCCGGCTCCTGCGGCTGTTATGACTGCCGCTATAGCAGCGGCGCAGATCTTCCTGATCCTCATGATGATCCTCCTTTACTGACCCTGCTCTGTGAGGAGCTCTCTCAGGGCGATAAGGTCGTACACGTTTATTATCCCGTCCTCGCAGAGGTCTCCGGCCTGCCAGTCGGCGAGCTCTGAGCCGGGTCTTGCAAGGAGCCAGCTCTGGACGGCCACAAGGTCTGCGATGTTGAAGGCGTTGTCTGCGTTGACATCGCCCTTGATCTTGTGGGAGTTCTGCTCCAGATCCAGCTTCCAGATACTGAGGATCTGGCCGGTGCTCTGGTCATAGGTGAAGCCGATCGAGATCCTGTCTCCGGCCTCGTAGTAGGCCAGGTTCTTGCTGTCGTCGCCGGAGAAGTAGTCAGTTCCGCTGAATGTGAAGCTGCCGTTCTGCTCAAAGCTGATCCTGCCGCCGTTGTCGCTGAGGGAGACCTCAGAGATCGTGTCGGTGAACTCAGCATTGGCAGTCTGGATCGCCGGCTCAGTGGTGACAGCAGTAGTCACTGTAGTAGTCGTTGTCTCAGGAGCAGCAGTAGTCACGGGAGCGGTCGTTACCGGCTGTACCGCCGAAAGATCGAACCTTCCGGCCTCGTCCTTGATCTTGCTCCATGAGTATTTCAGGAACCACTTGTCGAAATCGTTGATGTAAGCGCAGGACCCGGCCATCATGATCGAGTTCTCGCCGCCGGGGAAGCCTCCGGGGGGGAAGCCGTCGGACTCGCCCTCGCCGCCGTAGTAATCCGGGAAGCCGAAGCCGTGTCCCATCTCGTGCAGCAGGATATGGGTGCTGGTGGTGCCGTTTATCAGGCCGAGGACGGACTGGTCCGAGAGGATCTGGCCGTAGTGATAGCCGTAGCCGCCCATGTTGATCATGCCTGTTATGCCGTGGAGGTACATATCGTAGCGGTTATCGTAGCTGCCGTTGTAGCTCCAATTTTTGTCGTTCCAGTGAGCATACCGGGAGATGTCCGTGGGCTCGGCGGGCTGGATCGCCGGGACGCTGGAATTGCCCATGCCCGATGAGATCATGTCGTCCCTCAGCCAAGAATTCGCCGTTTCGGTGTAGACCACCTCGTCCGGCTGGCGGTCAAGGATACAGCTTTCGTCCAGCACCGCATAGCCCACCACCTTGACGTTGACGTGCTCGAAGGGCCAGTCGTCGTAGCCGATCAGGTTATCGGTCCACATATTGACTGCCTCCTCCAGCATCTGGGGCAGCTTCTGGCGCTGCTGGAGAGTGATCTTCTCATAGGACTGCCAGATCAGGATGTACTGGAGGGTGCCGTTCCCGGCCACGATCTGGTCATAGATCGTAGACCATGCCTCCATGGACCTTTCGGTCTGGATACGGTTCTGCCAGATCCAGTCGCAGGCGGTCTTGTAGTCAGCCGGGATCTCAGAAATATCGGCAGCCGAGGCTGTTGTTTCCGGCAATGCGGTGCCGGCGCCGGTGTGCAGCTCAAAGGGCACACAAAGAACTGCCGCTGCCAAGGCTGCGGCGCATAGCTTTTTGAAATACATGATAAAAACTCCTTTTTTGCGAGATCCAGCCATATCCCATGCCTCTGAAATATGGCCGATCTCAGATCTGTCCCCTTACAAACAGATAAAACCTTTCCGGAAGCCCAGTGCAGAAGGCTCTCCCGGGGGCATTGCCTAAATGTCCCGGAAGGTCCGGAAATATCCTATACAATAATTGTACATGATATGTTCACATATTTCAATGTATGATAGTGTATTTTTTTAGCGATCTTTTCAGCTTTTATGTAAGATCGTCTTGCAATTGCCGGGGGAATATGGTATAATATTACATCATAGGAGGTGATCAGATGAACAGCCGTCCCCTTATCGGAGTCGTTTCCCCGGTGCTGTCAAAGGCCCACACTCAAAATATCATCTGTGGAGTCTCAGCTCAGGCCAGTGAGTGCGGCTGCGACGTGATCATAATGGCTCCTCTTGTCAGCTTCACGGGAGGCTCCAGTCAGGCAAAGGGCGAGCAGGTGATCTTCGACCTGATCGCCTCTCAGGACTTCGACGGATTTCTCTACGTCAAGGACGATACCACTATGGGCATCGAAGTGATCGCCCGTGTGGAGGAGCTCCTTGCGGCCTCCAACAAATACGTCATGGCTGTTGACGAGGAGGAGAACGCCCTCTTCGACAGCACCCAGTACGACGACTACTACGACTTCAGCAAGGTGGTGGAGCACCTTGTGCAGGTCCACGGCTACCGGCGGATCCACTGTCTCACCGGGCCGGAGGAGCTGTTCCAGTCCCGGACCAGGCTCCGGGCCTTCATGGACGTGATGAACAAGTACGGTCTGCCATGCGACGAGAGCTGCTACACCTACGGCACCTTCTGGGTGGACTCCTCACAGGAGCTGGCCCGAAGGATGATCTCAGGAGAGATCGAGATGCCTCAGGCCGTGGTCTGCGGCAACGACATAACCGCCATGTCCCTGATCAAATGCCTCCAGGGAGCAGGGATCCGTGTGCCGGAGGACGTGGCTGTTACCGGCTACGACGGCTACAGCTTCACCGCAAATGTGGACGTGGTGCTGACCACCTACCTCCGGGATCACTTCCAGCTAGGGGCGGACGCCATGCGGAGGCTCTACCGGAACATCAGCGGAAAGCTCTGCCGGAAGGTCTCACGGCCCGACGACGGCTTCATGCTGGGGAGCTCCTGCGGCTGCCGAGAGATCCCTGCCGACCAGCTAAGGATCAGGCTCGCCGGGAGAAAGCCCAAGATGTGGCTGGAGGAGGTGTTCTGCGACGACACCATGATCGACCTCCACAGCGCCCAGACCTCCGGAGAGCTCATTGAGAAGGCCCTTTGGCACTGCAATATGCTCTACGGGGCGGAGCAGGTGAGCATCTACCTCTCCGACGAGGAGGACCTCAGCGACCTGCCGGATCTCATAAGGCTCCGGGGGAGGATCAAGGGCGAAAGGGTGGATATGAGCGGCGGAAGGGCCTTTAGCCGGACCAGTGCCGCCGGTTTTTCGGAGGACGGCGGCCGGGTGCAGTTCCTCTCGCCGATCCATTACGGCGACAGGCAGTTCGGCTATATCTCGGTCTCCTTTTACGACAGCAGCAGTATCTACGACAGGAATTTCCTCGACCTTACCGCCTGTCTTGACACAGGCCTTGAGAGGATCCTCGCCGGAAGGGAGCAGCCCCCGGAGAGGAGCTCCTCACCGCACAGCAGCGAGCGGAAGCTGAAGGCTGACGAGAGATACCGTGAGCTGTCGGCCCTTCGCCGGAAGATGCAGAGCTCCCCGGAGAAGCTGCCGAGCATCGACAGGATCTGCGCTGAGATCGGCATGAGCAGGAGCTCCCTACAGAAGAATTACAGCGCATTTTTCGGCAACAGCGTTTTCGACGACCTGATCCGTTTCCGCATAGAGAAGGCCAAGAGGCTCCTTGCGGAGACCAGCCTTTCGATAGCTGAGGTGGCCGAGAGCTGCGGCTACAGCTCCGAGAGCTACTTCATGAAGCAGTTCAAGAAGCTGACGGGTATGACGCCTACGGAGTTCAGGAAAAACAAAGAGCCGCTGTTTTGAGCGGCTCTCTTGATGTTCATTCGCCGAGGAAAAGCTGCCTCATGGCGATCATGTCGAATACGTCGATCTTGCCGTCCTCGCACAGGTCTCCTGCCTTCCAGTCGGCAAGGTCGGAGGAGGGCTTTGCCAGCAGGAAGCTCTGCATGGCCACAAGGTCGGAGATATTGAAGGCCTTGTCAGCGTTCACATCGCCCCGGATCCGGCTCTCTGAGTCGTCTGGCTCCTCGCTGCCGGAGTAGGTGACTGCCGGCTCGTCTGCTGCGGCATTGGTGATCTGGATATAGTCAAGAGCTCCCTTGAAGCCCTCCCCGACCACGGCCTTGTCGTCCTGAGAGGCGCTGAGGATCTCCTGCATATCGATGGAGACCGACTTGCTGCCTGCCTGCTGGCCGTTGATCAGGAGAGCAGCCTGACCGCCCATGATCCTGACAGTCACCTTGCTCCACTGGCCCTTTTCCAGCGCCGGAGCAGTGATCGTTTCGGTGGTGGTCCCGTCGGTCAAGGTCAGCTCAGCGCTGCCGGATGCATTGCTGGGAGTGAAGGAGATATAGGCCTTGCTGTCGCCGAAGCGGAAGAGCTCCTGACCGGCGGCGCCGCCCTTCCACAGGGCGCCAAGGCTGATCTGTATATCCTTAGACTGGAGCAGGGAGGTATCCAGCAGCAGTCTGTCCTCATTGCCGTCAAAGCTGAGGACGCCCTTTGCGGAGGTTCGCTCGCTGGACCACTGAGCCCCTATCTGACGGGCATTCGTGGCGGTGCTGCTGTCCTTTGCCCAGTTCTCGGAGGCGGAGCTGAAGTCGTATGAGGCCACATAGCTATCTGTCAGCGAGTAGTGGCCGTAGTCGTCCAGCCAGCCGAAATTCACTCCGTCAGTAACGGTCTTGTCGTTGCAGTAGTCTCCGTCGAGGATAAGGCTCCCGGAGTAGGAGGCAGAGCCGTAGATGTAGGTCATGCCCTTGGCGACGGCGTTGTCGGAGAGCTTCACGGCCTCCGCAAGATAGGCCTTCTGCTGGACCTTTGCATTGCCGGAGACCGAGCAGGAATTGGTCACCACGGCGCTTCCGCTGATAACGGCATTGCCGCTGAGGGAGACCGTGCCGAACTTCCAGCCGTTGTCGTAGATCATGCCTCCTCCGTCAACTACCGCATGGCCGCTGACGACCACGTTGTCCTGAGCCGTCACGCTGTTGGCGACGATAGCGTGGTCCTCCACACGGACGTTCCCGGAGAGCTTAGCGCTGCCCAGCACCATGGCGTCAGGCCCGACGTAAACTGAGTCCGCAACGCTGGCGGTGTCGGCCACCCAGCCTCCGCCGTTGGAGTGGATATGGCCTGCGTCCTTGGAATAGCCGCCGGACTGCTGGACCTGAGCGCCCTCCAGCTTCACCTGGTAGGGGTAGCGTCTGCGCTCGGCGCCGTCCTTGTAGCTGGAAACGTTGTCCTTGTGGAAGGCGTTGATCTTCACCAGCTCCTTCGGCATAGCGGAAACAGTGAGATAAGCCGAAACAGCGCCGTTTGCGGGAACTGTCACGCTCTGGCCGCTGCCGAAGAGGTCTGAGTAGGACTCATTGCCGTCTGCGTCAACGGTCACGATGCAGGCCTGCCAAGCGGCGTTCTCGTCATCTGAGATCCCTTTCAGCTCCGCAGTCACTGTGCCTCCGGTGATCTCAAGGGGCACGATGTTGATCCCCGACTGCATGGGAGCCTCCTCCTGAGGCACCTGGAGCCAGCCGGTGCCGTTGTCCTGCAAAACGGTGTAGAACAAATTCCAGTAGAATGGCGACTGTGCCAGCTTTTTATCGAACTCCTCCTGATAGGCCTCCTGTGCGCCGAAGTCGAAGGTAGCCATGCGCTTTGCGTAGTGTCCGAAGACGGTCTGAGCGTCAGTGCCGAAGATCCTTGTGATCGTATCGAAGGGGTACTCGCCGGGCTGAGCCTCTGAGATGATCCGCTTTACAGAGTTTATGCCAAGTCCCGGCAAATTATCCGGATCGTAGGAGATGTACACCAAAAACGGCCACACCTCATAGTAGTTCCGGCCGTGGGGGAGGGTAAGGCTCAGGTTGCGGATATAGGGCTCGAACCAGCAGGTCTTGGTGGAGCCGGTATAGTATTCGCTCCCAAGGTACATCTCACGGAACCAGTTGGCAAGGGGCTCCCACCAAGCGCCGGTGATGTCCTGGTCCACCCAGGCCTTCTGCTGCATAGTAACGACGTGGCCGAACTCATGGGAGATCGTCAGGTCGTCCAGCATGGCTTCGGGGCTGATGATCTCGATGCCGTAGCCGTCCTCAGCGCTCATGAAGGCCCAGCCGTCGGGGTACTGGTCAAGGCCGGTGTAGGTCAGATAGATGTTGGTCTTGTACTTCTGGGAGCTCCGCCCGTAGATGTCCACGTTCATGTTCTCCATGCCCAGATACTCGCCGTAGCAGTGCCAGAGCTTCTCGTAGTCCTCAAGGTTCCTTTTTAGGAACTGCTCGTTGACCCGGCCTGTGGTGTCGTTGTTGCCGTAGAAGATGACGAAGTGCTCTGACTCGACGTAGTTTGCGCTGGTGCAGTAGCCCCACTTGTCACGGATCTTGAACTCCTCCTCGGCGGCGTCTGCCTTCCTCGGCACGATCGAGAGCATCGAGGCTGCCATCGAAAGTGCGGTGAGGGACGCAGTCAGCTTGTGTTTCATACTGATTCCTCCTTTATTCCCGGTATTGTTATTTTTGCCCAAAAAACAACAATTTGTATAAAATAATTATATGTTATCACTTTAGCTTTGTCAATACATTATTGTCCGGTATAGTGGGATCATTTTTTCTTTCCGCTGTAAAATAGGCCATACCTGCACTATATTACAGCTAAAAGGCAAAAAAGCCCGTCCGGGCAGGTGCTCGGACGGGCTGTGTCTTACTTTATGGGAAGACCGGTCTCGCTGTCTATCTCGGGGCCGGAGGTAACTATGATGTCCTCGGCTGAAAAGGCGATGATCTCCATCTCCGGAGATGTATAGAGCTCTTTCATTGCGTTTCCTCCTTACTTTGTGAACTGGACAGTGCCGGCAACGGTGTATGCGTCTCCGGCTGACTCCGGGAGCTTGAGGTCTATGTCCTCCTCGACGATCGACTCGCCGTAAATATCGGTGATCCTCAGAGTGGCCTTGCCGCTGGTAACAGCGCCTTCGGGGAAGTGGAAGTAGTTATAGTCGCTCATACGGGTCAGTTCCTCGAAGTCTCCGCTGGAGGTCTTGTACTCCAGCTTAGTGATCGGATAGCGGTGGTTCCTGACCTGGATCTCGCACCAGGATTTGGAGGAACCATTCTTGATCTTATAGCTGATGTTCTCAGTGTCTGCTGAGGGAAGAGGCAGGATATGCCATTCTATCGGGATCTTTCCGCTGACGAAGCTCTCGTCCTGAGTGAATCTAGTGATAAGTATATCCACATCGCCGGACTCCATATTGTTTGCACCGTCCACATTGGTAACGAGAACATATGCTGTTTTTCCGCTTTCGTTTGTCAGCTCCAGATAGGCGCCGGCTAATTCTGCGCCGTTGTAGTCCGCCACGCTGAGGGCGCAGTTCTCATAGCCGTATTCCTTTGCGTAGTCGTCAAGAAGTGCAGCTCCGCCCTCAGGACCGTCGTAATCGGGCGGATACCATGTGGCATATCCCGAGTGTGTCACATCGGACATCCACTTCTCATCGGACGAAGGCGAGGGAGCGTTCTTGGCCTCAGTGCCGTAAGCGTAGAGGGCCTTGCACACGTCCACCAGCTTGCTGTCGCTGTCCTCCAGAGCCATAGCAAGGTACTGTGCAGCGCTGAACTTTGCGGAGATACTGCCGTTTGTCAGCTCATAGCTCTCGTCCAGCTTAGATGCCGGAACGTCTATGCCGATCTGGAGGTACTTCGTGCCGTTAGCCTGTACATCGGCCGAGGATCCTCCGAATGTGAAGTCCGAGAGGAAGCTCTTGGCATCGGTCATGGAAGAGCCCTCAGCCAGCTCAAAGTAAAGGGTGAGCCGGAGCTTGCTCTTCAAAGAAAGGTTCATTCCGTAGTAGCTCACAGGCGAGCCGGAGAGCGCACTGTTGAGGTCGTCCTTGGCGACAGCATCTGCGCTGATAGTCACGCTGCTGTAGTCTGCGCCGGTGATCCCGTCGCTGGGCGAGCCCTTTGCGTCAACGCCGAAGTACTCCTGAGCGGCGCCGCCGTACATGAGCATGGACTTGGCAAGAGGCTTGACATCGTCCATATCCGAGCCGCCGCTTACGATCTCGTTGAGATAATCGCAGACAGAAACGCTCTTTTTGAGCACCTCATCGCTGCCCTTTTTGATGACAACGGTGTGCTTCTTCAGCATATCCATTGCATTTTCAGCGGCCTCGATGTAGTCGCCGCTCTCGGACTGTGTCACTGTTGCAGGAGCGTCGTCGAGGGTGAAGGTGTAGTCGCTGAGGCTGCCGGGAACGCTCACATAGAAGAGAATACCGATCTCGGAGCCGCCTGCAAGGAGGCTCATGCTCAGTGAGGGCGAAGTTACGCTCTGTGATGAGCCGGTACCGCCTGCCGCAAATATCACGGGCATGGCGACGCTTGCGGAGGAGCAGGCCATTACAGCCGCTGCTGCTGCCGCAGCGATTTTTTTAGTCAGATCAAATCTATTATGCATATAGACCTCCCCTTTGATATGTTTTTTTAGAAGTATTGCAAAAAAAAGCAGATACTTATGTAGCTATTATACCATAGTTTTCCTGAAAATGCAATAGGTTTTGTGCAATTGAGGGAGGCTTTGTTTGAAAAACCGGAGGAACTTGTAGGGGAGGCCGCCCTCGGCCTCCCGTGCGCCATATATGTTGTGTAGGGGACGGCGTCCTCGACGTCCCGGTCATGTACGATAAACCACCGGGCGAACGATGTTCGCCCCTACCGCCCTATATTTCTACGCCAGCAGGCCCGGAGGGTCCTGCGAAGGATAGTCAAAAGCCGGCGGGGTGGGGTGTGAGGGAAAAGAGAGTGCAGAGAGGAAAACCGAAGAGAGGGGAGGGCCGCCGGCTTTTGTACCAGTTTTTTGTTAAAGCCCTCCC
>JAFUAO010000027.1 GCA_017460665.1 Ruminococcus sp.
CCCAAAAACAAGGAGGAATGAACATGGACAACGAGAACAAGGCTCCCGAGGAGGAGAAGGACAAGAAGTCTGAGACCTCTGAGGAGAAGGCTGAGACCGGTGCTGAAAACGCACAGGCCGAAACAGCCACGGAAACGCCCCCAGAAGAGCCGGAGGCCCCGGCAGAGGAAACTACACCAACGGAGCCCGAGGAGGCTGCTGAGGCTGATCCTGAGCAGCCTGAGAGCGCTCCTGAGGAAGAGACTGCGGCTGTGCCTGATCCTGCCGAAGAGATAGAAGCTCTCCGGGCAGAGAACACAAGGCTGAAAGCGCAGCTCGAAGCACACGGAGCCGGCTTCAAGGCGGAGTACATCGAGGACGCTGTGCTCATCGCCGAGAACGCTGCCAACCGTGACGGTATCACGATCGCCGAGGCTTTGCAGGCAGTTGCAAAGAAGTACCCCGAGTGGAAGCATTCCCTCGGCGAGGACAGCAGGAGCGGCTTTAAGGTCGGTGCTGCTGCACCCAAGGAAACAGGCTCTGCGGAGGACGACCAGCTCGATGAAGCGTTCGGGATCCGGCGGAGAGCCTCCGCTGGCGATCTGCGGAGATAGATAAAGGCTTCATTAGCTATTTCTGCGCACCATACTTCTGCAAACCAATAACATGAGAGGATGATGAACTATGCCTAACACTATCAACTATGCCGACAAGTTCGACAACAAGCTCAGAGAGCTCTACGGTCAGGAGCTGACCTCTGACGCACTCTACCACTCCAACCTTGACATCAAAGTGACCGGTGCCAAGAATATCAAGATCCCTACGCTGAGCGTGTCCGGCTATAAGGACCACAGCAGGAGCTCTCTCAGCTTCAACACCGGGTCTTACGAGAACGACTACGAGGATAAGACGCTTGATCACGACAGAGACATCGAGTTCGGTGTGGATCCTATGGATGTGGACGAGACCAACTCTGTCCTCGCCGTTGCCAATATCCACAGCCGCTTCGAGAAGACCCAGGCTATCCCCGAGCTGGACTGCTACACTTACAGTAAGATCTACAGCGAGTTCGTAAGGGTCGGCGGTACAGTCAAGACAACTGCTCTGACTGCTGCCAACGTCCTCAGTGACTTCGACGATGATCTTGTAGCGCTGGAAGATGCAGGCGTACCCCTCGACAGGGTGATCCTGTTCTGCACAGCCGCATACAAGAAGCTCCTTAAGCAGTCCTCCGACATCCAGAGAGCGTGGAACGTCAACAGCAACAACGGCGCTATCAACAGGACAGTCCACACTATCGACGACATCACCAAGATCGTGACCGTTCCCTCGGCACGCTTCAAGACCAAGTTCGACTTCACCGACGGCTGCGTTCCTGCCACCGGTTCCGGCACTGCTGCCGCCAAGAATATCCAGTATATCCTCATCGACCCCGAGTGCCAGGTGAGCCGTGTGAAGTACAGCTACATCCACTTCTTCGCCCCCGGAACAGACAGCCGCACTGCCGACAAGTATCTCTACCAGAACAGAAGATACAACGGTACATTCGCTATCGACTACCTCATGAAGCAGGGCTGCATCATCCACACCGACGCATAAGGAGGCACGACCATGAAGGCGATAAAGGATAATAAAGTCTACACTATCAGCGAGGCCAGCAAGGGCGAGTACCTTGCAAGGGGCTTCGACATCTACGACGACAGGGGGGAGCTGACAGAGCGCTCTCCCTCTGCGACCGTGCCGGCTGCAAAGTACGACGAGCTCCTGGCTAAGTATAACGCTCTGGCTGCCGAGAAGACGGCTGAGCAGCCCAAGAAGAAGGGTAAGGCAGGCGGTGAGCCTGATGTATCTGACACCTGAAGAGTATACCGGAAAGATCCCGGCTGAGGAGCTGGAGCCACGGCTGAGGAGCGCCTGCCGGGACATCGACAGTCTGACGTTCAACAGGATCGTCAAGGCAGGCTTCGACAAGCTGACTGAGTTCCAGCAGGAGCTGATCAAGGAGGCCGTGCAGCTCCACGCTGACTTTTGCTATGACAACGAGGAGCTGCTGGAAAGCCCCCTTGCCTCATACGCTATCAACGGAGTGAGCATGAGCTTCGACAAGTCCAAGATCGTCACCGTGGGAGGAGTGACTACCTCCTCACGGATGTACGGTCTGCTCATGCAGACAGGGCTTTGCTATAGGGGGCTGATCTGATGAGATTTCCTCGGCTGGTGCCTGACAAGGTATGCACGACCCCCATAACCGTCTACAGGGAGGGCGGTCTCAATAGGGACGGCTCTCCGAAGCGGACGGTGATCTTCGACGGAAAGTGCAACTACAGCGAGAAGACCTTCCAGCGCATGACTGCCGATAAGCAGCTCATCACGCTGAACGCTGTTGCACTTTTCAACGGTGACATCGCACCCGACGTTGACGACATAGAGGGCGAGGCTGATGTGCTGCACGGTATACACCGCAGGATCTACGCCTCGCAGAAGTGCCGTGACCCCGACGGGGCGGTCAATTATACCAGACTGGAGCTGATCTGATGAAGGTCACAGTGACTATCGACAAGAACGTTATTAACAAGATCGTGGAGGCTGCAAGGCAGGCGGCTCCTGAGACCCTTGAAGTTCTGTATACAAATCTTACCAATGAAACTAAGACTATGCCGTTTGATACAGGAGATATGCAGAATGACCAGACTTTTGTGGAAACGACTGACGAGGGCGCTGTCCTTATCACGGGATCTCCGCAGGCAAGGCGTTTGTACTATCATCCGGATTATATGGTAGACAGTAAAACAGGCGCCGGGCCGTTCCCGATCAAGGACGAGAGTGGAAATATCAAGGGCTTTAGATACCATAAAGGTGCCCGTCTTGTTCCAGATCCCAACGGGCGCAAACTGATTTTCCAGCGTGGTAAAAATCCCAACGCTGGAGCCTACTGGCTGGAGCCCTACATCAGCGGAAGCAAGAAAGAATTCGTACAAGCAGAATTCACAGAAGCATTCAAGCGGAGGGCAGGGCTATGAACTATCTGACACTGTTGGAGATAGCTGACCTCACGGCGGAGCTGCTGAGCTTCGAGGACGTGACAGCCTGCGCTGCGGACGCCTCTCTCAGCCAGACGATAGGCGTGTATCAGAGGGAGCAGTTCGTCCCCCGTGAGTGCGTGGGCGGAGCTGAGCCCAGCTATCAGACGGCACGTCTGCGTTTCCTGGTCCGCTGGAGCAGTTCTCCCACGGCAGCCGAAGCGAAGGCTGCGGAGGTCGCAGAGCTGCTGAGCTCCCTGAGCAACATGGAGACCTCCGCCCACATCATACGCTTTGCGGACGTTAAGGCCGTCCGCAGTATCGGAAAAGACGAAAAAGGCGTCTGCGAGTATGTCGTGGACGCCGATATGATCTATTCGGAAAGGAATGAATAACAATGCCAAACACAACACCTTCGGGCGTACATCCCTGTTATGCGAACCAGTTCTCGATCGACGTCGCCGGCGGAGACGGAACGACAGAGTCGAACCTGAAGCCCATCGCTGATATGGAGACCTACTCCGTGGCTATCAACGGCACGATCGAGGAGTGGTCCCCCTACGATATGGAGGGCTGGCTGCGCAGGATGGTGACCGGGAAAAATATCGTGATCACCGTGAACGGCAAGCGCAACGTGGGCGATCCCGGCAACGACTATGTGGAGAGCATCGCTACCAAGCTGGGGCAGGACTGTGAGACCACCTTCGTGTGGAA
>JAFUAO010000028.1 GCA_017460665.1 Ruminococcus sp.
AGAACATATCCACTGTCAGCTCGAACTTTTTGTCCGGGAACAGGAACGTGATCACGGTCTGGCCCACAGCGTCGGGATACGGCTGGATATAGACAGCGTCCTCGCTCTCGTTATATTCTGCGGTAGCGATGTAGGGATCGGTCGATGATATGCCGTTATCAAGGAGCTGGCTCCAGTCGAACTGAGAAAGCGAAGCGCCGGAATAGCCGTTGATCGATGACTCTACCAGCTTGAAGCCCTTCATGCCGACCTCATGCAAGCCGATGTGTATGGTCGCATTCAGTGTCTGATAGGGCTGGGTGGTGGAGCCCTCACTGTCTGTTGTTACGCTGCTCAGCGCCTCCTCCGCATAGCCTATGATCAGCGGAGAGCTCATCTGCGCCGCCGGCAGAGCTCCTCCCAGGACGCAGAGGGATAGCGTCCCGGCAATAAGTTTTTTGATATGCATTTAAAACTCCCCTTTCGATGTTATGTCGTACTAATTATAACATTTTTTCCTCAAAGATCAAGGTCTGAGGCCTTTGAGAATTATTTTCCCGTGATCGTTGCATTTTTTTATTTTATATGTTATAATGTAAAGAGCAGACTTTTTCGGGGCAGGAGCTCTCTGCCCTGATACCTTGTCAAAAACCGGCCTGTCTGTCCGCCGTTACGGACAGTCTCCGCATTTGCGGATAGGAGAGATATATGTTTACACCAAGCAGCATATTATTTATGGCACAGGAGGTAGAGCAGCCCGTACTGTTCCCGTTCCCCTTCGGTATGCATATCATATTCGCACTGTTCTCGCTGGTCTTTTTCGGCTGGAGGTTCAAGACGGATAAGCGTCCCTATCAGCTGATCATGGCCATTGCGATACCCTTTTCGCTGATCCTCTGGCTATCTGACAGCCGCACGGTGTACTACTTCGTAGGGATCGCCGAGGGGATCTTCCTGTTGGCGGCGCTGGTGACAGCTATCATCTTCCGCAAGAAGGATGATCCCGAGGAAGAGGAGCTGGACGAGGCAGAGGAGACCGCTGAGGAGACTGCCGAGGCTGTTGAAGAGGCCGCTGAGGAGACTGCCGAGGCTGTAGAAGAGGCCGCTGAAGAGACTGCCGAGGCTGTTGAAGAAGCCGCTGAGGAGCTCCTCTCTCAGGACGGGGAAAGCCAGAAGTGAAGATCGCAGTCCTTGACTGGGACACCATGACCAGCGGCGGAGACCTTTCTCCTGCGCCCCTTGAAGAGCTGGGCGAAACGGCTGTTTACGGCCTTACGCCTCCGGAGCTGGCCGCTGAGAGGATCGGCGATGCGGAGGCCGTCCTCTGCAACAAGGTGCCGATCACCGCTGAGGTCATAAAGAAGTGTCCGCATCTGAGATACATAGGCCTGTTCGCAACGGGCTACAATAACATCGACATAGCCGCAGCCACAAGCGCCGGGATCGTTGTTTGCAACGCCGGAGAGTATTCCACCGCCGCCGTCGCTCAGCAGGTATTCGCCTATATCCTCGACTGGGCGAGCCGTGTCAGGGACTACGGCGATGACGTGAAGGCCGGAAAGTGGGAGAGCTCGCCGACCTTCTCCTATTTCCCCATACCCACCCGTGAGCTGGCCGGCAAGACCCTTTCGATCGTGGGCTACGGCTCTATCGGAAGAGCTGTGGCGGCTATCGGCTCGGCCTTCGGCATGAAGATCCTGATCAACACCAGGACCCGGCCCGAGAGCTGTCCCTATGAGCTGTGCTCGCTGGAGGAGGCCGCCGCAAGAGCCGACGTTCTCACCTTCCACTGTCCGCTGACTGAGCAGACCAGCGGCATGATAAACTCCGGTCTTTTGGGGAAGATGAAGCCCTCGGCCCTGCTGATAAATACCTCCCGTGGGGGAGTGCTCTGCGAGGAGGACTTAGCTAAGGCACTTAGCTCCGGACAGATCGCCGGGGCCTATCTCGACGTGCTGTCAAATGAGCCCATGAGCCCGGACTGCCCTCTGAAAAACGCAAAAAACTGCACGATCACGCCCCATGTGGCATGGGCTCCCCTTGAAACGAGGGAGAGGCTGCTGATGATAGTCTGTGACTGCCTGAGAGCCTGGCAGAAGGGCTCTCCTGTCAATAAAGTCAACTAAAGGAAGAGATATATGAGGAATATTTCCGAGAAAAAGCGCATCGTCATCAAGCTGGGCACCTCGACGCTGGCCCACAAGACGGGCAAGCTGAACATCAGGAGAATGACCAATTTGGTGAGGGTCATATCCGACCTGCACAACTCCGGCAGGGACATAATCATCGTGTCCTCCGGCGCTCAGGGACTGGGCTCAGGCAAGCTAGGGCTCCGTGAGAAGCCGAAGGATATCCGCATGAAGCAGGCCGTGGCTGCGATCGGCCAGTGCGAGCTAATGCACATCTACGACAATATGTTCGAGCGCTACAGCATCACTGTCGCACAGATCCTGCTGACCAAAATGATCATAAATAACCCCAATCATTGCAGCAATTTCAAGAACACTATCGAGAGCCTCGTGGGACTGGGCGTTATCCCCATAGTCAACGAGAACGACGCTATCGCTATAGATGAGCTGGAGCTGGAGATCGGCGAGAACGACTCGCTGTCGGCCCTAGTTGCGGAGCTTTCGGGAGCAGACCTGCTGCTGATACTCTCCGACATCGACGGCCTCTACACAGGGGACCCTAGGACGGATCCCTCCGCTGAGCCGATAACTGTGGTGGAGGAGATCACTCCCGAGATCGAAGGAGTCGCCGGAGGAGCCGGTACTACCCTCGGCACAGGCGGTATGTCCACTAAGATAAACGCCGCAAAGATCGCTACTGCTGCCGGGATCGACATGGTGATAATGAACGGACGTGATCCCGAGCTCCTTTACGACCTCTTCGAGGACAAGGAGATCGGTACTATATTCAAAGCAAAGAAAGATAATGAGGTGTGATCATGAGCTATACTGAGGATCTTGGAAATAGGGCAAAGGCAGCCGAGCCGGCTGTGGCCTCTGCCTCAACACAGCAGAAAAACGACGCCCTTGCAGCTATATCAAGAGCTCTGAGGGAGAATATGCAGCTCATCATAGACGAGAACGCCAAGGACCTGAAGGCTGCAAGGGAGAGCGGAATGAGCCTCTCCAAGCAGGACCGCCTGAAGCTGGACGAGAGCCGTATCGAGGGCATGGCCCAGGGCGTCGATCAGCTCATCGCCTTCACAGATCCCGTGGGACAGATCACCGAGGGCTTCACCAGACCTAACGGCCTGAGGATCGTCAAGAGCCGTGTGCCTCTGGGAGTCATCGGCATCATCTATGAGTCAAGGCCTAATGTCACCGTGGACGCCGCCGCTCTCTGCCTCAAGGCAGGCAACGTGGTGATCCTGAAAGGCGGCAAGGAGGCTATAAATTCCAACCTCTGCCTGGGAGCTATCATGCGGAAGGCTATCAGCGAGGCCGGCCTCCCTGAGGACGCAGTACAGGTGGTGGAGAGCACGGACCGTGAGACCACTACCGCCCTGATGAAGCTGAATGGTTGTATCGACGTGATCATCCCCAGAGGTTCCGCAAACCTGATCCAGGCAGTGGTGAAGAACGCCACTGTTCCCGTGATAGAGACCGGCGCAGGGAACTGCCACGTCTATGTCGATGCATCGGCCGACCTTGATATGGCGGTGGAGATCACCGACAACGCCAAGACCCAGCGCCCCTCGGTGTGCAACGCCATCGAGAGCCTGCTGGTCCACAAGGACCGGGCGGAGGACTTCCTCCCGGCGATCGCCGAGCGCTTCAAGGAGCACAGCGTCACGATCTACGGCTGCGAGAGGACCAGAGCTATCCTTGGAGAGAGCGTCCTCCCGGCCACCGAGACCGAGTACGCCACGGAGTTCAATGACTTCGTGATCGCTGTGAAGGTAGTTGAGGACATCAGCGAGGCTATCGCCCATATCAGGCGCTACAGCACAAAGCACTCCGAGTGCATCGTCACCAGCGACTACGCAAACGCCGAGAGGTTCCATCGTGAGGTGGACGCCGCTGCGGTATACGTCAACGCCTCCACACGCTTCACCGACGGAGGAGAATTCGGCTACGGAGCGGAGATCGGGATCTCCACCCAGAAGCTCCACGCAAGAGGTCCCATGGGCCTTACAGAGCTGACAACAGTTAAGTACCTGATCAACGGAAACGGTCAGATCAGATAATTATTAGGAGGTAATAATGGCTATCAGAAAAGATCTTGACGATATGCTCAACAGCCTTAACCGGGGCCCGGAAAAAAAGCCGAAGCCCCCTGCTCCGAAGCCGGAGCCCGTACACCAAAGAAAGACCAAGTTCGACGATATGTCCGTGGACGACCTTTTGGGAGCCATTTCCGGCGGAAAGTCCGGCGGAGCCTCTGAGATCGCTGAAAAGATCGAGGAGGAGATTACAAAGCCGGCGCCTGAGCCTGCAAAGAAGAAGGTAGTCATCACCGGCGAGCTCCCGGACTACGAGGCGATCCGCCAGAGGGAGCTGGAAAAGGACAGACAGGAAAAGCTCCGCCGGGAGGAAGAGGCCGCAAGGATAGCCGCTGAGAAGGCCGCTGCTGAGAAGGCGGAGGCCGAGAGGCTGGCCGCTGAGAAGGCTGCTGCTGAGAAGGCGGAGGCCGAGAGGCTGGCCGCTGAGAGGGCTGCTGCTGAAAAGGCTGAGGCCGAGAGACTGGCCGCTGAGAGGGCCGCTGCTGAGAAGGCAGAGGCCGAGAGGCTGGCCGCTGAGAGGGCTGCTGCTGAAAAGGCTGAGGCCGAGAGACTGGCCGCTGAGAGGGCCGCTGCTGAGAAGGCCGAGGCCGAGAGGCTTGCCGCTGAGAAGGCTGCTGCTGAAAAGGCGGAGGCCGAGAGACTGGCCGCTGAGAAGGCTGCTGCTGAAAAGGCGGAGGCTGAGAGACTGGCCGCTGAAAAGGCCGCTGCTGAAAAGGCGGAGGCTGAGGAGACCCAGCAGGACGAGGTCCCTGAGGAGGCCCCCGAGGAGGACTCCGACGAGAAGCGCCGCAAGAGCATCTTTTCCAAGATCAAGAACAGGCTCTCAGGGGAGGAAAAGAAGGAAGAGGCCCCGGAGAGCGCTCCCGAGGAGCCGGAGGAAAAAGGCTCCGACGAGGTGGTGTTCACCGAGGAGCTGATCGTCAACGAGACCTCTATCGACGACGTTTTCGGCGAGGAGGCCTACGCTGAGGAGCAGTCACAGCTCTCAGTGGATGAGCTCATGGAGGCTGCTATCGCTGCCGTAAATGAGGAGATCGAGCATAACTCCGCCGAGGATCTCGAGGAAGCCCCGGAGGAGGAGCCGGCTGAGGAGGAGCTCCCGGAGAGCCCTCAAGAGGACAGCGACCCCGTAGGCAGCATGATCGAGAATATGCGCTCTGACGCCGCCAGCGCCATTGCTGATATAGAGTCCCCCAAGGAGGAGCCCGCAGAGGAGGCCGTCCCGGAGGAGGCTCCCGCTGAGGAGGCCCCTGCCGAGCCTGAGGAAAAGCCCGTAAAGAAGGGCAGGGTCACAAGGGCTCTGGAGAATATCCTTGACGAGGACCCTGCCGCTATCATGGACGAGCGCACCGTCAAGACCGAGGAGGGCGACGAGCCTAAGAGCTCCGGAAAGGCCAAGAAGGTGATCTACGCCATACTTGGCGTGATCTTTGCCGCCCTTGCCTGTGTGGGACTGATAACTGTGGTCACAAAGGCCATGAGCTATTGGGGCAGCTTCACCTCCGGCGAGACCAAGCGTGACGGCTTCGCAGACGTGATCTATCCGGCAGTCATCATGGACATCGAGTCCTTTGAGTCGCCCTCTGAGCTCACCTCGGAGCAGGTGATCACGGCAGCTCTCTGGTCCATGATCATGGACGGGAAGTCCCTTGACAAGTACCAGAAGACTTTCGACGTGGTCAGCGTGCCCTCTACCGATGTGGAGGCCGCTGCGGTAAAGCTCTTCGGCGAGAATATCCCCCAGCTCACCCATACTACGGTGGGACCGGCCAATTCACGCTTCTACTACAACGACGAGTCCAAGGCCTACAACGTTCCCGTAAAGCCGGCAACATATACCTATTCTCCGGACATCAAGAGCGTGTCCAAGACCGGCAGCGAGTACACCGTGGTGGTGGACTACATCGACGAGCTCCCGGCGTGGATGGAGAGGACCTCCTCTAAGTCGGTGGAGTTCAAGCTCACCGAGACCAACGAGGGCTATCAGATCAGCGCAATGAAGGTGCTCTCGGCCACAGGGTCCATATAAACAGTAATAAAAAGCGGCAGCTCAGGCTGCCGCTTTTTTGTGCGAGGTGACATTTATGGTCACAAAACGGTTACTTTCTGCCACGAGCCTTGACAATTCCCGGAAAATGTGCTACTATGACAGTGTTGTATTGTATCCTCGCATGAGGAATAATAACAAGGAGGAAAATTTAATATGAAAACAAAGTTCGACACCAAAGCATTGGTACTGATGGGAATGCTTACGGCGCTGCTGATCGTGTTCGCTTTCACGCCGATCGGGTCTATCCCGGTGGGAGGGCTCTCGATCACACTGAGCATCATACCTGTCGCTATCGGAGCTATTGCCTTGGGCCCTGTAGGCGGAGCCGCCATGGGAGCTGTATTCGGCATCATGAGCTTCCTTCAGTGCATACCGATCGGTATCCCCAGCGGCATGGGCATCGCCACCTTCGGCATCAGCCCTGTGCTGACATTCGTTCAGCGTTTCGTTCCGAGAGTCCTTGACGGATTTCTGCTGGGCTTCATCTTCAGAGGAGCTACCAAGCTCTCCAATGCGAGCATAGCCAGCTTCGTAACAGGCTTTTTCTCGGCCCTGCTCAACACAGTGTTCTTCCTGTCGGCCCTGTTCTTCCTGTTCGGAGATTCAGAGTACGCACAGAACCTGAGAGGCGGAAAGGGTATGCTGGCATACATAGGCTTCGTTATCGTTAGGAACGGTATCCTTGAGATCATCGCTTCTACTGTCATCGCAGGCGGAGTCGGATCTGCGCTGATAAAGGCAGGACTTATAAAGGTCCCCGAAAACGACTGAAAATAAAACTAAAAACGATACAACAAAGGGCTGCCCGATCGGGCAGCCTTATTTTTGTCATTCTTCGCTGTTTTCCGGGAAGTACAGGTTCAGGTCCACCTGTCCGGAGATCCCGGGGACCGTCCCTGTGGAGGAGTACTGCCACATCTTGAAATCGTAGTAGTATGTAGGCTCGGTGCCGTACTCCGCCAGCCAGAAGCCGTAGTCCTTCAGCCTCGGCAGGTCCAGCTTATACATTGAGGTCAGCTTGTTCTGGTAGATCATGGGCTCATAGCCGGCAGACTTCACCCTCTCGCAGAAGGAGATACAGCAGTCGGCCAGGGTCTCCACAGAGACCTCGTCGGTCCTTGCGGAGTCGTCATAGATCAGCTCCCAGTCGTAGACCACGGGGTAGGTGATGTCATAGCCCTCGATAGCGTCAAGGACGGCGTCGGCCTCCTCGATGGCCTCGTCGGTATTTATGGCCTGAGAGAAGAAATAGACTCCCACGTCAAGCCCGGCAGCGATCGCTCCCTCCAGATTTTCGGTGAAGCTCTCGTCCATGGTGATGATGCCGCCGCCGTAGGTGCGGTAGCCGGCACGGATCATTGCGAAGCTGATCCCGGCGTTCTTCACCTGCTGCCAGTCGATCTGGCCTTGGTGCTCGGAGATGTCCACACCGGTGAGAGAGGTGATCTTGCCGTTCTCCTTGTAGAAGGAGTAGCCGTTCCGGGTCACGAAGTTCTCGGGGCTGAGGGTGCTGGCCGGAACGTCCTCAAAGACGGGCATGAAGACCTCGCCGAAGGTGCCGTCGTGGAGGAGGATCTTTTTCCCGTCCAGTTGGTAGAAGGTCTCCTCTTTTTCGATGACCGCACGGGTCCGGGACTGAGGGTCCTCGGAAACTGAGGCGCCTGTTGGGACGGCCTCATCGCTGCTGCGGTGTATGAAGCAGACGAATACCAGTGCGATGATGAGGATGAATATGAGCAGGGCCTCTGCCGCAGCGAGGACCTTTATTTTCGAGAGTTTTCTTGGTCTGTCCTGCATTTTTGCCTCCGTATACAGAAATATCGCTATATTATCATGATACCACAAAAAGAGCGCTTTGTAAACAGGCTTCGGCGAGAATTTGCAAAAGTTTTGCGTGGGCGGCCATTGGGCGTTCGTCCAATTCGTAATTCGGAATGCGGAATTCGGAATTATACCCCTCCGCCCGATGGTTTGCGGTAAACGCCCACCGCCCGGCTTTAGCCGGGCGGCACTGGTGGGCAAAGAGGAACACCTCCGGAGGGGAGGGCTTTAACAAAAAACTGGTACAAAAGCCGTCGGCCCTCCCCTCTCTTCGGTTTTCCTCTCTGCACTCTTTTTTCCCTCACTCCCCACCTCGCCGGCTTTTGACTATCCTTCGCAGGACCCTTCGGGCCTGCTGGCATAGAAATATAGGGCGGTGGTTTTAGGTACATTCGCCCGGTGGTCATACAAAAACGGCCGGGCGAACGGAATTCGCCCCTACACATCGTGGTGATCGTTGAGGGGCGATGTAGGCATCGCCCCCTACACATAAATATGGCGCACGGACGGCCAATGGCCGTCCCTACAAAGTTTCCGTTAGGCACGGGCGCACGGAATTCGCCCCTACAAAAAGCCTCCCCTGAAATTGGAGGTGCCCTGAAGGGGTGGAGGGGTATAATTATGAATTATGCATTATGAATTATGAATTGAGGAGCCCGTCTCCTCCGCCCTCACATTTTTTCCTCCTGTGCAGTTGCATTTATCTGAAAAATATGATATAATGAAAATCTACGGTATTTTTGAAAGTGAGGTGCTTTCTGTTGCTGAAAAGCGCTGATGCGATAAAGCGCCTGAGAGCCTTGAACGGCGGAGCTCCGGGGCTCGCTTATGTGCGGAGCTTCGGCTGCCAGCTCAATGTCTCCGACGGCGAAAAGATAAAGGGCGTCCTCCAGGAGATCGGCTACGGCCTGACCGAGGACGAGAACGAGGCCGACCTGATAATACTGAACACCTGCGCCGTCCGGGAAAGCGCCGAGGACCGGGTCTTCGGCATAGTGGGGAGCATGAAGAAGCTCAAGGAGCGCAAGCCCTCGCTGATCATCGGGATCGCCGGCTGCATGACCGCCCAGAGCCATATCGCCCAGAAGATCCGCAGGTCCTATCCTCAGGTGGATCTGGTGGTGGGGACCTCCGCCATACGCTCCCTGCCGGGGCTGCTCTTAGAGCACATGGAGGGCGCTTCCCTTGCGGAGGACATCTCCGAGTACGACGACTTCTCCGAGGCCGTCCCCCAGATAAGGGAGAGCTCCTTCAAGGCCAGCGTCCCCATAATGTTCGGCTGCAATAATTTCTGCACCTACTGCATCGTTCCCTATGTCAGGGGAAGAGAGCGCAGCCGCCGACCTGAGGACATAATCGCCGAGGTGGAGGAGCTGGTGGGCAAGGGCTATAAGGAGATCATGCTCCTTGGCCAGAACGTCAACTCCTACGGCAACGACTTAGGCGGCGAGATCACCTTCCCGGAGCTTTTGCGGAAGCTGAACGCTCTGGAGGGGGACTTCATCATCCGCTTTATGTCCTCTCACCCAAAGGACGCCTCCGACGAGCTGATCGAGGCCATTTTCGACTGCCGGAAGGTGGCAAAGCACCTTCACCTGCCCGTACAGAGCGGCAGCAGCGATGTTCTCCGGCGAATGAACAGGAGGTACACCGCAGAGCAGTACCTTGAGACCGTCAGGAAGATAAGGGACAGAGACCCCGGCTTTTCCCTGACAACGGATCTGATCGTAGGTTTCCCTGATGAAACAAATGAAGATTTCGAGGCGACTCTTGATATAATAAGAGAGGTAAAGTACGACAACATCTACTCATTCATCTATTCAAAGCGCTCCGGCACCAAGGCGGCGGAGATGCCCGACTCCACTACGGAGGAGGAGAAGAGCCGCCGCATGAGAGAGCTCCTCTCGGTGCAGAGGGAGGTCTCATCGGAGCACTATCGGCGCTTCATCGGCCGGACCATGCGTGTGCTGGCTGACGGGAAGGCCAAGAAGAAGGAGGGCTGGCTCACCGGGAAGAGCAGCGAGTTCATCATCGTGGAGTTCCCGGGAGATGAGAGCCTGATCGGGCAGTTCGTGGACGTGAAGATCACGGGAGCCATGAATTGGGCCGTGACGGGAGAAATGGCGGAAAAATGAGAGCAGGAACGAAAAGGATCACAGCCATATTGCTGCTTTCGGCGCTGCTGACCGGCTGCTCCGACCAAGAACAGAACGAAGAGGCCGCTGCTGACTGGCAGGAGGCATATTCTGCCGTATTGCTTGATCTTGCCGAAAGCGGAGAGTACCCAAGGGCGGCTTACTCGGTCCGTGACGTGAACGGCGACGGAGTGCCGGAGCTGTTCGTTTCACAGGGCGTGGCCCGTGTCGAAAGATGCCTTATCTATACATTTTCGGACAAGGCCATACTGCTGGGCGAGCTTGGTGAATACGGCTATGTAGGCTTTGATACTGTGCTTGACCAGCTGGTCGCTACCGATGCTGTCCAGGGGTATGACTGGCGTGGGTACTATGAACTGCGTGACAGTGATCATCTTGAATTTGTGAAGGACCTTTACAACAACTACGGCGCTGCCGCAGGCACGGACGCAGTCGAGTTCCATATAAACGGCGAGACTGTCACCGAAGAGGAATATAGGACCGCTGCTGCCGAATATTCGGGGCATGAGGTGCTGTGGCTGGGACGAGATAATGAGCTGACAGAGGAGACCGCAGGTGCGGTCGAAACGGAGGGAATATAACAGAAATGAAAAAGATCACAGCCATATTGCTGCTTGCAGCTATGCTGACCGGCTGCGGCATGGACGAGAGCGTCAGACCTGAGACCAGTGTCTCGGAGAGCGAGAGCTCCGAGATCACTGAGGCCCCCACTGAGGAGGAGACTGAAGCGCCTACTGAGTCTCCTGGACTGGAGACCGAGTCTCCCGCTGAGGAGGAGCTCTCAGAAACCTCCGAGGAGGAAACTGAGGCGGAGGCTCCCACTGAGGAGGAGCAGCCGGAGGAGAACTCCCCTGTGAGCTTCAAGGAGGCCTACAAGACCGTCCTTGAAGAGGCCTGTCAGGTATACGAGGGGCAGGAGACCGGCGGATCGGTGACATTCACCCTGTACAACGTCTGCGGCGACGAGACCCCTGAGCTGATCGTAAAGACCGGCACCTGCGAGGCCGACTACGTCATCGACTTCTACACGCTGACCGAGGACGGTACTGCCGTGAAGCTCTGCGATCCGATCGGCGGAGGCCATACCTCCTTCGGCAGGAACACCGAAACAGATAATTTTTCTCTGCTTTACGGGCATATGGGCTACGGCTATGCCTTCCAGCTCGTCTATGAGCAGGGCCAGATGATCAGCGCCGGGAACGAGTTCGAGACCGATTTCCTCGACTCGGAGGAATACTACGAGAAGGTCGCTGCACAGGGCTATGAGCTCATCGACTTCGAGGAGGTGTTCTATTCCGGCCAGCAGACCGTCTCATGGCTCTACCGCAGAGGACAGGACGGCCGCTTAGAGAGCGAGCCCCTGGAATTCGCCGGAAAGGACTTCAGCTTCATCGACCTTTGGTAAAATAATATTAAGGAGAAAAACTATGGATATAATCGAAATGACAAGAGAGCTGGGCAAGGCTCTCCAGAACGACGACCGCTACATCGCCTACAGCCTCTCAAAGCAGGCCTGCGACAACAATGAGGAGCTCCAGAAGATGATCGCCAGCTTTGAGGACCTGCGGAGCCAGCTCAACGCCGAGATCATCAAGGACGACAAGGACACCGACAGGATCAAGGAGCTGGACCAGAGCATCAAGTCTACCTATCAGAAGATCATGAACGACCGCAATATGGTGGTGTTCACCGGCGCTCAGAGCGCTCTTGAGAGCCTTGTCAGCAACATCAACCAGATCATCACCCTCTGTGCCAACGGCGAGGATCCCGACACCTGTGAGCCCTCTGCCGGCTGCTCGGGCTCCTGCGCTACCTGCGGCGGCTGCGGCTGATAGGTCTGTCTGAACAGTTTTTGCAAAGGAGGATCATATGGAGATCGACAGAAGCAGGATCTCTCCCATGATGAAGCAGTATTTCGAGGTCAAGGACAAGTACGAGGACTGTATCCTCTTCTTCCGTCTGGGGGACTTCTACGAGATGTTCTTCGACGACGCTGTCAAGGCCTCAAAGCTGCTGGAGCTGACCCTTACCGGGCGGGACTGCGGACTGGACGAGAGAGCCCCTATGTGCGGAGTGCCCTACCACGCCGCAGATGTCTATATCAAGAAGCTGATCGACCTTGGCTGCAAGGTGGCGGTCTGCGAGCAGCTCACTGACCCGGCGGAGACCAAGGGCATCGTGGTCAGGGACGTTATCCGTGTGGTGACTCCCGGTACTCTCACCGAGAGCAGTATGCTGGACGACGGCAGCAACAACTACATCTGCGGTATCTGCTATCGGCAGGAGGACCAGTGCTGCGCCGTGGCCAGCGCCGACGTTTCCACCGGCGAGGCCTTCCTGAGCATCTTCGAGGGAAGAGACCTTGAGGCCGGTGTGATCAACGAGCTCTCCCGTGTGCGCCCTGCGGAGATCGTCTTCCCGGAGGCCTTCTTGAGCCTGAAAAAGGTGGTAGATCATGTGAAGCTCCACCTGAAATGCGCCGCTGCCAACCGGCCGGATGCCTGCTTCGACCCCTCACGCCAGAGGAAGAACGTGGCGGAGGTCTTCGGGGTAAAGAACGTGGCGGAGCTGGGGCTGTCCGACAGCGGAGCGGACTGCGGTGCGGTCTGCGGACTTTTCGACTATATCCGGGACACTCAGCGCTCCTCCGTTTCACGGTTCACCTCCCTGGAGATCCTCAGCGGCGACGCCTTCATGGGGCTCGACCTTAACGCAAGGCGGAACCTTGAGCTGACGGAAACTCTCAGGACAAAGGAGAAAAAGGGCTCGCTGATGTGGGTGCTGGACTATACCCACACCTCCATGGGAAGGCGTATGCTGAAGAACTGGATCGAGCAGCCGCTGAAAAGCCCTGCAAGGATCATCGAAAGGCTTGACGCTGTGGAGGCCCTATACCGGAAGAGCGTGGTGCTCACCGACCTTGGGGACTTGCTGGACCGGGTCTATGACCTGGAGCGCCTTATGACGAAGGTCATGTACAAGACGGCCAACCCCAGGGATCTTAGGTCTCTTTCCGCAACCGCCATGCAGCTCCCTCTCATAAAGGAGGAGCTGAGCAAGCTGGAGAGCTCAAAGCTCCTTGCAAAGCTCAACGGCAAGATCTCCACCTTGGAGGAGATCTCGGCACTGGTGGAGAACGCCATCATGGAGGAGCCCCCGATCACCGTGAAGGACGGAGGCGTGATCAAGGACGGCTTCAACAAGGAGCTGGACGGCCTGAGAGACATCATGACAAACAGCAAGGCCCTCATCGACGGGATCTTTGAGCGTGAGAAGGAGGCTACCGGCATAAAGGGCCTGAAGATCGGCTACAACCGGGTCTTCGGCTATTATCTGGAGGTCACACGGTCCTACTACGACCTTATCCCTGAGGGCTGGATCCGCAAGCAGACCCTTGCCAACGCCGAGCGCTTCATCACTGAGGAGCTGAAAAACGCCGAGAACACCATTCTTGGCGCAAAGGACAAGGCCTTGGCGCTGGAGGCCGACATCTTCGCCGAGGTAAGGGACTTCCTTGCCACGAAGCTGGAGGCCGTGCAGGAGACTGCGGGCTCCGTGGCGGCAGTAGACGTGCTGTGCTCCTTTGCACAGGCGGCTCTGCGGAACCTTTACGTCAAGCCGGACATCGCTATCGACGGCTCGATCGACATAAAGGCTGGCCGTCACCCTGTGGTGGAGCTGGTGCTCCAGGACGAGATGTTCGTGCCCAACGATACATATCTTGACATGAAGGCCGACCGCATGGCGGTGATCACGGGCCCGAATATGTCCGGTAAATCCACATATATGCGCCAGACCGCCCTGATCGTGCTCATGGCCCAGATCGGCAGCTTCGTGCCGGCGGACTCCGCAAAGATCTCGGTGGTGGATAAGATCTTCACCCGTGTGGGGGCCTCAGACGACCTGACCTCCGGCCAGTCCACCTTCATGGTGGAGATGAGCGAGGTCTCTGACATACTGAAAAATGCGACCCCTGCCAGCCTTGTGATCTTGGACGAGGTTGGACGAGGCACCTCCACCTTCGACGGCGTCAGCATAGCCAAGGCGGTGGCGGAGCACATCTGCACCTCTAAAAAGCTGGGCTGCAAGACCCTTTTCGCAACTCACTACCATGAGCTGATCGGCCTTGAGGATGAGCTGGAGGGCGTGAAGAACTTCAGCATCGCCGTAAATAAGCACGGCGGCACGATCCGGTTCCTAAGGAAGATCGTCAGGGGCGGCGTGGACGAGAGCTACGGCGTGGACGTGGCGAAGCTGGCAGGCCTCCCGGCCAAGGTGGTCACAAGGGCGAGAGAGCTCCTTGAGGAAATGGAGGGGTCCCGTGCGGCGGCTCCGGCCGTCAGGGAGGGCTCCGGCCAGATCAGCTTCGAGGCTGTGGGCCGTGAGGCGGCGCTCAGTATGCTGGAGCGCACCAATATCGACGAGCTCTCAGACGGCGAGTGCCGGGAGCTGCTGAAGGATATGCTGAAAACGATGGGAGGAGCGCTGTGAACAAGAAAAAGAAGGAGCTCAGGATCATGGTGGCGGCCCTGGCCTTCATCATGGTGATCGGCGTGATCTTCAGCGCCCTTTCCTACGGAGCGCTGTTCTTCGGCGAAAAGGCCGAGGGCACCGTCATCAACAGGAAAAGGGTCAGGAAGAGCAGCCAGATCAGCATAACAGTGGAGTACGATACTCCGAAGGGGCCTCAGGAGAGCTTCCTGAGGTTCACAAAGAAAAAGGCTCCCCAGGTAGGCGATAAGATAGAGCTTTGCTATCTGCCGGCTTTCCCGGGAAGGGCCTACTCAAAGGACGGAGCAGGGCTCGTGCTGATGCCGGTGCTGCTGATAGCGTTCCCGGCGGTGTGGCTGTATCTGCTGCTGAGGAGAGAAAGACCGTCACAGGAAATGTACGAATAGAACTACTACTGATCGGAGGAAAACCAATGGCTTACACACTTGAAAACATCGAAGCAGAGCTTGATCAGGCAGGAGTCCCCTACACCGACCCTGCATACGCAATGATAACGGACCTTTCCGGATTTTTCGGGTCCAACAGGAACATCAGGTACGGCGGAGCAGCGATCTCCGAGAGGGACACTCTCCTGCTGACCTTCAACGGCCTCCTGTCAGGGAACAGCATCTTCGAGCTCTCACCTATGGGGATGACCAAGCTCACCGTGAAGAAGCTGCTGATCCTGCCCTCGTATGTGGCAGACATCAGGGGAATGGCCGACGGTAAGAAGTACCGGTTCAAGGTACAGCTCAACACCAATGTGGGCGGAGGCGGCTTCCCCGACCAGCAGTCCAACGTAATGAACATCGTAAATACACTGAAAAAGTGGGAGTCGAGCCTCTGATCCGGTGAGATCCTAAGAAAGGAGAAGGGCCAATGTCTGTGATAAACGTACTTAGCAAGGAGGTCTCCGAGCTCATCGCTGCCGGAGAGGTCATCGAGCGGCCCTCCTCCGTGATCAAGGAGCTGGTGGAGAACTCTATCGACTCCGGCGCTGAGCATATCACTGTGGAGATCAAAAACGGCGGAGCCACCTATATGCGTGTCACCGATGACGGCTGCGGTATGTCCTTTGAGGACGTGCCGAAGGCCTTTCTTCGCCACGCCACCAGCAAGATCGCAGAAAAGGACGACCTTGACAGCATCTATACTCTCGGCTTCCGGGGCGAGGCTCTGGCCTCTATCTCGGCAGTTTCTAGGGTGGAGGTCATGACCAAGCAGGAGAGCGAGGACTACGGCACGCTGTACTCTATCGAGGGCAGCCGGGAGACCCTCCACGACCGGGGAGGCTGTCCCGACGGCACCACCATCATCATCAGGGACCTTTTCTACAACGTCCCGGCCCGGCGGAAGTTCATGAAGAAGGACGTTACCGAGGCCAATGCCGTCAGCCAGATCATGCAGAAGATCACCCTGTCCCACCCGGGGATCTCTTTCCGGTTCATCAGGGACAACCGCACGGAGTTCACCTCCGCCGGGGACGGAGAGCTCTTCTCGGCAGTCTATGCGATATACGGCAGGGACTTCGCCCGTGACCTTATCCCCGTGGACTATGAGTTCGGGCCGGTAAGGGTCTCCGGCTTTACCATAAAGCCCCTTTATTCCCGGAACAACAGGGCCTTCCAGAACTTTTTCGTGAACGGCAGATACGTCCGCTCAAGGCTTTGCTCCGCTGCGCTGGAGAACGCCTACTCCAACCTGATCATGACCGGGAAGTTCCCGGCCTGTGTCCTTATGGTGGAGCTCCCGCCGGCGGCCATGGACGTGAATATCCACCCGGCCAAGGCGGAGGTGCGATTCACCGACGAGAAAACGGTCTCCGACGCCATATTCTTCGCCGTGAAGAACGCCCTCATGAAGGACGGCCTGATCTATGAGTTCCAGATGAAGCCTCCCGTTGACTGGACGAAAAAGCCGGAGGAGCCTGTGGAGCTGCCTCAGCAGTCTTTCTTCACGCCTGTGGAGGAGATCGCCAAAAGGGAGCAGGAGGCCGCTCAGCAGATCCCGCCCCCGGTCCGGACCTTCACTGTCCCCGAAAGGCAGCCCCTGCCCTCGGAGGAGGATAAGGACTTCCAGCCGGAGGTCAAGGGCCTTGAGGGAGCTGCGGACTTCGACGCTCCGCCGGTCCAGCATATTCAGCAGGAGCCTGCTCCCTATATCCAGCCGGAGCCTGTGCAGTCAGCTCCCACTGTGCCTGAGGAGCCGGCAGCCGTTGAGGGCTTCCGCTACATCAGCCAGCAGTCCCTCCGCCAGTCCCCGGCCCCTAAGATCCCGGAGCCTGTCCAGCCCTTTGCGGTGAAGGAGGAGTTCCCGGACATCCGGGTGATCGGCGAGGCCTTCGGACTGTACGTCATCGCCGAGAGCGGCGACAAGCTGATCATCATCGACAAGCACGCCGCCCACGAGCGGATCATCTTCGAGCGCCTGCGGAGCCGGAACTGCCGACAGTTCAGCCAGACCCTGCTGACGGGAGTGAAGGTGCTGCTCACCGGCGAGGAGTTCAGCGCTATCGAGAACAATACGGAGCTGCTGGCGGACCTGGGCTTCGCCTTCGACCTGTCACAGTGGCCCTGCGTGGTAGCTACAGCCGTGCCTACCTTCATCATGGAGCTGGACATGGAGGACATCATCTGCGAGGTGGCGGACAATCTCTGTATGCACAAGCAGTCGCCTCAGTCGGGAGTGCTGGACGATATGCTCCACACGATGGCCTGCAAGGCGGCGATAAAGGCGAACGATAAGAACACCCCCGAGGAGATGCTGGCCCTGTGCGAGCAGGTATGCAGAGACGAGCGGATCCGGCACTGTCCCCACGGGCGGCCGGTGATGTTCACCATGAGCAAGTACAACCTGGACCACCAGTTCAGACGGACCTGAAAGGAGACATCATGAAGCATGAAACTGCGAGAAAGCTGATCGTAACGGCTGTCGGCTTTGCTGCGGCGTTCGTACTTGTCATGGCGCTGTTTTTCAAAAAGCCCCACATACTGCGGACCAGGAACAGGCTCCTGAGGGCCTTCATGGTGTTCTCGGTGGCATTCGTACCGGGAGTCATGGCGGCCTCGGTCTGTGCCGCAGGCCTTATCAGGCTGAGTGAGAAGCTCCGCCGGAGAAAGTACGGAGGGATCATCCAGGAGACCTCCTCCGCCGGCGACGAGAGCAGCGCAGCCTGACCCCGGAGGTGCGGTATGGTATTTTTTCTTGCGGAGGAAGGGACCTCCGCCATTGGAGCGCTGCTGAAGGCGGGCTATGAGATCTTAGCAGCGGTCCTAATCATCGGAGCGGCAGTGTGTTTGACCATAACTGCCGTTTCTTCGCATTTACTGAACAAAAAGCTCAAGGACCGGAAGGAGGAAGACCATGAGCGGAAGAGATAAGCCATTCGTGCTTGCGGTCGCCGGGCCTACCGCCTCCGGCAAGACGAGACTTGGCATAGAGCTGGCAAAGGAGTACGGCGGCGAGGTGATCTCGGCGGACTCCATGCAGATCTACAAGGGCATGGATATAGCCTCCGCAAAGCCAACTCAGGAGGAGATGCAGGGTATACCCCACCACCTGATCGGCGTTATCGACAGGACCACGCCCTTCAGCGTGGCGGATTATGTGGTCATGGCCAGGGAGAAGATCGGTGAGGTCCTCTCCCGGGGGAAGCTGCCGATCATCGTGGGGGGAACGGGCCTTTACATCGACTCTCTGCTGGAGAACGTGCAGTTCTCAGAGGTGAGGAGCGATGAGGCGTACCGCAGCGCCCTTTACGAGACCGCCAAAAACGAGGGCAACGCCGCTCTTTACGAGAGGCTGGTGAAGGCCGACCCGGAGGCCGCTCAGTCGATCCACATGAACAACCTTGTGCGGGTGGTCAGAGCTCTGGAGGTGATCCACGTCACAGGGAAAAAGTTCTCCCAGCTAAAGGCCGAGAGCCGCAGCGAGGAAAGCCCCTACGACAGCCTGATCCTAGGGCTGGACTGCGCCGAGAGGAGCACCCTCTACGCCCGGATCGACCGCCGTGTGGAGGAGATGGTGGCCGCCGGACTGGTGGAGGAGGCGAGGGCCCTCTGGCAGGAGGGCGGCATGAGGACCTCCGCCAACGCTATCGGCTTCAAGGAGCTGATCCCCTATTTCGAGGGCAGCGCCGGCCTTGAGGAGTGCATCGCCACGATCCAGCAGGAGACCCGAAGATACGCCAAAAGACAGCTCACATGGTTTAGAAGAAATGAACGTATTAGGTGGATCATTATCGAGGATTTTGGTAAAATGAATGAAATTTTGGAAAATTCCAAAAAAGCTATAGCAAATTATAGAAATGTATGATATAATGTATTGTGTGTATTCTTATCCTTTCGAGGATGGTTAATACATCAAACTAAAAAGGAACGGAGAATGTGTATGAACAAAACTATAAACTTACAGGACGTTTTCCTGAACCAGTGCAGAAAGGACAAGATCGTGGTAACGATCATCCTCACCAATGGCTTCCAGTTCAAGGGCATGGTGAGAGGCTTCGACGCTTACGTTGCCATTTTCGACTGCGACGGCAAGCAGCAGCTCGTATATAAGCACGCTATCTCAACTATCATCCCCTCACGCCCTGTTTCTATACTGGACGCTTCTGAGAAGAACGACTGAGACGGTGATACCTGATGCGTTCAACAACTAACAGATCGGACAGCAGCTTTGTCGTCAAAGTTCTGCGTGATCTCGTCCTGATCCTGCTGCTGATCGTGTTCATAAGTATCGTTTATAATTTCCGCAACCGTGAGAGCGCTACGAATGTTGCGCTCATGGCCGAGGCCTCGGCCTCACGCTCTATGAGAGGGGTCTTCATTAGGGACGAGGAGGTGCTGACCTACAGCGGCTCGGGAGCCCTGAGCTATGCTGTTGCTGACGGCGGAAAGCTGGGCAACGGCACTGTTATCGCCAACGTCTATCCCAATGACGAGCAGATCGGCATCTACCGTGAGATCGAGAGCCTTACCAAACAGCTGGAGATCCTCAAAAAGATCCAGAACCCCGGAACTCTCCAGGCCGCACAGCCCTCGGCACTGTCCGACAGTATCTCTGAGAGCTATAGGAGCCTGATCTACGACAGGGATATGAAGGACTATACCGCCCTGCGAAGCGAGATGGAAGAGCTCCTTGTGGAAATGAGTACATACCAGATCATCACCAATGAGGTCACTGATTTCGATCAGCAGATCTCGGATATAAATACCCAGCTGGCTCAGCTCAGCGCAAGGGCCGTCTCTCCTACTGAGGTCAAGATCTCGGACAGGCCGGCCTACTTCGTCAGCTATGCCGACGGCTATGAGAATGAGCTGACTCCCGATAAGCTCGACAGCATTTCTGCCGACGAGCTCAGAAGGATCACCGACGACCGCCTTGAGGACGGGAACATCGTCGGGAAGCTGATCGAGGGCTATGGCTGGTATCTGGCAGGAGTCATGGACAACTCCCGGAAGGAGTTCGCTGTGGGCGAGGAGCTGAAGCTCCGCTTCGACAACGGCGCCGATATGTTCGATGCCCAGATCATCGACATCAGAGATACCGGCGACCCCAAGGAGAGCGTCTTCATCATCTCGTGCAGTGAGTTCAACTATGACCTTGTCCAGCACCGTGTGGAGAACGTTGAGCTGGTCAAGGGCACTTACCGTGGACTGAAGGTCCCCCGTGAGGCCATACGCTTCGCCGACGTCACCGAGACCGCTGAGCCTGCTGAGGGCAGCGATGAGGCGCCCTCGGAGAACGTGGTGAACTACAAGGGAGTTTATATCCTGAAGGGCGAGCAGGTGGAGTTCAAAAAGATCGACGTTATCTATGAGGGCAGCGACTACGTCTTGTCTAAGCTCCACGAGAACGACCCGGATTACCTTACTTTATATGATGATATGATCCTTGAAGGTGTTGATTATAATGGACAATGATCTGAGCTATATCGACGAGAACCTGCGAAGGATCCGCTATCGGGCAGGTGAGGCTGCGGCTAAGGCCGGCACCTCTCCAAGGATCATGGCGGTGACGAAAACAGTTCCCCCGGAGGCGGTGAACCATGCGATAAGCCTGGGCATCGACCTTTTGGGCGAGAACCGTGTGCAGGAATTCCTCTCTAAGCAGGATAGCTACGACAAGTCCGCAGAGGTCCACATGATCGGGCATTTGCAGACGAATAAAGTGAAATATATCATCGGCAGCGTCACTATGATACAGTCAGTGGACAGTATCAGGCTGGCCTCCGAGATAAGCCGCCTGTCTCTTGCAAGGGGCGTCGTCACCGACGTGCTGTGTGAGGTCAATATCGGCGGCGAGGACTCAAAAAGCGGCGTGGCTCCGGAGGAGCTGAGAGCTCTCCTTGAACAGGCCGCACAGCTTGAGGGCATAAGGGTGAAGGGCCTAATGACTATCCCGCCCCCAACAGACAGCGATGTGTTCCTCGGACGTATGGAGGAGCTCTTCCATAAGCTCCGGGATCAGGCTGTTTTAGGCGTTTCCATGGACGAGCTGTCTATGGGGATGACTCATGACTACGCCGAGGCGATCGCCCACGGCTCTACTATAGTCCGGATCGGCACAGGCCTTTTCGGAGCAAGAGACTACTCTAAATAACTGACCCTTATCGCACCGGAACGATCCGCATATATTCCGGCGGGCGAATCAAAGATATGCGGAGAATGGAGAAAAACTATGAAACTTTTCGAGAACATCAAGGAATTCTTCTTTGCTGCTGAGGACGAGGACGGCGACCTGAACGATGCGCCTATCCGCAGCGACCACAGCGACCGCCCCTCCTACGACAGGAGCGACCGTGAGGAGCCCACTAACGAGGGCGGCGGCAGCGGCAGAAGGAACAAGGTGGTGAATATCCAGACTACAGCTCAGCTCCAGGTAGTGCTGGTAAAGCCCTCTGCTTTCACAGATGCAAAGCAGATCGCCGATCACCTTATCGCTAAGAAGACCGTTGTGCTCAACCTTGAGACAGCTTCCCCTGAGAACAAGAGACGTATCATCGACTTCCTCGTTGGCGTCGCTTACGCAAACGGCGGCAGCCTCAAGCCCGTTGCTAACCTGACCTACATCATCACCCCCTACAACGTAGGCTTCATCGGTGAGGATCTGGTGGGCGAGCTGGAGAACAACGGCGTGTTCATCTGATGAACGATTCGGCCGATAAGCTCTTTGAGGCAAGGCTCTCAGACCTTGTGAGCCGGGCAGAGCGCTCCGGAGGCCCGGTCTTCTCCCACTTCTTAGACGAGCGTCAGTGCGCCTTGGCGGAGCAGTGGTGCTCTCGGAACTGCGGAGAGCTCCGGTACCTGCTTTGGGGCGGCTATCCGGAGGCAAGGCGGAAAATGCTGGCGGTGTATCCCGACTACTGTCAGGACTGCATCATGGAGGATCTCCCCATGGTGTGCCTCACCTTCTCCTATAGGAGCAGCGACGCCCTGACCCACAGGGACTTCCTCGGCTCGTTCATGGGAGCAAGGCTCAAGCGTGAGACTATCGGCGATATAGTCACCGGAGAGGGCATGGCCCAGACCTTCGTCACCGATGTGGCAGCCAAAGCGCTGTCCTCCGGGATAACGAAGATCGGAAGGGTAGGTGTCAAGATCCGTGAGGATCAGCCCTTTTGCATGGATACCTCTCAGGGATATAAGGAGATAAGCGGCACGGTCGCCTCGCTGCGGCTGGACTGCGTTGTTTCCCTTGCGGCAAATGTCAGCCGTGAAAAGGCTGCCGGACTTATCCGCAGCGAAAAGGTGGAGGTCAACCACTTCCCGCCCTCAGGTGTCTCTCAGGAGCTCCGGGAGGGAGACGTGCTGTCCGTAAGAGGCAGCGGAAGATTTATTCTTTCAGGTATAGGCGGCTCGACAAAGAAAGGCCGTATACACATAGACCTGCGAAAATTTATTTAGAGGTGAATTATTATGATCACATCAAAGGACGTCAGAAATAAGAGATTTGAAAAGGCCGCTTTTGGCTATAAGCAGGAGGAGATCGACGAGTTCCTCACTCAGCTCGAGGCTGAGCTGGACGAGATGGAGCGTGAGCGTGCCGAGGCTAACAACAAGATCCAGATCCTTGCCGATAAGGTGAGAGAGTACATGAAGGACGAGGACGCCCTCAAGGACGCTCTCCTTGGCGCTCAGAAGCAGGGCCACCAGGTCATCGACGAGGCCAACGAGAAGGCTGAGAAGATCCTTGCCGAGGCTCAGGCTAAGGCCGACGAGCTTGAGGACGAGGCCGTTCGTCAGCACGCTGAGGCTATGGAGAAGAACCGCCTTGAGATCGCTAAGGAGAAGGAGGCCCTCATCGAGGCCCAGCAGCAGGTGGCTGATTTCAAGAAGAGCCTGTTCGATATGTACAAGAGCCACTTAGAGCTCATCTCCTCTATGCCTGAGACCTTCGAGGACACAGCAGAGACCGAGAGCGAGACCGCTGAGGAGATCGCAGCAGCAGTTGCAGCGGCTGAGGATGCTCCTGCTGAGGACGACGCTGAATAATGACCGCCGGAGGAGAAGGCTCCTCCCCACCAGAACGCAAATAGCTTGAAAGGAGGATCCTGCACCTTGGCAGGATCAGGATACAATGGCACAGGATTATAACTCGACCCTTAATTTACCGAAGACCGATTTCCCGATGAGGGGAAATCTCCCGAAAAGAGAGCCTGAGACCCTCGAAAAATGGGAGAGCGAGAGGCTCTACTACAAGATCATCGAGAAAAATCAGGGCAAGCCCACCTTCATACTTCACGACGGACCTCCCTATGCAAACGGCGAGATCCACCTTGGTACGGCACTGAACAAGACCCTGAAGGACTTCATCATCAAGTATAAGAACATGAACGGCTTCTGCGCCCCCTACGTCCCCGGCTGGGACACCCACGGACTGCCTATCGAGCTGAAGGCTATGAAGGCTATCGGTGTGGAGAACGGCGCTATACCGCCAACTGAGCTGAGAAAGCACTGCCATGACTACGCCATGACCCATGTCGCTAACCAGATGAAGCAGTTCAAGAGACTGGGCTCTCTGGGCGACTACGACTACCCCTATCTGACCCTGCGTCCTGCTTATGAGGCAAGACAGGTGGAGGTCTTCGGCGAAATGGCAAAGAAGGGCTATATGTACAAGGGCCTCAAGCCCGTTTACTGGTGCCCTGACTGTAATACCGCTCTGGCTGAGGCCGAGATCGAGTATTCCAACGACCCCTGCCATTCTATCTATGTCAAGTTCAACGTCACCGACGATAAGGGCATCTTTACCGGACTTGGGCTCGACCTTTCCAAGATATTCTTCGTTATCTGGACCACTACTACCTGGACTATCCCCGGAAACCTGGCTATCTGCCTGGGTCCGGAGTACAACTATACCCTCGTTCACGTCGGCGATGAGTACTACGTTATGGCCGACGAGCTGGTACGAACGACTATGGAGACTGCCGGTATCACCGAGTATTCCACCGAGCACATCTTCACCGGCGCAGAGCTGGAGGGCATGAAGACCAAGCACCCCCTCTACGACAGGCCCTCTCCGATCATCGTGGGCGACCACGTTACTCTTGAGAGCGGTACAGGCTGCGTACATACAGCTCCCGGCTACGGCGTGGAGGACTTCGAGGTCTGCAAGAATTACGACGACATCGGCATCATCGTGTGCGTTGACTCTAAGGGCCGCCAGACCGCTGAGGCAGGCGAGTTCGAGGGACTGGACACCGATGAGGCAAACAAGGCTATCGCCGCTAAGCTGGAGGAGCTGGGCGCTCTGCTGGCTATCCAGAAGATCGTCCACCAGTATCCCCACTGCTGGCGCTGCAACAGCCCGATCATCTACCGTGCCACCGAGCAGTGGTTCTGCTCAGTCAACGGCTTCAAGGACGAGGCTGTCAAGGCTATCGAGTCAGTGGAGTGGATCCCTGAGTGGGGCGAGGACCGTATCAAGGGCATGGTCCGTGACAGGAGCGACTGGTGTATCTCCCGTCAGAGGACATGGGGAGTACCGATCCCTGTGATCTACTGCAAGGACTGCGGCAAGCCTATCTACAACGACGAGACTATCAAGGCCATCGCCGATCTCTTCCGTCAGGAGGGCTCAGACGCTTGGTGGACCAAGGATACCTCTGAGTTCATTCCCTCCACAGTCAAGTGTGAGTGCGGCTGCGGAGAGTTCACAAAGGAATACGACATCATGGACGTCTGGTTCGACAGCGGAGTTTCCCACACCGCAGTCATGGATGACTTCGACAGCCTCTCATGGCCGGCTGACCTCTATCTTGAGGGCGCCGATCAGTACCGTGGCTGGTTCCAGTCCTCCCTCCTGACCTCCGTCGTATACAAGGGAACAGCCCCCTATAAGGCTGTCTGCACACACGGCTGGGTAGTTGACGGCGAGGGCAAGACCATGCACAAGTCCCTCGGCAACGGCATCGCTCCCAGCGAGATCACTGACCAGTACGGCGCTGATGTGCTCCGCCTGTGGGTGGCTTCCTCGGATTATCACAGCGATATCCGTATCTCGAAGCCGATCCTCAGCCAGCTCTCCGACGCCTACAAGAAGATCAGGAACACCGCCCGCTTCATTCTCGGAAATCTGGGCAACGGCGCCGGCTTCGACCCCGATAAGGACAGTGTTTCCGACGACCAGCTCACCGAGCTCGACAAGTGGGCCCTCATGAAGCTGGACGCTCTGATCGACGAGGTGAAGGCCGGCTACGATAAGTACGACTTCCACATCGCCTTCCACGCTATCCATAACTTCTGCGTCGTGGATATGTCCAACTTCTACCTTGACATCATCAAGGACCGCCTCTACTGCGAGAAGGAGGGATCTGTCCTCCGCCGTGCCGCTCAGACCGCTATGTACCGCATTTTGAGCGCTCTGGCAAGGCTGGCTGCTCCTATCATTTCCTTCACCGCCGAGGAGATCTGGCAGTTCATGCCTCATGCCTCCTCCGACGACAGAGAGAGCGTTTTCCTCAACCAGATGCCCGAGAAGTCCGGCCTTGAGCTCTCTTCTGAGTTCACCGACAAGTGGAGCTTCATCTACAACACTCGTCTGGCAGTCAACAAGGTCCTTGAGGACGCCAGGAACGAGAAGATCATAGGCAAGTCTCTTGAGGCCCAGATCCTCATCAAGAGCAGCGAGGCCGACCTTGCCCGCTACGAGGAGCTTGCTCCCCAGCTCAAGGATATCCTGATCGTTTCGGGAGTTTCCGTTGAGAAGTCCGAGGGCGAGACCGCCTTTGAGGTGCTCAGAGCCGAGGGCGAGAAGTGCGAGCGCTGCTGGTGCATCTCCAAGTACGTTGGCACGAACCTCGACCACCCCACCCTTTGTGAGAGGTGCGCAGTGGCTGTCGAGGCCTAAAATTAGAACTATATTGCCTGCTGTCTTGTGGCGGCAGGCACTTTTGTGAAAGGATAAATAATTGGCCATAATACTGTTATTGCTGATCGCTGCGCTGATCGGTGCGGACCAGCTCGTGAAATACTGGGCGATCCACTCCCTTGCGCCGGTCAGGACCATGGAGTTCATCCATTTCGGCTCGGTCAAGGTGCTGGATCTGACCTACCTTGAGAACGACGGCGCCATCTTCGGGAGTATGTCCGGCCAGAGGTGGTTCCTCATCGGCTTCACCTCCCTAGTGATCATCGCCGGCGTAATTGCTCTGTTTTTCGCCGCAAAACGGTCGAAATTCCTGGGAGCCTCCATTGCGCTTTTCGTTGCAGGAGGCATCGGGAACTTGATCGACAGGATCCGCTTCGGCTACGTCGTGGATATGTTCGAGGTCAAGCTCTTCCACTTCGCCATTTTCAACGTTGCGGACATCTGCGTGACGGTGGCCTTCGCAATGATCCTGATCTACATCATTTTCATCGACCCGAAGATCGAGAAGGCGAAGAAGGCTGCGGCTGAAAAGGAAGGCGAAAATGCCTGAGAAGATAATTATTACGGCGGCCAAGGAGGACTCCGGCAGCCGTATCGACAAGTATATTTCGGACAATATTGCTCAGCTCACACGCTCCGCAGTCCAAGGCCTTATCGCCTCCGGAGCGGTGCTGGTCTCCGGGACGCCGGTGGGCAAGAACTACAAGCTCCGTGGCGGCGAGGAGATCTCGGTCCAGATCCCTGACCCGGAGCCCATGGACGCCCTCCCGGAGGAGATCCCGCTGGACATCGTCTATGAGGATGGGGACCTGCTAGTGGTCAACAAGCCCAAGGGCATGGTGGTCCACCCGGCCCACGGCAACTGGAACGGCACCCTCGTGAACGCTCTCCTGCACCACTGCAAGGGCCAGCTTTCCGGGATAAACGGCGTGATCAGGCCGGGGATCGTCCACCGGATCGACAAGGACACCAGCGGCCTGCTGATCGTTGCGAAGAACGACCGGGCCCACGTTCATCTGGCCCAGCAGATCCGGGAGCACAGCTTCACCCGGGAGTACGAGGCCGTCGCCGTGGGGCAGTTCAAGGAGCTCTCCGGCACTATCGACGCACCGATCGGGCGGCATAAGACCGACCGGAAGAAAATGTGCGTAACTGCCGAAAATTCGAGGAATGCGGTCACTCACTACCAGGTGATCCGGCAGTACGGAGGCTACGCCCACCTGAGGCTGCGGCTGGAGACAGGCCGGACCCACCAGATCAGGGTCCACCTGTCGTACATCGGCCGGCCAGTGCTGGGGGACGAGGTCTACGGAAGGCCCTCGAAGTGGGTGGAGGGACAGTGCCTCCACGCCCGAAAAATAGGCTTTATCCACCCCTCGACAGGGGAGTACATGGAGTTTTCCAGCGACCTGCCGGAGTATTTTCAGGCAGTTTTGCGGAAGCTGGAGAAGATGTAGGAGGTCATGGATTGTTTGATGATATAACAAAAGTCGTGCTGCTCAGTGACATGGACGGCACGCTGCTCACCGCTGACAAGCGGATCACCGACGCCGACCGGCAGGCTATCAGCCGGTTCACTGAGCTGGGAGGCCGCTTCACCGTGGCCACCGGAAGGACGGTCCAGTCCTTTGAGCAATATCGTGCTATGATCCGGCTCGATTGGCCGGTGGTCATGTACAACGGCGCCGCTATCCACGATTATTCGGAGGGGAGGACCCTCTACACTCAGCCCCTTCCGGAGGAGGCAAAAGCCATCACCTCCCGGATAATGGAGCTCATGCCCGACCTTGGAGGAGAGGTCCTCAGAGCGGAGGGCACCTACGTTTTCAGCGACACTCCCTATGAACAGCTCCACACGAAGCTGTGCAATATAGTCCCAAAATACATGGATCTGGACCAGATCCCCGAGGGCGGCTGGCTGAAGGTGCTGTTCTCCATGCCGCCGGAGGACGTCCCCCATTTGCAGCGCCTCGTGGACCAAATGGAGCTCGACACCGTCAGCTTCGTGAAGTCTGCTGAGATCTTCCTTGAGATGATGCCTCTTGGCGTCAGCAAGGGCTCTGCGCTGCGTCAGTTCAGGAAGCTCCCGGGCTGGGAGGACCGTTCCTTTGCGGCGATCGGGGACTTCGACAACGACATCGAGATGATCCGGGCCGCCGACCTCGGAGCCTGCCCTGCCAACGCCGAGGAGTCTGTGAAGGCCGCCGCCGATCTGGTCCTGACACGGACCAACGAGGAGGGCGCCGTGGCTGAGCTGATCGGCCATATCTTTGAGAGGTGCGGCGTATGAAGACCGGAACTAAGCTGATCATCGGCGGAGCTCTGCTGATGCTCATAGGCGCAGGACTGGCCTTCCTGCTGATGAGAAGGCTCACGGAGGGCGTAGGGATCATAGGCGGAGCGGACGCTCCCACCTTTATTTTCGTAGTCACCCACGGCACAGTCCGGATCGCCGGGCTGCTTTTGGCTGGCGGAGGGCTCTTGGCCCTGATCGGGCTGATAGACGACATCAAAACAAGGATCTGACGGCATTGCCGTTAAAATAAATAACCATGGAGGTCATTATGGACGCATCAATAAAAAAGAATTTGCAGAAGATCGCCTGCAAGGTCAGGATGGGCGTTATCGAGGGTACCTACAACGCCAAGTCCGGTCACCCCGGCGGATCGCTCTCAATCGCTGACACACTGACATACCTTTACTACGAGCAGATGAATGCGGATCCTTCCGCTGCTGACGACCCCGACAGAGACCGCCTCGTGCTCTCGAAGGGCCACACGGCTCCTGCCCTTTACTCTGTGCTTGCCCAGAAGGGCTATTTCCCGGAGGAGGAGCTGAAGAGCCTGCGCCACATCGGTGCTCTCCTTCAGGGCCACCCCTGTATCCATATCCCCGGTGTGGATATGTCCAGCGGCTCCCTCGGACAGGGCATCTCAGCCGCCTGCGGAATGGCTCTTGCCGGAAAGCTGGACAGGAAGAGCTACAAGGTGTACGCTATCCTCGGCGACGGCGAGATCGAGGAGGGTCAGGTCTGGGAGGCTGCCATGTTCGCAGCTCACTACAGCCTTGACAACCTCGTGGCTATCGTTGACAATAACGGCCTCCAGATCGACGGACCTATCTCCGAGGTCTGCTCTCCTGAGCCGATAACAGACAAATTCGCCGCCTTCGGCTGGAAGGTCATCACCATGGACGCCCACGACTTCGACAGCATCGACGCTGCCTTCAAGAGAGCCGCCGAGACTGACGGCCAGCCTGTGGCTATCATCCAGAAGTCCACAAAGGGCAAGGGCGTTTCATTCATGGAAGACCAGGTAGGCTGGCACGGTACTGCTCCCAACAAGGATCAGTACGACCAGGCTATGGCCGAGCTTTCTGCGCAGTTAAAGGAATTGGAGGGTTAAGACTATGGCAGACGTTATCAAAAAGGCTACAAGAGAGAGCTACGGCGAGGCACTTAGAGACCTTGCCGAGGACTACCCTGAGCTGGTAGTGCTGGACGCCGACCTTGCCGCAGCTACAAAGACAGGCATTTTCAAGAAGGCCTATCCCGACCGCTTCTTCGACTGCGGTATCGCCGAGGCCAACATGATGGGCGTTGCAGCAGGACTTGCAACCGCCGGCAAGATCCCCTTCGCCTCCACCTTCGCAATGTTCGCAGCAGGACGTGCTTATGAGATCGTCCGCAATTCTATCGGCTACCCCCACCTTAACGTGAAGATCGGCGCAACTCATGCCGGCATCTCAGTGGGCGAGGACGGAGCTACTCACCAGTGCAACGAGGACATCGCTCTCATGAGGACGATCCCCGGCATGACTATCATAAACCCTGCCGACGACGTTGAGGCAAGAGCCGCAGTCAAGGCTGCTCTGGACTTCAACGGCCCCGTGTATATGCGCTTCGGACGTCTTGCAGTACCGGTGATCAACGACCCCGACACATACAAGTTCGAGCTGGGCAAGGGCATAGTTCTCCGTGAGGGCAGCGACCTGACGATCGTGGCTACCGGCCTCATGGTCAACGAGGCTCTCCAGGCAGCCGAGGCTCTGGCAGGAGAGGGGATCTCCGCTAGGGTGGTCAATATCCACACGATCAAGCCCCTTGACAAGGAGCTGATCTGCAAGTGCGCCAAGGAGACCGGCCTGATCGTAACTGCCGAGGAGCATAGCATCATCGGCGGACTTGGCTCAGCCGTTGCAGAGGCAGTCACCGAGTGCTGTCCTGTGCCTGTGGTGAAGATCGGCGTCAACGACGAGTTCGGACACTCCGGCCCGGCCGTAGACCTGCTGAAGGAGTTCGGCCTCTCTGCTGAGAACATCACAGCTAAGGCAAAGGAAGCCGTGAAGCTGAAATAAGACAAAAAGGGACGGCCCGGCGGCTGTCCCTATTATTTTGCACAAAGACCGGACAGAGGATCTGTGTGAAACGTAGAAAACGAGAAGGCCCTCTTTTTTTAGGAGCAGATCTGTGTTATAATTATCACAGAGAAAATAGTGAAGGAAGGCGATATTATGCTGAAAATGAAGAGATCCATGGCAGCCCTGCTGTCAGTTTTCGTTATGGGAGGAGCTCTGCCGGCCGTGCAGGCCGCCCAGCCGCTTCCGGCCGTCTTTGCTGAGGAGAGCGACTTTGAGGAGCTCACCGAGGGGAGCCTGACCTACCGTATCTACGCCGATCATGCCGAGGTCGCTTCCTGCGATACCGAGGCCGAGGGCGAGATCGCCGTCCCCATAAGGCTGAACGGTCTCCAGGTGACGGCGGTGGGGGAAAGCGCCTTTGCCGGCTGCACTAAGATCACCTCTGTGACCCTTCCGTATTATGTGGCTTCGGTGGGGAGCATGGCCTTTTCCGGCTGTACGGGCCTTGTGTCGGTGAGCCTTCCGATAAACCTCAAGAGCCTTGGGGCCCTTGCCTTTTTCCAGTGCAGGAGCCTCAGATCCATTTGGATAACTGAGGGCGTCACTGCCCTCGGGAACGCCGTGTTCGACGGCTGCGAGAGCCTTGAGGAGGTCTCGGTCCCTGCCTCGGTGGAGAGCATAGGCGAGTTCGCCTTTAGGAACTGCAAGGCCCTCAAAACTATCACGATCCTCGATCCGGAATGCCGGATCTTCTACCCGGCCCAGACCATCTGCAACGGCATCAGCGACGAGACCGGCCCCTATTTTGACGGCACGATCATCGGCTATGAGGGCTCCACTGCCCAGAAATACGCCGAGGAGAACGGATATAAGTTCCAGTCCCTGGGGGAGGCTCCCTTGCTGGGCGATGTCGACGGCGACGGCTTTGTGGACGCTCACGACGCCTCGATGATCCTTTTGGAGTACGCCCACACCCTTACAGGAGAGGATCCCACGCTGGAGAAGGCCTCGGCAGACGTTGATCTTGACGGCAGGATCAACGCCTCAGACGCCTCGGACGTGCTGGCCTACTACGCCTACGTTATGAGCGGCGGAGAGGGCAGCCTCAAGGAATTCGTCAAGAACAGCCATTGAATGAAAGGCTCCTTCGGGAGCCTTTTTCTATTGAAAAAATACAGCGGCCGTGGTATAATAGTTCTATCGAGAAGGGAGGGAGCTCTATGAGAGTCACAAGGATCATGCTGGGAAGGAGCCAGCAGACACCGGTCAGGGGAGAGTCAGGCAGCGATCTGAGGCTGTTCCTGTTCCGCACCCCCGTAATCGTGGGCAGCGGCAGCGATGAGAGGACCTTCCCCGGCGGAACGGTCATGATCTACAGCTCCGGCGTAAAGCGCTACTTCCGGCCCGCCGGGACCTCGGCGCTGAGGTTCGACTGCGTCACCTTCCGCATGAATCACGCAGACCGCCAGTATGCGGCCTCCATGGACCTGCCCTTCGATGAGCCGGTGGAGCTCCGTGACAGCCTTCCGGTCTCGGCCATACTGAAAAATATGCAGACCCAGTCGGTGAGCCTGGGCCGGTTGAAGGAGGAGTTCATGGAGCTCTCCATGCGCCAGCTCTTCATCTGTATCTGCTCTGAGGGGGAGTCCCCCGTGGAGGAGCTGCCGGACATCCCCAGATATGCCCAGCTAAAGGCGCTAAGGGACGCAGTCTACGACGACCCCATGAGGATCTGGAGCGTTGACGAGGTCTGTGCGGATATGCGGATCAGCAGCGCCTACTTCCACCGGATCTACCGCAAGGCCTTCGGCGTGACCCTCCGGCAGGACGTTATCGAGAGCCGCCTGACTGCCGCAGCAGAGCTCCTTGAGACCACGGATCTCTCTGTCAGTGCAGTTGCCGAGCGCTGCGGCTACGACAGCGACTCCTACTTCATGAGGCAGTTCCGCCTCCACAAGGGCGTTACTCCCACCGAATACCGCCGGAGAGCTGCTGAGAAATAAGCCTGGAAATACAAAAAATTGGCATAAAGTCCTTTACATGAGGAAGGATATGTGGTATAATAGAACGTGAATATGGAGATAAGGAGAAATACCTATGAACAAAGGAGAGAGACGCAGGAACCGCAGACGCTATAAGGTCAGGTATGACCGTATCATCGTCTTCGTCCTGGCTATCGCAGTGCTGATCGTGGTAGTCACCTCCTGCACCAAGGCCTGCTCTCAGGACCCGGACAAAAAGCCGGAGGCTCCCGCAGAGAGCTCATCCGAGATAAACGGCGACGAGCTGAAGGTCCCCGAGGAGACAAAGCCCGATCCCGGACAGGTCCAGGAGCCTACTAAGCCGGAGGACAGCTACACAGAGATCGCTGTTCCCCATGACGACATCTATAAGGGCGACCTGATCCTGATCAACGCCGCACATGAGTACACCTTCCCAGAGGGCGACACTGAGCTCCTGACCCTCTACGACAATAAGAACGATTACTACAACGCCAGCGACTACGTCACCAAGGTAGACACTGAGACCGTTGACCATATAAATACCATGATGGAGGCATTCGGAACATCTATCGGCAGCACCGTGACAGGGCTCTACCTGCTGGGAGGCTTCCGTACCTTCGATGAGCAGTCCGACAAGTACCAGAGCGGATCCTCACGCTTCGAGCCCGGACATTCCGAGTATCACTCCGGCAGAGCCTTCGACATCGTCATCTATACCGAGGAGTACGGATCAAGAGTGTTCAGCACCGACGCTCCCTATGAGTGGTTCAAGGACAACGCCGGAAAGTACGGCTTCATCGTGCGCTTCCCCGAGGACTCAGAGAAATATACCGGCGAGGAGCCGAGAACGAATACATACCGCTATGTGGGCGTCCCCCATTCCTACTACATGAGCGTGAAGGGCATCTGCCTTGAGCAGTATATCGACGAGGTAAAGAAGTATACTAAGGACGAGCCCCTTATCGTGGAGGGCGACACCTACAACTACCGGGTATACTACGTCCCTGCCGAGGCTGAGGGCGACACTCAGGTGCCTGTTCCCACAGAGGTAAGGTACACTATCTCCGGAAACAACGTGGACGGCTTCATCGTTACAGTTACCACGAATAAGTAAGAAAGAAACAGAGCAACTATAGTGCTGCGGGCCCGCAGCACTATTTTTCCCGAAAAAGAAATGGAGAACGACGTGAAAAAGATCACCCTCGCTGTATGTGCGGCCATGCTCTGCACATCAGCCTTTTCCTGCGGAAATACAGACCGTGGCACAGGCACCGGGCATATGTTCGATGTGCCTCTGCTGGGGGACCCTGAGAGCCTTGACCCTCAGTTCGCCAGCGATCCCTCCTCCGCTACCGTCATCAAGAACCTCTACAGCGGCCTCATGATGACCGACAGCTCCGGAGCGGTGAAGTGCTGCAACGCCGAGAGCTACGACATCTCCGAGGACGGCACGGTCTATACCTTCACCCTAAGACAGGACAACTACTGGTTCTACGATACCAACTCCGACGACGTTATCGACGATGAGGAGTGCTTCAACGTCACCGCCGAGGACTACGTTTTCGCCCTGCAAAGGGTCCTTGACCCGAAGATGCAGTCTCCCTACGCCGAGGAGTTCTCCTGCATAAAGGGCGCCTCAGAGATCGCCGAAGGACTTATCTCTGCGGAGTCTGCCGAGGTATACGCCGTTGACAGGTACACCCTCATGATCGTTCTGGAGCACCCCTGCGCCGAGTTTTTAAGGCTTTTGTGCAGCGCCGGCGCCTATCCCTGCAACAAGGAGTTCTTCCTTTCCACCAAGGGCAGGTACGGCCTTGACGACAGGTCGGTCATGTCCAACGGCGCCTTCTACGTCCGCCAGTGGTTCTACGACCCCTACGGCGTGAACAATATCCTCTTCATGCGGCGCAACGGCAAGAACTGGACCGACGACTATGAGATAGCGCCCTCCTACCTCAGCTTCTATATCCAGCGCTCCGAGGAGGAGGTCCGGGCGGCCTTCAAGGACGAGAGCATCGAGTGCTTCACCTCCATGAGCAGCAGCCCCTACAACCCGAAGAAATACTACATCGAGGGGATCCCGGCCACCACGCTGGGACTGATATTCAACCCGGAGGACAAGTATTACTCCAACCTGAGCCTGCGCATGGCACTGGCCAAGTCCATCGACCGTGACAGCCTTGAGTCCCAGCTCAAGAGCGATGTCCAGTGTGCAAGGGGAGTGATCCCGCCGGCGGTCAGCGTCCTTGGGCGAAGCTACAGAGAGCTCTCCTCAGACAGGCAGTTCGACGAGTTCGACAAGGAAAAGGCTCTGGAGCTCTACGCACAGGCCAAGCAGGAGCTGGGGACCGAGTCTATCGAGACAGTGAAGATCCTGGTCAACGCCGAGACCGTGGATTCGGGCTATCTCCACAGCCTGTCACAGCGCTGGCAGGAGCTCTTTGGCAGCTACATCGGGATCGAGGACGTGACGGCCGAGCAGTTCGAGGAGCGTATCGCAGCCGGGGACTACAGCATTGCCCTCTACCCCGTCCGTGGGGAGCTTCCCTTGGGCTCATCGTGCCTGAGGCAGTTCGAGACAGTGGAGCGTCTGCGCTCGGAGGAGACAGATGAGCTGGGGCTGACTGAGAAGGTAATGAGCTGTCCCGACCCGTCGGAGCTGGTGGAGGCCTATACCTCTGCCGAAAGGGAGCTTTTGGGGCAGTACACCTTCATTCCGCTGTTTTACAAGAACTCCTACCTGATCGCCGATCGGGACAACGAGCAGATCGTTTACGACCCCTTCACCGGAGCGGTCGATTACCGTCAGGCTCTGAATTATAGCTAAAAATGCAAAGAGGCTGAGCTCTCACTGAGAACTCAGCCTCTTTTTTGTCTTGCGCCCTACATCCCCTCCAGCACCTCACAAATATCCCCGTTTATGCAGATGCTCCGTTCACGGATCTCGTCGGGAGCATAGGCCTCGCCGAAATTCAGGCAGGCATACACCGTCCTGGGCTCACGGTAGGTCATCCTCCAGAAGGGATACTTGATGATCACAGGAGTGTTCATGCCCACGCCCAGCTCCAGGAACAGGATATGCTGGCCGCTGCGGGTGCGGAGGAAGCTGTCGTAGCGCTCGGCGGCCTCATGCCAGCCCTCGTCCTCCACAAAGGTATCATCGGCACGGAGGGCCATGCTCATGGGTCTTTTGCAGATCGGGCAGTGCGGCACCAGCTCCGATGGCACACGCATATCCTTCTGCCGCAGGAACATCTCCCGGACCGTCTCCTCGTTGTCGTAGGTCTTTTGGTGGCAGGGCTTGCTGCACTGCCAGAGCCCGTAGTCGCCCTGTGTGTAGAACAGCCGCTTCTTGTCGAAGCCGGCCTTCTGGAACTGGTGGTCAACATTGGTGGTGATCACGAAGTAGTCCTTGCCCTTCACAAGCTCAAATAGCTTTTTGTAGGTGCCGTTGTCCACGTCCATATAGCGGTTTATGTAGATGTACCTCGACCAGTACGCCCACATCTCCTCCGGCGTCGGGAAGGGATAGAAGCCTCCCGAGTACATATCCGTGAAGCCGTATTTCTCCACGAAATCGCCGAAATATTTCTGCAAACGCTCTCCGGAATAGGTAAAGCCTGCGGCAGTGGAGAGCCCTGCTCCTGCGCCGATGACGATACAGTCGGCGGTCTCCAGCTCATTCTTCAGCCTGCGAAGCTGTTCCGAGAAGTCTCTTGTAGATCTCATGGTCTTCCTCCCCCCAAACGTTGAAAATTACTTGTATATCGCTGTTTCTCCGGAACTCCCTGACCGTGCGGACAGCGATCTGAGCCGCTTCGGTCTTTGGGAAGCCGAAAACTCCCGTTGAGATACAGCAGAAGGCAATGCTGCCGATCCCGTTCTCCGCTGCAAGCTCTAAGCAGCTCCGGTAGCAGCTCTCCAGCAGCCGGCAATGCTCGCCGGTGAGCCGGCCCTGCACGATCGGGCCCACGGTGTGGATCACATAGCCGCTGGGCAGATCATAGGCCGGAGTGATCTTCGCCCGGCCTGTGGGCTCCTCATAGCCCTGAGCCTCCATGATCTGAGCGCATTTGTATCTCAGCCTGACTCCGGCGAAGGTGTGTATGCAGTTGTCGATACAGGAGTGGCAGGGCTGATAGCAGCCCGTCATACCGGAGTTTGCGGCGTTGACGATCGCTCCGCACCGAAGGGTAGTGATATCGCCCTTCCAGAGGTAAATGCCGTCCTCCACAGGCGTCAAGTTCGCAATATCGGTGATCCCCTTTTGCTCTGTCAGCTCAGTTAGGAGCCGGTCCTCAGCCTGCAAAAAGCTCTCGTCTGCCCATGCCGGGGGACGTATGTTCACAAGGCTCCTGTAGAGCCGGAACTTCTCCTCGGCGTTGTCCGGAACGGATATCCTGCCCAGATCGTTTCGCTCGGAGAGAAGGTAGTTTATCAGAAAGTCAAGTTTTTTCATGTCAGCACCTCGCTTTGGGATCGGCTATTTGGGAATTATATGATATAATAATGGAAAACAGACAGCGATACGGGATGAAAGAACAGGTAAAGCTATAGATCCCGATCTGTCATAGTAACAAAACACGATCTAAGAAAAGAGTGTGCCGACCACCGTCCGCACACTCTCTTTTTATTCTTCAGAAATGATCTTTCTCGTATCCGAAACGACCTGAGCAAGGGTGGTCCCTTTCAGCTCGCCTTCAAAGGCAGCCTGAGCAGCGCTCAGCCTTCCGTCCGTGACCCTGTGGATATTGCGTCCTACGGGACACTCAGCATTCGGGTTTTCATGGAAGTGGAAGAGCCCCTCATCATCTACGCAGTCAACAGCCTTGTAAATATCATACAGCGTGATCTGGTCCAGGGCCTTGGCAAGGTGTGCGCCGCCGCTGCCCTGACGAGTGCTGACGATCCCTGCTGACTTTAGCTGCGACAGCACGTTCCGGACGATCACAGCGTTGACGCCGGTGCTCCCGGAAAGGAAGTCGCTGGTGACACGGCGCTGGTCCCCGAAAATGTCGATACAGCAAAGGATATGCACTGCTGTGGTGAATTTACTTGTTATCTGCATAGATGATCCATCTCACTCTCTTACAACACTGATGCGCTGACCGATATGGTCGCCGCTTTCGATCTCATCGACCATTGCGATAGCGTAGTCCGCATAGCTGATGATGCTCTCGCCCTTGGAGTTGAGGGTCAGCTCCTCGCCTGCGAGAATGTATCTGCCTGTGCGCTCGCCCTCAGCCTGGAAGTCACCGGCAGGGCTGATAAAGGTCCACTTGACATCGTTTCTCTCACGCAATTCTGCAAGAGCCTTGCCTTGAGCGTTAGCCAGAGGCTTGAAAATGTCGGGGAAGTCCGGGCCGTCCATTACCTGAGCGGTGTGCTCGGCATTGACATAGAGGCTCCCGGCGCCGCCCACAACGATGAGCCTTGTATCGCTGCCCGACAAAATGTCGCACAGGTGCTTGAGGGAAGTGGAGTGCTGGGGGAGCACCTCGGGCGCCCATGCACCGAAGGCGTCAACGACAACGTCGAAGCCCTTCAGGTCCTCCGCTGTCAGGTCGAACAGATCCTTGACGATCACCTTTTCTGCTGCGGACTTGTTTTCGCCACGAACGACAGCGGTAACATCGAGGCCTCTGTCTAATGCCTCCTTGACGATGAGCTGGCCGGCCTTACCGTTTGCACAAACGACTGCGATCTTTTTCATAATGATACCTCCTGAATTATAGCATAAAAATTATTGCCTGTAAAGTTGTAACGTTCTTTGCTTCAACTTTCTGACGTAAGTATAACATGAAAGCTCTAACTTGTCAATTACTTTATTACAACTTTGGAGGATCGTACAGATCTCGCCCCTATCAATTAGTGAAAATGCTCATGGAGATCCATGAGCATCTGTACTGTTTCAGTTTTCGTCCTTCTCCTCATACAGCCCCACGATACCGTCCGAGAGCTTCTCGATGAGCCCCAGCACAGGCCTGATCCCGTGGTCGCAGTACTTGAAATAGGTGTAATACCCCCCGTAGATCAGGTAGGTCAGCATCATTCGGTGCTCCATATCCGGCCTGTAGTCCGGATAGGCCGACAGGATCACCGCCGTGATCTCCTCCTCGAAGAGCGATAAGAAGCTGCTGCTGCGGCTGCCCTCAAAGAGGATCTTGATGAGCTGCTCGTTGGAGATGAAAGAGTCCTCCAGCTCCTTGATGAACCGCCTTGTGTCCCTGAGGACGTTCTCCGGGTGCTCGATCCCTGCCAGACAGGACCGGACCACGTCCTTTTCCAGAGTTTCCGACAGGTCGTAGATGTCTCGGAAGTGGAGGTAGAAGGTGGCCTTGTTGATCTGGGCAAGAGAGGAGAGCTCCTTGACGGTGATCTTCTCCAAGGGCTTTGAGGCCCGAAGCTGCAAAAATGCGTTGATGACGGCACGCTTTGTTTTTTCTGTGCGAAGGTCCATGGCTCCTCCTTTATCGACACTTTTCGTCAAATGTCGCTTATTAGACTAAGGGCGAAAAACGATGATTGTAATTTCCGCACCTCTGCGATATAATTATATTATAATGACTTTTTCGACTGTTGTCAATTATGGAGATGATAGCATGGACATTTACGGTTTTTACAAGGGCGAGGCCTTCTCCGCCTATGAGTTTTTGGGAGCCCATCTGACCGGCGAGGCCACGGTCTTCCGCACCTACGCCCCCAACGCCTCGGCAGTTTCGGTCATCGGAGACTTCACCGGCTGGGAGCCCCTCCCCATGGAGCGCATCGCCGACGGCCGCTTCTACGAGCTCTCCTGCCCGGAGGCCAAGGAGGGTATGCGCTACAAGTACCGGATCTTCGACCGTGAGGGCAAGTTCATCGACCACTGCGATCCCTACGGCTACGGCATGGAGGTCCGCCCGGGGACCTGCTCTGTGATCCGGGATATTTCCGGATACCGTTTCTCCGACGAGAAGTGGCTCTCTCAGCGCAGCGACTGCCGGGATAAGCCTCTGAACATCTACGAGGTCCACCTCGGCTCTTGGAAGCGCCGTGAGGGCACCGTTCCTCATGAGAAGGAGGATCCGCCCATGGACGTTTCCGGCATGACAGGGGAGGAGATCGTGGCCGCCGAGGGCTGGCTGTCCTACTCTGAGATCGCCGACGAGCTGGTGGAGTATGTGAAGTCCTTCGGCTACACTCACATCGAGCTCATGCCGCTGGCCGAGCACCCCAGCGACGAGTCCTGGGGCTATCAGATCACCGGATTTTTCGCACCCACCTCCCGATACGGCACTCCCAAGCAGCTCATGGAGCTGGTGGACAAGGCTCATCAGGCCGGGATCGGCGTGATCATGGACTTCGTGCCGGTGCATTTCGCCGTGGACCACTACGCCCTCACCGAGTACGACGGAACGAGGCTGTATGAGTTCCCCGACGACGATGCCGCTTATAACGAGTGGGGGAGCCGCAACTTCATGCACTCAAAGGGCGAGGTGCGCTCGTTTTTGCAGTCTGCTGCGGAATACTGGCTGGGCGTCTACCACTTCGACGGCCTGCGTATGGACGCTGTCCGGAACATGATCTACTGGAACGGCCGGGAGTACCTTGGCGAGAACCGGTATGCGATCCAGCTCCTGAAGGATATGAACTGCGGACTAAAGGCTCGTCACCCCTCGGCGATGCTCATTGCGGAGGACTCCTCCTCCCACCCGAAGGTAGCGGCACCGGTGTTCGACGGAGGCCTGGGCTTCGACTACAAATGGGACCTGGGCTGGATGCACGACACTCTGGAGTATTTCCAGAGCGCCCCGATCTACCGCACAAGGGACTACCATAAGCTGACCTTCTCCATGCTGTATTTCTACAATGAGCGGTATATCCTGCCTCTGTCTCACGACGAGGTGGTCCACGGAAAGGCCACGATCGTCCAGAAGATGAACGGCCAGTACGAGGATAAGTTCCCACAGGCGAGGGCGATGTATATGTACATGATCGCCCACCCCGGCAAGAAGCTGAACTTCATGGGCAGCGAGTTCGGGCAGCTCCGTGAATGGGACGAGAAGCGTGAGCAGGACTGGGCCATGCTGAAATACCCGATGCACGACTCCTTCCGGGAGTATATCCGTGAGCTGAACCGGATCTACCTGGATCACACCGCGCTGCATTACGACTACGACCCGACGAATTTCATGTGGGAGGACTGCTCCTCTGCCGACAGGTGCGTCTATGCGATCAGAAGAAAGAGCGCAGACGGCGATATACTGGCGGTGCTGAACTTCTCCGACTGGTATCAGCCGGACTATTCCGTGAACGTTGGGGAGGACTACGAGGCGGAGCTCCTGCTGGACTCCGACAGCCAGCGCTTCTCCGGCACCACCCCTGAGGGCCAGACCTCTCTCCGTCAGCAGGGAGGCATCCTCGGCATGGACATACCTCCCTACAGCGGAAGGCTGCTGCTCCTTAAGCGTAAATGAGCCGCAGATGAGGCCCACCCCAAGGAAGAGTGAAAATATTGCTCATTTGAGGGGAACTTCGCAATATTTTGCTTGACAAAGCATGGGCGGAGTGATACAATATTAGTGAGCGCAATGAAGGGAGGTCAGATCTTGATCACTTCTGAAAACTGCGAAAAGATCATCGGCGAATACTACCGTGAGATATATAATTACTGCTTCGCCAAATTGAGATATGACCACCACGCAGCAGAGGATTGTACTCAGGACGTTTTTGTTACCTTCTTTTCAAAACACGAAAAGCTCGACCCTACGGTGAATATCCGTATCTGGCTCTACCGGACTGCGGATAATATCATCAAGACCTACCTTCGGAAGACGGACAGCAATACCGTCAGTCTGGACGATACCTTGGCACAGACTATCCCGGACCCGAAGGGCAATGAGATGGAGGAGGGCCCACAGCTTTTGGACTGCCTCACCGATGAGGAGCGCAGGCTGGTCCAGATCTATTACAGCTCGGACTTCGGCGATAAGAAAAAAGCCGCAGCAGAGCTGGGCATGACCCTTCCGGCTCTCTACCAGCGCATACATAAGATAAAAAAGAAATTAAAAAGCAGCGACCCTTGAACAAAAAAGCCTGAACGTTTTTGTGCAATTCTACAAAGATGGTCAAACATAGAAAAAAGTCGGCTTTTTTCGGACATTTATATTAGAGAATAGAAAATACAAGGAGTTGTTTCCTGATGAAAGACAATATACTGTATGATGATAATTTACAGGGGAATATGTTGAACGATCTGCAGGCTATGCTGGATGAGGCTCTTGCGGCGCCTGTCGAGGAGAGGGACTTCGACAGCATCGCAGAGATCACAGCCGCTATCACTGAGATAGCCGGCGGCAGCATCAGCGATGAGACTGTCTCGGCCCGTGCCAGCGAGACCGCCGAGCAGGTGGTCAGCGCCCACCGCCGCAGAAGGATCAGCCGTGTCGTTAAATGGGCTGCGGCCCTTAGCGCCTGCTTTGCCTTGAGCCTCTCGCTGAACCTGTATTCCTTCACCACCTTCGGCGTCAGCGCTGTTGAGGCAGCGGTCCGTATCGTTCAGAACGGCTTCTCCGTGGACCTCTCTAAGGAGACCTATGAGAGCGAGTTCCTTGACCCGTCCTTCGGCAAGACCATTACCGGACAGCCTCCGTATGAGTCCGATCCCGGAGACGGCCTTACGGCTTCTGTGATAGGGAACGCTATGCTGGATAATTGCCTTGAGAACGGCTTCTTCCCTTGCTATCCCAAGAGCGATCTGCCTGTTCAGGTGGAGCTCACTGACTTTGAGTACAAGGAGCAGCAGGATTCTCAAGACTTCTACTTCACCTTCACCGGCGAGGACGTACAGCTCGACATCATCGTTGAGAACTACGGCAGCAAGCAGGATATTCCTGAGTTCCTGATCCCCAGCGCCAGGTCGAATTACAGTACCTATGAGAGCGGCGTCATAAGATTTTACCTGTTTGAAGAGGAAGACCTCAATACCACGGTCTTCAATTTCGACAGCGCCGTCTATACTATAGTAGGACGAGGCATTGAGCGCAATGTTCTGGTCGATCTTACCGGCAGCTTCGCCGCAGTCAAGGAGAATTAAAAGCGGAGAATGAAGAAGAGATATATTTTACCTGTCCTGGTAGCAGGAGCGCTCATCGCTGCTGCACCGGCAGTCAGCGAGCCGTATCGGGCTTTCAGCGCTTCGGACAGCGGACAGGTATACGGACTCATACTGAAGTGCAGCCTTGGTATCACCAGGAACGCCAGCGGTGAGCTCTGTATAACAGCTAAAACACAAGCCACCGGCCTTATGGCTGAGGTGGGCTTCACCGACATCGTCCTCCAGAGGAGCGAGGACGGCGAGAATTGGACCGAGGAAAAACGCTTCGGCGGGAGCTCCGGGAAGAACGTGCGGTATCATACCGTTGACGGACTGACGGCTCCGGCTGAGGCTGGATATTACTACAGAGCAGTATGTACCCATTTCGTAAGGAGCGCAGATATAGGCGGCTCCGGAGAGCAGGTACAGACTGCTGAGAACAGCTCAAGGGCCATGTGGATCAGCAAGAGCAGCGACACGAAGAGCGAGCCTGCGGGCACTCTGCCGTCGAGCGGCCCAAAGCAGGGGACTGAGCCGGCAGAGACTCAGACAGCGGCGGAAGTAACTACGACAACAGCAAGCACAGCGGCGGCTGCCACTACAACGGCAGGCGGCGCTAAGACCGAGGGGACCGGCTCTCCTGCAACGGGCGCTAAGGCTCCAATAGGAGCGGCATCAGCTCTCACAGCAGCGTCAGCAGCGGCAGTCCTCACAAAGAAAAGAAGAACATGAAACGGCGTTTACTAAGAAGAAGTAAGCGCCGTTTTTGCGTAAAAAGGAACACCGCCGTGGGATGTCAGTCAGCCACGGCGGTGCTCCTTATCTGAAAAGGTGTGTTATGAAAACGCTCGGAGGTATAGAGAGCGTCGGAAGTGGTCGATGTATGTCAAACAGTCTTTCTCTCTACTGTGATCTCATTATACCCTATCCTGGAAGAAAATGCAATAACAGGAAGTTATCAGTAAAAATACAATTCAGTTCCGCAAAAATTACAGAATAATGAAGACGGTTACACAAAAGGGCGGACTTTGTCCGCCCTCTTTAATTCGGAATTAGGAATTCGTAATTTGCGGTGTCCGCCTAACGGCGGACATATTTGTAGGGGCGCACATCGTGCGCCCGTGCCTCCCCGAGGGTCTGTAGGGACGGCCATTGGCCGTCCGCATGATCGTAGGAGCGGACCCATGTGTCCGCCCGGCCGTGTGAGCACGGCCTCCGTGGGTCTGATGTCCAAAAAGACTGTAAGAAATTTCTTTGCCCATTTTTCCTGCCTTCTGCATAAAATAAAGTAAACAGCAGTGTGATATGCGCCGTTCCGGAGTGGCCCTGCGCCCGTGGATAGCTCCGGAGCCCATGGCGCAGCTCCGGAGAGCCGGGAAGACCCTTAGTATCAGACTGCTGTTTTTAGATAGATCGGCCGGCGGCAGCCCTAATGCCGCTGCCGGCTCAAATTAGCGGCGCTGCTGCGCTTTTCCGCGATCTCACGGTACTTCCGCTTTGTTGCCATGCCTCCACGGATATGGCGCTCCTGCTTGTTGATCTGGAGGATGGCCTTGACCTTTGCGTAGAGCTCAGGGTCCTCCCGGCGGAGCCTCTCTGAAACATCCTTATGGACAGTTGACTTTGATATGCCGAATTTCTGCGCTGCGGCACGGACGGTAGACCTATGCTCGATGATGTACCGGCCGAGTATGACCGCACGCTGATCAGGCTGGGCTTTCAAGCTATCCCTCCTTTGCTGGGGTCTTCCTTAAAATATATGTGCGCAGCCGGCTGAATATACTGAGGAAAAAGGGGAAGACTACTATTGTTCCTAGGAACAATAACTCAAAGGAGAACAGCTATGGAAAACAAGAGCAAGAACGAAAGCATCAAGTGCAGCGTCTCTCAGTGCAAGCATAACATGGTGACAGAGGACTACTGCTGTCTGGACTGCATATCAGTGGGCACCCACGAGCCAGATCCCGAGGTGCCGGAATGTACCGACTGCAACTCCTTCTGTAAAAGGACAGGCTGCTGAGCCGCCCCTTCGGGGGTACATATCATGTGGAATTGTGCAAAAGCGATAAAATCAACAGGCGATTACAGTCAAATCGGGAAAAATTCTTCTCAGCC
>JAFUAO010000004.1 GCA_017460665.1 Ruminococcus sp.
CATCGCTACCGCAGAATATAACGAGAGCGAGGACGCTGTCTATATCCAGCCGTATCCCGACGCTGTGGGCCAGACCGTGATCACGTTCCTGTTCCCGGACAAAAAGTTCGAGCTGACAGTGGATATGTTCTCGCTGGAGCCCACCACCGTGCCCACTGGACCGGTGGTCTACGGCGACGTTACCGAGGACGGCAAGATCGACCTGAACGACGCTGTTGCGATCCTGCAATATGCAGCACTTCCGGCGAAATATCCCCTTGAAGGCAACGCTCTGGAGGCCGCAGACGTGGTCGACAACGGCACCAGCGGCATAACCGGCCATGACGCTCTGGCGATCATGATGATCGACGCAAAGCTGATCGCCCCGAAGGATCTGCCTCTGAGCTCCGCAGACATCGAATGATCACGAAATGCTCCTAAGGAAGCCTTCCTCAGGAGCATTTCCCTTTTGGAGGCTCCGGCGGCCGCTACAAAAACAACAGGCAGATCTTGTGCAGATCACCTGTTGAACAGCAGGCCGTCCTATGGTATAATATGATAGGCAGGCTATCAGCGTGCGTTCCTGACAGCCGCCGAGGGCGATCGTGAGCCTTCCACAAAAATAGGCCGCCTGTATAGTGCAGATATACAAAGAGCGGCAAACGGGTGAGAGAAACAGGACCTCCGCCCGACTAAGATATAAAAGGGAACGCTTTATGCACTTAGCGGCCCATTCCCAAGAAAGAGGTGCATTTGATGAGAATTAGAAAAACACTGTTTTGCGCTGCTGCACTTGTCAGCATGATTTGCCAGAGCACGGCCTATCCTGCGGCACAGGCAGCCTTCGACCCCACCGCAGGGATCGGTATCGAGGCCCCCTCGGTCACAAGGCCCGAGGATATGTACTTAGAGGAGTATCAGTATCAGGAGATCCCTGTGACCTCCTTCCGGGTCAGCGGCCTCTCCCCTAACGCCAGCACCGGCGGCGACTATGTTGACTGGTGGTTCAGTCCCTGGGAGGACTGCCGCTTCCTGTTCCTGCCGGCAGCCGCAGACCTTACAAAGCTCCGGATCGACTATGAGGCCGAGGGCACGCTCTGCCTTGACGGGGTGGAGGTAGAGTCCGGCCAGACCACCGATCTGCTCAGCAAGAGCCAGTCCTTCAGCGTGACTGTTGACGGGAAGGACTGCGGCACTCTGAACGTCATGCAGTCCAACACCGGGTGTATCTTCCTTTCCACCGACGCAGGAGACTGCCTTGACGCTCTTGACCACGACAAGGGCGTGACCGTCACTGGCCAAGCCCTCATACTCAATGAGAGCGGCGGAGTCGAATATAACGGCGAGATCGGCAAGCTCTCCGCCCGTGGCAACTCCTCATGGGACTACAGCGCCAAAAAGCCCTACAACCTGAAGCTGCCGGTAAAGTCAGACCTCTTCGGCATGGGCAAGGCCAAGAAATGGTCCCTTTTGTCCAACTACCTTGACCACTCCCTCATGCGGAACAAGATGACTCAGGAAATGTCCCGTGCCGCCGGCATGGAATATGTTGTAGACTCGGTCTTTGTAGACCTTTACGCCGACGGCTCCTACCGTGGCACCTATGAGCTTTGCGAAAAGATCCAGATCAAGAAGAGCCGTGTCAATATCCGGGATCTGGAGGAGATCACCGAGGCCCTCAACGACCAGGAGCTGAAGGAGTATCCCCTGACCGTAGTCGGCACCGAGAACCGCTGGGACTACACTCCCGGGAGCTATAAATACTTCGACATACCCAATGACTCCCCCGACATCACGGGAGGCTATCTCATGGAGTTCCTCCCCTCCAATAGGTACGGCTCCAAGTCAGTCAGCAGCTTCATCACCACCCGGGGACAGGGCATAAACCTTGAGAGCCCGGAGTACGCCTCAAAAGCCCAGATGGAGTATATCCGCCAGTTCGTACAGGACGCCGAGGACGCTATCTACTCCGAGGACGGCTATAACTCAAAGGGTAAGCACTACAGCGACTACATAGATGTGGACTCTATGATCAAGTTCTACCTCATCGAGGAGATCTCCATGGACGCCGACAGCACCCATTCCAGCGTTTTCCTGTGGAAGGACTCAGACCTTACCGGCGACGGCAAGATCCATTTCAGCCCCGTGTGGGACTTCGACCTGGCCTACGGATCCTTCTCCACGATCAAGCAAAATTCCGAGGGCGACTCAGGCCACTCTCAGATCACCGAGAACCTCTACGCCGCCTGCTGCACTATAAGCGGCTACAACGACCACCCAGACACTGCCGGCGTGAGCTGGTTCGGCTATCTCTACAAGCAGGAGGACTACCGCAAGAGGGTCGCTCAGATCTACTTCGACGACTTCTACCCCTTCGTCTGCCGGCTGACCAACGACCGTTCGCCCTATGTGAACGAAATGGCCTCACAGATCATCCCCTCGGCCAACATGAACAACCAGCGCTGGCACACCTACGGCGGCTATAAATACTGCGTGTTCGGCGGCTCCAGCGGCGACGACCTTCTGGGCTCGGTGGACATCATGAGGGGCTTCCTTTTCAGGAGGAAGCGCTGGCTCACCAGCCTCTGGCAGCCCGATGTTTTCGTAAAGGGCGATGTGAACATGGACGGCGAGTTCAATATCGCCGACGCAGTCCTGACCCAGAAGTGGCTGCTCCAGCCCGATAACACCGATGTCCCCTACTGGCAGGCAGGAGACCTTTACTCCGACGGCCGGATCGATATGTACGACCTTGTGCTGATGAAGCAGGGCCTCGTTGAATGACAGTGATGCACCTAAAGCAGCTCATGCTCTTTGGGTGCATTTTTTGTACGCTCTCGGGGAGCTTAAATCTTGCTGCTCACTTAATTATTTAAGCCGCCGATCTTTCATTTTGCCAAAACGGATGCCTCTATTTTTGTAGGATACAATGAAAATCTCCATGGATCGGCTTTTTCGTTACATTAAACCTTGAATTCTGCCGAAAAATTAAGTATAATTAAGTTATACGATAACGATGGAGCGTATGGCTCCAAGGATCTTTTCGAGAGGATGATACACATGAAAAACACATTGAAGAGAGGACTGGCTATGCTTTCTGCGGCTGCACTGACTGCCTTGAGCTCGGCTCCTGTCCTCCCCACAGGCTCCGCCGACGCTGCGGACTACACCACCTTCCCCTACACGATCGAGGGCGAGGACATGAAAGGCGCCTCCTGCTGGACCCAGAACTACGGCCCGGCACCGTCCACTTGGTCAGGCGAGGGCTTCTTCTACCTCACCAACGAGACCGCTTCCTTCACCGTGACCGTTCCCGAGGACGGTATGTATGACATCTCGATCAAGGCGATCCAGGTGCTCAACGAGGACGGCCGTGAGCAGACCGTGATCGTCAACAGCGATGAGAAGATGCTGAAAATGGCTTACTCAGAGGACTGGGTGGACTTCGACTTCGGGCTCTTTAGGCTGAATGCCGGCGAGAACACGATCTCGTTCCCCAGCAGATACGGCTATATGGCGATCGACACTGTCACTGTCTCAGTTGCAGATAAGCACGACTACGCCAAGGCTACCTCCGTTTGCTGCGACCCCGACGCTACCCCCGAGACACAGGCTCTTATGAGCTACCTCCAGAGCGTTTACGGCAGCAAGGTCATCTCCGGTCAGCAGGAGATCTACGGCAGCGGCCACAAGGACAACTACGAGTGGGAGAACGAGTACATCGAGGGCCTTACCGGGAAGCTCCCGGCAATCCGTGGACTTGACTTCATGAACTACAACCCCCTCTATGGCTGGGACGACGGCACCACCGAGCGTGCGATCTCATGGGTAAAGGACAAGAACGGCATCATCACAGCCTCATGGCATATCAATGTCCCGATCGATTTTGCCAGCTATGAGCTTGGCGAGGCACTTGACTGGAAGGAATGCACCTACAAGAACTATCAGGCTGTCAACGGCACATTCAATACAGCGAACGTACTTGTTGAGGACTCAAAGGAGAGAGCTTACTTCGAGCTGGCTATGGAGGACCTTGCCGAGCAGCTCCTGAAGCTCCAGGATGAGAACGTTCCGATCATCTTCCGTCCTCTCCATGAGGCTCAGGGCAACGACGGCCGCTACGGCGACGGTACTGCTTGGTTCTGGTGGGGCGACAGAGGCTCAGAGGTGTATGTCCAGCTCTGGCACCTGCTCTACAAGACACTGACCGAAAAATACGGCCTCCACAATATCATCTGGGAATTCAACGCCTATGAGCTCCAGGACTCAAAGAACTGGTACCCCGGCGACGAGTATGTTGACATCGTCGCTTACGATAAGTACAACGCCAACAACGGACCTAACCTTTCCGCTATCTCAGGCATCTTCCACGCACTGTACTCCATGACCGACGGCACGAAAATGGTGTCTATGGCCGAGAACGACACGATCCCGGCTATGAGCAACATGACCGTTGAGGACGCTATGTGGCTGTATGTTTGCCCCTGGTACGACGGAGGCGAGGACGGCGGTACTCCCTTCCTTGCCGGCGACAACTATCAGGACAAGGACAACCTGATCGACTTCTATCAGAACGAGAAGACCGTTACTCTCAGCGACCTTCCTGCTGACCTCTACGGCAGCGGGAACCCTCAGCCTACCACTGTGAAGCCCACCTCTGAGCCCACTACAGCGGCTCCCACAGGTGATGTAGAGATCCTCTGGGGCGATGCCAACGTTGACAAGAAGATCGACCTGAACGACGCTGTTGCGATCCTGCAGTTCGTTGCTCTTTCGGCCAAGTATCCCCTCACTGAGCAGGGCGAGCTGAATGCCGACGTTATCGACAACGGCACCAGCGGTGTCAACGGCTCCGACGCTCTGGCGATCCAGATGGTGGACGCAAAGCTCTTCTCCAGCTCTGACCTCCCCATGACGAAGGAAGAAATGAACGCCAAGAACAAATAACTGACCTAGAAAAAAGCTCCTGAGGGATCCTCCTTAGGAGCTTTTTCATTCTCTTTTGAGGGCAGGAGCTCCTCCAAGAGAACTGAAGATCTGCACGAAAAACGCCAGTTTGCAGTTGATGTTTTTCTCGTTGACACGGGAGCCTATCCGTGTTATAATTTTTAGGTAACGGGGCTTTCCCCCGAAATATCGAATGAAAAACGCAAACGACACACGTCTTGCCCAATGGGTATGTAATTCTGATCACGGAACGTTTCTGTGGCGGAGCATACCCTGCGGCAGTGTGCCGTTTTCTTTTTCGGAAAAGGAGATACCATGCCAAAAAACCAGTTCCAGCGAATGATGTTCGCCCTCATCACAGTCGTTATCACCGTCCACGCCTATGTTTTCTACAGCATCTACGTCATCAACGGCTCGCTGTTCATGAGCATCACCGGCCAGAACAGCGTCCTGTCAGCAGTCAAAGCCATGGGCGGGATCCAGGTCTTCGGGAAGGCCGTGCCGATCTGGGCTGTGGTCCTCATCGAGTTCTTCTTCGCCTACAGCCTTGAGGTCCTTGTGGGGAGCCCCATGTCCTTCCGCCTTGCCAGCCGGGTATTCGAGCCCGGAAAGCCCCACCCCGTCCTCTTCGAGACCGCTATCATCTGCGCCACCGTCGGGATCATGTGTCCCTCTATGAGCTTCATCGCAGCGGTCCTCTACTATCCCTACAGTACCGTGGAGTTCAGCGTTTTCACCCTTCTGGCCAACTGGCTGAAGCTGGTCTGCTTCAACTTCCCCTTCGCCTTCTTCTCACAGCTCTTCTTTATACAGCCTCTCGTGAGGACAGTGTTCAAGGCGATCTTCTGCCGCTCAAAGGCCCACGCCGCTGAGGCAGTTTCTATGTGACAGGCCTTTTACCTGGGGGACACCCTTTCTGAGGAAAGGGCTTTCCCCCAGCCCCCCTTCCCAAAGACTTTTAGCTGCAAAATTCCCCACACAAGGGCATGGCAACTGACCAAGATCAGCACTGTGTTTGAGCCCTTGTGTGGGGAATTTTGAAATAGAGCCATGGAAGAGATCTGAGAAAGGCTTTCTCGGAGAGAGCTCCCACAGAAAAAAGCTCGCAGGTGATCCTGCGAGCTTTTATTTTAGCTCCTGAGAGCCTTATCCAGCCATACCTTTGCGATGTCCAGGGCCTCATACAGGCCGCACTCACGCTCGGCGTTCTTGACGAATGCCTTCTTGGGATCGTCTATCTCAGTGGCCATCTGGATGACTCTCACCTTAGAGGTCACCTCTTCGCCGTCCACTTCCTTCTTGCCCAGTATCTGTATCCAGATAACATAGGGGTCTGACATATAGCCGTAGTAGAGCTGGTCGCCGCTCCTTACCAGCGGATAGCCCTTATAAGTGCTGAATTTTTCGCTCATCTGTGTTATCCTCCTTTAGTCTCAGGTCTATTTCCATGTGAGGACGAATTCCTCGTCCGAGTCCAGCTTCTGGATATTTTCGATAAGAGTCTCAACGTAGGACTTCGAGATAGTGAACTTGCTCACGCCGTCGATGACGATCAGGTCCTTCATTGCCGAGAGATCATAGAACTCCACCTTGGTCGTCTGGCCGGAGTAGGAGTCGGTATAGGTGATCGACGCAGCCGGATCTCCCTCAGGGATCTCCTCGTCCAAGGCGAACTCCTCGGCATTTGCTCCGATGAGGAAGCTGTAGAACTGCCTGAATCGCTCGCTGTCGAAGGTCTTGCCGTTTATCGCGGCATTGAAATCAGAAGCGGAGAAGGTCTCCAGCTCAGCGGAGGGATCCTTCCTTGTGACCTTGATCTCAGCGGCGGTATCGCCTGCCTGAGCGGTCAGGTCCGTGATGTTCCAAACATAGGCGCCGATAAAGATCTTTGAGGCGATATCGACGGGGGTCACAGTTGCCCACTGAGCCTTCTCAGTAGAAACGATATAGATCACGTTCCCGCCCTCCAGCATAGCGTAGCAGCTCTTTGAGCCCTCACCGCTGGTAAAGGGCTCGCTGAGGAGGAGCTTATAGGTATTGCCGTCGTCGCACTTCATAGTGACAGTGCAGAACGGGTCCTTGAGCCCGGCCTCTGCGATGTCCGGCTCCTGACAGTGGACGCTGAATATGTCCTCTGCGCTGAGCCCGAACATACCGGTAGTTATAGCCGTTGAGCGCTCCACGGAGAGGAAGGCCTCGGTAGGTCTTTTCAGGATATGTGTAGCGGAGGTGCCGCCGGTGTAGCCCTCGTCGTCGCTCCTTGGGTCGTACTCGATGTACATATCGCCGCCCTCAAGGTCCTCACGCTGTATGAGGACGCTCTCCACCTTGGGATAGTTCTGCTGGCCGGGGTCCTCGATGATAGTCTTATCCACGAAGTCGAAAAGGGTGTTGCTGTAGTTTGCCATAGCCGAGGATCTTACGGTATAGACCGTGTCAAGGCCCTTCAGCATGACGTAGGTGGCGTCGCCGGTGGGAGCCTTGTTCCCCACAAGGAGAGTCTTCTCCGTGCCGGTCTCATAGGTCACGTCCACAGTGATCACCGGGTCTGCAAGGCCGAATTTCGCAAGATCCGAGCAGTTCTCCTCGATCACGGCCTCGGTAGTGAGACCGTTTGCGTTATTGGCAAGAGTACCGATCACCGCACCTCTCAGAGGTATGTCCTCATAGCCCTCGAGAGTGTACTTAGTGGCGTTCTCATCGGTGGCTGCCTTGGGATTGGGTATCACCGAGAGCTCGTCAGTCTCGTTCTTCACCTGGACATGGACCACGTTCCCCATAAGGGTCTCGCCGGTCTCAGGGTCCTCCCCTGTGACCTTGTCGTCCCTTATCAGGATAACGTGCTGGCTTCCGTCCTCCTCCGAGGAGACTGAGCTCTCCTCCGGCTCGTCGGGGTCAGTGAGCCTGAGAGCGGCATAGCCTCCCCCAAGAACTGCAAGTACCCCTGCAAGAGCCACGATCCCCTTTGCTGTTTTATTCATTTATTTCTTCTCCTTAACAATACGATGATGCCTGCCAGTGCAACAAGGGCCGGGAGCACATAGATCACCATGATCTTGATGACCTTTGCCTGACTGGTGGTAGGAGCTATGGTGGACTGCTGAAGAGCCTTGTCAGCGATAACTACGCCGCCGTCCTTGCCCGTCATGCTGTTGACCATATTCATGAACACGCTTGCATTGTTGTAGGTGTTGTTGTTGGCAAGGAGGGAATTGTCCACCATGAACGAGCTTCCGATAACCAGCACGGAGCTCCTGAGGCTGCTCATCCCGTCCTGAGTCTCCTTGTAGGAGAGTGCGGCTACGTTGAAGGAGCCGGTGTCGATAGGCTGGTCGTTCTCGCCGGTAAGGTCCATAAGGAAGGAGGCCTCGCCGGAGGTCAGGATAGCCTTCGTAACGCTCTCATTGTTCTTTGACAGGAGAGTTATAGGTCTTGCGCCGGGAGCTGCGATGGGAAGGCTCTCGTTGGGGAGCTGTCCTACTGTATCCGCATCGGCGATATTTACCATGGGAGCGTAGGTGTATGTTCCCAGAGTGCTCACAGGCACCTGTATCATCTGGTCGTCGTTGATAAAGGAATCCTCTACCTGTATGCTCCAATCCGCAAGGAACTCCTCGATATTGGGAAGGTCAGTTGCGTAGAGATTGGGGATATACAGCATATTCTTCTGGTACTTTCCGCCGTTGTAGAGGAAGTCGCTGAGCTTCTCGATAACATCGACAGTGAAGTCGCTGGCAGGTACCGCAACTACGATCATGTCGTACTTGTCGACAGAAAGGTCGTCTGAAGCGATGTCGATATCCTCGCAGTCATAGCCGTTCTTTTCAAGGAACTCCTCCACCGAGACAACGATGTTCTCGTAGCTCTGCTGGTAGAAGAGCTGGCCGTTCATGGTCTTTGCCACAGCCACGCTGACGGGGTTGGAGTCCACCACAGACATGATAGCCGAGGTGATCACGCTCTCGCCGGCGAAGCTCATGGTAACAGCGTTCTGAGAGCTGGACTGGTTGGGCTTGATCATGCCGATCACGTCGTCATTGGTCAGGACCTTGACCCTATCGCCGGAGCTCACGATCATATACCCGTCAGTGATCTCGCCGTTATAGCTCTTGCTAAAGCGGGAAACGATGTCGGGATCCTTGTTGATGTCTGCGTACCTTACGGAAACGCTGCCCTGGCCCTGCTCGGCGTACATGGCGTACTTGTCAAGGATCTCAGGGATCATATCGTAGGGCAGCTCCACGTTCATGCCGTAGTAGCTGGCATACATCTGCTGGAAGTAGGTAGCCATGGAGGAGAAGGTCTCTCTTGTGCTGGTGACAGTGATCTCAACGTCCTTGTCAAGGTCCTTCAGCACCTGTACCGTCTCATCGGTGAGCTCGTACCTCTTATCGGGAGTCAGATCCACCTTCATGGGATAGCGCTTGCTCATGATGTTGACCATAAGGTTCAGAACGACCACTATGGCGATCACCAGCACCAGAACTGCCACTGACATGGATCCGAATTTCAGCTTTTTCAAATTCTTGGGCTTCTTCTCCTCAGCAGCAGGAGCCTCGGCCTGGATATTCTCATTTATCTCTTTCTTGCTCATCTAAACATTACCTTCCTTTCCATTAACCCCAGCGGCGCTTGTCCAGGACCCTTACCGTCAGGAAATTGAAAATAAAGGCTGTGCTGAGGAAGAATACCACACTGGAGAGATCAAAGACTCCCTGTGTGAATTCGATATATCTCGAATAGAAGGAGACAGCGGTCATGGCCTTCTGGATATGCTCGTTGGAGACTCTCGACGCCAGTGAGTCGAAGAGGTAGAGCACGAAGAGCGCCAGCATACTTGCAACTGCTGAGGCCATCTGGTTCTCGGTGAGAGAGGAGATGAACAGTCCAACAGCGATGAAGGCAGCTCCCAGGAAGAGCATTGCGAAGTAGTTGCCCAGAAGAGTGGACCAAACTACGTTCCCCAGATAGCCGAGGATGATCGAGTAGATGAACACGACACTCTCAGCGATGATGAAGAGCGTCAGCGCTGCGAAATACTTGCCCAGAACGATGGACCAAAGTCCCACAGGAGCCGTCAGAAGGCCCTGATCCGTCCTGTTTTTCTTCTCCTCGCTCATGAGCTTCATGGTGAGGATCGGTATGAGGAACAGCACGATGATGAACATCGAGCTGAACATTGCGCTGGTCTCTGTAGTGCCGGAGGCGATCACTCCGTTATAGAAGAATATCCCCGAAAGCAGGAAGAATACTGCCAGGAAAACATAAGCTATGCCTGAAATGAAGAATGCGCTCATTTCACGTCTGTATATCGCACCCATTATTCCTCGCCTCCATTCTCGTCGTTATCGTCGGAGGCCTCATCCTCAGCATGAGCGCTCTCCTCCTTGGCACTTCCGTCGTCCAGTGAAGCCACCAGCTCGCCGTCCTTCACGTCGAAGCTGATATTGGGCTTGGGCTTGGGAGCCTCCTCCCGGACCGTGCCGTCCTTGCGGACGTTGTCGCCCATGGTTATCTTCAGGAATATGTCCTCAAGGGTCAGGTCTGAGAGCTGGAGCATGAGTATGTTCCAGCCCTTGTCGGCGCACAGCTTGTTGATAGCTCTGCGGACGTCGGTCTTCTCGTCGGCCTCCACGTCATAGTCGTAGATGCTCTTTTCACGCTCCATATCGGCACGGACGTACTTCACGCCGTCGATGGACTTGAGAGCGTCGGTGATCTCCTTCTTATCCGAGGCAGTATGAGTGCTGCCCTCGATCCTAAGGGTCATCTTGTGCTCATTGGTGATGTTCCTTGCGATCTCGTCGGCAGTACCGTCAGCGGCAACGACGCCCTTGTTGATGATGATGATCTTGTCGCAGACCGCCTGGATCTCCGGCAGGATATGGGACGAAAGGATAACGGTGTGGCTCTTGCCCAGCTTCTTGATGAGGGTCCTGATCTCGATAATCTGGTTCGGGTCGAGACCTACGGTAGGCTCGTCAAGGATCAGCACGGGGGGATTGTTGATAAGTGCCTGAGCAAGGCCGACTCTCTGCTTATAGCCCTTTGACAGGTTGCGGATCACTCTCCCTCTCACGGCAGAGATCTTGCAAAGGTCGCAAACGTCCTTTAGGTGGGCCTTTCTTGGCAGCTTGCACTTTTTCAGGTCGAACATGAAGCCCAGGTACGAGTCCACGGTCATATCCATATAAAGTGGCGGGATCTCGGGGAGGTAGCCGATGTAGGACTTGGCCTTGATCGGGTCCTCGAGGATATCCACGCCGTTGATCAGGATCTGACCCGAGGTGGACGAGATGTAGCCTGTGAGCATATTCATGGTGGTGGATTTACCTGCTCCGTTAGGTCCGAGGAAGCCGAGGATCTCGCCCTTCTCCACCTTGAAGCTGATATCGTTTACGGCCTGTTTATCGCCGTATCTCTTAGTCAGGTGTTTAACTTCTATCAATTTGGTATCCTCCTTTTAGAAGTTAGGTCATTGTTTGGTCCCCATGGGACCTGTATAATCTTACCTCCTGTATGTGACAGTAAGGTGAAAGCATAACGAATATTAAGTGGCAGAGGCTATATCCTGCCTTATCTGAGCTCTCAGCTCCTCCAGTGAGGAGAATTTCAGCTCCGGGCGGATAAAGCTCCTAAAGGCAACGTCCACTGTCTTCCCGTAGAGGTCGCCGCTGTAGCCGATGATGTGGGTCTCTGCAAGGGGCTCGCTCTCGCCGCCGACAGTGGGCTTGATACCGACATTCGTCACTGAGGGCAGTTCTCTTCCCTCCACTGTCGCAGTCGTGGCATACGCCCCGTATCTTGGCACCAGCCGGCCGGGGCAGAAGCGCTGATTGATCGTGGGGAAGCTGATCGTTCGGCCGATACGGTTCCCGTCCTCCACTCTTGCGCTGAGGAAGTAGGGCGCTCCTAGGAGCTCCCCTGCCTTTTGGACGTCCCCTTCAAGGAGGAGCTCCCTTATACGGCTCGACGAGACCGCACGGCCGTCCTGCCGGACGCTTTCCACGATCTGTACCGAAAAGCCGTATCTCCTGCCGAGAGCTATGAGCTCCTCGGCGCCGCAGGAGGCGTTCCTCCCGAAGCGGAAATCCGCTCCGCAGCAAACATGGGCCGCCCTCATCTGTCCTGCAAGGACGGTCTGTGCAAAGTCCTCGCCTGTCAGGGAGCGCAGCTCCTCGAAGGGCGGACTGAAGATCGTTCCGCTGCCGATAAGCTCACGGAGGAGGATCTCCTTCTCGTTTTGAGTATAGATGTATCCGGAGAGGCCGCCGCTCTTACGCAGTACGCCCTCCGGCTGGAAGGTGAAAACAGCCGGTGTCAGGCCGTTTTGCCGCTGGGCGCAGGCCGCACCGATAACTGCACGGTGTCCGATGTGGACCCCGTCGAAGAGCCCTAAGGCCACCGAGGTGATCGTCTTGTCCATGGCTCACCCCAAATTCTTCCCGACACGCAGCAGACCGTTCTCACGGTCGGCACGGGCAGTCCCGATGAACTCCCCTTCGCTGCCGTAAACTGCGTATGTGTCGCAGTCAGGGACCACTCCCCTGACCCGGTCCAGATCCAGCTTCACGCCGTTGCGGTACATCTTAGTCTGGGGCTGGCTGAGGCTGAGCCTTTTGAGGGAGCTGAAAACTCGCCCGATCGGCAGGATCAGCTCCTCTGCACGCCCCTCATCGGCCGCCCTCTGGATCTCATCGAGGGTATGGCTCTCTTCGATGGAAAAGCCGCCGGAGGAGGTCCGCACAAGGCTGGTCATGACGCCTCCGCAGCCCAATTTCTCGCCTATGTCGCTAATTATCGTCCGGATATAGGTACCCTTTCCGCAGACGATCTCCAGCTCGCCCTGACGCTCCTCCTGATCGTAGGAAAGTATCTCAAGGCGCATGACCTGAGCAGGTCTCGGCGTGCGCTCCACCGTTTCGCCCTTCCGGGCAAGGTCGTAGAGCCTTTTGCCGTCCACCTGTACTGCGGAATACATGGGCGGGAGCTGCATGATGTCCCCTCTGAACTGAGGGAGCAGCTCCTCTATCTCCTGCCGGGAGGCTCCGGTATCGCTCTCGGTCAGGACAGTGCCGGTGATGTCAAGGGTATCAGTGGTCTGCCCGAAGCAGAAGCCTGCCCGGTAGCTCTTGGTGTTGTCCGGCATTATATCGCAGGCCCTTGTAGCGCTCCCCACGAAAACGGGCAGCACGCCGGTGGCCATGGGATCAAGTGTCCCTCCGTGGCCGAGCCTTCGCATTTTCAGGATGCCTCTCAGCTTGGCGATCACGTCGAATGAGGTGAAGCCCTCAGGCTTGTTCACGATGAGTATGCCGTTCATTCGCTGAGCGCCTTTCTGACAGACTCGATGAGAGCCGCCTTCACCTCCGGGAGGCTGCCCGTCATCGTGCAGCCGGCAGCCTTTGCGTGGCCGCCTCCCCCGAGAGTCTGGCATATGGCCGAAACGTTCACGTCGTTGGCCGAGCGGAAGGAGCACTTATAGGCGCCGTCCTCTCGCACTCTCAGCAGTATGCCCACCTCGGCGTGCTCGAGCTGGATCGTCAGGGGAGCAAAGCCCTCCAGCTCCTCCATACTGATCCCCAGCTCCTTCATCATGTCCTGAGTCACGGCAACGATAGCCAGCTTCCCGTCAAGGTGCTCCTCCATGAGCTCGGTGACGTAGCTCTCCAGCTTCATCCTGCCAAGGGACTTCACATCGAACATATACCTGTTGATCCTTGCGAAATTTATGTCGTAGCTCCGCATCATCTCCGCCGCTATCTCATGGGCACGGGGAGTGGTGCAGTCGTACTTGAAGCAGCCGGAATCCGTAGCGATCCCGGTATACAGGCACATAGCACAGTGCCTTGTGATCTTGACGCCCATGTACTTTGCCAGGTCGTAGATCACCTCACAGGCGGCCGTAGCCTCGCCTCTGAGAAGGGTCCTCTCGGCGTAGTTCTTGTTTGAGATATGGTGGTCGATGCAGAGCTGGACCCTGCCTCCGTAGATCTCCTTATACTTGCCCATAAGGTTCTCATCGGCGATGTCAACGGCGATAACGGTCTGAGGCTCAAAGTCCTCCCCTGCGCCGTCCTTTGTCATAAAATCGTATCTTGCCGGGAAGGGATCGCTGCATACTACTCTGCTGCGAACGCCCAGCTCCGCCAAAATATCCTTCAGGCCGAAGCCTGCTCCTATACAGTCTCCGTCGGGAGTCTGATGTGTTATGATAACAGCGTCCTTACAATTGCGCAGAAAGGTCTCTGCCTCGCTGAAGCTGATGAACATATTATCCTCCTTCCGGGATCAGAGGAGCTCTCCCAGCTTTTTGCTTATCTCTGCGCTGCGCTCGATAGAGCTGTCGGCGATGAAGGTAAGCTCCGGGGACTTCCTCATTTTGAGCCTATGGAAGAGCTCTCTGCGGATAAATCCGGCAGCGCTTTTCAGTCCCTCCACCGACTCCTTTGAGCGGGCAGCTCCCTCAAGGCTGGAAACATAGACCTTACAGCTGGACATATCGCCGGAGAGGTCTGCTCTCACGACGGTCAGCATAGGGTCGATCCTTGGATCCTTGAGCTCTCTGAGGATCGCTGTCAGCTCACGCTTGATATCCTCTGCCATACGGCTGTTCTTGAAATTCGGCATATTATCCTTTCCTGTCAAACGTTTATGGTAAAGCTGCCGGAGCCCGCAGCAGGGTCCTCCTCAGAGGGGGCCTCCTCTGTCTTGGGGCTCTCCTCGGGAGCTGGTCCTGCCTCTCCCTCAGCCCTTTCCTCAGTTTTTTCCTCGAAAAATCCGCCCTCGAACTCCTTTGAATCGAAGGCCTCATCCTCCTTTGTGCGGCTGTAGTCCGGGATCTCTTCGTCGCCCTCCTCGCCGTAGTAGATGTCGGCGTAGTTGCCGTACTCCGGCTCCAGCTCGACGTCCTGGACGGGCCGCTCTATGCCCATGAGGTCGGCCTCCTCAGGCTCCTCAAAGGCGCTGCACTGGCCTAAGAGGATCTTCTTCACAGACTCGAAGAAGAAGATGTCCACAGGACCGAAGTCCTCCCATGCAAGTGCCTCGTCACAATAACGTATCATATCTGCGTTTGCCATTCTGCTGTTGTCCATGACCAAGTCCTCCCTACCAAATTATTATATATCAGTCTTCCCGATACTCCTCGACGATATACGCCTCGAAGATATCGCCTTCCTTGACGTCGCTGAATTTCTCAAGGCTGATACCGCACTCATATCCCTCAGCAACGTCCTTTGCGTCGTCCTTGAACCTCTTCAGGCCTGCGATCTTGTCGTCTGCGATGATGATACCGTCACGCACTACACGCACCTGACAGCCACGGGATACCTTTCCGCTGAGGACGTAGCTTCCTGCTACCATGCCCACGTTGGAGATCTTGTAGACCTGTCTTACCTCCACACGTCCAAGCTCTACCTCACGGGTCTTGGGAGCCAGCATACCCTTCATAGCGGTAGAGATCTCGTCGATAGCGTCGTAGATGACCCTGTACAGGCGGATATCCACACCGTCACGCTTTGCGTTCTCAGCAGCAACGGGGTCCGGTCTTACGTTGAAGCCGACGATGATAGCGTTAGAAGCAGCGGCCAGCATAACGTCGCTCTCCTTTACTGCGCCGACTGCGCCGTGGATGACCCTTACTCTTACCTCGCTGTTGGAGAGCTTCTCCAGCGACTGCTTTACAGCCTCCACAGAGCCCTGTACATCGGCCTTTACGATAAGCGGCAGCTCCTTGATCTCGCCCTCGGCGATCTGGCTGAACAGGTTGTCGAGAGTTACCTTGCGGTAGGCGTTGAACTGCTCCTGCTTAGCCTCATGGCGGCGCTGCTCTGCCAGCTCACGGGCAAGGCGCTCGTCCTCGACGGCGTTGAAGATGTCGCCGGCGCTGGGGACCTCCACCAGACCTGTGATCTCAACAGGCACTGAGGGCCCGGCAGCCTTAACGGTCCTGCCCTTGTCGTTGGTCATTACACGGACGTGTCCCACGGCAGTACCTGCGATGATCACGTCGCCCTGTCTGAGGGTACCGTTCTGTACAAGGAGAGTTGCGATAGGTCCACGGCCCTTGTCCAGACGGGCCTCCACGACAGTACCCTTCGCAAGGCGGTCGGGATTGGCCTTCAGCTCCTGGACCTCTGCCACCAGAAGGATGTTCTCCAGCAGAGCGTCGATGCCCTCGCCGGTCTTAGCAGAAACAGGCACGCAGATAACGTCGCCGCCCCAGTCCTCGCAAACGAGGTCGTACTTGGTGAGCTCCTCCTTGATACGGTCGGGGTTGGCCCCTTCCTTATCCATCTTGTTGATAGCAACGATGATCTGCACTCCGGCAGACTTAGCGTGGTTGATAGACTCGACCGTCTGAGGCATGATACCGTCGTCTGCGGCTACAACAAGGATAGCGATGTCGGTGATGTTGGCACCTCTTGCACGCATAGAGGTGAAGGCCTCATGTCCGGGAGTGTCAAGGAAGGTGATGTCCTGCCCGTTGACGTTGACCTGATAAGCACCGATGTGCTGAGTGATGCCTCCGGCCTCTCCGGCGGCAACGTTGGCCTTGCGGATCCTGTCAAGGATAGAGGTCTTACCGTGATCGACGTGGCCCATGACTACTACTACAGGGCAGCGCGGCTCAAGGTTGGTGTCGTCGTCATCGCTGTCGTCGATAAGACGCTCCTCGATAGTAACGATGACCTCCTTCTCCACCTTAGCACCCAGCTCCTCAGCCACGAGGGAGGCGGTATCGAAGTCGATCTCCTGATTTATGGAAGCCATTACGCCCAGGCCCATCAGCTTCTTGATGACCTCTGTAGCGGTGGCCTTCAGACGTGTAGCCAGCTCGCCCACGGTGATGCTCTCAGGGATCAGCACCTTGAGCTGCTGCTTTCTTGCACGCTCCAGCTCAAGTCTCTTCAGCTTCTCGGCCTCGCTCTCCTTCTTAGAGAACTGCTGACGGCTGCGCTGAGCAGACTTCTGGTTGATCTTCTGCTTCTTGGAGGAGTAATTCTCGTCCTTGTGCTTGTTTGAGGAGGCCATATTGTCATAGCGCTCGTTGTACTTGTCGAGGTCAACGTAGCTGCCTCTGGTGTCAACGGTCCTGCGCTGACCGGAGGTCTGGCCTGTCTCGGAGCTCATACCAACGCTGAGCTTGGTGCGCTCGCCTCTGTCCTGAGGCTTGGCCTGCTTCTTCTCCTGCTTCTTGGCAGGCTTCTGAGCAGGGGCCTCCTTTTTCTCCACGGGTGCCTTCTTGGGCTCCTCTTTCTTAGCAGGAGCAGCAGGCTTTGCCTCCTGAGCAGGAGCGGCGGCCTTTTTGGGCTCCTCCTTCTTAGCAGGAGCAGCGGCCTTTTTGGGCTCCTCCTTCTTTACAGGAGCGGCAGCCTTCTTAGGCTCCTCCTTCTTAGCAGGAGCAGCAGCCTTCTTAGGCTCCTCCTTCTTTGCAGGAGCAGCAGCCTTCTTAGGCTCCTCCTTCTTAGCAGCGGCCTTCTTGGGCTCTGCCTTCTTAGCAGGAGCCTCCTCACGGGCCGGTCTTGGGTCGTTCTTAGAAGCGAAATACTCGCCGAAGTCCTTCACAGCGTTCTTCTTAGTGAAGAACTCCAGCACCAAGTTCATCTCGTTCTCGTCAAGACCGGTAGATGCCTTTTTCTTTGTATCGCCCTTTGCGGCGAAAATATCGATGATCTCCTGCGAAGAGACTCCAAGGTCCTTCGCTGCGTCACTGATCTTTATCTTTTTTACCATAGGCTGATGATACCTCCATTTGCTGTCCGCCATATGCGGACTGACGTTATTCAATTTTATATGTCAACACAGAAACTGTGGATCATGAAGAAACGATCCTTTCAAAGCCTCCGGCGAAGCCTTCATCGCAGACTGCGATGACCGCCGTGGCCTTTCCACAAAGCCTTGCGGTGTCGTCCTTTGTCAGCTCCGTCATCAGGAGCTTCACGCCGTATTTCCGGCAAATGAACGCTGCCTCCTTGACAGTTTTCTCCGAGGCGTCCGCTGCTGTCAGCACACAGAAGGCCCTGCCCTCGGTGACTGCGGCGCAAACGCTGTCGAAGCCCTTGACGGTCCTGCCTGCCTTATTGCAGATAGTCAGCAGGTCAGCCGTTCTCTGTTTCCGATCTGAGCTCATTCGCCATCACCTCATAAACGCTTTCATCTATCCGGCATGAGAACGACTTCTCGAAGCGTCTTGCCTTTCGTGCCTTGTCGAAGCACTGGCTGCTCTTGCAGATGTAAGCTCCACGGCCGTTCTTCTTCCCGACCAGGTCTATGCTTATCTCGCCCTCCGGGGACCTGACCACACGGATCATTTCCTTTTTGGGCTTCATCTCGCCGCAGCCAAGGCACATCCTCATGGGGATCTTTTTCGGCTTCATAGCTTACTCCCCGTCGCTCTCGGCAGGAGCGGTCTCCTCAGCAGGAGCAGCTTCCTCAGCAGGAGCGGTCTCCTCAGCAGGAGCCTCCTCCGGCTCGGGGGTCTCATATACGGGAGGCTGATAGTCGGGGCTCAGCTCCGGAGCCTCCTCCCCGGTAACAGGGTCGAACTGAGGCTTTATGTCGATCTTATAGCCTGTCAGCTTTGCTGCCAGCTTAGCGTTCTGGCCCTTGTTTCCGATAGCCAGCGAGAGCTGATTGTTGCTGACCACTACGGTACACAGCTTGTTGGCCTCGGACACGATCACCGCTCTGAGGACCTCAGCCGGAGCAAGAGAGCTTGCGATGAACTTCTCCGGATCCTCGTTCCAAGGGATAACGTCGATCTTCTCGCCGCCCAGCTCGTTCACTACCGCCGATATACGGGAGCGCTTCGTACCGATGCAGGCTCCCACGGCCTCAACGTTGGGATCCTTTGACCATACAGCCATTTTTGTACGGGAGCCGGCCTCTCTTGAGATCGACTTGATCTCAACGATGCCCTCATAGATCTCAGGCACCTCCAGCTCGAAGAGCCTCTTGACCAGGTCCTTATGTGTACGGGAGATCTTAACGATCGGCTTCTTGGTCTTGCCCACGATATTCGTGATGTACACCTTGATCTTCTTGCCCTCTTCAAGGACCTCGCCGGGGATCTGCTCGTTCTTGAACAGGTACAGCTCAGTGCCGTCGTACTCAACGGTAACAGTGCCTCTGCCGGGCTCCACCTGAGAAACGGTAGCCACGATACAGTCGTGCTCCTTCTCGCCGAACTTAGCCAGCATCTGCTCACGGTTGATCTCTCTCAGCTCGCCCTTGATGGACTGCTTAGCGGTAAGGGCAGCCATCCTGCCCAGCTTGGATATATCCAGCTCCTTGAGGATCGTACCGCCGACTACAGCGTTGGGGTCGATCGTTTTAGCGGTCTCGATATTTATCTCGTTCTCGTCGATCGGTTCGTCGGGGATGATCTCCTGAACGATGTACATTGCGAACTTCTTGGTCGCCGGGTCGATCTCGACTCTGATCCTTTCGTCGCTGTGGGGGTAGGCACGTCTTGCCGCCTTGAGCATAGCAGACTTCACCTTCTCCACCAGCAGGTCGGTCTCAACGCTGTTCTCTTCTCCCAGCATTTCCAGAGCCTCGAAAAAGTTATCCATTATCATTTCCTCCAGTTATTTATTTTTAATATCTTAAAAGTCCAGCCAGAGCTTGACGAAGGCCACATCTGAAAGGGGGAAGCTCTTTTCCTCGCCGCTCTCCAGCAGCACAGTCACCTTCTCCCTGTCGGCTCCTGCGAGCTCAGCGACGATCTCCTTTTCGCCGTCGATGCTCCTGATGAACCTGACCCTGACGGTATCTCCCCGGCAGACCTGGAAGTGCTCCTCCTTGACCAGCTCTCTTTCGAGCCCGGCGGAGCCCACCTCCAGCATATAGCTCTGAGGTATGGGGTCGGCCTCATCAAGAACGGCGTTCACTGGCTCAGTGACCCTTTCGCAGTCCTCGATGCTTATGCCCTCGTCCCTGTCGATAAAGACTCTCAGGTACCACATGGCGCCCTCCTTGACGTAGGAAACGTCCCAGAGGTAGTAGCCCAGCTCGTCGGTGACAGGCCTTACGAGGTCATAGACCTTTTGTTCGGTGCTGCCGAATTTTTTCAGCTTCATACAGCCTCTCCTTTCATGTTCTGGCAAAATAGTCATGTCAAAACGAAAGACCGGAAGGTTCCGGTCTTTGCTTTTAACTATCATCATACCTATTATAACACGCATTTCCGGAAAAATCAAGTATTTACAGGGAATTTTTTCAAAAAATTTCTGAAACACCGGTCCGGAAGGCGTGCATAGGGCTCCCCTGGCCGGGAAATTCGGTCAGAGGAGGCCTGAAGCGGCTGTAGTCGTAGTATCTGTGCTGCTGTCAGCGGGAGCAGCAGTAAGTCCGTTATCCGCAACGTGTACCTTGATCTCGATCTCGATACCGGGGTTGTTGCTGAACTTAAGGATAACGTAGGTCTCGCCGGCAGAAACGCCGGTGATATAGCCGAGGTTGTCTACTGAGGCGATCGTAGGATCCTTTGACTCCCAGATCTCATTTGCCTCAGAGGAGCCGTCGGGGTATGCCTGGATTATGGCGACATCACGCTGTCCGATGTCAACGAAGACCTCGCGCTTGCTGAGCTGGACCTGTGCAGCGGCAGGGTCAACGGTAGTGACGGCCTCTGTGGGAGCCTCAGTAGGCGCATCTGTATAAACAGGCTCCTCAGTCGGCACTGTTGTAGTCACCGCAGGGGTGTCGGTCTTTTTTGAGCCCTTGCTGTCGTCCTTTGAGCAGCCGTGGGCGATGAGTATGACAAAAACAAGCACGATCAGTGCTATTATCGCCAGTGCAGTAAACTGTCTCCGGCGGAGCACCTGTCTTGTAACTCTTTTGCGGGGTCTCTGAGGACTGTTCTGATCATATGCCATAGTGAGTCTCCTTCTTTTATTTTTTATTTTTAACGAAAGAAAATATTCTTCCAATACATTATAACACACAAAACACAAAATGTCACGCTATTTTTTTAAGTTTCTACAATATGCTGTATTATGACACTGATTTTTGGTGTTTTTTTACAAGGAGCTCTGCACTATTCTCCGTATTTCCTGCATGAGTCTTAAAGCCACAGCTCAAAGAGCCTCCTGAGCCTCTCAGCCGCCAGAGGATAAACGTCGCTGCGGTAGGCAAATGTCAGCGCCTGGATACCGTTCACCAGCACCGCCATGACTGCCGCAAGAGCCATTCCCCAGCGCAGAAGGAGCTTCCTGAGAGGAGCTCTCCCACGGCTCAGGGCGAAGAGGGCCGCCGTTCCGCCAAGGAGCATCGCCCACGAAAAGTCAGCCGCATAGCGCACTGCATAGCCGCTCTCCCAGGTCGAGATCACGATCACAAGAGGAGCTATCACACAGGGCAGACCTGCCAGGACTCCCCATTTTATGCGAGTTTTCCGGTCGATGACGCCGCCGATCGCTCTTCCCCCTGCCAGGATCCCCACGGAGGTCAGTCCCCGGAAGAAAAGCCCCGAAACAGCGCCGTAATCCTTGAAATAGTACCCGTTCACGCCCAGCATCGAGAAGGGCGCCGTGATGTAGGGATAGTCCGGGATAAAGGCCGGCGGTGCGATCAGGAAGTTGTACAGAGAGATCAGCACGAAGTGCAGGTGGAACTGAGTGTGGGTGAAGTCGTTGACCGTCAGCGAGTAGCGTATGCCGAACTCCAGCACGTCGCCGAAGCGGTCGTAGTTGTACCACATCTGGAAGGCCGCCGCAGCCGCCATTGGCAGAAGTCCGCAAAGGAGGACCGTCAGCCGGCCTTTTTTCCGGGAGAGAGCTCCCCAGACCGCCCATACCGCTCCGCAGGCAGCGTAAACAGCCATGGTGGGCCGGCAGAGCACTGCCAGTCCCAGCAGCAGGGAGGCTCCGGCAAGACGTACCGGGCGGAGCTTTTCCCCGGTGACTGCCCCTGATCCGATCAGCAGCAGAGCTCCTCCCACAGCGCAGCAGAAGCCGGAGGAGATAGCGGTCTCGTAGAATTTCGGCCTTCCGGTGCAAAACCAGATCCCGCAGGCCGCAAGCAGCACGATCAGGCCGGCAAGGACGCTCCCTGCCGGGATCTCAGAAAACCAGCGCCTCACCACCGCCAGATAGGTCAGGGCAAGGAGGATCAGTCCGCAGGCCGAGAAGAGCATGACGGCGATCTCTGCCGGAAAAAAATGCCCCGTCGCAAGGTGATACGGCACAAAGAGCAGCAGAGGCGCCACTCCGTAATACGAATAGTACCTGCCGCCATAGAGGACGTGGTCCCAGCTATAGGGGACGTTACCGCTGCTCCTGGCGCTCCAGTCGTAGGGGTCCTCCATTTGCAGCAGGGGATCGTCGGGCTCCAGCTCATAGATGTAGGTCCTCCCCTCCTCGAAGGCCAGGGTCATCTCCTGGGTGAGCTGGTCCCCCTCGTTCCGGCGGAAGGCGTCACTGAGGCGCTCCTCCGGGATCAGCGAGAGGCACATGGCGCAGGCTCCCAGGACCGCCGCACCGGTCACTATGGCGCAGAGGGTCCTGCAAAGGGCCTCCTCCCGGGAGAAGGGCCTTCCCATACGCACCGAGAACAGCAGCCCGTGGAGGAGCATCCCTCCCAAAAGGATCAGCAGCACTCTCAGGGGCGATACATCGAAGGGCACCGTCCTGTTCAGCACCACGCTGCGGACGGTGAACAGGTCGCCGTAGTCGCTGCCGGTGAAGCTGAGCCGCACAGTCCCGGCCTTCCCGGAGAGCTGTGCGATAGCGTAGGCCGACTGGCTGCTCCCCCGTATGATCTGGGACTCGATGATCTTCAGCCTTGGCTCAGCGCAGGCCTCGTCGCTGATGTCAGCAGTAAATGCCACGGCCTCGGTGTAGTCCCCGTCGAAGGAGATGTCCACCCAGACCGTATCCACCGGCACTCCCACCCCGTCAAAGGTCAGCACGAGAGGCGTGTTGTCCCGGCCCTGATATTCCTCGCCCTGAGCGCCGGACAGCAGCACGGTCTCCTCTCCGCTGCCGAAAACTGACCTGTAGGAGGGGTACTGGAAGAGAGTCAGCTCCAGCAGCACGGCTATGATCAGGAGCTTTCCCCCGAAGCGCAGCAGCGAGAGGTCCCATTTTTTCCGCAAAAGGCCGAATATCAGCTCCGCCGCCGCAGCTCCTCCCATGAGGGCAAAGGCGCCGCTGGCTCCAGTCGAGCCGAAAAAGCCGCAGAGATCCGCTGCCCCTGCGATCATCAGCATTATGCAAAGGATCCGCCCTACGGCTGGTCCTACGCCTTCTTCTCTGCCGCTCATATCATCGCTCCTTCCGGCAAAAATAAGGGGACGGCAGCCGCCGTCCCCGTGGTCTTACTTGTTGAACTTGGCTATTTCGGTGTCGATAACGCCCGTCCATGAGTCACGCAGAGCAGCCCATGAATCAACGGCCTCGTTGCCCTCAAGGAGAGCAGTTGTCAGGTTGTTCATAACTCCTCTTGTCTCGTATGTGTACTCGCCGTCGCCGTACATCCTCTCGCCCATTCCGTAGCCGAAATCGAACATGGGAGTGGTATTCGAGGGATCAAGATAGGACTGGATAGCGTCGTACTGCTCCTCGGTAACGTAGCTCTTGACGATACCGGCAGCGGTCTTCTCCACCACCAGAGCCTTCTGTCTGGCAACATCTCTGTACTCCTCGTCAGTAGCAGCAAGGCGCTCACACTTGATGTATGTGGCAACTGCCTCGCCCTTCTTGGAGTTCTTGATCAGCATCTTTGCTGCGAAGTTGGCGCAAAGGTAGTTCTCGTCAGCGTCGGGGGCCTTCGGGAAGGGCACTACCATGAGGTCGCCGTCGGGATTTTTGGCGTTGGAGGCGCCAAGGGCCCAGTCTGCCATTGCGAAGAACAGGGTAGACTGGTCGTCCGGGAAATAGCCGATCCAGTCGGGATAGTACAGGTGCTTAGAGGCGATCTCCTCCATGAGGAGCTCGGCCTTCTCGATCTCAGGATCGTCGATATTGTTGGTGAAAACGCCGTCCTCGTAGTTTACGATAGTGTGGCCTGTGGACTGGATAATAGCCTGACCGAACCAGCCGTTGATACCGTAGCGTGTCTGGCCGTCGGCGGCTCCGGAAACGAAGGAATTCATCATGGACATGAAGGAATCCCAATCCCACTCGCCGTCCTCATAGAGCTCGTAGGGGTCGTCAAGGCCCTCAGCCTCCATGAGCTTTCTGCTGTAGGTGATCAGCAGGGGGTCCGAGATAGCGTATGGCACGACGTAGTGGTTCCCGTTGTACTCGAACATATCGATAACGTCCTCCATATCCGACCAGAGGTCGCTGTCGATCTCCATAAGGTCGAAGTAGGGGTCCATGGGCTCATACTGGTCCTTTACGACGCCGTTGGGGACTGCGTCCCACTCATAGGGGAACATATCCACCTCGTCGCCTGAGAGAATCATATTGGCCAGCGTTGAGAACTTCTCGTTGGAGTCGGCGCTGACGAACTTGATCTTGGCTCCGTAAACGTCCTCGAAGAGGGAGAGCGCAACAGAGCGGTCGTTGTTGTTCTGGGGGTTGAGGTCGTAGTCTGCCAGCCAAACTACCTCCTGACCGCTGATGTCCACAGAGGTGTCGCCCTTGAGCTCCTCCTCATCGGCACTAACGGCGAACTCGTCCTCGCTCTTATAGTGCTCGTTGTTCTCGGAGGAGCTGCTGGAAGCCGAGTCACCGCAGGAAACGGCAGCCATTAGCATTGAGACAGCAGCCAGACCGGCCAGCATTTTCTTTAGGTTATTCATAGTAAAACTCCTTTCACGCAGTGCGTTCGCTGTGAGAGGGATACGAACGCATACTTATTGATCATATTATACATTAAAAGAGCGGCAATGTCAAGTACCTATGCGAGGAGGAGCCCCAGATCTCCCCGAAGACCGCAGGGCGAACACTGTGTGCCCGTGCCTCCTCGAAAATTTGTAGGGGAGGCCGCCCTCGGCCTCCCGGACGTGACCGAAAAAACCGTAGGGGCGGCCATTGGCCGTCCGCATGACCTGTACGATCGTAGGGGACGGCGTCCTCGACGTCCCGGCCGATCTCCGGAAACAATTTGTAGGGGTCGATGCCCACATCGACCCGGCCATTTTTGAAATGCCCGGCCTCCTTCGATCGTTTTCATGTGCAGAAACACCCACCGCCCGGCTTTAGCCGGGCGGCACTGGAGGGCAAAGAGGAACACCTCCGGAGGGGAGGGCTTTAACAAAAAACTGGTACAAAAGCCGGCGGCCCTCACCTCTCTTCGGTTTTCCTCTCTGCACTCTCTTTTCCCTCTCTCCCCACCCCGCCGGCTTTTGTCTATCGTTCGCAGGAACCTCCGGGCCTGCTGGCTTAGAAATTTATGGCGGTGGTTTGG
>JAFUAO010000005.1 GCA_017460665.1 Ruminococcus sp.
ACCACCGGGCGAACGTTGTTCGCCCCTACCGCCCTAGATTTCTACGCCAGCAGGCCCGGAGGGTCCTGCGAAGGTTAGTCAAAAGCCGGCGGGGTGGGGTGTGTGGGAAAAGAGAGTGCAGAGAGGAAAACCGAAGAGAGGGGAGGGCCGCCGGCTTTTGTACCAGTTTTTTGTTAAAGCCCTCCCCTCCGGAGGTGTTCCTCTTTGCCCTCCAGTGCCGCCCGGCGTAAGCCGGGCGGTGAGGAGGTCGCCGCAAACCACCGGGCGGACACATGGGTCCGCCCCTACGGTTTTCGGCCACGGTCGGGCGAACGGAATTCGCCCCTACAATTTGTTTCCGGAGATCTGATCGATCGGCCGGGACGTCGAGGACGCCGTCCCCTACAATGGTACAGATCATGCGGACGGCCATTGGCCGCCCCTACAATTCAGATCCGTCCGCCGTCAGGCGGACACCACAAATTCCGAATTCCTAATTCCTAATTCCGAATTAAAGAGGGTAGCACCGCCGCCCCGAGCACGAATTCTGCATCAAAATGTGACACTCCGGCAAGACCGTGCGAATATGCTTAATGAAAGCGCTCATATGGATGCTTCACAAGAAGGAGGGAGACCCCATGACGGCCAGCGAATACAGCTCTCTGATCAGGACCTCGCCCGAAAAGGCGCACAGGGCCCTGTTCGATGAGTATTTTGGCTACGCCTATACTATAGTACACAACCGGCTCAGAGATGCAGCCTCCCCTGAGGACATCGAGGAGTGCGTCAGCGACGTTTTCGCAGACGTTTTCCTCAAATACGAGGGCGGAGACTTCTCCGGCGACATGAAGGGCTATATCGGCACCCTCGCCAAGAGAAGGGCCGTTGACCGATACCGCCAGATAAAACGGAGAGCCGTTTCAGTCTCGCTGGACGACGAGACAGCAGGCCGGCTCCGGGCGGATACTGACATCGCTGCGGACTCTGAGAAAAGGGAGCTGAGCAGGCTCCTGCTGGAGAAGGTGCTGTCGCTGGGCGAGCCGGACTCCACCATGATCATGCAGAAATTCTACTTTAATAAGAACTCCCGGCAGATCGGCACTATGATCGGAATGAAGGCCTCGGCCGTCCGAATGAGGTGCAGCCGGGCCGAAAAAAAGCTGAAAGCTATGCTGGCGGCCGAAGGGCTGCTGGAGGAATAGGAGGCGATAGCATGAAAAAGGAGGATCTTAGAATGGATCTGCTGGATAATGCCGACGATGAGGTGCTGGAGAAGCTGAGCTCCCTTCAAGCTGTTGACGAGGAAACGAAGAGGAGAGTGTTTTCTATGACCGAGAAGAAATATGAAAAGCTGAAAAAAAGCAGAAATGATGCGAAAAATGACTCCGTTGAGGGAGTCGAGAGCTACACACGGCGCCGCTGGATGAGCAGGGCTCTTGCGGCTGCGGCGGCACTGGTGATCGTTGGAGGAGGAGCCGGCCTGATCAAGCTGATGAGCCGGACCGCACCGCCTCCGCCTACAACGCATCTGCCTGAGGAGGTCACTGAGCCGGTCGAGCCGACTGAGGAGGAGAGCTCCGAGGAGCCTATCGACGACGAGCCCGAGGAAGTGACTGAGGCTCCCGTTATAAAGACTGCGAAGCCCGATGAGAAGGCTCCCGAGCCGGGGGAGATGACTGACGAGGAGAAAAATGCTGCGGCGAAGCTTCTGGTCAGCAGGTTCGTTACACTGAACAAGGAGAACGCCCCTGACTTGGAGACCGTGGCTGCGACGCTCTATATCAAGGACGGGTACATGACTGAGAACGGGATAGACCCAAACTACGCTGATGTGGCGGTCGAGCTGGACGGCACGGTCTATATGCCGAGGAGATACTACAGGGTAGCTCAGCCGGGATACACACTTGACGAGCTGAAGGAGGCCTATGACGGGCTCCTGACGGACAATTTCCTTAACTTGGTGATCGGCGGAAAGATCACTTCCGATCCTGAGGGCAACTTCATCGACAGCGAGGTAGTCCCCGTTTATGTGGAGCTGGACGGCGTGCTCTGCTCCGACAATTACGAGCCGGACGATTTTGACCCGGCTGAGGCTGAGGTGGTCGCAGAGAAGATCTATCCCGTGACCGACAGCCTGTTCATTTGGGAGGGCGTTTATCCCGGCGTGGAGGACGAGAGCTCCTTTGAGGTGGTAAATTCGATCGTTGTGTACGATAAGGATAAGGAGGGCTGGCGCATGGGCTCCATGCTCCACGGAACAGGAGGCTACGATCCCGAGGCGGACGGCGAGTACCCGATCCTGCTGGGGAGCAGCTTTGACCTTCTAAAGGGCCTTGCTGAGGCCGGCGATGTCAGCGAGAGCGACATCGAACCGTTTTGACTTCCCCAAACCCCAATATATGTAAAGGGAAAAGGCCCGTTCCATATGGAACGGGCCTTTTCTTTGGTTTGAGTTGAGAGTCGAAAGTGGAGAGTTGAGAGTTGCGGTGTCCGCCGTTGGCGGACGAGATCTGAAAATGTTTGAATGACAAATTGCAATTAAAAGTTTCGCTCAAGCCTTTTCAAAGGCTTGCGGAGTCCAGAGGCAGAGCCT
>JAFUAO010000029.1 GCA_017460665.1 Ruminococcus sp.
ATTCAGAGCAATTTGTCAATAGAAAATCGCCGATTTAACGGCGATTTTGAGAATTTTTTGAGGTGGTTTTTGTATGGGCAAGTGGCAAAGTCGGGAGAATTTTTTGAGGTGGTTTTTGTATGGGCAAGTGGCAAAGTCGGGAGGTGGTTTTTGTATGGGCAAGTGGCAAAGTCGGGATACAGAGCTTTCTGCCTGTAATTAACAAAAAACACTTGATTTTAGGGGAGAGATGCGCTATAATGTAGGTGTATATCTTATTTAAGGAGGAGACCATGAAAAAATTTATCTCAGGCGGCATAGCACTGGCCGCAGTCACCTCTCTTGTGGGAATGAGTGTTTTTGCGGCGAAGAACTACACCGCAGCAGACCTTGTTGCTCTCGGGGACGCCCTTTTAGGCAGGGGACCCGTTCTTGAGGGCCAGGACGTCACCGGCGACGGCATCGTCAACGTATTCGACCTTATCGCAATGCGTCAGGCCATGCTCTCTACCGGCGAGTTCACTGAGTCTACCGTTCCGGCAACTGAGGAAAATGTGCGCTACATAGGCAGGAACTACTACGACGGAGAGGACCTTTGGCTGGTCCACAGCGGCTCGGCGGCAGAGTTCACCGTCACCGGAAAGAGCGCCTCAGTGACGATCTCAGGCGGAGGCAGCGAGAAGAACGACGAGAAGAGCCGTCCCAGATACGCTGTTATCGTGGATGGCGAGATCGTGCTGGACGAGCTCATCGATCAGGCCGAGAAGACCATCACCCTTTTCGAGGGCGAGACCTCACGGACCGCTAAGGTTGAGGTGATCCACCTGTCAGAGGCCAATAACGGAGCCGTTGGCCTAAAGAGCATAACGGTGGACTCAGACAGCTTGGTGCCCGTTGCTCCAACAGCGAAGAAGGACCTTACGATCGAGTTCGTCGGAGACTCTATCACCTGCGCCTACGGAGTCGAGGGCAAGGACCAGTATGAGAACTTCCGCACATCGACGGAGAACTTCATGAAGTCCTACGCCTATCTTACTGCTCAGCAGCTTGGAGCAGACTACAGCGCTGTCAGCTACAGCGGCTACGGTATCATCTCCGGCTATACATCGGACGAGCGCAATACGGACAGCCTCGTTCCGCCGATCTACTGTCAGATCGCTAAGCAGAAGTACACTCAGGCCTGGGATTTCGAGAGCCACAAGAGCGACGTCGTGGTGATCAATCTTGGTACCAACGACGACAGCTACCTCAGCAAGGACTTCGAGGCAAGGTGCGACACCTATACCGAGGGCTATGTGGACTTCCTTGGCACGGTCAGGGAAAACAACCCCGACGCCTACATCATCTGTACAGTGGGTACTATGGGCTGTGAGGAGGTTTATCCTCTGATCGAGGAGGCCGTTGCCCAGTTCACTAAGGCTACCGGTGACACCAAGGTCACCAGCTTCCAGTCGGCAACCCAGAACATGGCTGACGGACTTGGCTCTGACTGGCACCCCTCTGAGGTCACTCACCAAAAGGCGGCCTATTTCCTGGCGGACTTCATCTGCAAGACCATAGGAAGAGAGTCCGATGAAATGGGCGTCAACGTCACCTCCGGCCTTGAGTATCAGCTCTCAGAGGCAGAGGGGACCAACGGCTTCGGCTTTTATTCAGAGTGGAACAATTCCTACAACTACAACGTCGTTGAAGGCGGATCCTCACCGGACGCTATCAGCGTGTACATGGCGCCCTTCGGCCTGAAGGCAGGGGGCAAGTACAGGCTCTCGTTCTCGGCTCAGGCCGGCGAGGGGATAACTCTCCCAGTTTATGTCAAGAGCGGCGATACGGTCATCTTCGAGGATGAGTACACCGGCAAGGGCACAGGCTCAAAGGTCACCTACACAGGGGAATTTACCGTGAAGGACGCCGTTTCTCAGGGCTCGCTGGTCTTCGGGATCGGAGCCAACAACGGTCTGGCCTTCGGGATCGAGTCAGTTGAGCTCACAAGGATCGGCTGATACTTGACAGATGTTTGGAAAAATGTTATAATTATCCTACTATCCGGAAAAGGAGGTAAGCATATTGGACATGGATAAAATGCTGGCTATCGTTCTTGCGATAGTTGCGGCTTTTTTGGTCATGTGGGCCGGAAAGAGCTGTGCTGAGGACATCGCCTCAAAGCAGAAGGGCTCCGGACGTGAGCCGTCGATCAGCTTTCAGGGAGCCACAGGAGGGCCTGTTGTTAATGATAACGGCTATCTCAACGATGCTCAGATCGCCGGAGACTCCTCACAGGACCTTAACGATGCTCCTGTTGACGGACAGGACCAGCCGGATATCGAGTATGTTACCGACCTTCTGGGAAGAGTCGAGTCAACTATCGTCAAGGAGACCCTTCCTCCCGATGAAGGGGAGGCTGCTCCCAAAGCTACCGAGGGGACGAAGTCTATCCTTGATGAATATAATGAGCAGCAGCAACAGTCCGGTGTGGACCCCATAAGCGGCTTCAACCACGGCTCAGGAGGGAACTCCTCCGGCAGCGGCGAGAGCTCTGTACAGGAGGACCCCACACTTCCGCCGGATTTTGCACTGGTGCTCAACTAACGGAGGTAAAATATGATCGTTATCGAAATGGCAAACGGAAAGAAAATCAAGATCGAGCTGTACCCGGATATAGCTCCGATCTCATGCGAGAACTTCGAGAAGCTGGTAAAGTCCGGCTTCTATGACGGGCTGACCTTCCACAGAGTGATCCCGGGCTTCATGATCCAGGGCGGCTGTCCTAAGGGCAACGGCACCGGCGGTCCCGGCTGGCAGATCAAGGGCGAGTTCGCTGCAAACGGCGTGAAGAACGACCTCAAGCACACAAGGGGAGTGCTCTCCATGGCAAGGTCCATGATGCCTGACTCCGCCGGCTCGCAGTTCTTCATCATGCACGAGGACGCTCCTCACCTTGACGGCAACTATGCCGCTTTCGGCAAGGTCATCGAGGGCATCGAGGTGGTGGACGAGATCGCTGCTGTCCGCACTGACTACAACGATAAGCCCCTTGAGGCTCAGGTAATGAAGAAGGTAACTATCGAATAAGCATTAGAGGACTGCGTCTGCGGTCCTCTTTCTTTTAGGAGGGAATATCATGAGAGCACTTGTTATCAATTGCAGCCCCGTGAGGAACGGAGCAACTGCCCTTATCGCTCAGACCTGTCAGAGGGCCTTGGAGGAGCGCTATGAGGTCAGGGGAGTCTGTATCAGCGACTACAGCTTTGAGTTTTGCAGAGGCTGCCGGAGCTGCCACCAAACAGGGGAATGTGTCATGGAGGACGGGGTCCAGGAGCTCATGAGGGACATGGAGGGAGCTCAGGTGATCGTGGCTGTGTCGCCGTCCTATTGGGCGGATATCCCGGGCCAGTTCAAGGCCTTTATCGACCGGTGTACGCCTTGGAGCAACACCCACGAGCCTCACGCAAGGCTCAGCTCCTGGAAGCGTGGGTACGTCATCGCCCTACGGACCGGGCCGTCTATGAGGGAGTGCGAGCGGATCATCGGCACGGTGGAGCACTTCTACGGCCACCTTGAGATAGCCTCCTGCGGAGGGCTGGGGCTGTGCTCAGTGGAGTTCCGGGAGGACGCCGAGAAAAGGCTTGGCGAGGTGGAGGAGTTCTGCCGGGGGATATGAGGTGAGCGGACGGAAGAAGGCTCACCTCCTGTGCTGCGCTGATCTCCAAAAAAACTGAAAGAAATTTTCCGAAAACCCTTGACATATCGATCTTATTGTGGTATAATGTTTAAGTCATGGGGCATTAGCGCAGCTGGGAGCGCATCACACTGGCAGTGTGGGGGTCAGGGGTTCGAATCCCCTATGCTCCACCAATCGAATTTGGCTATAATAGGCACTTTCTCAACTTGAGGAAGTGCTTATTTATTTTCACCGGATACGTTTAGGGCACTATCGCTAGATCAGGGACTTTCCGTTATTGGAGAGTCCCTGTTTTTCGCTAAAGAGAGCCTCGGCTTTCCTGTGGAGGCTTGTCAGAGGGCTCCTATTCCAACTCCCACTTGAATTTTTCGCTAATAAATGTTACAATAGTAAAAAAGCAACGAGGTGAGCCTATGCCGAACATACTGATCATAGATGACGACGCACACATAAACGACGTAGTGTCCAAAGCCCTGCAAGCAAATGGCTACACAGTGACAAAGGCCTATTCGGGCACAGAAGCATTGATGCTGTTAGCGCAGAGCAAGCCGGATCTGATACTGCTCGACCTGATGCTCCCCGGATCATCGGGCGAGGAGCTGCTGCCGCAGATCAGGGACATACCCGTGATCGTAGTGAGCGCTAAAGCCGATGTAACGGACAAGGTGGAGCTGCTGGTCGGCGGCGCTGCGGACTATATCACAAAGTCCTTCGATATGAAAGAGCTGCTTGCAAGGATCATGGTCCAGCTTCGGAAGAACGAAAGATCTGCCAGCAAAGCGCTCCTCACTTATCAGGAGATCACGCTGGATACGGATAAGCATACTCTCTCTGCAAACGGCAGGGAGCAAAAGCTGACAAGAACAGAGTTTGCGATCATGAAGCTGCTGATACGTGATCCCGAGCAGGTCGTTGCAAAGCTGACGATATTAGACCGCATCAGCCTTGATACGCCTGATTGTACCGAGGATTCGCTGAAAAGCCATATTTACAACCTGCGAAAGAAGCTAAAGTCTTTGACGGGCAAGGAATATATTTCAGCGGTATGGGGCATCGGATTTATGCTGACTGAAAAAACTTGACTTTTTCTTCACTTTTTTCTTTACTGTTTTCTTCACTTTTATGGTTTATAATGTTTTCAGAAACAAAAAGGAGGTCACATTATGGACTATGTTCTGAAAACAAACGATCTATGCAAGCACTACAAGAGCTTCAAAGCCCTGAACGGTCTGACGATGAATGTGCCGAAAGGCTCGATCTACGGCTTTGTGGGCAGGAACGGTGCAGGCAAGACAACGCTTATCCGCCTTGTGTGCGGATTACAGCTCCCCACAAGCGGAGATCTTGAGCTTTACGGTGTAAAAAACTCTGACAAAGCGATCTCGAAGTCAAGGCGCAGGATGGGCGCAGTCGTGGAGACTCCGTCTGTCTATCTGGACATGACAGCGGAGGATAATTTGAAACAGCAGTACCGCATTTTAGGTCTGCCGAGCTTTGACGGAATCTCGGAGCTTCTGAAACTGGTCGGACTTGAAAACACAGGCAGGAAAAAGGCGAAAAATTTCTCTCTGGGTATGCGTCAGAGACTGGGAATTGCCGTTGCACTCTGCGGAGATCCTGATTTTCTTGTACTGGACGAGCCAATCAACGGACTTGATCCGCAGGGCATTATTGAGATCCGTGAGCTGATACTCAAACTCAACCGTGAGCAGAAAATTACGGTGCTTATCTCCTCGCATATCCTTGATGAGCTGTCACGGCTTGCCACACATTACGGATTTATCGACAGCGGTCACATTGTCCGTGAAATGAGTGCAGAGGAACTTGAAATCGCCTGTCGTAAATGTATGCGAATGACCGTGACCGACACGGCGGTGCTGGCGAGCGTGCTTGACGAAATGGAGCTTGAATACTCGGTCATTGACGATAAGACAGCCAATATCTACGCAAAGCCGAATATCACACAGTTATCCCTTGCACTTGCGAAAGAAAACTGCGAGATACTCTCGGTAGAGGAGCATGACGAGAGCCTGGAGAGCTTTTTCATCTCGCTTGTTGGGGGTGGAAGTCATGAGTAAGCTGTTAAATGCGGAATTTCACCGCCTCTTAAAAAATATCCCCTTCTGGGCAGGCACGGTCTTTTCGGTGCTTTGGGCTGTGTATAATGTAATGGGCGAGGATTATGGGTACTCGCCGAGCATAGAGAACTTTATGTTCGGTAATCTTTTTACAATTCTTATCCTGACGGGGCTGACTTCTGCGCTTTTTATCGGAGAGGAATACGCCTGCGGTGCGATACGAAACAAGTTATCAACAGGTCACACACGCCGTGATATATATCTGACCGAGCTTGCAATGTGCTCGGGAATGATGATCTGGGGCGTATGTGTCTATATGCTGACCGCTTTGGTATGCGGAATTATACGGGGCTACGGCTTCGATACCGAAAGTCTTGTGCTTATTAAGGTGCTTGTCTGCTGTCTGTTTACATCTTTGGCGGCGGCAGCGGTCATTGTGCCTTTTTCGCTCAATCTCCATACAAAAGTCTCGGGACTTATAGCGGCTGCTTTGGTAATGCTTGCGCTGACACTTGCGGGCAGTCAGCTGTATCAGAGCCTGAAACAGCCGGAATACAGGATAAACTACTTGTTTGACGAAAACGGTCAGGCTGCCGGAGAGGACGGCGTATATAAAAATGAGTATTATATCGGAGACGAAAAACGGATAGCGGCAGAAATGATATATATCCTTGACCCTATCGCTGCGGCGTATTATGAGGGCGAGATACAGTACGACGAGGAAATATACTGCGAACGCTCGAAAATAGTTGACAAGCCGTTCGCAAAGATACCGATCTGCTCTTTGGCAGAATGCGTCGTTCTGACGGGTGTTGGTTTGTTTATATTTAAGAGAAAAGATTTGAAATAAAGGAGTGTCACTATGGTTTACGGTCTGTTGTGCATTATCATTATCGCCCTGTGCGTGAAGATATATCTGATGAAGAGATCGGCACGGGAGATAGCGAATGAGTTTGCCGACAGACTGCAAACCGACACCAATACGCTGATCTGCATTTCCTCTCACGACAAAGATATGTGTCAGCTTGCCGATCGTATCAATGTGCAGTTAAAGGAACTGCGGAAAGAACATCTTCAATATCATCAGGGCAATACGGAGCTGAAAAATGCGGTCACGAACATCTCCCACGATCTGCGTACGCCACTGACGGCGATCGCCGGTGATCTGTATATGATCGAGAAAACAGACGACCTGACCGAGATCCGGGAGTATATCGCTGCGATCGAGGAGCGCACCAAAGCGATGAAGCAGCTCACCGAGGAGCTGTTCCGCTATTCCGTGATCGTTTCTAGTGAAGGCGAGACTGTGACGGAGGAGGTCTTTGTGAATCAGGTGCTGGCGGAGAGCATAGCCGGCTTTTATCCTGTGCTGACGGAAAAGGGCATTACGCCGCAGATACACATTACCGATACCCGGATCGTGCGGGATATAAGCAGATCCGATCTGATGAGGGTGTTCTCAAATCTCCTGAACAATGCGGTCAAATACAGCGACGGCGATCTGGAGATCACGCTGTCGGATACAGGCGAGATCACATTTACAAATACAGCAAAAGAGCTGTCCGCAGTCGAAGTGGAACAGCTCTTTGACAGATTTTATACAGTTGAGGCCGCACACCATTCCACCGGACTGGGGCTGTCTATCGCCCGAACGCTTGTGGAGCGTATGGGTGGGGCTATCACAGCAAATCTTGAGAATAGTCGGCTGACGATAAGGATCGTTCTTTGATGCTCTGCGGTACGGGGAAGCGCTCTGTGTCTGGCTGCTGCTTTGTCAATGATGTGAGACAAATTAGATCAAATATCCGTTATGAGCTGTGGAGCTTTTCGCTTCGCAGCTTTTTTCATTCGGCAAAGGAGCTCTCAGTCCTTTTCTGCACATCAAAAGTCTCTGCTTCGTATGGTGAGTATCGCTCGCCCCTTTATATCGCTTGCAGAGATCGTTCCAAATAGGCGGCTGTCGGCTGCCTCAGAGCGGTCATCAGACAGGATAAAATAGCTCTCATTTGGAACGGTGAGAGGGAACTCAGTGCCGGTCTCGGAAAGAAGGATCTCTCCCGATGTGTATCTCTCCTCCTTGAAATAACCGTTTATTTTCAGGCCTTCGCCGGTAATATCTACAGTATCCCCCGAAACTGCGACTACTCGCCCGAGGATCTTATTGCCGCTGCTGTCCAGATAGACTACCACATCTCCGCTCTCAAACCCCTTTGACAGTCTGTAAAAAATGACGATGTCCTTATTTTTGAACGAAGGCGACATACCGCTGCCCTTATTTATATGGACGCCGATCATTAGAACGAATACCGCTATCACCGTCAGTACTGTCCAGCCTGCTCTTAAAAGGAGACCTAGGATCTCATGCAGCAGGCGCTTGCTTTTTTTCTTCATTTTTCATAGCTTCCTTTCTGCGTGAGCGCAAATACAGTACGGTCAGTATCAGCATGATCGTTGCTGCGGTCAAAAGCTGCCAGACTCTGAGGCTGCTGTTGATCTTATCTACGATCCTGAACAGATCTATGCTTGAACGCTTATCGTCTTTTTTTCAAATGGCGTGCCGTTCGGCAGTATGTAAGCTGCTAAAAGTGTCCTGTCATCAGTGGCTCCTGAGGCGCAGGTGCTGAGCAGCAGTAAATTGGGACTTTCCTCTGTTTTGTCCGTGCTGTTCTCTGACAGGCTCATGACGTTTTCCTTCCATTTGCCGATCTCGCTTTCCGGAAGCGGTATCCGATACACTCTTTGATCGTGGCCGTTTGCCGTAAAACAGGCAAAAATATCGAGCCTGTAATAATTCCCGCCGCAGAAAAGCGTACCGCTCCGGTGTGAGTCGAAAAACTTCCTGTCCCTAAAGTTTTTCAATTCGCCGAACATCATATCTCCAGCCATGTTGTGTCCGTAAAAGACCGAGAGAGCATCTGAAAGATCCGGGGAGTTCCTTTGATCGAGGAATATCGCTCCGGACAGGGAGAACTCTCCGAAAACATCCTTATTTATGTACTCATCGTTGCTTCGGCCCTGAACTACCGGATAGTCGATCTTCGTATCATCTATCATTATCCAGCCTATGACGTCACGGTTCTTCTCGGCCAGCTCATCGAATGAGAGAGTGTCGCTTTGTATCGGACGGTAAGCACGGTATTTGATGCTGTCAGCGTCTGAGATGATCCGGTACGAGTCGAGCTCTATGTATACAGCGAGTGCCAAGATCAATATGACCCCCGTCATCAAAGCCTGCTTTATCACAGCTCTTAGCCCCTTTAGCAGGACCGTTATTATTTTTTCAGCCATAAAAAGATCCCCCATATAACAGCTACAGAGCACATATAGATGTGCCCTGTATTTTCTGCTATTACTGTTCTCGCTTTTTTCGGGAAGCGATACATGATATCCCAAAGGCCATTCCTGCCGAGATCCAGGCCGGTGTGTGTGCATAGTCGCCTGTTTTGGGCGAATCGCTGCGGATCTCTCCCGAGGATGCAGTCGTCACAGGATCCGGCGTAGCAGTAAAGCGCAGCTCACACTTTGTGCCGTTTGGAAGAAATGCGGCTGCGATAGGCTCGGCTGACTGGGTCACAGTTACGGTGACAGTCACTTCGCTGGGAGAAACTCTGCCGCCCGAGCACTCTGCTTTAAGGATATAGTCCCATTTGCCCTGACAGCTCAGATCTATATCGCTAAGGACGATCTCATCGCTCCCGCACAGCTCAAAGCTGTAGATCCCTTTTTCCGAGCTCCTTGGCATAGGAGCTTCATCAGAAAGAGGAGAAAGCGTGTATCGTACCCTGACAGAGCTGTCATCGCTGACCTGCGTCAGCGGCAGAGCTATCGCTTTCGCCTCTGCCGCTTGAGCAGGTATACTTAGATGAAGCATGAAGAACGCCGCAAAGATCATTGAGATCAGAGGCTTCATCATTTTGATCCCTCCGTTCAGATCATCAGTCCTCAGCCTTGCGGAGCTTGCGGTCTATGACTGCTCCGCCGGCCAGTGCAAGAAGGATAGCTCCGATGATCATGAGCATCTCATGGCTCACCTTCAGGCCTGTAGGAGGCGTGATGCTGTAGGTATTGGTGATCTCTGCTGAGTTGCCGCCGTCAACGATCGTTGCACCAACAGTAAAGTCCTCAGCGTATTCGCCGCTTTCCTTGTCCTGAGTGCTGCCGTATGTGATGACTGCCGAAGCGGTGTAGTACTCCTCGCCTGACTCAGTGAGAGAGTATGCTGCGCCCTCGGGGATGTTGGTGAACTCTATCTCATCGCCGTTCCCAAGGGTGAACTCGTATGCCTTGCCGTATACCAGATCCTGTTCAGCTCCGCCGACCTTGACCTTTACGTTCTGACCGTTAGTTACGGCAGGAGCAGTGAAGGTGATAGAGAAGCTGAACTTCTTGTTCTTATCGTAAGGGTTGTCGCCCTCGCCGACAACTGTCTTGCTGACGGTGAGAGTATCTGTGGGAGCGTAGCTGTTCTCAAAGCTGAGGTCGGTCTTTGTTCCGTCCTCATCAGTTACAACGACCTTGTCGAGTATAAGGTCTCCGCTTGCATTTTCCTCGATCTCGAGCTCAAGGTAGTATTCAGAGCTGTCGTACTCCATGCCGCTGGTGCTGCCCTTGACCTCAGTCACCTTGTACTTGTAAACGCCGCCTATCTCAAAATCTGCGGCAGTCAGATCTATGCTTCCGGAATTAGTGATCGTTACAGTTCCAAGGTCGGGACCTGCTGTGATCTGAGCCGATGACTCTGCCGGTGTCATGCTGACATATTCCAGCTTGAAGGTGAATTCCTCGTTCAGAGAAACGCTGTCGTCCTTGTTGAGGGTCTTGGAGATCCTGACATTTGAAAGGTCAACTGTCTTGCTGCCGGCGGCAGTATCCTTGGTCCACTTTGCATCTAATGTGATGTCCTGAGTCACAGCCGTATCGAACTCATACTCTTCGCTGTCAAGATACCAGCCGTCAAAGCTGTAGTCCTCCCGTGTGGGAGCGGCAGGGGCTGAGACCTTTTCGCCGGACTCCACTGTCTTCTTGTCGTACTCTACGCCGTTGCTCACGAATGTCACATCGCAGTATACAGTTTCCGGGTCCTCACGGTAGGTGACAGTGAAGCTCTGATCTGCCCAAGAACGGTCCTCGAAGGAGTCGCTGTAGGCCTCAAGGAAGTTGTATGTCACAGAGTAGTCAGTAGACTCCTCAAAGCCGTTTATAACGCTGTAGCTTAATGAGGCCAGTGTTGATTCGTCAGTTGCGTTTGCTTCTGCGTAGTCCTTTGCGCTTCCGGTGAATACAAAATGCTTGCCCTTAGAGTGTGCAGGATCATATTCATGGTTGGCAAAGTTGCCGGTGAAGCTGGTGTCGAACTCAAGGCTGCTCTCGTCATATTCGTGAGTGAAAACAAGACCTGCGTGGTCAAGAGAGCCAGTCGTGTCCTTGAAGGTGACAGTTATCACATCTCCTGAGCGTGAAGCCTCGAACGCCAGTCCGTCTGCCGGCTGTGAGGGAGCTACAGTCACAGCAGGCTCTGCTGCTGAGGCTGACATCGAGACCGCAGGCAAAGCTCCGGCTGCACCGATGAGCGCAGCAGCAACAGCGGCAGTGATCTTCTTTCCGTATTTCATATCTATACCTATCCTTTCGTTTTTTGTGTCATTATGTCGTCAGTCATGCTATATCCCAAGCAGGGGAGTATGTTTCCGAAACGAACTTCGCTATCATAGCGGAGTCCTTTGAGTTGATCCTGCCGTTGGCGTCGATGTCGCCTATGAAGAGCTTCAGCTCTGAGCTTATGTCGAAGGTCTCTGAAACATACTTTGCTATCTGAGCGGAATCCTTTGAGTTCACTGAACCGTTCAGGTCGACGTCTCCCTTAAAGCCCTCAACGAGATATACATCTGAGCTTTCTACCGTTACAGTGAATGTGTAGGTGCCGTCACCGTTATCGGTGCAGAAGAGCCTTGTGTAGGTATCGTCACAGTTGCTGATACCGAATACAACGGCCTGATCTGCAGAAACAGTGAACGATACATCGCCGGGCTCGTAATACTTACCGGAAACTATCCCTGTGACCTCGGCCCTGCCCTTAGTGTAGTCGTCGATAAAGATCCGGTACAGCAGCTTTTCCGAATAAGCTGCCTTATAAACAGCATCGCCTGTTACGGTGCCGGGCTCCGGATCCCAGCCTGTGAAGGTGTATATATGCTTTACACCGCTTCCGTCGATCTCTTCGCTGCGTACAGGGTCAGCAGGAGCAGCCGGTACGGAACCGTATGCAAGGCTCTCGCTTTTCAGGTCAGTGTCGTCCCAGTCAAGGAACCTTACCGTGTAGCTGTTGGTACCCTCTGTGTAAAGGGCGGTGTAGTCCGTATCACCGGTCACGGGTGCGGCGGAGGGCGTCCAGCCTGCGAACGTGTAGCTGTGCTGAGCGTCACCGCTCTTAGTGGGAGCTTCACCGCTGTAGGAGGGAGTTTCGCCGTAGGGAACTGACAAGGTCTCCAGCACTGTGCCGTCGTCGTCAAGGAAACGGACTGTGTAGCTCCTGATCGAGCTGTTATATACCGCTGTATATGTGGCATCGCCTGTCACAGCAGCGATCTCGCCGTCCCAGCCTGCGAACACATACTCATACTGTGCATCGGCCTCCTTTTCAGGCTCATTGCCGTCATAGGAGGGGACCGTACCGTAAGGAACGTTCTCATCGGTCTCAAGGACCGTTCCGTCTTCATCGACCCACTTGACAGTAAATGCATCTGCGGTCCAATGAGCCTTCAAAGTAACATCGCCGTAATTGGTGATGCTGCTGCCGGGAGCGTACTCCGCTGCGTTGTCATCGTTCTCCTCATACCAATGATCGAATTTGAAGCCTGTCTTTGCAGGGACAGTATCCGATACGGTCAGCTCTGCGGAGTAGCCTCCGACCACCTCTGCGGTCTGTTTTGCCGGAACAGGTGTGCCGCCGTCCCCATCGTATGTGAGAGTGAAGGTGCTGTGCTTTTGGAGAGTTATGGTCGGCGCCTCAGCATAAGCCGATACTGCGGATCTATCACCGTAACGGTAGGTGAGCGCAGCGCCTTGGTTGGTCTTAAAAGTAGATGTAAGGGATCCGGCCTCGTTTTCAGCGTTCTGTGCAGCCTCAGTGGGCTCTACAGGGATACCGACTGCAAGCTCCTTGCCGTCCTTAACAGCTATGGGAGGGTCAAATGTAACAGTTATCCTGCGAAGTGTGCTGTCATAGGAGACAGTCACATCGGTAACGGCCTTACCGTCATTTGTGACCGTCACGCCGTAATTTTCTCCGGCGCTGGTATTTGAGAGCTGGACGTACTCGGTGAGGATGTCGTATATCTCAGTTACCTCGGTCTCGACAGAGGTCTCTGTAGTCTCGGTGATGTTCTGAGTCTCCTTGATAGCGGCGAAAACATCGCCCCAATTACCGCCGGCTGCTCCGTAGACATATGCTGCTGAGCTGTCAGCGGTCCCGGGAGCCACAGATGCCTGGTTGAACATACCGAACATAGAATTATTTACAGCGCTGGCCGAAGGGTAGTGACTTGAGATATAGTGGGCCAGAGCCAGGCTGCTCGTGCTCCTATCGTCCGAGGAGAGTTCGGTAGCAGACGGCGAAGGCACAGATGCAGAGTCGATCTTCACGGAGTAGATCTTGACCCCGGCAGCCTTGGCAGTTTTTGCAGCGTTGATAGACTCTGAATAGTCGTCAGCGTCGAGATCTGAGATCACGACCATAGCCTTGTTGTTGCCTGTATTCGACCATTGACCGCTGCTCAGCAGAGAATAGGCCGCATTTATACCTGTAGACATTTGGGTCCCGGCGTTCTCTACGCCTGAGAAGCTGAGCCCTGAGATCGTGTCCTTGTTATAGACCTTGGACATATAAGCGCTCTCATTGAACGTAACTATGCCAACCTGAGAGCTTTCGGGAAGCCCTTGGACCAGCGACTGTATAGCACTGTTCAAAGCAGCCTCCTTGCCCACGATAGAGCCGGAGATATCGATCACCATAACAAGATCTGTGCCCTTCTCGACGGTCTCTCCTGGGATCGTGGTGGAGCTGGAAACGGTCAGATCTCTGCCGATAACATTGAGCTTGATAGTATGACCGTTGTCCGACTCGCTGATCGACTTGACGTGGACCGGAGCGGCCACAGTCGTAGTAGTGGTGGTGGTCGGAGCAGGCTCTGTGGTCGTGACAGCAGGAGCGACCGATGCTGATACAGCAGAGATCAGTGCAGCCTTAAGATCGTTAAATGTTGTCTGGTCGGGATAATTCGGCGACACGTTGGAGGAATAAGCCACAGCCTCGATATTTGCAGAGGCAGCGTCCTTTCCTGTCAGGGCGTTTTTCAGTGTGTTGAAATTCCCTTCGATCTGGTACTGATCCTTTGAATATCGGCTCTCCGTGCTTACGGAAAAGCTGGTGAATTTCCCTCCGGAAACGACTACAGTAACTGTTGCAGGGATAGTAGCAGGGGTTTTGTAATATCCCTTGACGTCAGCAGTATAGGTATATGTACCGTCTGCAATGATCCCCGAAGCTGTCGTTGCAGTCGGCTCGCTGGACGAGCTCTGGCTGGTCGAAGCGGGAGCTGTCGTCTCGGAAGACTGCTCTGTGCTGAGAGCGTTCCCAAGGGCAGTATAGAACGCCGCACTGTACTTAGTTGCGGAGCTCACAGCATCTACCGCAGCAGCCTTTGAGTCGTCCACTGTCTTGCCTACATGGGTCTGTTTGGCGTTTGCAAGAACGCTGTCCCATGTGCCGGTGGAGCCCTCCGCAACTGCGATATCAGCGATCTTGCCGTCCTCCACCTTAACGTTGAGGGTAAGGCTGTAGGCGTCTACCGCTGAAGAGCCGGTAAGGACGCTGCCGTCCTCGGAAAAAGTATAATTTCTCAATAAGTTTGTAGGACATAACAAATACTTTCTATGTTCGTATATACTAACTGTTGACCATTATTAAAAACGCAGGCGCTCTCCCGTTAGGGGAGAACGCCCGTATCGGTTTTTTTTTACAAGTCACCAGTACATTGAGAAAGGAAATGCAACAAGCAGCGCCGGATCCGACTAACCGCATACTATCAAGCAGAGCATTACTTCATTGTGATGCTCTGCTTTTGTGTTGTAGCCCGTAATGCCAATAGATTCGCTATACATTCAATGAAACGAGAAACAGTAAAAAAGCAAGTGCAGAGATGGGCTAAGTATCCTCAGTGAAAAAACTGTATAAGAGTCAATTATGTTTCTGTTTCATATAAAATGATATGGCTTTTTTTCGTTTCGAAAAGTCTTGACATGATTAAAATTATGTAGTATACTACATACATAGGTAATATACTGCATATTTAGGAGGCGCTTATGTACGATTTTGAAAATATGGATCAGCGGCTTATCGCTTATGTGAATATCTTTATCTGTGCAAACCGCTTGCAGGCGATAATGGATTCGGGCCTTGAGGATATCACCGCAAAGCAGTGGCTTACGATAACGATGATAGATGCTTTCCCCGAACCGCCGACTCTCAAACAAATATCCGAGCTTTCGGGTGTCACACATCAGAGTATGCGGCAGATAGTTGACCGGCTTATCGACAAGGGCTTTCTGAAAGTAGTTCCCGATAAAAAGGACAAGCGGGCTATCCGCCTTGTAAAGACCGAGGCTGCCGAGCATCTCCGCACAAAAAAAGACGGGCAGGATCAGCGGTTTGTGTTCAGGCTGTTTGAGTGCCTGACCGAGGAGGAAACCACTGCATACTGCTCAGCCCTTGCAAAGCTGTGTGACAGGCTAAGTGAACTGAAAGAGGAAATCGATTCTTAACAAAGGAGAGAATGCTATGAAAACAATAGTGGCTTACAAATCAAGATCGGGCTATACAAAAAATATGCCCAGTGGATTGCGCAGGAGCTTGGCTGTGATATCAAGGAAAACCCTGAGTTTTCCGATATTTTGGGATACGATACGATCATCTACGGCGGCGGAATGTATGCAGGCGGGTTTAACGGCGGAAAGCTCATTACCAAAAATCTTGACAAGCTAAAGGGAAAAAAGATAGCACTGTTTGCGGTAGGCGCAAATCCCGGCAGAGAGCATGAGTTGAGAGCCTTTTGGGACAGGGTGCTGACACCTGAGCAGCAGAAAACTATCGGATATTTTTATCTGCGTGGGGGCTTTGATTTTGACAAACTGAATGCAAAGGACAAGGTGCTGATGAAAATGCTGAAGATCAGGCTCCGGAAAACAAAAGAGCGTACCGAGGACGAACAGGGTATGCTCGATGCCTACGATAAGCCTGTGGATTTTTCGGATAAGGAAAATATCAGACCGCTGATAGAGTTCGTTTTGAAATAACGACCAATTGACGCTGTCCTCGTTAGGCACCTCCTCGGGAGTACCTGCCGGAAGTCCCGTGTCAACTAAAATGACTTTATCGCCGGTGTCGATAAGGTAGTTTTGCAGACTGCCCCGATAGCGGATCTCCTTGTCGAACTTTTCGGCTCCCTCCTCACCGCCGAACACGAACGGCTGGGAATAGAAGCCGTCTTTTCTGACTTTTACAGCTTTGATCTCCATAAAAAACATCCTGTTATAGGAAAGGCTGCCGATGTCAGACCGACAGCCTTTTCTTCGTTACTTTTCAGCCGGCTCCCACTTGCACCTTACGGGAGAAACGATAGAGCCGTCCTTCTTCATTGCTGCCATAGCCTTGTCAACGACCTTTCTGTCAAGACCTGTCAGCTCTGCGATCTTGCCTGCATTAAGCGGCTCGCCAGCCTTCTTCATCGCCTCTAAGATCTGCTCCTTTTCTGCCATTCGTATCACCTCCGTTATATCAAGATCTCTTCCTTGTTATGCTCATTCGGGGAAGCGTTTATCAGCTTTTCGGGAGCGATGATGACCGTACATTTTAGCTGCATAGCTCCCTTGAAAGTGTCCTCGGTGAGTTTTTTGTAATGGTCGAAAGCCTCGCCCTCGCACGCCAGCTCCGCCGTTCCCTTGATCTGGTAGGCTTCCCCCGTCAGAGGATCCGCACAGGCAACAGCGACCCTGCTGTTTGCTCTGATATTTTCAAGAGTCGCTTCAAGGAGCACGGCCCCGACAGCGAGCCTTCCGTCCTCGCAGACACGCTTGAAGCCAACGGGGACCACATTCGGCTCGCTGCCGCTGGTAGCGATAAACCAAAGGTTCTCCTCGAAGACCTTTTTTATCTTATCGGGCAGCATGATCTTTCCTCCGTGGGTATCTTAACCAAGCTGGTCGATCAGATAATTCTCGTAGCCGATCCTCTTGATGATAGCGAGATGCTGTGCCACCCACTCACGGTGCTCAGCCTCGCACTCGATAAAGCTCTCTACCAGCTTTCTTGTGATCGAGTCGTCTGTCAGCTCGCTTGCGATACGCTCCAGCTCCTCGACGCCCTTCTGCTCGATGAAGCCGTCATGCCAGTCCTGAAGGAGATCTCTGATCTCGTCAAAGGTGGGCTGCTCTATGTAGCCGATCTCAGGCTTTCCGCCAAGAGCAACGACTCTTGCTGTGCAGTTCTTAGCCTCCTCCAGCTCCTCGTCGCCCTCCTCCTTGCAGCGGTCAGCGAACTTGTCAAAGCCCTGTCCACGGAAGATAGCTTCGTGGATATAGTCTGCCTGTGAGCTGGAATACCAAGCCTTAGCATAGGTGTTGAGCATAGTGATCTTTTCCTCAAGTGTCATGATATATACCTCCGTTATGATGATCTTCGGTCATTGACCGTAACTTCATCATAGCAGATGAGCGGCAAAAAGTCCATATAGAAGTCAGGCGTTTTGTAAAGCTGTTTTATATTTTTGCAAAATTATAAGATCTTGTCAGGACAGATATATTGTCGGAGCAGCTCCGGCAGGCTCTTATCCCATATATCAACAATCTGTTCAATAGTATAGTCGTTCTGCCCGACCAGCCATTCCAACATGATATTCACCGTACCGTAAACATAGACCTTGATAAGTCCCATGATCTCATCTGAAAGGTGTTCGGTCAATAATCTTTTTCTTACAGCAGATACCATTTGTTCTGTGTTGATCCTCTGCACCGAAAGCATAAATGAGTCATGACCGCTGGTGTGTTTTAAGGCATTGACCACAAATTCCTTGTTCTTCCAATAATACTGTGCTGCTTCATGTAGTGTGTCTGTCCAATCGTGATCGCCGTCACCGATCTGTGAAATGACGGGCTTCACATCACGCACATATATCCATACCATCAGATCATATTTGTCCTTGAAGTGATTGTAGAAGGTCGGCGGAGTCATTCCGCAGTTGTCAGTAATATCGCTGATCCTGATCTTGTCGATCCGCTTCGTTCCGGCAAGCTCCAAAAAGGATCCGGCGAGGATCTCCTTAGTGGTCATTCTTTTCATCATGTTCCTCCGAAAGGCTGTTATCTAATGATAATAATAACACTTTTTGAGCGAAAAGTCAACAAAAGCTGTTCTTGATCTGACGAAAAATTTGGTTGACGTTGCACAATGATCATAATATAATGGTGATAACATGGGGCAGTTTTTCCCCATGAAAAGAATGGAACGAACGACAGTTCCCGAAAAGGAGGGTCATCAATGAAGATCAAAAAAGTGATAGCGGCTGCTTTATCGCTGTTCATGCTGGGGAGCCTTCTGCTGCAACGCCCCGGTGGTCGGGGACTATGCGGTAACAGCGGACGCAGCAGGCGAGTGCTATACCTTCACCGAAGAAACTGACGTTCCGAAGAGCGACCTTGACCGCAGCCTCGACGGCCGCACTATCAGCTTTTCGTCCAGTCACAGCGCAACTGCTTTAACGAACGGCTCGATGATGTTCCTGTACTTTACAGTTCCCCTGGGAACAGCTCCGGGCAGGTATAAGCTCTATTTCACTGATGCGGCTCTTGCAGGCGCAAATGGCGAGCGGCATCTCGCTGGTCATGGACTTTGACCCATCGCTGCCGGTCCGAAAGGAGCCCTCCGTTTCTAACGGCGTCTATACGGTAAGCGGGCCTGCCGCACTGACCAGCAGCAACATCTGCACCCTCAACCAGAGCGCCGGCTGGGTATCCTTTGCCGATGACGGAAAGACCAATTCCAAGACCGGCAAGCTGTTCACGATCTATTTTGACCTCCCAGAGGACGCCGAGGAGGGCGTGTTCCCGATAACGATCTCTTAGTACAGTGCATCGCTGGACGGCGAGGATGTGAGCGTTTACCCGATCTACGGCAGCATCACCGTCAGAAAGCACATCAAGGGCGACGTCAACTGCGACGGCCGGGTCAATATCGCCGATGCGGTCCTTCTCCAGAAGTGGCTGCTGGCAGTCCCGGATACGGATATCCCTTACTGGCAGAACGCTGACCTTTGGAAGGACGAGAAGCTGAACGTTTACGATCTGTGCCTCCTGAAGGAACTTGTGTCCCAGAACTGAATACATCTCCGGCAGGGCGGCGAGAGCTGTCCTGCTTTTTTTCGCTCTATCACGCTCCTAATGGCGATGTGAAGGAGGATCCGCTTTTTGTCCGCCGGATCTGCAACTGATCCTTGCATTTTTCCGGCAACTGTGTTATAATAGAGTAATAACACTGTATCGGAGGTTTTTCCTATGCTTACTGACATAGAGATCGCTCAGAATGCGAAGATGAAAAGGATCGGCGAGATCGCCGAGTCTTTGGGTATCGGGGAAGAATTCCTTGAGCCCTACGGCCATTATAAGGCCAAGATCTCTGAGAGCTTCTACTCCTCACTTGCCTTCCGGGAGGACGGCAAGCTGATCTTAGTGACCGCCATAAATCCCACTCCTGCCGGCGAGGGCAAGACCACTGTCAGCGTTGGTCTGGCGGAGGCCATGGGCAGGATCGGCAAGAAGGCCGTGCTCGCCCTCCGTGAGCCCTCTCTGGGTCCCGTTTTCGGTATCAAGGGCGGAGCTGCCGGCGGCGGCTACGCACAGGTGGTCCCCATGGAGGACATCAATCTCCACTTTACGGGGGATATGCACGCTATCACGGCCGCAAACAACCTCCTCTGTGCAATGCTGGACAACCATATCCAGCAGGGCAACGAGCTGCGGATCGATCAGAGAAGGATCCTGTTCAAGAGGTGCCTCGACATGAACGACCGTGCTCTGAGGAACATCGTAGTCGGACTTGGCGGAAAGGCCAACGGAGTTCCCCGTGAGGACGGCTTCAACATAACCGTTGCCTCAGAGGTGATGGCCATACTCTGCCTTTCTACAGACCTTGCGGATCTGAAGGAGAGGCTGGGCAATATTCTGGTGGCCTACGATCTGGACGGCCAGCCTGTTTTCGCAGAGCAGCTGGGCTGCACCGGCGCAATGACGGCTCTCCTGAAGGACGCCCTCAAGCCTAATCTGGTCCAGACATTGGAAAATAACCCCACCTTTATCCACGGCGGGCCCTTTGCGAATATCGCCCACGGCTGCAATTCAGTGAGAGCCACAAAGCTGGCCCTCAAGCTGGGGGACTACTGCATAACTGAGGCCGGCTTCGGCTCGGATCTGGGAGCAGAGAAGTTCTTCGACATCAAGTGCCGTGCGGCCGGTCTGACACCTGCCTGTGTTGTGCTGGTAGCCACGATCCGTGCGCTGAAATACAACGGCAGGGTCCCCAAGGCAGAGCTTGCCAAGGAGAATATGTGGGCGCTGGAAAAGGGCATCGTCAACCTGAAAACACACATCGAGAATATGCACAAGTACCATGTTCCCGTTGTCGTTGCCATAAACCGCTTTGACACTGATACCGATGCCGAGATCAAGTTTGTAAGGGAATTCTGCGAGGAAATGGGCGTCGAGGTGTCCATGTGCGAGGTCTTTGCCAAGGGCGGCGAGGGCGGAAAGGACCTGGCGGAGAAGGTCTGCGAGACGATCTCTCTCACCGCCGATAACGACGAGCACTTCCGACCGCTCTACGCTCTGAACCTGTCGATCAAGGACAAGGTGGAGAAGATCGCCCGTGAGATCTACCGGGCCGACGGCGTAGTTTACACTGCTCAGGCTGAGAAGGCGATAAAGGAGATCGAGGGGATCGGATTTAGGGACATCCCCGTTTGTATCGCAAAAACTCAGTATTCTCTCTCTGACGATCCGACTCTTCTGGGCAAGCCCAAGGGCTTCAACATAACCGTTCGTGACGCAAGAGTCTCCTCCGGAGCAGGCTTCGTGGTCATCTATACAGGCGATATACTCACCATGCCCGGCCTCCCCAAGGCGCCCTCTGCGCTGAACATCGACTGCGACGTAAACGGCGATATCACGGGGCTCTTCTGATATGCCGATAAGGATAGTTACCCATTCCCCACAGGAGACGATCGCTGCTGCGGAGCGGCTTGGCGGCCTTCTGAAAAGGGGAGACATGATCGCCTACAGGGGCGGACTTGGCGCCGGCAAGACCACCTTCACCCGGGGGCTCGCTCAGGGGCTCGGTCTGGGGGACTGCGTCTCCTCGCCCACATTTGCCCTTGTGAACGAGTACGCCGGTGAGGAGCTGACGCTGTACCACTTCGATATGTACCGCATCTCCTCCGAGGAGGAGCTTGAGACTACGGGCTTCTACGACTATGAGCTTTCGGACAATATTGCTGCGGTGGAGTGGTCGGAGAACATACCCTTCGCTCTGCCGAAGGACACCATTTTCATAACTATTAACACCCTCGGCGATACCGAGCGTGAGATCATCATTGAGGAGGGCGGAAGACTTGCTGCTGCTTGGGATAGACACCTCCGGTAAGACCGCCAGCGCCGCTCTTCTTGATACGGACGCTGAGGTGATACTGGCGGAAACGTCACTGTATACACAAAAAACACACTCTCAGGTGATCATGCCTGCGGTCAAGGGGATCCTCCGGCAGACCGGGAAGGAAATGTCCGAGCTGGGCGAGATCGCTGTTGCGGCAGGTCCGGGCTCCTACACGGGGCTGAGGATCGGCGTGGCTGCTGTAAAGGCCATGTGCTTTGCACTGGGAGTGAAATGCTGCGGGACCTCCACTCTGAAGGCTCTCGCTTATAACAATATTGCCTTCCACGGAACGATCTGCTCCGTCATGAAGGCTAGGGGAGAGCTGGTCTACGCCTGCGCCTACAAGAGCGACGGCTACTCCTTGGAGCCCCTCTTCGAGGAAAGGCTCATGAGCCGGGACGAGCTGGCCTTGGAGCTGGCCTTCTCCGGTGAGGAGGCGCTTCTCTGCGGCGACGGTGCAGGGGAGTTCTTCACCGCAAATCCCTCCCCGAAGCTGTTTATAGCTCCGCCTCAGGGGAGGCTCCAGACCGCAGCCGGCGTTTGCCTTTCGGCCATGTCTGAGGAGCTGATCGACCCGGAGGAGCTGGAGGTGGCCTACCTGCAAAAGGTCAAGGCCGAAAAGGACCTAGAGGACAGACAGAAGAATTTCCCAAAGGAGTGATCTTATGATAGCTATCGGCTGTGACCATGCCGGTGTCGAAATGAAAAAAGCAGTGATCCAGGCCCTCACCGAAAAGGGCTTTGAGCTCAAGGATATGGGGACCGACGGCGAGCCCTGCGATTACCCTGATATGGCAAAAACGGTCTGCGGACTTGTTGCCTCAGGAGAGTGCGAGAAGGGCATACTGATCTGCGGTACAGGGATCGGTATGTCGATCGCTGCAAACAAGATCAAGGGGATCCGTGCCGCACTTTGCTCGGACTCCTTCTCAACACGCTTCACCCGGCTCCATAATGACGCAAACGTTATGTGCATGGGCGCAAGGACTCTCGGCCCAGGCCTTGCCTGCGAGCTTGCAGAGATCTTTCTCACCACTGGATTTGAGGGCGGCCGCCACCAGAGGCGGATCGACCTGATAACCGACATAGAAAACAATAACTAAGGAGGTACTGACATGGCTGGCTTACACATTATCGACCACCCGCTCGTTCAGCACAAAATATCCCTTCTCAGAGACAAGAACACCGGTACTAAGGAGTTCCGTGAGCTGGTATCTGAGATCGCTATGTTCATCTGCTATGAGGCAACAAGAGATCTTCCTCTGAAGGAGATCGAGCTGGAGACACCTATCGCTGTTGCGAAGACCAAGGTCATCTCCGGCAGAAAACTGGCGTTCGTACCGATCCTCCGTGCAGGACTTGGAATGGTGGAGGGCGTTACAGCTCTCGTTCCTGCCGCTAAGATCGGACACATCGGACTTTTCCGTGACCCGGAGTCCAAGGAGCCGGTGCTCTACTACTCAAAGATGCCTGACGATATCCAGGAGCGTGACGTGATCATCGTAGATCCCATGCTGGCCACCGGTCACTCTGCGATCGCAGCGATCGACGAGATCAAGCGGCTTGGGGTAAAGAGCGTGAAGTTCATGTGTATCATCTCCTCGCCTGAGGGCGTTGAGGCTATCCAGAAAGCTCATCCCGATGTGGAGATCTACGCCGGTGTTATGGACGAGGGCCTGAACGACGACAAGTACATCGTGCCCGGAGTCGGCGATGCCGGAGACCGTATCTTTGGTACTAAATAAAAGGAAAAGCTCCCGTTTTCGGGAGCTTTTATATTGCTGTGTGAAATGGGAGGCTGTAGGGACGGCCATCGGCCGTCCGTGCCTTCCGGAAAAATGTAGGGGAGGCCGCCCACGGCCTCCCGGAGGCATTTGTAGGGGCGAACATCGTTCGCCCGGCGGCTTTTCGTGTCTTCCGTTTCGTTCGACGAGACCTCCCTCGTTGCCGCTGAGCGGCAAGGTTGACCTAATGGACCGGTGGGAGGGGACGCTCTCTCTTGCAGAGCGTCCCCTCTTGAAAAACAGTCCCCCGGACTGTTTTTCAATTCACCCCTTGCAGATGCGCCTTCGTAAGGAGAATTTCGCCCTCTGCGGAGGGCGACCAGAGGCTCTGCCTCTGGACTCCGGCAGGGAGCGAGCGGCTCCCTGCACCCCGCAATTATTAGCTCCTCTCACTGACGAGGATCGAGACTCTGTTCTGGATGATCTGAGCAGTCTCCTGTGCGGAGCGCTCGCCGGCGAAGAATTCCCCGGCCTCCTCCATAATGATCGAGATCACGTCGTCGTCTGCAATAGAGCCCATAGTATCGCAGGAAAGGATGTACTCCGACAGCATATCCCTGTCCGCCTGAGAGAGCGCTGGCATGGGGTTGCCGCTGGCTGTGTGCTCTGAGTTCATCTCATGGTCGAGGTAGTCCTCGTAGCCCTCTCTCATGATCGGCAGACCGCCGCACAGTGTGAAGCCGTCGTCGGTCAGCTCGTAATTCGAGGAGTTTATGCAGTACTTGATGAACTCCCATGCGCCTTCCTTGTCTTTGCAGCTCTCAGTGATAGCCATGGGCATGATAGGAACGATCCTGCCGCCCTTGCCGTTGCCGGAGGGATAGCCTACGAAGGTCAGGTCTGCGCCGTCTGCGAAATAGCTCTTGGTGAAGTTGTAGTCGGTGGGGAGGGAAAGGCTCTCCTCCATGAGGAAGATACGGTCGTTCTTGAACCAGCTCTCCCTGTCCATGATGTAGTTGTTGTACTCCATTTCGCTGTCCTTGTTTCCGGTGACGCCCTCCTCCTCGAAGCGCTTGCAGAACTCAAGGACCTTTATGAACTCCGGCGAATCGAAGCTGGTGGTGCTGCTCTCAGTGTCGATGAAGTCGTCAAAAACGTAGCGCATACGCCAGATCATCTCGTCCTGACCGTAGCAGTCGTAGATGTGGTCGGCGGAGGCCGGAGCGTTATCGTATAGCTCCAGCATATCGTCGAAGGTCCAGTTCTCCTTGTCGCATACCGAGCTCTTGGCAAGGAGAGTCACTATGTCGAAGCCGTTAGGCAGGCAGTAGATCTTGCCGTCGGAGGTCTCAAGAGCCTTGAGCACGTTGGGCATGACGGTCTTTTCGTTTATATTGCTGTCGCTCTCAAGGAACGGCGAGATGTCGGCGAAAACGCCCTTGTTTTGCAGGTTTATCTGAACTGATATAGGCAGGTCGAAGATGATGTCGGGGGTCTTCCCGGAGGCTATATCAAGGTTGAGCTCATTGAGCATCTGCTGGCTCATGCTCTCCTTGCTGTCGTATTCATAGTTGAAGTCCTTGATGTTTATGCGGTACTTGTTCTGGCTGCGGTTGAAGGCGTTGACCGTCTCACGGGAAACATAGCCGTACAGGTCAAGGGTGGTCAGGTCCTGCAGCTCAGAGGGATCAATGGGGAAGAGCTTAAGCAGCCGCTCATTTTGGCTTTCTGAGGAATACTCTATTCCCAAGAAGTTCCCCTCGCTCAGGGGCAAGCAGCGCATGGGGGACAGTGATGAGTTCCCCCAGTTGATGAGCTCCTGAGTGGAGCCGTCCAGCCTAACTCCCAGAAGAGACTCCTCAGTGCAAAGGAACACCGGGAACTCCTCTGTTCCGGGAGAAAACTTGCTCAAGTCGAAGCTGGATCCGGTACCTTCCGTTTCGTAGAAGGGCTCAGAGACACTGCCTGTTTCCGGGTCGATGACAGAGAGCCTCAGGAAGTTCTCGTAGGTGCCGCTGGACGTTGTCTCTTCTCCGTAGTAGCTGTATATCAGACCGGTGGGAGAGTTCATGATCGATGCGTTTGCATAGCCGCCGTATGACGGATCCTCCGGAGCGTAAAGCGTCTCCACCGAGCCGTCCTCAGATATGCGGATCAGCTCGCCCATGTCACGGCAGGCAAGGAGCCCGTCGCCGTAGCCGATGAAGTTATAGATGTCAAAGCTGCCGTACTCGTCCTTCTCCGCATCGACCTTCACGGTGGAAAGGCACTTTCCATCCAGCGAGAATTTCGAGAAGTACAGCTCAGACTCGAAGTCGTCGTAATAGCTCTCATAGTCGAAGTCCGGGTCGTCCTGCTCAGGTAGCTTCACGCCGCCGTGGTCCTCTACAGTGAACAGCGAGCAGATCGTACCGTCGGGATCGGCGCTGATGTAGTAGTATCCGGCGTCGGCTGAGGTGTACTCTTCAGGCATCTCCAGGAGCACATCGGTGTAGGTCGTAAGATCGGAGTTCGCTCTGTGGAGGACGGTGTCATAGTAGTTGCTGTCGGTACCGTATATCACGAAGCCGCCTGTCACCTTATAGATGTCGTTCACATGGGTGATCCCCATGGGGAGACCAATATCGTCTGCGCCGAAGCAGCCTGTGATCTCCTCCGAGACCGGATCGGCCTGAGCTGCGCCGTCGGTCTGAGAGCCTGTATCAGGAAGGTCCTGTGTATCCGAAGAGCTGTCCGATCCGGAGAGCTGACAGCCGGTGAGCATAGCTCCAACTGCGATGATAACTGCGAGAAGTCTTTTTTTCTTATCCATGATGTACCTTCTTTCTTGGGTCGGGTGGTCCGTTTCTATGAGAATTATATCCCTACCGGCGGCAAAGGTCAAGGCATTTTGCAGAAATTTTGCTTTTTTCTTCCCGAAGATCTGCAACCTTTGCAGTTCCTATTGATTTTTCGGAGAAACTGTGGTATAGTAAAGAAAAACTCAGAAAATGAGACCTGCAAATAAAAGTCAAGAAGTAAAATGAAAGTTTCACACAACTTTCACAGAAGAAAAAACAGGCACGACAATAAGACCGCCGAAGCAGTCTGAAAAAATGAAATGCAGTTTGAACCGACCGGCAACCTTG
>JAFUAO010000030.1 GCA_017460665.1 Ruminococcus sp.
AACCGAAGAGAGGGGAGGGCCGACGGCTTTTGTACCAGTTTTTTGTTAAAGCCCTCCCCTCCGGAGGTGTTCCTCTTTGCCCTCCTGTGCCGCCCGGCTTACGCCGGGCGGTGGGCTTTTACCGCAAACCACCGGGCGGACTGCTATGCATATAGCTGCGAAAGCCAGATCAAAGATCTGGTACGCAGCTTAACATGGGTCCGCCCCTACGGTTTTTGGTCCCACGGGCGAACTATGTTCGCCCCTACAATTTGTTTCCTGAGGTCCGATCAATTGGCCGGGAGGCCGAGGGCGGCCTCCCCTACAGAGTTTTCGTGAACCACGGACGGCCAATGGCCGTCCCTACTAATAACTAACAGGAGATAGTTGCATTGATCACGAAACTGTGATATAATTTTCTCGGAGGTGGAAAAATGAGCAAGATATTCCCGGTCACGCTGCTCCTGCTGGGTCTCCTCGGCATGGGCGGGACCTTCACTTGGATCGTCCGCAAGGGCAACAACAACCGCATGACCCGGCTCTTTACGATCTGTCAGATCGCGATAATCCTCTGGCTGATCTCTCAGCTCCTGATCCTCTTCTCCGTCACCGTCCACCAGCGCTGGATCAGCTACATCATCGGAAACATCGGCATAAGCGTGTTCAGCCCATTCTGGCTGATGTTCTCGGAGGAGTACGTTGACGCTCCGGCAAAAATGCGAAAAGCCGCCGCCTTCCTGCCGATAGTTTCCCTGTCAGCCATGGCTGCGGTAGTGACCGACCCCCTGCACCGGCTGTACTACTCCTCCTTCGGCGAGACCGGCGTCACCTACGGGCCCCTTTTCTACGTCTTTCAGGTGATCTACTACCTGTGCATAATAACAGCCATAACGCAAATGTGCATAAAGCACACCCGTGAGAACGACCAGATCACCCGACAGGCGATCCTTCTGACCCTGTCAACGGCTGTTCCGCTTGCCATAAATACCCTGACCGTCACCCGTATGATCAAGGCCAGTATCGAGCTGACTCCCCTGTTTTTCGCCTTTTCCAGTATGCTGATCATGATAGCCCTCAGCCGCTACGGACTGCTGAACATCAACAATATCGCCATGAGGGACACCATCGGCAACATCAACAGCGGCGTGCTGATCTTCGATGCGAACGATATGCTGACCTACCGCAACCGTGCCGCAGAGGAGCTCATCGCTTCGGCGCTGCCGAAGGACTTCTCCGGCTTCCTCTCCCTCCTTGCCAAGATCTCGGGCAGCGCTCCGGAGGAGGAGTTCTCCTCCGCAGAGATAGCCCTGGGAGATACCAGCCTGAGCCTCCGCCAGACCACCTGCCGGAACAGATCCGGGATCCGTGTGGCAAGAGTGATCACCGTCACCGACGTGACCGAGTACCACGAGCTGGCGGCTGCGGAGAAAAAGCTGAGCATCGAGCACGAGCGCAACCGTATCGCTCAGGAGATCCACGACTCCGCCGGCCATACCTTCACCATGATCAGCTCCCTTGCCAGAGTCCTGGGGGCCGAGGCGGAGAAGCCCTCCCCTGACATGGGAGCCTTCGCAGAACATATCAGCCAGATCGACGGCCTTGCACGAAGCGGAGTCACACAGCTCCGCTGCTCCATAAATAACCTTCGGGACGACACCTTCATGACCGGTATCGTTCAGGCGGTCAGCACCGTCACCGGCGCTCTCCGGGGCGTCGAGACCGAGGTCTGCGTACAAGGCACCGAGGATAGCCGCTACGCCTTCTGCATAAGGGAGGTCTATGACAGCGTGAGGGAGTCGGTGACCAACTCCATGCGCTATTCCGGCGCAGACCGTATCGACATCATACTGAAATTCCTCCCGGAGCGCCTTGAGGTGTACATCCTCGACAACGGCCGGGGCTGTGCAGATATTTCCGAGCACAACGGCCTGAAGGGTATCCGCAGCAGGACCGAGGCTCTCGGAGGAACGGTCAGATTTACCTCCGTGGAGGGCGAGGGCTTCTCCACAGTCATCAAGATCCCCGTAAAGGAGGCGGACTAATGATAAGCGTTGTTATTGCAGACGATGTGCAGATCCTCCGTGCAGGACTCAGGGCAGTTCTGGCGCAGGACAGTGAGATAAAGGTAGTGGGCGAGGCCGGGAACGGCAAGGAGGCCTATGAGCTCTGCGTAAGGCTCAGGCCCGACGTAGTGCTCATGGATATGCGTATGCCGGACTTCGACGGCGGCTACGGCACAAGAAAGATCAAGGACGGGCTCGAGGGCGTGAAGGTGCTTGTCCTGACCACCTTCGACGACAAGGAGACCGTTGACAAGGCGGTGTCCAGCGGCGCCGACGGCTACATACTCAAGGAGATGGACAACGAGAAGATCATCAGCTCCATAAAGGCCGTAGCAGGCGGCATAAACGTGTTCTGCGACAATATCTTCCAGTCGATCCGCCGGGAGGTGGCGGCTCCCCAGGACGCAAAGAACTTCGACCTGACCGAAAGAGAGATCGACTTCCTGCGGCTGATCTGTGACGGCTGTGACAACAAGGAGATCGCAGCTAAGCTGTACCTGGCCGAGGGGACCGTCCGCAACGGGATCTCACGGCTTTTGGAGAAGCTGAAGCTGAAGGACCGCACTCAGCTCGCCGTATTTGCGATCAAGAATAATTTGGTGTGATCTCTGTGGGCTTCGCCCTCAGGCTCTCCGCAATTTTTTTGATCCGTCCGCCAACGGCGGACACCTCAACTCTCAACTCTGAACTCTCAACTCGGCAAAAAAAGGACTGCTCTTGCAGTCTTTTTTTACTCGTCAAGCTCGATCATCAGCTCGAAATTCTCGTCGATCTTCTGTTTCAGCTCCTCGATGAGAGCGCACTTCTCGTTCATCAGCTCGTAGTCGGAGTAGACCTCCTCCCGGCCGATCTCCTCGGTAAGAGCGTCGATCTGAGCCTGCAGCTCATCGCACTCCTTCTCCAGCCTGCGTAGCTCGTTCTTCCGGGCAGCATCGGCGCTCCTCTGCTGCTTGCTGCGGTATGAGCGCACGCTCTTCTCCTTGGCAGCCTCCGCCGCCCTTGCAGTTTTCTCCGCCTCGGCGATCCGCTTCTCCTGAGCCTGCTCCTCCCGGAGAACGTCAAGGTACTTCCCGAAGCCGTACTCATGGACCCTGTAGCCGCCCTCCGTCAGCTCGATCAGCCGGTCGGCGATCCTGCTCAGCAGGTAGCGGTCGTGGGAAACGAAGATCACCGTGCCGGTGTACTCCTCCAGCGCCTCCTCGATAGCCTCCTTTGAGCTCAGGTCAAGGTGGTTCGTGGGCTCGTCAAGGATCAGCACATTGCCGTGCTCCTGCATCATTATGGCGAAGCACAGCTTGGCACGCTCGCCTCCCGAGATCACTCCCACCTCCTTGAAAACGTTCTCGCCGGTGATCCTGACCTGTGCAAGGAGGCTCCTCACCTCAAGGTCGGAAAGGGAGGGATAGCGTCCGTGGAGCTCCTCCATAACGGTGAGTGCCTTGTTCAGGTTCTTGCTCTCCTGCTCGAAGTACGAGATCTTGATGTTGCTGTTCCACCGCACCGTCCCCCTGTGAGGGAGCTGCTCCTGTATGATCCGGAGGAGGGTGGATTTCCCGATCCCGTTGTCGCCGATGATGCCGATCTTGTCCCCTCGGCGCACCTCGAAGCTGAGCCCGTCCATGAGAGTTTTCCGCTGGGCGCCGCTGCCCACGGATATGTCGATGTCCTTCACCTTCAGCACGTCAAGGGGCGGCTCCACCCCGTAGGTGAAGGCGATCTTGGCGTGGCGGTCGTCGTGTACGGGCTTCTCGATCCGCTCCATTTTTTCAAGCTGGCGCCGTCTGCTCTGGGCCATTTTAGTGGTGGAGGCCCTAACAAGGTTCCTTGCGACGTAGTCCTCCATTTTTGCGATCTGCTTCTGCTGGAGCTCGTACTCCTTCTCCCGGCGGGCGGTGCTCTCCTCCCTCTGGCGGACGAAGGCGGTGTAGTTCCCCCGGTACCGGGTCAGCACGCCACGCTCGATCTCACAGACCGAGGTGCAGAGCCTGTCCAGAAAGAACCGGTCGTGGGAGACTATCAGGATCGCTCCCCGGTAGCTGCGGAGGTAGTCCTCCAGCCACATTATGGTCTTGAAGTCAAGGTGATTGGTAGGCTCGTCAAGGATCAGCAGGTTCGGCTCCTCCAGCAGGAGCCTTGCGATGTTCAGTCTGGTCTTCTCGCCGCCGCTGAACCCGGAAACGGTCCGCTGGAGCTCAGCCTCGGAGAAGCCCATGCCGCTGAGCACCATGCGGATCTTCACATCGGTGTTGTAGCCGTCATTGGCCTCGATCCAAGAGGAGAGCTGCTGATACTCGTCGGCGGAGGAGCTGTCCCCGGCCTCGATCTCGGCCTCGATCTCACGAAGGCGCTCTATCCCCCGGAGGATCGGCGCAAAGACGCTCCTCATCTCGTCGATGACGGTGTTCTCGGAGTTCAGGCCTCCCATTTGCTCAAGGTAGCCGATAGTGGTCTTGGCGGCGATAGAGACGATCCCGTCCCTTTCGGTGAAGCGGTCGGGCTCCACTGAGCCGGTGAGGATCTTCAGCAGCGTGGACTTGCCGCAGCCGTTGTTCCCCACAAGGCCGATCTTATCGCTCTCATCTATCGAGAGCGACACATTTTTCAGCACCTGAGCGCCGTTGTAGAATTTATTGATATTAGTAAGGCTTGCAAGCATAGGATCTTCCTTTTCAGTATAGTCAGTAATATTTTACCACATATCGGGAAAAATTGCAACCGTCACGGCCATTCCCGGCCGATATGCGAAAAAAGAGCCCTCCGTAAAGGAGAGCTCTTTGCCTAATTGAAAATAAACTCACTGACGTTTCGGCCCAGCAAATAAGAGAGGGTATCCGGGGCCGGAGCGTTTATCTCGGGTTTGGCCGGAGCAGCTGCCTAATTCTGCTCCGGTATCTGATGGGCAGGCTGCCTGACCTGCTCAGGTGTGTAGATAAGTGTGCCGCCGGTCAGCATTGGGCATCCTCCTGCCTGAGAGGATAGGGCCTACGGAAATGCTGCTCATGCCTGAGAGGGAGGGTAGCAAGAGCTGTATCACCGGTGCTTTCCTGCGGAGCTGCCTGATCCGGCGTGTCCTGTTATTGCCCGCCGGTCGTAGGTCAGATCACCCAAGACCCATTCACCTTTTTTCTACAATTACTATTATACGCATTTTTTTGTAAAATACAATGAATAATTCTATCTATTTATAAAGATTTTTTGCAAGAATGAATAAGAAATATTCAAAATCATCTTGCAATTTGCGAAAGAATATGATAGAATATTACATATAGAGGAGATCTACCCGTGCATTATAATACTCAGAGCCGAAAAATTTAGGGAAATTTAGGGTAGGCGCTGCTAAAAGGAGGCGTTATATGTCCAGACTGCTGATCGGCGTCATCATAACTGACTGCCACATCGACTTCCAGGAGGAGATCCTGCGAGGAATCATCTCACAGTCCTTCAAGAGCAACTGTGACACTGCCATTATTGCGCCCTTCCATAATTTTTCCTTCAAGACCGATCATAAGGAGAACGAAAGGCGTATTTTCAACCTTATCCTCTCAGAGAGATTTGACGGATTTTTGTATGACAGATCAACATTCTACGACGAGGAGATCAAAAAGTACATCGACTCCCTCCTCACCCGCTCAGGCAAGCCCGTTATGCTGCTGGACTCCAGCGGCCACAAGAACTTCGAGACCGCCACTATCGACGACAGTGACGCCTTCGAGAAGATCACCGACCACCTTATCGAGGTCCACGGCCACACCCGGATCTTCTGCCTCACCGGCCCCAAGGGCGTCTTCGTTGCGGAGGAAAGACTGAAGGGCTTCAAGAACTCCATGCGAAAGCACGGCCTGTACTACGACAGGAACTGTACCCGCTACGGAGATTTCTGGAAGGAGAGCCCCCGTGAGCTGGCCGCTGAGCTGATAAACGGGATCACCGAGCGGCCTGAGGCCATAGTCTGCGGCAACGACATAATGGCCGTGACCTTGACCGAGGCCCTCATCGCAGGAGGCATAAGGGTCCCGGAGGACATCGCCGTCACCGGCTATGATGCCTCTATGGAGGGCTATCGGTGCGTTCCCTCCATAACCAGCTATTCAAGGCCGAATTTCCAGCTGGGCGCCGAGGCCTTCCGCCGGCTCTACCGCATAATCACAGGCAAGATCTGCAACAAGGTGCCTAATGAGTTCGGCCAGCTCCGCCTGGGAAGGAGCTGCGGCTGCACCGACGACCCAAAGCTCCGCCACGACATCGTCCGCAAGGAGAACATCAACCAGCGCTTCGAGTCGGATCTGCTGTACGGAGATATGCTCTTCGACGTCACGAATGTGGACGACCCCAAGGCCTTCGGCGAAAGAGTGGACAACTACACCTTCTTCCTGTATAAGATGAGCCACATAGCCCTCTGCCTTACGAGGAAATACATCGAATCCCCTCAGAACAGCTTCAGCGACGTGCTGACCTTCAGCCCCGGGGACGAGATGAAGATGATCCTCTCAAAGTCCGCCGTCAAGCGTGAACCGATGCCGGAGGGGTATTTCAGCTCCAACGAGCTGCTGCCGGTGTTCAGCCAGGAGAGGAGCTATCCTGTGGCGTATTATATCTCTCCCCTGCATTACAACAACAATTTCTTCGGATACTGCGGCATCTCCTTCGGAAAGGAGCCCATGAGCTTCACCTCACTATACCTCAAGTGGATCAACTATGTCAACGTTGCCCTTGAACAGGTGAGGATCAAGGCCATGATGAACAAGACCATCTTCGATACCAACCGGGTCCTCCTTTATGACGAGAACACCGGCCTGCTCAACCGCAACGGCCTCGTCCGGGAGGTGGCTGTCTCGGCCTCGGTGCCGGTGGACTGTATCCGCATACAGCTTACAGGCCTGTCGAAGATGTACTACCAGAGCGGCGAGGAGCAGTGCCGGAGGATCGGCACCGCCTTCGCAAGGGCTCTTCGGGACTGCCTCCACGAAAGAGAGCTCTGCGGTGTTTGGTCCATGAACACGCTGTGCGTGATAACCTTCACTCCTGACCGGTCAGAGGAGCTCTTCCTCGCCCTTAGTGAAAGGGTCCGTGAGAGCCAGTTCAGCGGCGACGATAGCTGCAACATCGACTTTACCGTGGGGCAGTATACCTTCCCCGACCTGCGTGAGCCCGACCTGCCGGACGCTGTCCATAAGGCCGCCGTCAACAGGGTGTTCAGCTACAGCCTCTCCGAGCACAACGCAAATCCTCAGTTCGAGAAGCTGTGCCTGCTGCGGAACAAGATCATGAAGAACCCGGAGGCGCCCTGGAACATCAGTGAGATCGCCGATCAGCTCTACCTGAGCAAGAGCTATCTGCAAAAGATCTATAAGACCTATTTCGGGAAGAGCATCATCGAGGAGATGATCCAGTTCCGCATAGAGAAGGCCAAGGCCCTGCTGTCCGGCACTGACAGGACGGTGACGGATATTTCCCGGGAGTGCGGATATTCCTCCTACAACTACTTTGTGCGGCAGTTCAAGTCTGCTGAGGGCCTGTCGCCCTCGGAGTACCGCACGTCGTGTAAAACTTAAATAATAACTGCGTGGTGACTTCCCACAGTGTGGGGAGATGTCAGCGAAGCTGACAGAGGGGACGGGCCGGTTAGGCAGGGAGCCGCTCGCTCCCTGCCGGGTGTCTGAGGGCTCTGCCCTCAGAAAAGGCTCCAAGCAGTTAAGAAAAAAAGTGTGCCGTTTGCGTACTATCCTTAACGGAACTTTACTAAATTCGTATGTAAGCCGAGTGGTTATCAGCCACTCGGTTTCTCTTTTAGCAGGCTGCATGTGCAAATGCCTTGTCAGCAATTGGAGGCAGCACAGACTCAAACTTGTTCAGGCTTGGGAACGTATAATGTATAAGTATCATATTTCCGCAGGTTCGTGAGTACTTCTCCGGCTTTTCATAGACGTCTATCCGACTTATGAACGTTTTAAGTATCTTCGGAGTGATCTCCTTGATCTCGAGGTTTGCCTTGCATTCTCGATAAATTCGCGTATGCACTCATCTCTACGTTCCAAGCTATCAAGCTCCGTCGAGAGCTCAGTAAGCTCAGCAGTCTCTCTGCCGTTACGGGCGGCTATTTCATAGAATTCCTCAGGATCATCTCTTACGTAAGCGGTCATATCTCTGAGCTGTTTAAGGACTAAGCTGTCAAGCACATTTGCCTTTATTCTGTGAACTGTGCAGTATCTTCCGCCTTTGGTCTGATAACCGCCGCACTGATAGTAGTTGTTCTCAGGCTTGATTCCCTTGCCACGGTGAAGATACATTTTCGAGCCGCATTCAGCACAGTAGATATATCCTGCATACTTGTCGGTATCGCCACACTCGCTCCACGTTGCGCCACGATCGCTTTTGTGGATGTAGGTGGGATAACTACCCGATTTCTGTATCTGCGGCAAAAACGGGCGTTTTTGTGCGTGACAGTAACTCTGCCGTGACGGTAACTTTACTGTCACGGAAACCTACTGACGCGCCCCGCAGATGAAACTATATAGACATTTGTGAGCTGTCAGGCAGTGCCTGCGTGACGGCAACATTTCTACCGTCACGCTCGCCGTTGTGGTAACAAAGTAATATTTGACCGTTTTGATGTGAAAAGCCTTGAAACAGGAGTATTGCTTTCTTAGAAACATTATGTTATAATTTATGCGTAATGATAAAGAACTTAGCTTGCTATTGTAAAGAAAAACATATAAATTATTTAAGTTACATGGTGAAACAATATGGTCAAATACAAGGGACATTTCAAAAATGAAAACTATGACATTGATATAGACATTATTAATTCTGAATGCGGAAATTCTCCGATATCATTTGAGGTAGAGGGAGTTTCTTTTATAGGTGATATTATATCCTTTGAACTTGAAACTCCTGAAAAATACGATATTTCAAAATTGCCTTTCACAATTCTGAAATGTGGTGGGGTAACACTTACTAGCCAAGATGGTGAGGAATACAGATCAAATTACACTTATTATTTACAGCAATACGAATTTGAAGTTAATATACCTATTACCGTTATACATATTCAAGACCAAAAAGATATGAACGCATATATTTTTCTTAAATACTCAGTTCGTAGTCGAACAAACGAGGACAATAATTATGATCCTATAGTAATGTGCGATGAAGAAAGAGTTTCCCCTGACATTTGTATTGTAACAGAATTTTCGCTGAATATAGGGAAAGAAGTGATATATGGGGAAAAGACTAGTGACTTTGAAACAGCCTTATTAAGCATCAACAGACAGTTATTCGACAGATTTGAATTACGATGTTGCTTTACTTGTCAGTTTTCAGAATACTCACCATATGGCAACAGCGAATTTGGCTGTATGTTATGCTATGGGAAACACAAGGAAAAATATATTGACTTGAACGTTCAGGACAAATTATACAGTTATTTATGCGACCTCAGCGGTGAACCTGAACATGAAAACAAACAAGAAATCCAGCTTTGCGATAATTATGCACCTCGTACACGTTATGGTGGATATAGAGGATATGCTAAATGATCTTCATAACTTATTCATCAACAATTTACCCGTAAAATACAATTTGCCGCCTATGCTGCAAAGTTTTTTGCTTCACAGCTTTTTTCGTAACGGGCAGTTGTAACTTATCTTTGGAGGCAAAACTTATGTATCTGAGCCGTGGACTGTATGTTTTTCCAAATAAGAATAAGATCAGAGGTTTTATGTATGACGGTGACAAGGCGACTGAGCTGCCCGAGATCACATTTGAGCGTAGCTCGTTGATCTCCTTGAGATCAATTTGACCCCATTCAACAGACTTCTTGACAAACTGAGAACGTATACCAAAGAGAATACAAGCATCGAGGAATTTCTGAAAGTAATGCGTGCTATCGGAGCTTTAGCGGAGATCTTTTGTCAGAACGAGCCTGTGTACAGCTTTTTGTTAGGAGTTATATCAGAGGAAGAGTTTAGGGCAGCTATTCATCGGTTGAAGTGAGATCGCAAATCAAACATAGCAAATTGTTCTCGCTAAGATACTATCGCACTTAAAATGAGACTATATGTCATAAGATCGGGACTATATGTAATTGGATCGCCCCTACCTTTAATGTTATAATGGCATTAAAAGGAGGGGAGTTTTATGAAACTCAAAAAGACGATAGCACTTTTTCTTTCGGCATTTATGATAGGCAGTTTTGGCAGTATCCCCCAGCGGAGCGTTGATGCCGCATCTGGCAAAAGCAGAGTATCGGTCCACGACCCGTCTGTATTCAAGGACGAGGACGGAACTTATTATGTATTCGGCTCGCACATTGACGCAGCCAAAACGAACGATCTACAGAACTGGACAAGATTTACAAACGGCTATGCAAAGACAAATAACGCTGAATTTGGCGACTTGTCAGGAAATCTCGCAAAGGCTTTCGCGTGGGCTGGCGAAGACTTGGAGGACTGCGAAGGCGGATTTTCTGTCTGGGCGCCTGACGTTATATACGACCCTGACTACATAAACACAGACGGAACAACAGGTGCTTATCTTATGTATTTCTGCACCTCCTCAACATATATGAGATCGGTCATTGCATATGCAGTCTCGGACAAGGCAGAAGGTCCTTACAAAATGGTTGACACGCTGATCTATTCCGGATTTACAAACAATGACAGCTATGCGACAAGCGCTACCAAAAACGTCAACAGAAAGTACACCTCCACAAATATTGATGAGCTTATCGCTTCGGGAGAAGTGACCTTCAATAACGAGTGGTTCAACAAAGACAACTACAATAATTATCTCTTCCCCAACGCCATTGACCCTACCATATACTATGATACGGACGGCAAGATGTACATGGTATACGGTTCGTGGTCAGGCGGGATCTTCACCCTTGAAATGGATCCTAAGACAGGCAGATGCATCCACCCGAAAAGCGGCAAGACCGCAGACGGACGCATGATAGACAGCTATTTCGGTACGAAGATATCGGGCGGCTATTATAGATCGGGCGAAGGTCCTTTTATGGAGTATGACCCCGAAACAGGCTATTACTACCTCTGGGTGACATACGGCGGACTGACAGCCACAGGCGGCTATAATATGCGTGTTTTCCGCTCTGAAAGCCCCACGGGTCCCTTCTATGATCCGTCAGGTAAAAAGGCTGTTTTAGAACCTAACACGGGTCTTGACAGCGTAGGACTTAAAGTCATGGGCAACTACAAATTCAGCTCGCTGGATACGGCGTATATGGCTTGCGGACACAACTCCGTTCTCCGTGACGACGACGGCAAGTGGTATCTGTTCTACCACGCCCGTTTCAACAGAGGAAACGAATATCACGAAGTCCGTGTACACTCCATGTATTTCAACAGCGATGGCTGGCCTGTTGTAGCTCCCTATGAGTACAGCGGCGATGTTATCGCAGAAAATGGCTATAATACGGAGGATATCGTCGGAGAGTACGAGTATATCGACCACGGCAATGATACGGCAGGTACAGTCCATGAGTACAGCAAGATAGAGCTGAAAAGCGACGGTACTGTCAGCGGTTCGGTAAAGGGAACGTGGAAGCAGGCTGACGACAGTGCCGCCGCAGAGCTTACCATAGACGGGCAGCGTTACAGCGGCTGCTTCATTGCAGCCAAGGACGAGAACGGCAAGAAGGTCATGTCCTTTACGGCTGTGGGCAAAAACAACCAGACTGTATGGGGAGCTAAAACAACGGAATTTACCGGAAGTGAGCGCAGCGGCTCTGACTTCACCAATGATAAATGTCAGCTCGTCTATGCTCCCGAGACAGCAGGCGATCCAAGCGTTTCTGTTAATATCGGTGATACCGAGCTCCTGAGCGGAGCGTCATACTTCATCGAAAACAAAAACAGCGGACTTCTCCTTGATCTTCCCGAGGGAAAGCTGGATAATGGCACCAATATCCAGCAATGGGAGAAAAATCAGAGCTTTGCACAGCAGTGGCGTATCGTGGCGGTGGATGATGAGTATTGCAGGATAGTCTCGCTGGGCGATGAGTCGAAATGTATCGCAGTCGCTGAAAACTCCGCCGATAACGGTATTAATGCTGAGCTGCAAACATATTCGGGACAGAACAATCAGCTCTGGAAACTCGTCAAAAACGGTTCTTACTACGGTATAGTTTCAAAATGCTCAGGCGATAAGGCTGGTCTTGATGTGTACGAATTTTCTGCTGAAAACGGCGGAAACATCGATCAGTGGGAATACTGGGGCGGCGACTGTCAGCTCTGGTCTGTAGAGCCTGTTCGTCCCTACATCGTCAGCGGCAGATGCAGTGTCACAGGTCTTGAAGGCGGCAAGTCCGCTGTATGGGAGATCGTCCGCTCCGATAACGGAACATACAGCATAAATAACGGCGAATATTCGGGACTTAAAGCCCTTTGCGGCAAGGACGGAAGCTACACATTCATAACAGCCGATGAACAGCCTGTAGTGATAAACGGAAGTCAGACTTTCATTATCGAGCCTGCCGCAGCAAAGAAAGCTGTTGAGGGAGATGTCAACGCTGACGGAGAGTTCAATATTGCCGACCTTGTAATGATGCAGAAATTCCTGCTCGGCAATGGCACACTTACCGACTGGACCGCAGGCGATCTTTGCGAGAACGAGAAAATAGATGTATTTGACTTGGTAATGATGAGGAGACTTATGCTCGCCAAAATATAAGCAAGAACCGCAGGCGATGAGACCTGCGGTTTTCTTGTTTGACTTGAATAGCGGGACATAGTATAATAATAGTGATAAGGAGGGTGAGAACATGAAAAGCAAAGGACGTATAGCGCTTGTGATACCGCATATTGCAAGCTCCCTTGACAACGACCTGATAGGCGGAATTTTTTCTTATTGCAGTCAGTACGGCTATGATGTTATTGTGCTGACAGGCATATTCAACGCCAAAATGGATCATTTCTCCAACGGCTACTCCGACGGTCTTGAAAACATCTACACCCTGCTCAGGTATATCGACTTAGGCGGCGTGATCTTTGCCGCAGGACGTTTCAGCAGCGATACCGTCAGAAAGAGGATATTCAGCATACTGAAAAGCCGTGATATCCCCTGTATCGTTCTTGAATACGAATGTGACGAATATCCTTATATATTTCCTCCTCAGCGAGAGTATATGAAGCTCATCACAAAGCACCTGATAAGGGAGCACAACTGCAAAAAGCTATATTGCATTACGGGTATGGATGACAACTATGCCTCATTAGAGCGCCTTGCAGGTTTTACTGAGGCAATGGACGAGGAGGGACTTGAATACGATGAGAGCTGCATATTTTACGGATATTTCTGGAAGGACGTTCCGAAGCGAATAGGTCTGGAAATAGCTGACGGAACAATAGCTATGCCGGACGGGATAGTCTGTGCCAACGATGCAATGGCTGCCGCTTTGTGCAGCTCCCTGACAGAGCACGGTGTAAAAGTACCTGATGACATTGCAATAGCAGGCTATGATGGTAGCTGGGAAGCATTCGTCCATGAGCCGCCCATAACTACTGTCGCAGGACATGAGCGTCAGCTTGGACTGTCTGCCGCAAAAATGCTCCTTGAACAGATAGGTCACACTCAGCTCAGCGATACCCAGACCGAGCAGTATATCCGTTTTGGCACGAGCTGCGGCTGTACTCCCGCAAGTACCATGTACCACCTGAGCGGTGACAAAAATCTGCGTCTGCATCTGCGCAAGACCTCTGAGATATACGCAGAAAGAAGAAACTACATAACATCGGATATCATCGGGAAAATGTCCGCCTGCGGAACTATCGGGGAGCTTATTGATGAGGCGAACAGGCTTGGCTATATGCTCCTTAACTGGGAATGGCTGGAGATCTGCCTTTGCTCGGACTGGCTTTTCGACCTTGACTCCCCTGATAAATTCCGTACAGACGGCTACTCAGAAAATATGCTCCTTGCACTTTCCAAAAGGCGTCGTCCGAACGAAAATTCTATGTATGAATTTCCCATAAGGCAGATATTCCCTGCACTTGAAAAGTCTCACGAAACAGCCATATTCGTGCTGACCTCCCTGCACTACAAAAGTCAGATATTCGGGTATATGTGTACATCATACAAAAGCTCCGAGGATATACTTCTGGACGAATACTATGTGAGCTGGTGCGATGCACTTGCAAACGGCATTAATCTCATTCAGGAAAAGCTGTACAGAGAGCATATACGGCAGAAGTTTGAAAGTCTTTCTACGATAGACCCTGCAACAGGTCTGTATAACAGGCGAGGACTTATCGAGAACCTTGCATCGTTTGCCGCAGGTGAAGAAAGACTTGCGGTCATTGTTCTGTCATATTCGGACAAAAAGAACGAGCACTATGAAGTGCCGTCTGTATCGGTGATAGCAAATGCTCTGAGAAACACCGACGAAAAGCACATACTTGCTGTACCTGCTGAAGGCCTCATTGCATATGTGTGTGCAGACAATTGCAGCAAAAATGAAACAGACACTATCGAGAGCTTCACCGATAAGCTGATACGTCTTGTGAATGGATACTACAACGGGGCAGCACATATCGACCTTAACAGGTCAGCCGTCGTTTGCAGATACACAGACCTGAGCCATATAGCTGGATTTGAGGCTCTTTTCGATGAAATGGCTGCAATAGCCGAAAACAAGGCTCTTGCACTTGCCTCGCATACCGAGGATTACCGTGAACAGCTCCATAAGCTGAGGATAAGATTTCTCAATGAGCCGCAGCTTGACTGGAATATCGACTCTATCTCAAAGGAAATTGGCATAAGCAGAAGCCACTTGCAGCGCCTGTACAAAGAGCAGTACGGCACGAGCTGTATTGATGATATCATCAATACAAGGCTTGAAAAAGCAAAATGGCTGCTTGTTCATTCCGATATGCGGATAGGTCAGATCGCCGAACAGTGCGGTTACATGAATGAGAGCCATTTCATGCGGCAGTTCAAGGACAGAGTCGGCATCACAGCGCTCAGGTATCGGAAACTGCAAAAGGAAAGCGGTTCCTGATCATTTTACATACTCTGCAATTTCCTGCGGAGTTTTCTCATAGCCTGTCTTTGCCCAGTAACAGAACAGCTTGTAAAAGCCGCCTATTATAAATGCAATGTGATATGGGTCTGAAGTTCCTGTCAGGACTGAGTTGAAACGCTTGTCAAATTCCTCCTCAAGCAAATACATTTTTCCGTCACGCATCATTATATCTATGACTTCACGATACTGATATAAATGGTCGAGCAGAAAGACAATGTACGCCTTAGGACTTTCTATATTCAGAATATTTTTTCCAGTATCCCTGAGCCATTGCTCAGTTTCAGAGGAAATATAGCAGCGCAGAATGTCGTCCTTGTCCTGAAAATGGCGGTAGAATGAATTTCTGCTTACTTCCGCTTTCTCAACTATTTCACATATCGATATTTCATCAATTGGTACTCGTTTCATTATTTCAAGCAGAGCTGCCGTTATTCTGTCCATAACGATCCTGGTTGATTCTCTCATAGGCACATTTGCCCTCCTTTTGTACCTTTTCTGGGCTTTCTATTGACTTTGAAAACAGTTTGAGTTACAATTGTACCTGTAAATCTTAACATACATTTTCGTTTCTGTCAAGGAGGTCAAAGGTGTGAAAAACACGGAGAAAAGAGGTCATAAGGTGCTGAAGGTCATTGCGATAGTTTTTTCTGTAATAGTAATTCTGATAGTTCTGCTTATTGTAAAGATATTTTATGATGCCAAGCTGCGACAGAAAGATCAGGAGATGATGGTAAAGTCAGATGATGAACTGATAGGCGAGCATTTATACATAAACCGTGACGGAGCCGATGATGTTGATGTAAACCTCTACCGCTATGAAAGTGACGAGCCTGTACCGCTTGTAATAAATCTCCACGGCGGAGCTTTTGTTGCAGGTGATGCAGATACTCTTGATACCCAGAGTGAACGCATTTCAAAGGCTTGGTGCTGTACGGTGGTGACGGTCAATTACAAGCTGATGAAGGACGGTATCACAAAACAGTATGCTGTCGATGAAGTTAAGGACACTGTAAAATATATGACAGTCAATGCTGATGAGTATAACATAGATACTGACAATATTTTCATTCTTGGATATTCAGCCGGAGGCTATCACGCAATGGCGGCTGCATTACAGCTGCACAAAGAGGGTGTGATCGTAAAGGGACAAATTCTTTGCTATCCCTTTATCAGCGACATTTTAGAGCAGTACAATGGGCTGACCGATGAACAGAAGAAAACGACCCCTCCTGCACTGTTTATCCTTGCAGGCGATGAGCCTATCGGTAAGGGCTCGCTTGACTACAAGTCGGCACTCGATGAAAATGGCGTGCCCACGGAGCTTATCACTTATGACGGAGCTTTACACGGCTTTATTGAAGAAAATAACCTTGAATATGAAGATCTCCATTTTCATGACAGCAGATCGCCAGAACAGGAGAAAATGGCAAGGCAGGCTGAGAATGATATATTGGCATGGCTCGGCAAAATTGCAATAATTAGTAGTTGAAGTCGATTTTCAGTTCATTTGGATCATTCCGGGACGATATGTAATAAAATTGATTGAAAATGTAATTGCTCGTATTTCAGTGTTGTGATATAATGGCTATGCGAGGATAAATCATATCAGGTCTGCACTCCTGTTATTATTATTCGAAATATCTGTAAGGGGATAGATCAGATACCGGCAGCTAATTTTTTAGCTGCCGGTATATTTTATCGTATTAGATCATCATTTCCTATTCGGTTTGATACTGTTTTTCCGCTAAGAGCAGCGGACATTTGGCAGTCTCTTTTTTATGTTACAGTTCTTCCTCAGGGGCCTCCTCCGGGAGCTCTTCCGCCGGAGGTGCAAGCATCACATCCCGCTCCTCCTCTAAGACCTTACTGAAAATCAGCAGCGAAAGAGTCATCAGTCCGCAGCCTATGAAATACCCAGCAAAGCCTATGAAGGAGCTGCCTATTACCGGGATATTCTGCACAAGCAGGACCGCAAATACAAGGATCATGAGTATTCTGGCTGCCCACAGAAGGCCTGTTACGAGCTTCACCGACCGCTTCTTTACTGCGATAAGGGAAAGGATCCCGAAGGCCGCCATGCACAGGGCGTTGAACAGGCATAACGTGCCGATCAGCAGAGCGCCGGCATACATGATGTTGGTCATTCCTGCCCGGAACAGCTCGAATGCTCCCAATATGCCGAAGGACAGGAGCCCGGTGCTGATCTCCAGATCATCGTAGATCACGCCGAGCTGTGTGAGCCGGTAGATCCCCCAGCCGCCGATCACTGGCGCTAATACAAGGGAAACGATGCTCAGCATTTTCAGTGTTGCTCTTTTCTCCATGACCAGCCTCCTCCCGTTTTTTCTATTTTACCACGGAAGGAGGCTTTTGTCAATGTCACTTATCAAGCTCTGTTATGAGCGCCTTTATATCCTCGCTGATCCTTTCGTACTCAAAGTCGTGGACGTAGTGTCCGCAGTCCAGCTTGATCAGCTCTCCGTTTTCCGATGCGTCCACCATTGCCTGCATACCGCCGACCCAGAGCTCTTCTCCGCTATGATCAGCAGAGGCATACATTATCATGGGTACTGTGGGCAGCGGAGAGGAGTTCAGCTCGCCGATCACGGCAAGCTCATTGTCAAGGCTGCCCTCTCTCATGATCGTGTCGTTTGCAGCTGTATGACAGGCGATCTCGGTGAAGATCTTCTTCTCTTCATCGGTGAGAGTGCCTGACTGATCGAGGTTTGCGAGCCTGAGCAGTCCGGTATAGCTGAGCGCTCTGTTCGCATATTTTGCAAAGCCCATGATCTTATCATTTTTTCTGAGAGCATCTTCGCTTTCGCAGTTGGGAGTGCAGCAGTCAAGCCCAACTATGGCCTCCACCTCGTCGGGATATTTCTGCGCCCAGAGAGCAGCCTCGTAGCCCGAGAAGGAATGGGGACAAAGGATATACGGGCCCTCGACTCCTGCCTTTACAAGGGCTTCTCTGTCCTGGCGGAGGATAGTGTCCATACTGCGATCATCGTCGATCTCATCGCTGAAGCCGTAGCCGAATTTCTCCACGACAGCGATCCTGTTCTCGCCGCTGAGCCTGCTGTAAAGTGCCTTGAAGTCGAGTATCGGTGAGGGCGTTCCCCAGCCGGAAAGGAAGACCAGTGTGTGGTCGCCCTCGCCCTCGGTGTACACGCTCATGCTGCGGCCGTCTACCTCGACGAGCTCTCCGAGCGGCGTTTCGTACAGGTCCTTGTTCTTCTTTAGCATGATCTTGTCATATACCGTCATGATGATAAGGAATACCGCCAAGATCGCCAGGATCACCAGCAGGATCCTTCCTATGATCCTCAGCGGAGTTTTCTTCTTAGTTTTCAATTCGTCCTCCTGATAGGGTATCGTCGGTCTATAGCTCGGGGAGAACGTTCATCGGAACGTTCTCCCCGGCTCCGGTCATTTGGCCAGCTCGTCATCGGAGTCCTCGAACTCCATTATATCGCCGGGCTGGCAGGAAAGTGCCTTACAGATAGCGTTGAGAGTAGAGAAGCGGATAGCGCTGACCTTTCCGGTCTTTAGCTTGGAGAGGTTCACGTTGCTGACTCCCACACGGTCGCTGAGCTCGTTGAGGCTCATTTTTCTGTCCGCCATGACACGGTCAAGTCTAAGAATAATTGCCATAGTATCACCTCTCAGACCGTCTCGTCGGACTCTTTTTGGAGCATCGCTCCGTAGCCCAGGAACTCAGCGAGACAGAATATCAGGATAGCCGGGATCAGGATCGAGATCTGTATGAAGGATCCGCTGACCGTTGCGTACTTTCCGCTGAATACAGTGAGAAGGATATTCGGAAGGAAGGCCCCAGCAAAGAGCAGTCCGGCAATGGTCTTGACGCCCTTGACTGCCTCCTCGGAGAAGGGGATCCCTGTGCGGGAGATGCCTCTGAAAATGTATGAGGTGATGAAGGCGCAGGCTGCGAATACTGTGCCTGTCCCAAGGAGCTGAGCCATCTCCTCCTTCTTTTCGGAGAAGGTGGAGTGGTAGACCGAGTCGCCTACCCCCAGTATCACCGAGCCCAGGCAGAGCAGTCCCACGATAGCCATGAGCACTGCCATGCCGGTGCTGTTTTCTTTGATCTTAGAGATCGCTGTCGTTTTTTTCATCAAGATCACCTCTCAGACTGTCTCGTCAGACTCTCTCTGGAGCTCTGCACCGTAGTTGAACACGAAGACGAAGAGGATGATGATCAGTGCAAAGAGAGCTGTCAGCAGGCCGATGCCCTTGAGGATAAGACTCACTACTGCGAAGGGGATCAGCGAGAAGCCGAAGGCCTTCATTCTCTTGAGGACGTTCTCCTCGAAGGGAGACTGGCACTTTGAAAGGGCGTCAGTCAGCTTCTTGCCGAAGATGCAGGAGATCAGTGAAGCGATGAGCACCAGTGTTCCGCCAAGGCAAGCCATGGTGCCGGCGATAGCGAAGGCCTTGCAGTTGAACTTTGTGATGTCGCCGTCGATCGTGTAGGAGTAGTGCGAGTTGTCAGTCTTGGTCTCCTTGATGTTGAGGGAGAAGTCAGTCCCGAAGTGGTCGAAGTGGATGTCAGTGTCGGGGAGATCTACCAGAGTGCCGCTCTTGACCAAAGCGCTTCCCAGAGCGGAAAGCCGGCTCTCGTCCACTACCACCTCAGCGTCGGTGGTGCCTGTGATCTGGATAGCGTCCTCAGGGAGAGTTGCCATTGTGACTGCACCGATGACCGTGCCGACGATGCCTGCGATGACTGCTATCATGAGAAGGATAACGATGACCTTTGATACCTTGCCAAGTGTGTTGATCTTTGAAACATTTGCGTTTTTCATAATGTACCTCCATGTTGTTCGGGAGCGTTTCCCTTTGATGACTCTATGATACCACGCAAAATAACGTTTGTCAACTACTTTTTATCGTTTTTCGATAAATATTGTATGTTTGCATATAAAAGAGGGAGCCCGTATAGGGCTCCCTTGTGCAAAATAAACGATAATTATTTATCGAGAAACGTTAAATGTCTCCCCCGGAGACCTTCCCTCTCCCGCAAAACTGTCACCGTCATCACTATCAACAGCACCGACGGCACCGGCGAGGCTGCTCCTGTGGCGGCGGTCCGGAGGGCGGCTGCGGAGACCGAGGCTCCCATGATCATGTCCTCCGGAAGAAGTCCCCGGCAGATCAGATAGCTGAGCCCTCCGGCCAGGATCCTCAGGAGCACTGTCCGCCAGAGGGGGAACTCTCCCCGGACCGCCGCAGAGATCTGCACAAAGACGCAAACCCCCCCAAAGGCAGTCAGAGCGGAAAGCGCCGGAAGGAGAGTCGGGTCCCCGGCCGGGAGCTTCGTCACGGCGGTCACGTCCAAAAAGGCGGCGCAGAGGCTCTCGCAGACCGCAGCAGGCCTCCCGGAGAGCCGCCCAAGGAGCTCTCCGGCGGCGGAGAGGGCCCCCACTGAGCTAAGAGCCGCTGTCACCACGGAAAAGGCCAGCACAGCACAGCAGATCTCCGCCATGGAGCGCCCTGCGGAAACGATGCACTCCGACACCAGCTCTGTGTCCAGCCGGATCGGAGCCCTCTTTGCCGCCTCACGGGGAGCTCTCCTTATAATAAAGGAAAGGCCCACGCCGATGATCAGGTCGGCGGCAAGGGACGAGATCAGGATCAGCCGTCCGGCGGCAGGATCCCCGTAGAGCTGGGAGGCGATACAGCCGAAGATGAACGCCGGCCCTGCCCCGAAGCAGGCTCCCGACAGCCACGAGGCGCTGCTGGGGCTGAGCCTTCCCTCACGGACGAGACCTGCAAGGAGCCTTCCCCCCACAGGATAGCCGGCAAGAGAGCTCACCAGGAAGATCCCCAGGACCTCGCCGTCTGCTCCCAGCAGGATCCTCCCCGGCAGCCTCAGGATCCCGGAGAGCCGCCGGAGCGCTCCGCTCCTTATAAGGAGGGCGGACATTATCAGCATGGCGTAAAGGGAGGGGATCAGTATCCCCAGACAGCGCCCCACCGCCTCGGAAACAGCGCTCCTGACCGCCCCGGAGCCTGCGATACAGAAGGCAGTTCCCCCGAAAACCAGCGTGATCCCGGCTGCTCCGGCGGCCTTTTCTCTCAGTTTTTTCATATCCATCACCCTCTCAATCATATTATAGAAGGCGGAACTTTATGAGCTGGAGTGATGAAAATGTTTGAAAAGCTGGCAGACCGCCTCTATCTCGGGCCGGGTATGTACGTCGAGGGCAACCGTGAGATCTTTGTGGAGAACTGCCGCCGTATCGAGGAGTGCAGCGAGATCTTCATGCGGCTGATCTCCGGGAGGCTCTGCATACAGATCTGGGGCAGCGGCCTGAGAGCCTTCGACTTCAAGACCAGCGGCCTTGTGATCCGTGGGCGGATCGAGAGGATCGAATTTTCTGAAAGGAGCGTCCGGCGCCATGAGAGATCAGCTTAGAGGCTGTATTGAGGTGAAGGCTCAGGGCAGAGGCCTCTACCGGTTCATAAATGCCCTCCACACCGGCGGAGTCACCTGCTTTGAGGAGTTTTGCAGCGGCGGCGTGCTCTCCCTCCAGATCTACCGCCGGGACCTTCACAGGGTGGAGAGCCTGGCGGAGGAGTGCGGAGTGGAGCTGGACTGCCGGGAAAGGCCTACACTGTCCTCACGGCTGAGAAGATACCGGCACAGGTCCGGCCTGATCGTCGGAGGCATGATTATAACGGCGGCGCTGGCATATCTCTCCCAAACGATCCTGATCATCGATATACAGGGGAATACCGCCGTTCGGGACGAGGTGATCTTGGCGGCGCTGGAGGAGCTGGACATCCGGCCGGGGACCCGTGCCGGAGACATCGACTACATCTGGAGCGAGGACCAGCTCAGGCTGAAGGTGGACGGGATCGCATGGGCCGGTATGCACCGCTCCGGGAGCCGTCTGGTGGTGGAGGTGACTGAGCCTGTGCTGCCGCCGGAGCGTGTCCGGAAGAGGCTCCCCTGCAACATAGTGGCCTCCCGTGACGCAGTGATCGTGTACACGGTGGTGCGTGACGGTATGCTGATGCACAAGGTGGGGGACTTCGTGCCGAGGGGGACCCTCCTCATAAGCGGAGTCACCGGCGACGAAACGGGACACTCCACCTTCCACCACGCAATGGGCGACATCATCGGCCAGTATCAGGAGACCGTCACCTTTTCCGGGTCCCTGCGGCCGGAGAGGAGCATCATGACCGGGCGGAGCAAGAGCCGCAGGAGCCTGAGGCTCTTCGGGTGGCGGATACCGCTGTACCTCGGGAAGGATCCCTATGAGAGCTCCGTCAGCGAGGAGAGCTCCCGACAGCTCAGCTTCTTCGGGAAGGCGCTGCCCATTTTCGTGGAGCGCCGGAAGCTCTTAGAGACTCAGGTAAGGGCGGAGGAGCTGACCGAGGAGGAGCTTTCGGCGGAGCTCATGGAGAAGGTGTATCTGTACGAGAAGAATTTCCTCTCCGGCGACACAAAGATCATCTCACGGGACATACAGCGGACCGGCGACGGCGAGGGCATGACGCTGACGGTGGAGTATACGCTCCAGGGGGATATTTGCTCCCAGAGGGATATTTTTCTGGCGTGAGGAAAAAATAGTTGAGAGTTGAAAGTGGAGAGTTGAGAGTGGAAATGACACACAAAATAATTGCGGGGTGCAGGGAGCCGCTCGCTCCCTGCCGGGATCCAAGGGCAGAGCCCT
>JAFUAO010000031.1 GCA_017460665.1 Ruminococcus sp.
GACTGTTTTTCAAGAGGGGACGCTCTGCAAGATAAGCAGCGCCCCAGATCTTTGATCTGGCTGGCGATGCTATATGCTTTAGCAGAGAGCGTCCCCTTCCACCGGTCCATAATGTAGGCCTTGCCGCTCAGCGGCAACGAGGCAGGTGACGTCGAACGAAACGGGAGATCCGAAAAAGCGGCACGGGCGAACGGAAATCGCCCCCACACGGCATATATAACCCACGGACGGCCAATGTCCGTCCCTACATTTTCGGGGAGGCAAGGGCGCACGATGTGCGCCCCTACAAATACGTCGCCGAAGGCGACACAACGATCCCGAATTCCTAATTCCGAATTTCGCATTGAAAAAGGGCGGCTCACGCCGCCCTTTCGTTATTTCTCCTTGTTGATGAAATCTGCGATGATGTACCGAGGCCTTGCCTTGACCTCCGAATAGATCTTGCCGACGTACTCGCCGATGATACCCAGACACAAAAGCTGCAAGCCTCCCACCAGCCATATCGAACACATCGTGCTGGACCAGCCCGGCTCCGAAAAACCGCCGATCTTTGCGATGAACGCCCAGATCAGCGCCACGATGCTCAGCACTGACATTATGCAGCCAAGGCTAGTGATCAGCTTCAAAGGCTTCGTGCTGAATGAGGTTATGCCGTTTATGGCGAAGGACAGCATCTTCTTCAGCGGATACTTGCTCTCGCCGGCAAAGCGCTCTGCACGCTCGTAGTACACATTGCTGCTCTTGAACCCGATCAGCGGCACCATGCCCCTCAGGAAGAGGTTGACCTCACGGAACTCCCCCAGCTCCTGGAGGACCCTGCTGCTCATCAGGCGGAAATCCGCATGGTTGTACACCACGTCAGCGCCCATGACCTTCATGAATTTGTAGAAGCCCTCTGCGGTGAATTTTTTGAAAAAGGTGTCGGTGTCTCTTGCGCTGCGGACGCCGTAGACCACCTGATCGCCCTCATAGAACCTCTCCACCATAGCGTCGATGGTGTTGATGTCGTCCTGAAGGTCAGCGTCCATAGTTATGGCCATGTCGCAGATGTCCTTGACCGTCATCAGGCCGGCGAGAACAGCGTTCTGGTGGCCGGCGTTGTGGGCAAGATCTATGCCGGAGAAGAAGTCAGGATCGCTCTCGTGGAGCTGGCAGATGATCTGCCAGGTCTTGTCCTTGGAGCCGTCGTTGACGAAGACCACCCGGCTCTCCTTAGAAATCAGGCCACGCCCGATCAGGGACTGATATTTTTCTTTTAGGCGCTTTGAGGTCTCCGGGAGGACCTCCTCCTCGTTATAGCACGGCACCACCATGTATAATTTCTTTGGATCTTCCATATCGTTACTCCTTTGAGGCTTCGTTGATGTTACTGTTATTATACCATGTAAGCGAAGCGTTATGGTATGATCGTCCGATCGCAGGGAGCAGATCTTTGGTCTGCGTATCTGCGAGAACATTAAAAATATAATGTTCGGTCACGAACATTATACCACGATCTGATCGTAATTGCAAGCCGCCCTTTTAGTTTCGAGTTATTAGTGCGGAGTAGGGGCGGACCCGTGTTAAGCTGCGTACCAGATCTTTGATCTGGCTTTCGCAGCTATATGCATAGCAGTCCGCCCGGCCATGTACGATAAACCACCGGGCGAACGTATCCAGACCACCGCCCCAGAAATACCACTCCAGCAGGCCCGAAGGGTCCTGCGAAGGATAGTCAAAAGCCGGCGGGGTGGGGTGTGAGGGAAAAGAGAGTGCAGAGAGGAAAACCGAAGAGAGGGGAGGGCCGACGGCTTTTGTACCAGTTTTTTGTTAAAGCCCTCCC
>JAFUAO010000032.1 GCA_017460665.1 Ruminococcus sp.
TGAGGGAAAAGAGAGTGCAGAGAGGAAAACCGAAGAGAGGGGAGGGCCGCCGGCTTTTGTACCAGTTTTTTGTTAAAGCCCTCCCCTCTGGAGGTGTTCCTCTTTGCCCACCTGTGCCGCCCGGCCATAGCCGGGCGGTGGGCGTCCACCGCAAACCATCGGGCGGACACATGGGTCCGCCCCTACAAAGCGGCAGGGGCGATGTGGGTGACTCCCCACAGTGTGGGGAGATGTCAGCGAAGCTGACAGAGGGGACGGGTCCCGGTTAGGGAGCGCCCCCTACACAGCGTATATGGCGCACGGACGGCCAGTGGCCGTCCCTACATTCAAATACGTCCGCCAACGGCGGACACCACAACTCTCCACTCTCCACTCTCCGCTCAAACTAAAAAATTACAACTCCCCCAAAATTGTGAATAAACCTTGACTTTGTTGCTGAGGCGTGCTATAATGGTCTTGCCGGGTATTTCCCGGAAAAACATGATAAAGGGGTAAATATCTATGAACGACTTTATGGACGACTTCAACTCGCCGCAAACTCCCTCCTCACCGGCCAAGCCGCCCGTCAGCGGCGCCGCTCAGGAGCGTGTCTTCACCTCCGCTGATGTCTACGAGGCCGGAAAGCTCACGCCGGTCCATGAGGATTCGGTCCTCATGGAGATCTTCAAGGGTATCCTTGGCGCTGTGGTAGGCGCTATCCCCGGCGTCCTCCTGTGGATCTTGATCGGAAGGGTCGGCTTCATCGCTGCGATCTGCGGCGCTATCCTTGCCGGAGGCACCGTTGCAGGCTACATCTTCATGTCAAAGGACAACTTTCTCCCCCAGAGCTACGGCGTGATCATCTGCCTTGCAGTCATCATCATCGCTGTTTTCCTGGCCCAAAAGATCGTCTGGTGCTGGGAGATCGCTGACGTTTTTGAACGGTACTTCGGCGATTACCGAAAGGAAATGTACGAGGTGGGCGACGCTGCCGGTATGAGCCGCTCTGAGGTGGACGCAGTCATCGACTCCACGATCAAGGAGGAGTTCGGCTTCTCAGACGTCTCCTTCGGGAACTGCTTCTCCAACTTCGGCAGGATGCTGGGAAATCTCGGCATGAGGGGCAAGTACTTCCTCAACCTGCTGGAATGTTACGGATTCGCAGCGCTGGGCGGAGGCTCGCTCTTCGCTAAATTCGCAAAGAAGTGATAAAAAATGCGCCATAGCTCCTCCGGGAAATGTCGGAGACTATGGCGCTTTTTCTATTGACAGCCGAGGAAGGCTCTGGTATAATGAGAAAAATACCTTTGTGCAGTAAGCGCTGTCGTGGGGGGACCAGATCAGCTATCCGGAAAGGCTGTGAGCTGCGCCCGAAAAACAGGCATGAGAGGTCTGACATATGGATAACTAGCCCCGAGACACTGTCCCGGGGCTTTTCTCATAGCCTTGTAGGGGGAGCCGCAGGCACGTTCATCGGCCCACGGAGGGGACTGTTCCACCAGCGGCTCAGCAGCAGAACTGCCAGCCCCAGACCGGCAGCGTAGATCACTGCGGCGATCAGGAGGGCAGCCATAGAGTGTCCGGCTGCTCCGCCAAAGATACCGCCGGAGATACCGGGGATCTTGGGGAGGAAGATCCCTTGGAGGAAGTATCCCATGTAAAGGACGCTCTTCAGCACGTTGAAGGTGTTCTTCGAGATGAGGCATACGATCAGGGTCATCAGCACGGTGTTGGCGGCGTTTACGATGATCACGTCGTCGTTGGGGATACCGTCCCAGAAGAAGTGCGTCACCAGAGCGGCAGCCGTGTCGAAGATCAGGCCCAGAGCTCCGCAGAGTATGACGGGAGCGCCGATGACCAGGTCCTTGGCGAAGGGGAGCGACAGGAAGAACTTGTTCTGTGTAGTCTTAAGGGCTCCCAGAAGCATGAAGAGCAGGATCCCGATGTGGCCGAAGCCGATAGCTCCCACCATGGACATATAGTCCTCGCTGCCGGGCTCAGCAGGCTCCTTGACGGCGGCCACAAGGAGGACCGCCGCAAAGACCAGAGCTACGGTCAGCATGATCGGCGAAAATGTCAGCGAGAAATATGTTTTTATAGCTTTCTTCATGTTCATTACCTGCTTTCCAGCCAGCGGTATTTTTTGTAGTATGCCAGCACGAATTTGTTTGAAAGGAATATCAGCAGCGCTGCTGCGGCTGCGGCGGCAAGGTGGATGAGAGTCAGCCTTCCGTCGGTGATGTAGAGGGACAGGGGGCCTGTTATGATCACAGCGAAGGTTCCCAGAGTCACGGTGATCGACCTTGCGGCGTTGTCCTTAATAATGACAGCGAAGCCGCACAGACCGATCGCCAAAAGCGCCGAGATGAAGGTGGCGATGATGCAGCTAACGCCCCACTTCAACGGCATGAGCTTCGTGATCTGGAGCAGGAGCACTACTGCCAGATATACCGTGGTCTGGACGATCATGGACAGGGTCAGGCCCGTGCGGAACTTAGCGAAGGTGGAGAAGCCTCCCCTTACGGTGCGGAAGAACTTTCCGCCGGGGAGCTCCCTGTCGTAGGTCAGCAGGAGCTCGATCCCCAGCACCGGTGCAAGTATCAGCCCGTAGATGAAGGAGGTCACTGAGCTGCCGGTCAGCTTGCTTGCGGTGGCCTGGAAGTCTCCTCTGAACTCCAGCAGGCCGATGATGAATACCCCCACCAGCATGGTCAGGAGCAGGATCAGCGGGAACAAGGAGAGCAGCAGCGTTTCCTTCATCATCCCCGTGCCCAGATATATCTTCATTGCCTGAGGTATGGTCACAGGCGAGCTCTTCTTATTCATCTTCCTCCGCCTTTCTGAGGATCCCAACGCTGAGCTGCTGGAGGGTGGGCTTCTCAATCGCCGTATCCAGAGCTGACAGCTCAGCGCCGTTCTCGGCGGCGGCTATTCCGCTGAAGCCGGAGCTGTTCGCTGTGAATGAGAGCATGAGGGGCCTTGCCTTTGCGGAGCTCTCGGCATCGCCGTGGACCAGGATATACTTCTCCTTCAGGTCCTCCACGAAGCCGGCCTCGATGACCTTGCCCTCGTGCATGAATATAGCGTAGTCGGTGGCGAACTCCATATCGGCGATGTTGTGGGTAGAGAACAGCACCGTGCGATCGCCGTCGCCCTGAGCAAGGTACTCTCTGAACATATCGCAGAGCAGGTCCCTTGCCAGCGGGTCAAGGCTGGAGGCAGGCTCGTCAAGGATCAGGAGCCTTGTGTCTCTTGCCAGGACTGCCGCAAGGTAGGCTCTCATGCGGTTGCCGTCTGAGAGCTTCACCAGCTTCTTCTGCTTTTTTGAGTCCGGGTCGTCCAGCTTGAAGCGCTTGCAGAGCTTCCGAAAGCGCTCTCCGCTGAAGCTGTCGAAGGCTGTCTCCATGGAGGTCATGATGCTCTTCATGTTCCAGTCCTGTGGGAAGAAGTTGGCCGACGAGCAGTAGCCGATCAGCTCACGGAGCTCATCTGAGTCGATGTCGGTCTTATCCTCAAAGTAGACGGCCTCGCCGCTGTCCTTCCCGGTGACGCCGGAGATGATGTCGATGAGGGTGGTCTTGCCTGCGCCGTTGGCTCCTATGAGAGCTGTTGCGAAGCCGCAGGGGATAGATGCCTGGATCTCTCCCAGTGTGAAGCCCTTGTACTTCTTAGTGATCCCATTGATCTTAACTGCACTTTTCATTGCCTTTCTCCTTCTATATCACATGATAACGGACTTTTTCTTGCCGTTCTTTTTGCGTGGGTGCTCCTGGATCCTTGTGACCATGTCGCAGTTTATCATCTGCTTGCTGTCCTTGGTCTGGACCTCGATCCAGCCCTCATCGAAGCCGATGATCTTTCCCTCGATCGTTGAGGACCAGCTCAGCCAGATGAGACAGTCCTTATCCATATAGTTCTTTATCAGCTCAGTCATATCTATCGCTCCATTCATTCGGTGTTTTCTTGCAGCTCTCCGCCGGCGGGCATTGACGCCTCTGGCCGGGAGCAGTATCGCAAATATTATTATCAGTATGATGATCTCGGAGCCCATGCTCTGTTCTCCTTTCCTTTACCCGTCGATGTTCCACAGTGCCCTGAGGGTCTCACAGGTATCGTCTGCCGTTAGACCGGCGATCTTGGCCGAGCGTATCGCATCGCTCAGGTGAGACTCTAACTGGCGCATATGCTGCTCAGCCAGCATCTTCGGATCCTGTGCGTTGACGAAGTAGCCCTTCCCCTTGGAGGCTGTCACGAGTCCCTCTGCTGAGAGCTCCTCGTAGGCCTTCATGGTGGTGATGACGCTGATCTTCAGGTCCTGAGCGAGCCCCCGGATCGAAGGCAGAGGGTCGCCGCCCTTGAGCTTGCCGGAGAGTATCTGCTCCCGGAGCTGTGAGGCGATCTGCTTGTAGATCGGCTCGTTGGAATTCTGGTAGATCTTCATAATGGACCTCCTTTCTGCTGTTTATGTGTTCTATATACAGTATATAACACATGAACAGTTTTGTCAATAGTCCGATCAAACGATCATCGGAAAATTTTTCCGGCCTTGATCGTGCATATCATACAAAAAAGCCGCTCTCCCGGAGTTTTTGTCCTCCGAGAGAGCGGTAAAGTGTTTATATGGGGTATATACAGCAGGCCTTAGCCGAACATCCTTCCCAGCAGGTTCAGGATCTTGTCCATGACTGACGCATAGCAGTTCATGTTGAAGTCGTTCAGCCAGTCCTCATCGTAAACGTCGCCGGAGCCTATGCCCTCTCCCAGTTCATAACTGGTCTCGCCTACGGTCTGTACCGTGGAAACGCTCTCGCCCACGATGTCGACTACCTCGGAGGCGTCGCTGCCAAGGTCCTCCAGCACCTTTACGCTGAAGCTGAAGGTATTGCTGACGATGTCGGATACCGCATCGTGGAAGATGCTCTTGACATAGTCGATAGTGTTCTGGATGTTCTGCTTTGTGAACTCCTTGAAGCGGTCCAGCATATCGTCGCCTTCCATGGCGTAATCGAAGATGAAGTCGATCGTCTCATAGTACATGGTGAAGGCGTTGCCGAGAGCCTTTCCGGTGTTTATGGCAGTTACTGCGCCGCTGAACACGTTGCAGGGATCCTCCATGTGGATCTTGAAGAAGGACTCGGTGAGCTTTACTGCTCCCAGACAAAGGTTCATCTGGAACAGCATCATGTTCACCTTATAAAGGTAATCGAAGGATACCGTGTGTCCGCCGGCGGTCCCGCCGGAGAGCATATACGAGCAGGCTCCTGTTCTCAGGTCGACTGCGATATAGGCCGTTCCTGTCCAGTCGCCGATCGTCATGGTGTCGGCCACGAGCTGTACTGCCATGCCCTTGTTGACGAAGTTGCGGACCTCCTCCTTGACCTCCTCGCTGACTGTGCAGAGAGCAAGGCTGTCCTCGAAGTCGGGGCCGCAGATGTACCTTACAGGCACGTTCTGCTCGGCTGCTGCTGCGAAGACCGACACGGTGGAAATGCCCCTGAGCTCGCTGTCGGTGAGCATCTCCCAGATATGGCCCTCGTAGAAGGACTCGGAAGCGCCCAGCGCCATGTTGAACGAGATCTCGTCCTCCTGTGAGCCGCTGTAGCTCACGGCGGAGTAGTTGTTATAGGCGGCGTCCATGAAGAAGCTGCCGGTGGTGAGGCTGGTGATCACGCCCAGCTCGTCGTCTGTGCCGAACTCATAGCCGGTGATGCAAAGTCCGAGCTGTCTGTTGCGGTCAACGTTGTATACCGTCTCGTATACAAGGGCCTCACGGTCGCAGTATGCAAAGTAGTTCTTGCCGGTGTAGTCAAGGATCGCTCCTAAGATCTCAGGTGAGAGGCTGTTCTCGGCGGTGACATCGTTCTGTGCCGCCTTCAGCCTTGCCAGCGAGAACTGCATATCTCCCTGCATGATTATCTGATAGTCAAGGTTTATGGCGTATACAGATCCGCTGAGGATCTCATCGTCAAGGATAGTCGTGCCGCCCTCGTTGGTGACGGTGGTGAGCATCCTGTCGGCCATGCCCAGCGAAACAGGCTTCGTTCCGGTGTACTTGTCCTCGGACTGGTGGTCCTTGACTGTTACGACAGGCACCATCTGGATCATGTATGCCGGAGCCTTCGTGATGTCTCCTGCCTGCTCAAGGAGCTCTCTGTCGGAGTCTCCTGCCGGCTCGAAGGAAACGGTGATCTGCTTGTAGTACAGCTCCGGGAGGAGCGCATCCAGCAGGACCTCTCCGCCGATCTGGACAGTGATGCTGTCCTTCATCTCGTCGGGGAGCACCGACCACCTGCCCTTTACCTGTACTGTCTCATAGGGCAGCGAGGAGGGGAGGTAGATGTCCTCTGACTCACGGATGAGCCTTGTGAAGACCTCCAGTGTCTCGGGAACGGAGTAGTCCCTCTGGTACATAACGGGGTATTCAGAGGTGTGTGAAAGGGTATCGCCGATGATCTCTCTGTCCTTGTCGGTGTACTCAAGGGGCATCTCCCTCGATGTCACGTCCAGAGCCTTGAAGCTGGCGTCAAGAGGCACCCAAACGCTGTCGCCGGCCTTTGAGCCTGCTCCTCTGTAGTCTGTGTAGGGGACGTATGCCTCTGCCCAGACCTGATCCATGCGGTAGCCCTCAAGTATACCGTTATTTGTGACGCCCTTGACGTTCTTATATCGTGAAGCAAGGATCCTTCCGGCGCTCTCGATGTCGGCAGCGCCTGTTATCTCCACCGCCTGGTCAGCGCTGAGCTGGACGGTGCCGCTGACGTATCTTGCAGGTACGCCGATCGCTCTGAGCATGGAGATCAGCAGGCAGGCCTGATCGATGTCGTTGCCGCCCATCTGGTCCAGAGTCACCATTGCGCCCTTCTTTGAGCCTGAGTAGGACTCATAGCGGACGTTGTCCTTTACGAATTTGTAGATCTCCTTAGCGCTCCCCAGCTCCTTGGCCATGGAAACTACGCTGTCCGGGATCTGTGTGTCGGAGGCGAAGGCCAGGTCCTCCTCGGTGGGAGCGTCCGAAGCTGGAGCCTCCTCCTGAGCGGTGAGCCTTCCCTCGATGAGCTGGGGAGATGCGTTCTCCGCAGCCACAGAAGGCACGGCGTCTGACTTGTGTGAGCCTGCTCTCTCAGCGAAGGCGTCACGGAGAGCCTCCAGGTCCTCCTGAGAGCCGCTTCCGGTCCTGTAGGCCTCGATAGCGTTCCTTGCTCTTGCAGCTCTTACTGCCACCTGACTGAGATAGCTCTGGCGGAGCTCCTCCAGCTCAGGGTCGTCATAGGGCTGGGAGCTGACTTTGCTTTCCTGATCAAGGAGGCTCAGCAGCTCGTCGCAGGCGCTGGTGACGCCGGCGCTGTCGCCGGACTGAGCCGCCTCGGTGAGGCGCTCAAGGGCAGCAGCTCCCGGGTCGGCGGTAGTTGCTCCCAGGGCCTGTGCCGAAAGGGGTGCCGGACGGAGGGCTTTGGGAGCGTGGGCCGTGAAGAGCCCTGAGCCTGCCGCTGATGAAAAAGCTATCGTAACGGCGGCTGCCAGAGAAATGACCTTTTTAAGTTCAGTCTTCATTTTCTTCCTTGCCTCCTGTCTTTTTAAGTGCGATAAGTCCCATAAGGCTCAGAGCTGACATGGTCCAGATGTACCACGGCACGGCCTCGGGGCCGGTCTTGGGTGAGCTTACCTTGGTGTCGGGCTTTGCTGTAGTCGTGGGAGCTGTTGTCGTCGCAGCCGCAGTTGTCTGAGTCGCCTCAGCCTCGTCAGATCCGCTGCTCTGAGGCGCTGTTGCAGGCACAGCAGCGGCGGTCACGGGGGGAGCGATGTCGAAGCCTGCATAGGCAAGGTCGCTGCTCTCTCCGCCGTACTCTATGCGGAGGGCTCCGGAGTATCTTCCGGGAGCCAGCTCTCCTGCGGGAAGGGCCTCGCTGAAGGAAACGCTCCCGCCGGAAGCGATGTCCGCAGTTTTCTCGATAGTGCAGAGCTTCTCGCCGGCCTCGGTGAACACGTCAACGATCAGCTTTGCTCCGGGAGCATTTGCGCTCCCCGTATCCTCTGCGGTGAACTCAGCATTTGCCGTGGTGCCGGAGGGGGTGAAGCTGAGGTTGCCTGTGAAGGCGGCGATAGTCTCCTCCACGGTGAACTCAGCGCTGTCCTCGGTAAGGGCGATGCCGTCCTGAGTCACCTCGGCGTCGGCCAGATAGCGGCCTGCCGGGAGAGAGCCTGCTGCGATGGCGTCGGAGAAGTCCGTGTCGCCCTTGGGGTTCAGCGAGCTGATCTGTCTTGTGAATACGGCTGCCTGTGCGCCTGTGTCAGCGCTGCGGACCGTGATGTTCAGAGTAAGGTCGTTCTCAACGATGTTGGTGCTCTTGTTGAAAACTGCGCTGGTAAGGTTCACAGGATCTGCGGTGGAGTAGATCTTCTTGTCGCTGGTGATCAGGTTGGAAACGCTCTCCTCGCCGGAGATCTTGAAGGGAGCCTCGTCCTCGGCGATGACCTCGCCGTCTCTTGTCCAGCGGATAACGGCCTTGTATCTGCCGTAGAGATCCTCAGGGATCTGCCACTGGTCTGAGGTGGAAACGTGCTCGCTGGCGGTGAGCTTGGTGCTGTCCATGGAGGAGATCACCTGTGTGGGGTTGTCGAACTCGTCACGGATCTCGATGACGCCGTCGGCGGTCTGGCCGAATGGTGCCGACCATGAGTCTGACATGAGAGAAGCGCTCTCGCCGGCAAGGTAGATCCTCTTGTCGGTGGAGATGCTGGCCTGTGCGGAAAGGTCGTCTGCGGGGAGGATCGTCTCGTCGCTGACGTTGCCGGCCTTGTCTACTGCGAAGATGTGGATATACTGTCCTGCATCGAAGCTCTCGGGAACGATCTGCGCTGTGGCGGTGCCGTTCTCGTCGGCAGGGATCAGGTTGGTGATGAACTCGTTGTTCTCGTCGTAGACAAGGAGCTCGGGACTGCTCAGGGGGCTGTCGTTCATCTCGATGACGAAGCCGTCAAGTCCGCTGATGATCGTCTTTGTGATCATGTTGGAGGAATAGGCCTTGTCGTTCCCTGTAGAGGGATTGGCAACGATACTGTACTCGTACTCAGTGCCGTTGTCCTTGGAGCCGGCCTTCACCTCATAGGCACCGCTCTCTACGGGAGAAACTGATGCGTCGGGAACGTCGGGAGCGTCGATGTCGTAGAAGGAGGTGTCCCTTGCGTTGGTCAGCCGTGAGATCTGATACAGGTAGAACAGGGTGTTGGCCAGTACCTTTCTCTCGTCGTCTGTAGCTGAGCCGGTGCTGTGGCCGGTCTGGATCATGCCCAGATTGTTGTTGGTCACAAGGTAGAAGTTGGAGTGTGCGCCGGTCTCCTGGTCTATGAGCTGGGTGGTGTTCAGGGTCATCCACTCTGTTCCCTCAAGAGTGCCGCCGACGTACTGTCCGTAGGAGTGGCAGGCCGGAACGTTGAGCGTACCTCTGATGTTCCAGGGGTAGTTGGTCATGGTGCCGATCTTCACGACGGATACGGAGTTGGTGGCGTTCACGGTGGAGTCATACTTCACGATGATGCCCAGCTCGTCTGCGAAGCTGGCGAAATTCATGTGGCCGAAGTTCACGCATACCGTGTCATGGCCGAAGAGCACGCCTCTTCCCTCGTCAACGAACTGGTGGAGGATCTCACAGGCCGAGTCGCTTATATCGTAGTGTGAGTTACAGTCGGAGGAACCGAAGTAGAGCACGTCGTACTTCCAGCTCCCGTCGGAGTTCTTCATATAGGACGTGGGGTCTGCGTTGTAGGTAGCGATATGTACTGAGTCGATGTCGAAGATCCCCATGCCGGCCGGGAGCTCGCTCTCGCCGATCGTAGTGGTCATCCAAGTCTCCAGATATGGCTGGTAGGGGTAAACATTGAGCACACGGATCGACTCCTCCTCGTTCCAGATCGAACGGGGCTCCCACTTTCCGCCCTTGATGCGGCGGTTGAGCTGGTAGTCGTAGATCTCATGCTCGCTGCTGATGTCGTTCCAGCGCAGGTCAACGGCATTGCCGTCCTCGTCGGTCTCTGCGTAGAGGATCAGGTCCTGAACGGGCTTTGAGATGACCTCCACCTTGCGTGTTGCGGACCAGATCTCGTTGCCCTCGCTGTCAGTGAGGACTGCGGTAACGTCGGTAGTACCTACAGTGTCCACCGTGAAGGCGATGAGGCTCTCGGTCTCATACTTAGGCATAGCGCCCATGTAGTCGTAATTCTGCATATCCACGGGCTCAAGCTCTACGGGAACGGTGTTCTCGGCGATCGTCTCCTCGCCGGAGACAGCCTTTATGGAGAGCTCTCCTGTGAAGGGAGCGTTTGAATCGTAGACTATGCCGATCTGGCCGGTGATGTCGTTCTTCTGGCCGGCATAGACTACCATCTCGCTGAGCACGGGCTGCATCCAGAGCACGTTGAAATAGGGCTCGGTGGTCACAGGCACGGTAGTGGTCTCGGCGACAGTGGTCACCTCGGGAGCAGTGGTCTGCTCCGGCTGGTCGGCGGCAGTGGTGACGGTCTCCTCCGGAACGGTCGTCACAGGGGCAGTTGTCACAGGCACAGGGCGCTCAATAACTGTGAAGGTCTGCTGGTCGGAGAAGAGCTCCTTGCCCTCGTAGAGGCACTTTGCGGAGAAGATGTACTCTCCGGCCTCGTCTGTGTCGAAGGAGATCTTGAAAATATCCGTGGACACTGAGTTGTCCTCGGCGCTGAGCACCACTTCTCCGGAGTTCTCCTCTAAGACCTGGCCGTCCTTGGTGAGGGCAGCCTCGATCCGGGCGGTCTTGTCCACATTCGTGGCGTAGAGGACCCTTCCGGTGGCGGTCACGTCAGTGGGGATCCCGGCAAGGGTGAGGTAGTTGTCAAGGCTGAGGGTGAAGCCGCCCAGCTCAGTGGACTCCTCGATCGTCCGGGGGGTGAGGGTGAGGCTGATGATCTCGCTGCGGATCAGCTCCTCCCCGTCGTATAGGCCGATAGTCACGGTGACGCCCTCGTCTGAGGGCTCGTTGAGGCGGAAGCTGCCGGCGTTTATCTGGAGCTCGCCGCTGCCCTCGCCTATATTCACGGCAGTGCTGTTCTCATAGATCACAGACTCGCCGTTCTTTGCGGTCATTTTCAGTGTGTAGGCTGCGGCGTAGTTGGCCTCATAGCCGATATTCGTCACAGCGCTTATGGGAGTGGACTCGCCCACGGCTCCCGTATCAGTGCTCAGGTCAGTGCTGAACTGGGTCAGCTTGACATAGCGTCCGGCGTTGATGTCCCGGAGGAGCCTGATCGCATAGGAGGTGGTGTGGACGCTGCCTGCGAAGCTGCCGTCTGACTTCTGAGCATTGTAGAGCGACTCTATAACGCCGGCGGAGTCGATCTTCCCGTCGTAGCTGAGCAGAGCAAGCTGTGCGGTGACTGTCTCGTCGATGCCGCTGTCGGACCAGTCGGCCTCGGAGCTGCGGACCAGCTCAGCCGTAGGAGCGATCCCCTGAGATACGGTCTCGGCGTTGCCGGGGGCCAGCTTCACGAAGCGGCTCAGGTCGTACAGCGCCAGAGCTGTGAGGGTCCCGTCTGTGCCGGAGGCCTCTGTGTAGGAGTAACCGCCGTCGGCTCCTGCCTGATCCAGCAGGTACTGTGCGGCCTTCTCTCCAACTGTCATGAGGGATCCGCCGCCGCAGTCGCTGACAGCTCCCAGAACAAGGAGGGTATCCAGCACGTCACTGGAGTAATCGCTGTCAACGCCGAAGCCTCCGTCGGGGGCCTGTCGGCTGACTGTTTCGTCAAGGTATGATGCAACGCCGGTGGCTGCTGTGAGCCGGGCGCTGATGTCGGTGTTGCCGGTGGAGGTGAACGCTCCCAGCCAGCTAAGCTGAGGGGAGAGGTCCCTTTCTCCGGCGATGCGGAAGGTGTAGAGGGCGTCGGCAGTGTCATTGACGGTGGAGCTGTCCCCGACGCTGCCGTCGGAGTTGACGCTGCCGTCAAGATAGCTGAGGGCGCCGTTCACGATACTGCTGTACATCTCGTCGAGATCCTTACCGTCGGAGCCCGAGGTGGAGATCCTCACGGCTGCGCCGGCATTCCCGGCCAGCACTGCCGCAAGCAGTACAGAAAGCGCTTTTCTGACATTCTTCATGGTAGTTACTGATACGATCGTATCCTTCTCCTTTTCAAGATTTTGCCTTGGGTGATCCCGGCGGCATAGCTCCTCCTTTCGGCCGGATCGCAGGCGTATACATTTACAAATAGTATTTTATCACAAAAAGATAACTAAATCAATTATCGATCTGAACAAAATTTCCATAATTTGATAACATTTTATCCACACTGTGTCGATAGTATGTCAAAAATTGCGGAGAAGTGCAGATGTTGCGGAAGTTTTAGTTTCGAGTTATTAGTGCATAGTGCTTAGTTTTAATTGAGAGTGGAGATTTGAGAGTTGCGGTGTCCGCCTAAGGCGGACGGATCGGAATTGTAGGGGCGCACATTGTGCGCCCGTGCCTCCCGGAAACTCTGTAGGGACGGCCATTGGCCGTCCGTGGACATATACATTGTGTAGGGGAGGCCGCCCTCGGCCTCCCGGCCGTGACCGAAAAACCGTAGGGGCGAATTCCGTTCGCCTGGCCTCCTTCGACCTTTTGCTGTGCGTAAGGCCTCACCGCCCGGCTCATGCCGGGCGGCATTGGTGGGCAAAGAGGAACACCTCCGGAGGGGAAGGCTTTAACAAAAAACTGGTACAAAAGCCGGCGGCCCTCCCCTCTCTTCGGTTTTCCTCTCTGCACTCTCTTTTCCCTCACACCCCACCCCGCCGGCTTTTGACTATACTTCGCAGGACCCTTCGGGCCTGCTGGCATACA
>JAFUAO010000033.1 GCA_017460665.1 Ruminococcus sp.
CAACGCCCCAGATCTTTGATCTGGCTGGCGATGCTATATGCTTTAGCAGAGAGCGTCCCCTTCCACCGGTCCATTAGGTGAGCCTTGCCGCTCAGCGGCAACAAGACAGGTGGCGTCGAAGGAAACGGGCATTTCAAAAAAGGTTGGGCGAACGATGTTCGCCCCTACAATTTGTTTCCGGAGATCCGATCGATCGGCCGGGACGTCGAGGACGCCGTCCCCTACGATCGTACAGGTCATGCGGACGGCCAATGGCCGTCCCTACAAAAGCCTCCCCTGAAAGGGGAGGTGCCCCGAAGGGGCGGAGGGGTTTAATTCCGAATTCCGCATTGGAATATTCCTCCGCATATCCTGTCCGGCGGCCGCATAAAATCTTTCAGAAGATCTTGTGAAAGGAAGGCTGCTATGGGACTTACAGAAAAGGAGGCCGCCGCCCGGCTGAAGGAGCACGGCGGCAATACCCTCGCTGAGGGCCGAAAAACAGGGGCTGCGGCGATCTTCCTCGGCCAGTTCAAGGACGTCATGGTCATGATCCTGCTGGCGGCGACCGCTGTCTCGGCGGCGCTGGGAGAGATCACCGACGCCGTCACCATCATCCTCATCGTGCTCCTCAACGCCATTCTCGGCTTTATCCAGGAATTCCGCACGGAGCATACCCTTGAGGCGCTCCGGAGCATGACCGCTCCCACGGCAAAATGCTGGCGTGACGGGACCCTCCGGACGATCCCGGCGGCTGAGCTGGTCCCCGGGGACGTGGTGGAAATGGAGAGCGGCGACCGGATCCCTGCGGACTGCGCCCTGCTGAAGGCTGCCGGATTTTTTGCGGACGAGGCCGTCCTCACCGGTGAGTCCGAGGCCGTGCAGAAGTTCCCCGGTGACCCGGGAGATACCGATAATTCGCTGAACAAGCCGAATATAGCCTACTGCGGCACCTCCGCTGTCAGGGGGAGCTGCCGGGGACTGGTCATCGCAACAGGCAGGTCTACCCAAATGGGCAGGATCTCGGAGATGCTCACAGGGATCGGCCGTGAGATGACTCCTCTGCAAAAGCGCCTTGGCGAGCTGGGGAAGGTGGTGGCCGTCATCTGCCTTCTGGTCTGCGTGGCAGTTTTTGCGGCAGGCGTCCTCCGAGGCGAGGAGGTCTTCGCCATGCTGATGACAGGTATAACGATCGCGATCGCTGCGATCCCGGAGGGCCTTCCGGCGACGGTTACGATCGCTCTGGCGCTGGCGGTGAGCCGCATGATGAAGCAGAAGGCCCTTGTCAACAAGCTCCACAGCGTGGAGACCTTGGGCTGCACCTCGGTGATCTGCTCCGATAAGACCGGCACGATCACCGAGAACCGCATGACCGTCACGGAGCTCCGCACGGCCGAGACCGGCTATTCCGTCAGCGGCTCAGGCTACGGTATGGCTGGGGGGATCACCCGTGAGGGGGAGCGCTACGCCGTGGATCTCCGCAGCGAGGCGGCTCTCCGGGAGCTCCTTCGGTGCGGAGCCCTGTGCAGCAGCGCACAGATCCTTCCCCTTCGTGAGAAAAAGCGCAGCCGCTGGCAGGTCACCGGGGACCCGACAGAGGCCGCTCTGCTGATCGCTGCGGCGAAGGCCGGGATCACAAAGAGCTCTCTTGAGGGGAGCTTCCGGCAGAGGGAGGAGCTGCCCTTCGACAGCGAGAACCGCTATATGGCGGTGTTCGGCAGCTCTCCCACAGGGGAGATCATGTACCTGAAGGGCGCAGGCGAGGTGATCCTTCCACGGTGCAGCCGCTACCTGAGCTCCGGCGGTCAGGAGCTGCCTATGGAGTCCCGGATCCGGCAGGAGATCTCCCGGAAAATAGGGGAAATGTCCGGCAGGGCCCTGAGAGTGCTGGCACTGGCGAGGGCAGAGAGCCCCAGGTTCGCCCCGGAAATGAACGGCCTGACCTTCTTGGGACTGGCCGGCATGATCGATCCTCCCCGTGAGGAGGCCAAGGAGGCGATCAGGAAATGCGCCAGCGCCTCGGTGAGGACAGTGATGATGACCGGCGACCACAAGGCCACCGCCGTTGCAGTAGCAAAAAAGGCCGGTATACGGCCATTTGGCAAGGCTATGACAGGTGTGGAGCTGGACGCTCTCACCGACAGTCAGCTTGACGGCTGTATCGGGGAATACTCGGTGTTCGCCCGTGTGGAGCCTGTCCATAAGCTGAGGATAGTCCGCAGCCTAAAGCGCCTTGGCCACATCGTCACCATGACCGGCGACGGCGTCAACGACGCTCCTGCCATAAAGGTGGCCGACGTGGGCGTGGCGATGGGCCAGACCGGAACGGACGTCACCAAGCAGGCCGCCGATGTGATCCTGCTGGACGACAACTTTGCCACGCTGGTGGGCGCCGTGGAGCAGGGGCGGTGCGTTTACGCAAATATCCGCAAATTCGTGCGGTATCTCCTCTCCTGCAACATCGGCGAGGTGCTGACTATGTTCGTGGGGATCCTTATGGGGATGCCCGTGGTGCTGCTGCCTGTTCAGCTTCTACTGGTCAATCTGGTGACGGACGGTCTTCCGGCAGTTGCCTTGGGACTTGAACCGCCGGAGAAGGACATCATGAGCCGGCCTCCCAGGAGCTCCGACGAGGGCTTTTTCGCAGGGGGACTTATGGCGAAGATCGTCTTCCGGGGGATCTTCATCGGACTATCCACGCTGGCCTCCTTCGCCCTGACGCTGAGGGCAGGAGGGAGCCTTGCTGCCGGAAGGACAGCGGCGCTGATCACGCTGGTGGTCTCCCAACTCATACACGTTTTTGAGTGCAGGAGCGAGACCAAAGGGCTCTTCCGGATCGGGATCTTCGGCAATGTGAAACTGCTTTTGGCGGTCCTGATCAGCGGAGGAGCTCTGGCGGCGGCGGTGATGTTCCCGCCCCTTCAGGCGGTCTTTGAGACCGTTCACCTCAGCCGTGACCAGCTCCTGACGGCCCTCGGTCTGAGCGCAGCAGTGCCTGTGATCAGCGGCCTGCTGAGCCGGAGGAGCTGACTCACATCAGCCCGAAGCTGATAGAGATCGCATCGTCCACCTTGCTCATGGAATTCGTGTCCAGCTCGCCCATTTTGTCCTTGAGCCGGCGCTTGTCGATAGTGCGGATCTGCTCAAGGAGGACGATGCTGTCCCGGGCAAGTCCGCATTTATCGGCCTGTACCTCGATGTGGGTAGGAAGGCGGTTCTTGTCACGCTGGCTGGTGATAGCCGCAGCGATGACGGTAGGGCTGTGGCGGTTGCCGACGTCGTTCTGAACGATAAGTACCGGCCGGACGCCGCCCTGTTCTGAGCCCACAACAGGGCTCAGGTCTGCGTAGTAGATCTCTCCGCGTTTAACTGACATAATATCTATCTCCCAAAAAATGATCTTGTATTAGCATTATCCCACGCCGGGGCGAAAATATACAGCCCCGGTCTTTTATTATATGTCAGAGGCGGCGTTTTGTTGATCTGATCGGTTTTGTGTGCCTCCCGGAGATCCTGTAGGGACGGCCACTGGCCGTCCGTGGGCATATACATTGTGTAGGGGAGGCCGCCCTCGGCCTCCCGTCTGATCTTCGGGAACAAATTGTAGGGGCGAACATCGTTCGCCCGGTGGTTCTTCGCATATGGCCGGGAGGACACATGGGTCCGCCCCTACGGTTTTCCGGTCACGGCCGGGCGAACGGAATTCGCCCCTACGATCATACAGATCATGTGGACGGCCAGTGGCCGTCCCTACATTTTCGATCTCGTCCGCCGTCAGGCGGACACCATAACTTTCAACTTTCCACTCTAAACTCTCGACTCAGCAAAAAAGGGACTGCTCACGCAGTCCCTTTTTTCATCACCATAAAGGTCTCAGTATCCTATCCCATAAACTTCAATCCTGTGCAAGGATCTCCTTGTAGAACTCAGCGTAGTCCTTGCGGCCCTGCTTCGTGAATTCGATCGCAGTCCTGGGGTGCTGGTTCAGCAGGCCCGTCATCAGGTACTGGAAATCGTATCCCCAAACAGCCCCTGCCTCACGGACAGCCGGCATCTGGTCCTCGATGAACCGGATAACAGGGTAAACGTTGTACTTGGGGTTCTTGAGGAAGCCCAAAAGCAGCTCCATAGCGCAGTTCCCGGCGCCTCTGCCCATTCCGGCGTAGGTGGCGTCAAGCCAGTCCACACCGTCGCCGACTGCCTCGATGGTGTTTGCGAAGGCGAGCTGCTGATTGTTGTGGGCGTGGATACCCAGCTTCTTGTTGTACTTCACGGCAAATTCGCTGTACAGAGCGGAGATACGTGCGATCTGCTCAGGATAGAGCGAGCCGAAGCTGTCCACGATGTAGATAGTGTCAACAGGGGACTTGCCCAGCAGCTCCAGAGCCACATTCAGATCGGCCTCCTGAGCGGTAGAGATCGCCATGATGTTGCAGCTCACCTCATAGCCCTTGCCCTTGGCGTCCTCGATCATGTCGATCGCCGTAGGCATCTGGTGGAGGTATGTTGCCACACGGATCAGGTCGATCGGGCTCTCTGAGCGGTCGTGTATGTCGTTCTTGTAGTCGCACCTCCCCACGTCTGCCATAACAGCCAGCTTCAGGTCGGTGTTGTTTTCTCCCACGATCGAGCGGATATACTCGTCGTCGCAGAACTTACAGGGGCCGAACTTGCTCTCATCGAAGAGCTCCCTGTCGCCCTTGTAGCCGAATTCCATATAGTCCACGCCGGCACGGAGGTTGGCCGTATACAGAGCCTTCACGAAGTCGTCGGTGAAGTGGAAATCATTGACCAGTCCGCCGTCACGGAGGGTAGCGTCTATGACCTTAATATCAGGTCTGTAGTCCATGAGCTTTGAGAGCTCTTTCATAAGATCAGATCCTTTCGTAGTTTTGCACTTTATACTGTAGCGCTTTAAAGTAAAATTTAGGTGTGTTTGTAGTATAACACATTTATTTTCGTTTGTCAATGGGTTTTGGGGAATTTTTTGCGCCCTTCCCCCCAGGAGCCTGCCATTTGACTTTGGCCGGGGGTTGAAAAAAAGCTCCGGCTGTGGTATACTGGTAAAAAAGGCTCGCTGAGCCGATATAGGGAGGACACTATGAAACTGAAAAAATTCCTTGCAGGGGCACTTGCTCTCTGCATCATTGGCGGAGCGATGCCGCTCTCCGCTGCTGTGGCCGAGGAGAGCGGGGACGGAGTGATCATATCCGATGTCTCTACCTCCGGGAAATTCGGCGATATAAGCTGGATCCTGGATCAGCAGACAGGCCTGCTCACCCTTTCCGGTGAAGGCCCTGTGGTCTATGAGGGGTATTCTCCCTGGAACGACCTGCACCAGGAGATCACTGCCATCGTGGTGGAGGAGGGCATCACCTCTCTGCCGGAGTCTGTTTTCAGCCTTTGCTATGCTCAGACCCTTGATCTGCCTTCGACTCTCACGGAGATAGGCGGCCTGTCGATAAGCTATCTGGGGCTCATGCCCAAGCTGACTGAGATCAGGGTGGCTGAGGGCAGCCCGGCCTTCGTCAGCGTTGACGGTGTGCTTTTCGACAAGGATATGACTGCCCTGCTGAAATACCCGATCCAGAAGCCGGGGGAGAGCTACACTGTGCCGGAGGGCGTCAAGACGCTCACCGATGCGGCCTTCTTTGCACAGCGCTGTCTCACCTCAGTCACCCTGCCGGAGGGCCTTGAGACGATCGGCGAGGCGGCGTTCTACAACTGCAAGGCGCTGGCCCAGATCGACATTCCCGAGAGCGTCACTGAGATCTGCGGCAATGCCTTCCCGGGGACGCCATGGCTTGCGGAGAAGCAGGCCGAGGATCCGTTGGTCATCGTCAACGACATACTGGTGAACGGTCTTGCCGCCGAGGGAAAGGTCATTATCCCTGACGGCGTTCGCCGGATAGCGCCCTTCTCCTTTGAGAACAACACGAATATCACCGAGGTGGGCGTACCTGAGACCGTTGAGAGCCTTGGGAAGTCTGCGTTTTTCAACTGCACGGCGCTGGTCTCCATAGAGCTTGCAGAGACAAAGGAGATCGGCGTGGGAGCCTTCTGCGGCTGCTCTGCATTGCAGAAGGTGGATCTCTATCAGGCGAAGAAGATCGATATGTACGCCTTCGGGGACTGTCCGGCGCTGGGAAAGATCTCGATATATCAGGCCGACTGTGAGATCTGGGACGACTCCACTACGATCTGCTCTGGCGGAAATGACAAGGACGGCTACAGCTTCACCGGAGTTATCACTTGCAGGGCAAATTCCACCGCACAGGCCTATGCAGAGAAGTACGGCTATGACTTCGTTCTCCTGCCGGACGATGTGGAATACCTGCTGGGCGACGCCAACGGCGACGGCAAGGTGGATCTAAGTGATGCAGTCGCCGTGCTCCAGTACGTTGCACTTCCGGCAAAGTATCCCCTTGACGAGCCTCACCTGAGAGCTGCTGACGTGGTGGACAAGGACACCAGCGGCGTCAACGGCATAGACGCCCTTGCCATAATGATGGTGGACGCCGGACTTATCCAGGAATATGAATTGCCGGTCACATCGGAAAAATTGGACGAAAAGCTGGCTGAGCAGCCGGCAGGATGATGAGCTTTACCGGGCCCGATCTTGGGCCCGGCCTTTTTTTGCCCTCCGCACAAGAAGTATCCCCATGATGTTCAGGGCAGCTCCGGCGGTGTAGCAGATCATGTCTATCCACGAAAAGCTGGTCCCGATCAGCACCCGGAAGAAGCGGATCCCTCCAAGTCCCAGAAGGTCCACGATGTGGATCCCTTGTAAGACCTCCACCAGATAGGCGAAGATCAGCACTCCTGCGGCCACCTTGACGTGGTCGTTTTTTCCGCCCAGGAGGAGCTGGACGAAGCAGTAGACCACCCACACCACGATCACATCGCCCATGTAGCTGCGGATAAAGCCGCCGTGTATGAACAGGGCGATCAGCACCTCGATCCCCAGAAGGGCAAGAAAGATCGCCCCGTAGCTCAGGCGCTGCTTCATGGCCCTATCTCCTTTGCCAGGTCGGGGAATATGCTCAGGCTCCGGCGGAGGATCCCGTTCATGGCGGCGATCGCCGTGCCGTAGTTTGTGAAGGGCACTCCGGCGGCAAGGCTGCGCTCCATTCGGGAGCCCACCTCACGGGCGTTCAGCATACAGCCTCCGCAGTGGATCACCAGCGAGATCCCTGACAGGTCCTCCGGGAAGTCCCTGCCGGAGGAGAGCTGTATGTCCAGAGCCTTCCCGGTAGTCTTTTTCAGCAGCGCCGGCAGCTTGACACTGCCGATGTCGCCGCACTGTCTGTGATGAGTGCAGCCCTCTGAGATCAGGACAGTGTCGCCGTCCTTCAGCGAGGAAATGGCTGCTGCGCCTCTGACAGCGGTCTCAAGGAAACCCTTGTGCCTTGCCATGAGGATCGAGAAGGAGGTCAGGGGAACGCTCTCCGGCACGATCTGGCTGACCAGTCTAAAGGCCTGAGAGTCGGTGATCACCATTTTCGGGGGAGCCGCCAGGGCCGCAAGGGTCTGGGCGAGCTGATGCTCCTTGGTGAAAAGTGCCATAGCATCGGCGTCCAGCACGTCCCGGAGGGTCTGCTGCTGGGGGAGGATCATGCGGCCCTTGGGAGCTGAGCCGTCGATCGGAGTCACCAGAACCACCACATCTCCCGGAGAGAGCAGGTCTCCCACGATCCGGCGCTCCTCATGGGCCGGCGCCATAGCAGCAAGGCGCTCCTTCAGCTCATGGATCCCCTCGCCGGTCTCGGAGCTGACAGAGAGCTCGTTTTCGCCTAAGCTCCGGGGCTCGTGCAGGTCAGACTTCGTGTAGACCGTGAGGAAGGGGATCCCCTTCTCTTTAAAGAGGGCGATGAGCTGGCGGTCGGCCTCTCCAAGGGGAGCGCTGCCGTCGGCGGCAAGGACGGCGATGTCGGTCTTTGCTAGGATCTGGCGGGTCTTTTTCACTCTCAGCTCGCCCAGAGCTCCCTCGTCGTCGAAGCCGGGGGTGTCGATGATCTCCACCGGACCCAGCGGCAGCAGCTCCATGGCCTTATAGACCGGGTCAGTGGTAGTGCCCTTCACGTCGGACACCACCGAGAGCTCCTGGCCGGTGACGGCGTTGACAAGGCTGGATTTTCCGGCGTTCCTCCTGCCGAAGAAGCCGATGTGGACCCTCTCGCCGGAGGGCGTATCGTTCAGGCTCATAGCTTGCCTCCTAACAAAAACGTCCCCTGAGAAAGGGGACGTGGTATGTATTTTTAGAATTCGATCTGTTCGATGACGGCCTTCAGAGCCTCGGCGCTGGCCTGGAGCTGAGCTGTCTCCTCCTCGGTGAGCCCGGGAGTGATCGCACGCTCGATGCCGTTGCAGCCTATTACGCAGGGGAGGCTGAGGCATACGCCGCTGATCCCGTACTTATCGTTGATAAGCGTTGAGACCGTGATGACGTTCTTCGCATCACGAAGGATCGAATCGCAAATCTTGTTGACGGTCATTGCGATAGCGTAGAAGGTCGCACCCTTTCTCTTGATGACCTCTGCGCCGGCGGTCCTGACCTCGCTGAGGATCTCGTCCTTGTCGATGTCGGGGGTCTCCTCGTCCTTGCAGTACTCATCAGCAGGGACGCCTGCGATACTGGAGGAGGACCAAGGGATCATGGAGGAGTCTCCGTGCTCGCCCAGAACGTTAGCGTGTATGCTGTTGGGGCTCAGGCCGGTGTGATCGGCGATGATCGAGCGCAGACGTGAGGTGTCCAGCGCAGTTCCGGAGCCCAGTACCTGCTTGGGGGAGAGGTCGGTGCATTTGAGTATGGTGTAGGTGATCACGTCGACGGGGTTGCTGACCACGACGTAAACTGCGTCGGGAGCAGCCTTAGCGATCTGAGGCATAACGTCCTTGATGATGTTGACGTTGGCCTGAGCAAGGTCGAGACGTGTCTGGCCGGGTTTCCTTGCAAGGCCGAGTGTAACGATGACGATGTCGGAGCCGGCGGCTTCCTCATAGGTGCCGTCATAGACCTCGATGTTATGGCCGAAGGAGATGCCCTGACGAATGTCCATAGCCTCGCCCTTTGCCTTGGCCTTGTTGATGTCAACGAGGACGATGTCGGTGCAGGTGCCGGCTACGGCAAGAGTATATGCAACAGTGGCGCCAACGTTTCCGGCGCCGAGGATAGTGATCTTAGTTCCGTTTTTTTCTGCCATGATAATACCTCCGTTAAGAGCTCATATATCTCTATACTATACTATACTATACTATTATAGCACATTGGCGCAAAATATCAAGTGAAAAAAGATGAACGCTCCCGAAAATCGTAAAAACGTACAGATCCCCGGCCGGTCAACAGAGATTTTTTTACTCTGTGTAGAGAAGAGGGGGAATTATGTATATTATTCGGCGAAATATGAATATTTTCTCTAAAAATGAATAATTATCCAAACCCCCTTGACATTATCCGGAAGGGGTGTATAATATATTTATCGGAAAAATTTTACCGGCTGCGGCCGGTCCTAATATCCAAGGAGGTATATCATCATGGCTAAAGAGATCAAAAAGGTCGTTCTCGCTTACTCAGGCGGTCTGGACACCTCTATCATCATCCCGTGGCTCAAGGAGAACTACAACAACTGTGAGGTCATCGCTGTTTCCGGCGATGTCGGACAGGGCACCGAGCTGGACGGCCTCGAGGAGAAGGCTATCAAGACAGGCGCTTCTAAGCTGTATATCGAGGACCTGAAGGAGGAGTTCATCCAGGACTACGTTTATCCTACAGTTCAGGCCGGCGCTATCTATGAGAACAGATATATGCTGGGAACTTCCTTCGCAAGGCCTATCATCGCAAAGCGTATCGCTGAGATCGCTATCAAGGAGGGCGCTGACGCTATCTGCCACGGCTGCACCGGAAAGGGCAACGATCAGGTAAGGTTCGAGCTGGCTATCAAGGCCTTCGCCCCTGATATGGAGATCATCGCTCCCTGGAGGATCTGGGACCTCAAGTCCAGAGATCAGGAGATCGACTACGCCGAGGCTCACAATATCCCTCTTAAGATAAACAGAGAGACCAATTACTCAAAGGACAAGAACATCTGGCACCTCTCTCATGAGGGCCTGGATCTGGAGGATCCTGCAAACGAGCCTCAGTACGAGAAGCCCGGCTTCCTGGAGATGGGCGTTTCTCCTATCGACGCTCCCGACAAGCCCACCTATGTTACTATCCACTTCGAGAAGGGCATCCCCACTGCTATCGACGGCAAGGAGATGAACGGCGTTGAGCTGGTATCCACTCTGAACAAGCTGGGCGGAGAGAACGGTATCGGTCTGGCTGACCTTGTGGAGAACCGTCTTGTCGGCATGAAGTCCAGAGGCGTTTATGAGACTCCCGGCGGCGCTATCCTCTACCACGCTCATGAGGTGCTGGAGACTATCACTATCGACAAGGAGACTGCACGCATCAAGCAGTATCTGGGCATCAAGTTCGCTGACATCGTTTACAACGGCCAGTGGTATACTCCTCTCCGTGAGGCTCTCAGCGCTTTCGTTACCGAGACCCAGAAGAACGTTACAGGCGACGTGAAGCTTAAGCTGTACAAGGGCAACATCATCAATGCCGGCGTAACTTCTCCCTATACTCTCTACGATGAGGAGGTAGCTACCTTCGACGAGGACGACGTTTACGACCAGAAGGACAGCGCAGGCTTCATCAACCTCTTCGGCCTCCCGATCAAGGTCAAGGCTAAGCTGGATCAGAAGAGGAACAATAAGTAATTATGATGATCATCAAGATCATTCTCATCGCCGCTGCGGTCTTCGTCTTCATATTCGTGGGGATCGATCTTAAGGCCAACCTTGACCAGCTCAAGGCCAGCCAGACATCGAGCTTTATGGGCATCGCCACGCCGGTGACGGCGACGGTCGCTGACAAGACAAGGTATGACCTGAGGAGCGGCAAGGGCCAGGGCCCGGCTATGGCGAACTTGAACGACATACAGCTCACCTATGAGGTGGACGGCGTCAGCTACACCAAGACCGTGGGACTTTTGGACAGGGGCAGCTCCCTTAAGACCGGTGATACGGTGGAGCTGATGTACGACAGCTCAGACCCCGGAAGAGCTGTGATGGCCGACGGCAGCGAGTCTGCCTCCGCAAAGAACGGCTTCAAGTTCGATGCGGGAGTGGTGATAGGTACTGTCATCGTCGAGCTCATCATATTCTTCGTTTTTCTCGGCTGAATAAACGATACAGGCAGGGGAGCCTTCTCCTGCCTGTTGCATTTGAGTTGTCAGCTTTTAGCTGTTAGCCTATGAAGAAGGGAAAGGGATATCAGTACATGAAAGCATTTATTATCATTATTATGGTTGCGGCTCTTGCTGCATTAGTATTATTCGCTGCGGAGCTCATCAGACGTTCAAGGCTATGCACTAAGGTGCTCTGCTCGCCGGACGCTAAGGAGGTAATGGCCGACGTGACCGGGAAGGAAGTGCTCACTTTCAGCTTCTACTGGGTGACGTTGGAATTTAGTTCCCCCGACGGGACAAAGACCGTAAATCATATTTTTTCACGGAACTATATCGACAACTACAGACCGGAGCAGGTCCCTGTGGTGTACAGCGCAAGGCTCGACAAGACCGCTACTAAGGGATCGCATGAATTGAAAGTGTTCCATAAGAGCCTGCTGCCTTTGATATTGATCTTTGCGGCAGTTTGGGCAGCAGGAATATATAATTACGTTAACTAAAGGCTGGCTTCGGTAAAAAATGAAAGGAAGATCACAATGGCAGACATGATGTGGGCAGGAAGATTTTCAAAGCAGGTGGACGAGACCGTCAACGCCTTCAACTCTTCCATTGCCTTTGACGGGCGTATGTACCGTCACGATATAAAGGGCAGTATCGCCCACGCCACCATGCTTGGCGAGTGCGGTATCATCTCTCAGGAGGACAGCGCCAAGATCATCGAGGGCCTCAAGGGGATCCTCGGGGATATAGAGTCCGGCGCCCTTGAGCTGGACCCCAGCGCTGAGGATATACATATGTTCGTGGAGGCGGAGCTGACAAAGCGCCTTGGGGACGTGGGGAAAAGGCTCCACACCGCCAGATCCAGGAACGATCAGGTGGCAGTAGACCTGAGGCTCTACCTCAGAGACGAGGTGGCCGAGATAATGGCTCTGGTAAGGGAGCTGATCGGCGTGCTCATCGACATGGCCGGCAAGCATACCGAGACCATCATGCCCGGCTACACCCACCTGCAAAGAGCTCAGCCCGTGACCTTCGCCCACCACCTTATGGCCTACGTCTGGATGCTGCTGAGAGACCTTGAGCGCTTCGGCGACGCAGAGCGCAGGATGGAGATGTGTCCTCTGGGCTGCGGAGCCCTTGCCGGTACCACCTACCACACCGACAGACAGCGCACCTCAGACCTTTTGGGCTTCCGGGCTCCTATGGCCAACAGCCTTGACGGAGTCTCCGACAGAGACTACTGCGTGGAGCTGTGCTGTGCCATGTCGCTGCTGATGACCCACCTTTCACGGTTCTCGGAGGAGATCATACTATGGTGCTCGTGGGAGTTCAAGTTCGTGGAGCTGGACGACGCCTTTGCAACAGGCTCCTCCATAATGCCCCAGAAGAAGAACCCCGATGTCACTGAGCTGATAAGAGGAAAGACAGGAAGGGTCAACGGCGACCTTGTGACACTTTTGACTATGATGAAGGGCCTGCCCCTTGCGTACAATAAGGATATGCAGGAGGACAAGGAGGCTATCTTCGACGCCGTAGACAACGTGAAGCTCTGCGTAAAGACCTTCACGCCTATGCTCTCCACTATGAGAGTGCTGAAGGACAATATGAGAAACGCAGCCGCAAGAGGCTTCATCAATGCCACCGACTGCGCCGATCATCTGGTGAAGAAGGGTATGCCCTTCCGTGACGCCTATAAGATCACGGGGACCCTCGTTGCACAGTGCATCGAGAAGGGGCTGACCCTGGAGACCCTGCCGATAGAGGACTACCGGGCGATGTCCGAGCTCTTCGATGAGGAGGTCTATGAGGCCATAAGCCTTGATACCTGCGTCCGTGAGAGGAAGTCTCAGGGCGGGCCTTCGCCGGAAGAGGTGGAGAAGCAGATTGCTCTTGCTAAGGCGGAGCTGGAGAGGCTGTCATGAACAAGAAGGACCTGACCTTTACCATAGGCCTGACCATACTCATGGGAGTGATCTGGATCACCGGAGAGCTGGTCATGGGACTGTGGATCGCAGTCGTGCCCAGGGCGCATCTGTTCTGGCTGATCGGGATCGTGGCGGTGACGCTGGTGATCAGTGTATGGCACTCCATGAAGGAGGACGAGAGCGACCGTCAGGACCCTAAGCGTGCCAAGTACGACCGCAAGGCCGGCAAACGAAAAAAATAATTGCGGGGTGACTCCCCACAGTGTGGGGAGATGTCAGCGAAGCTGACAGAGGGGACGGGCCTGTTAGGCAGGGAGCCGCTCGCTCCCTGCCGGAGTCCAGAGGCAGAGCCTCTGGCGGGGTTTGGGGCAGAGCCCCAAATTGCGTTGAAGCGCTCCGCAAAGGGTGAATTGAAAAACAGTCCGGCGGACTGTTTTTCAAGAGGGAACGCCCTGCAAGAGAGGGCGTTCCCTGCTGCCGGCTTATCATCATTGTCCCTCAGACCGCTTGCCGGTCTGACGAAAGATCATACGGGAAACCGTTAAAAAACAAAATTGGAGGAATAACGATGTCAGTTAAGGTATATATTGACGGGCAGGAGGGTACTACCGGCCTGAAGATCCTCGAGCGCTTCGAGGGAAGAAACGATATAGAGCTGATCCGTATCAGCGAGGAGCTCAGAAAAGACCCTGCCGAGCGTGCCCGGCTCATCAACAGTGCAGACTATGTTTTCCTCTGCCTGCCGGACGCAGCCTCTATCGAGGCGGTGTCCTTCATCGACAAGGACAACGACCACGTCAGGATCATCGACGCCTCTACCGCCCATAGGACCAACTCCGCTTGGGCATACGGCTTCCCGGAGCTGTCTGAGGCCCACCGTGAGAAGATAAGGAACTCCAACAGAGTCGCCGTTCCCGGCTGCTACGCCAGCGGCTTCGCTTCGATCGTCTATCCCCTTGTGGCAAATGGCGTGATCCCGGCAGACTACCCCGTTTTCGCCTATGCGACGTCGGGCTACAGCGGCGCCGGCAAGAAGGCTATCGCTGTCTATGAGAGCGATGAGCGGCCCTATGAGTACGGTAGTCCCCGGCAGTACGCACTTTCACAGGCCCACAAGCACCTTCCGGAGATGCAGGCTGTGTCCGGCCTGACCTTCCGGCCCATGTTCAACCCCATGGTCTGCGACTATTACAGCGGAATGGTGGTAAGCGTGCCGATCCAGACAAGGACCCTCCCCAAGGCCTTCACCCCTGAGGAGATCCAGAAAATGTACGCAAGGCACTACTCCGGCGCAAGGCTGGTGGAGGTCATGCCTCTCATGAGCCCTGACGAGCAGAAGGGGTTCTTCCTTGCGTCCAATACCCTCAGCGGCCAGAACAAGTTACAGGTATTCGTATTCGGCAACAGCGACCAGATCCTGCTCTGTGCGAGGCTGGACAACCTGGGCAAGGGCGCCAGCGGAGCAGCCGTTCAGTGCCTCAACATCATGATGGGCATCGACGAGACCACCGGCCTCGTTTGAAGGGAGGAGCTATGCGGATCCGCAAAATGACTATCGGCGACTATGACAGGGTGTATGAGCTCTGGATGTCGTGCAAAATATGGGCTTCAATGATGTTGACGACTCCCGGGAGGGGATAGGGCGGTTCCTGGAAAGAAACCCCGATACCTGCTTCGTGGCGGAGGACGGTCAAAGGATCGCCGGAGTGATCCTTGGAGGCCATGACGGACGGCGAGGCTTCATCCACCATTTGGCCGTTGCCGGAGACTACAGGCGGCAGGGACTGGGCACAGGACTGGTGGAGGCCTGCCTTGAGGCTATGAAGGCCCAGCAGATCAGCAAGGTGGCTCTGCTGGTGTTCAAATACAACGACGACGGCAATGCCTTCTGGGAGAAGCAGGGCTTCACCGTAAGGGAGGATCTGAACTACCGGAACAGGGCCCTCCGTGACCTTATCCGGATAGATACATGAGGAGCTATCCTCAGAGAAAGCCATTGCGCCTGAAAAACCATGACTATTCTCAGCCAAATGCATATTTTATAACGATCTGTACTTACAGACGTCAGAGTTTATTTTGGGCAGACGAAGGGCTTTTGGCCGCTGCCGTAGGGGCGCACCCGTGTGTGCGCCCGCCCGGAGGAGGGCATTTTTCCCAGCCGGAGATCGTGTTATCGAAGGCTGGTGAAATGGTATCAAAATGGCTAAAGAAGATCCCTGAGAAATACCCTGGATACACTATAGACGAATATGTTATAATGCCTGATCATATACATTTCATCATTATTTGTGAGGAATGGCCGGGCGGACACGTGGGTCCGCCCCTACAGTCTGTGCTCCAGTGGTTCAAGGCGCAGACCACAAATGAATATATCCGTGGCGTAAGGGCGGAAGTTTTTCCTCCATTCAATAGCCGTATATGGCAGCGCACATATTATGAGCACATTATCAGGGATCAGAATGATATGCAGGATATACGCAGATATATAGAGGAAAACCCAATTAAATGGAATACGGAAAAAGAGGAGGAATATCCATGGAACTGAAAAAGATCGGCAGCGTTAAATTCATAAACGGCGGCGTCTGTGCAGCAAAGGGCTTCCGTGCGAACGGCGTCCAGTGCGGACTGACCCACGAGGGCGCTATCCCCACCAAGGGCAAGAACGACCTTGCCCTGATCGTGTCGGATACCATGTGCAGCGCTGCGGCCGTATACACTACCAATAAGGTGAAGGGAGCCCCGATCCTTGTGACCAAGGATCACATCGCAGACGGCAGAGCTCAGGCTGTGATCGTCAACTCCGTGAACGCCAATACCTGCAACCCTGACGGCGTAGAGAAGGCCGAGAAGATGTGCCGGCTCGTCGCAGAGGAGCTGGGACTGGACGAGAAGGACATCATCGTTGCCTCCACGGGAGTCATCGGACAGGTGCTGCCTATCGAGCCCATCGCAGCCGGCATGAAGGGCCTTGCAGAGGGCCTTGCATACGACGGCGCCCCGAGAGCTGTACAGGCGATCATGACCACCGATACTATGCCCAAGGAGGTGGCCGTGGAGTTCGAGCTTGGCGGAGTTACCTGCCGGCTGGGCGGTATGCTCAAGGGCAGCGGCATGATCCACCCCAATATGGCCACCACACTGACCTTCCTGACCACTGACGCAGCAGTTTCTCCGGAGATGCTCCAGCAGGCCCTTGGCAGAGTGGTGAAGGTCACTCTCAACCGTGTCAGCGTTGACGGAGACACCTCCACCAACGACATGGTCTGCGTAATGGCCTCGGGAGCTGCCGGGAATACCGAGGTGAAGAACGACGGCCCCGACTATGAGGCCTTCGAGAACGCTCTGTACAACGTCATGCTGAACCTTGCAAGGATGATGGCAAGGGACGGCGAGGGTGCCACAAAGCTGATCGAGTGCGCTGTTTCGGGAGCTCCCGACGAGAAGACCGCCGAGACCGTTGCCAAGTCAGTGATCACCTCCAGCCTGTTCAAGACCATGATCTTCGGCGAGGACGCCAACGCAGGCCGTATCTACTGCGCTGTGGGCTACGCTGAGGGAGACTTCGACATAAACAAGGTGGACATCGACATGGTCTCCTCCGCCGGCACTATCGCCGTGGGAAGACAGGGCTGTCTGGTGGAGTTCGACGAGGAGAAGGCCAAAAAGATCCTCTCGGAGGAAGTGATCCAGGTGATCATAACTATGGGCGAGGGCGCAGGCTCCGCTGTTGCCTGGGGCTGTGACCTGACCTACGATTACGTCAAGATCAACGGCGACTACCGTTCGTGAGGCTCTTGCAGAGGGCCTTGTGGAAGAGGCGGCTCGATCCGGGGGAGAGGCTCCTCTGGTCCGGTGCCGAGGCAAGGGCCTTCGGCCGCAGCGATCTTCCCGTGTGGCCTTTCCTGACAGCGACCGTGCTGCTGGGGCGCTTCGTCAGCCGTGACTTCTCCTACATCGAGCCCTGGAGGATATACGCCGGCATAGGCGCTGTCATTATGGGAGCATGGCTTTTCGTGGAGCTGGTGTTCTTCACCGGGATCTCCTACTACGCCATTACCGACAAGCGGATCATGGAGCGGTGCCTTTTCCGGGTGACGGAGATACGCCTTGCCGACATCGACTACATCGGAGCCGGCGGTATCATGCGGCACATGAGAGCTCTCCGCACTCACATGGAGAACGCAAGAGCGGCCGCCTCGGAGGAGCTGGCTGACTTTCACATACCCGACCTGCCGGAGGACCTTCCGGAGCATTTCGCTGTGGGAGCCGGGGACACCGAGATCCGGTTCGCCGTTAAGGACCCCACTGAGCCCGCAAGGGTGATCCGGGAAATATTGAGCGGCCTTGAGCCGAAAAGGAGCAAATAAATGGAACAGAACATTTCTAACCGGGACAAATCGCAGGTGCTGATCGACGCCCTGCCCTACATACAGAAGTACAACAACAAGATCCTCGTGGTGAAGTACGGCGGCAACGCCATGACCAACGAGGAGCTGAAGGACGCCGTCATGAAGGACATCGTCCTGCTCTCGCTGATCGGAGTGAAGGTGGTGCTGGTCCACGGCGGCGGTCCCGAGATCAACGATATGCTGAAAAAGCTCAGCATCGAGAGCAGGTTCATCAACGGCCTGCGCTACACTGACGAGCAGACTATCGACGTGGTGAAGATGGTGCTGGCCGGAAAGGTCAACAAGGAGCTGGTCCAGCTCCTTGCACAGCACGACGGAAGAGCTGTCGGCCTGTGCGGTATCGACGGCGAGATGCTCCTTGCTGAGAAGAAGACCACCGAGGACGGCCAGGATCTGGGCTATGTGGGCGAGATAACCTCCGTCAACACCAAGCCGATCCTTGATGCTCTTGCCAACGGCAACGTTCCCGTTATCGCAACAGTTGCCACTGACAAGGAGGGCAACACCTACAACATCAACGCCGATACTGCCGCTGCCCGTATCGCTGCGGAGCTGGGAGCTGAGAACCTGATCCTCATGACCGACATCGCCGGCCTTCTGAGAGACAAGGACGACCCCTCCACCCTGATCCCCGAGGTCAATGTCAGCGAGGTGCCCTTCCTGAAAATGCAGGGCATCATCTCCGGCGGCATGATCCCCAAGATCGACTGCTGCGTGGAGGCTGTCAGACGAGGCGTTGACAGAGCAGTCATCATCGACGGCAGAGTTCCCCATTCGATCCTCATCGAGATACTCTCCAGCGAGGGTATCGGCACTCAGTTCAAATGAGCGGCAAGAGCGGCGGAAGGAACTATTTCATGGACGTGGTGAAGCTGATACTGACGGTATTCGTCTTTATCAACCACACCCTGGATTTCAAGGAGGGCACGGTCTGGCCGGAGAAGATCCTCTACACGGGAGGACTTGGCTGGGTCTGCGTCCACTACTTCTTCGTGATCAGCGGCTTTCTCATGGTCATGAGTTTCTTCCGCAGAAGGGAGCAGGAGGAGGCCTCGCCCGGCAGATCTGCGGCGGCCTTCGTCTGGAGGAAGTTCCGCAGTATCGGCCTGCAATACTACGCAGCGCTGATCCCGGCGGTGGGGGTGTATCTATACACGGTCCGTGACAGGCTGAGCCTGGGGTATCTGAGCAATTTCAGCTTCCACCTGATCCCGGAGATGCTGCTGATCAACCGTGTGGGGATCGACCCGATCTATATCAACCTTCCCACATGGTATATCCAGTGTATGCTGCTGTGCATGATCCCACTGTACTGCCTTCTTTGCAGGAACAGCCGGATCTTCCTGAACGTGATCGCTCCTATGGGAGCACTGCTGGGGCTTTCGTTCATGTTCCGGCAGGACAGTATCTTCATCAGCGCAAAGGGGCAGGATCTCCTGCTGACCAACGGCCTTATCCGAGGCTTCACAGGGCTGCTTTGCGGCTGCTGCGGATACCTCATATACGAAAGGCTCAGGGGCGCCCGGCTCACCAAGGCCCAGCACAGACTGTTCTCCGTTTTGGAGGTCCTGCTGTACCTGTGGATGATCATAGGGTGCTTTACCGATCACGCCGACACCAAGGGACACTTCCTTGCGATGCTGCTGATCCCGCCGGCAACGGCACTCTCCTTCAGCGGAGCAGGCGTGACGGGAGGTCTGTTCAGCTCGCCTGTGTTCAGCCGTTTGGGAGGTATCAGCCTTGCCCTTTATCTGAACAACTGGTCCGCAAGAAGGCTCGTTATGGTGTTCTTCCCCGGCATGAGCTGGACAAGATCCACGGCGTACATGGCGGCCTTCACTGTGGGGCTCTGCCTTGTTTACTGGCTGATCATAGCCATTTGCAGAGCTCTTTGGAGCCACGGCCTGAAAGAGCTTTTCACATTAGAAAAAAGAACTGAATAAAAGAATTACTTTGTATACGAAAAATTTACCCAAATTGCCTCTTCGGTTATTGATTTAATGACCTGAACAGCGGTATAATTATATTATGGTATAGTGTGCAGTTATAATTATAGTGCGGTTTAGTGCGCTGAGGGGCTGACGTACCGGCAAGGGCCGGAGATAAGGAGCTGCGCCATGAGCAAGAGCGATAAGACGATCGAAAAATTTGACAGTAACGTGATCCATTCCTACGGCAGATACCCTCTGGTCATGGAGCACGGCGAGGGCAGGACCGCCTACGACGAGGACGGCAAAAAATACATCGACCTCGGCAGCGGTATCGGCACCAATAGCCTTGGCTACTGCGATGAGGCCTGGGCCGACGCAGTATGCGCTCAGGTGAGAAGGCTCCAGCATAATTCCAACTACTACTACACCGCAGTACAGGCGGACTTCGCAGAGAGGCTCTGCCGGAGCACAGGCTACAGCAAGGTGTTCTTCGGGAACAGCGGCGCTGAGGCCAACGAGTGCGCTATCAAGGTCGCAAGGAAGTACAGCTTCGACAAGTACGGCAAGGGCAGGCACAACATCATCACCCTTGTGAACTCCTTCCACGGAAGGACCATAGCTACCCTTTCCGCAACCGGTCAGGACGTCTTCCATAACTATTTCTTCCCCTTCCTTGAGGGATTTATCAACGTCACCGCCAACGACATCGCCGACCTGAAGGCCAAGCTGGACGACACGGTCTGCGCTGTTATGCTGGAGTATATCCAGGGCGAGGGCGGCGTGAATGCGCTGGAGCAGGAGTTCGTGGACGCTGTCTATGAGCTCTGCGCCCAGAAGGACGTCTTAGTGATCGCAGATGAGATCCAGACAGGCGTCGGCAGGACAGGAAAGCTCCTTGCAGGTGACTGGTTCGGCAAGAAGGCCGACATCACCACCCTTGCAAAGGGCATAGCCGGCGGACTTCCCATGGGAGCCTGCCTTGTGAACGAAAAGCTGAGCGGGGTACTTACCCCGGGAACTCACGGCTCTACCTTCGGCGGCAACCCCGTGGCCTGTGCAGGCGCACTGGCGGTCTTCGACAGGGTAGACGATGAGGGCTTCCTCTCTGAGGTACAGGCAAAGGCAGCTTTTATCAGGGAGAAGCTGAGCGCCTGCGCCGAGGTCGCTGAAGTAAGCGGCATCGGTCTTATGGTAGGCATCTCACTTAAAACAAAGAAGGCCGGGGACGTGGCGAAGGAGGCTCTTGACAGGGGACTTCTCGTCCTGACGGCCAAGGATAAGGTCAGACTGCTCCCTCCGCTGACCGTTTCGGAAAGCGAGCTCGGCGAGGGGCTTGATATACTTATAGGCATACTGGAGGAATAATAATGGAGTTGATGATACACACCAAGGGCAGCAAGTATACTGCTATAGATAAAAAGGAACGGCTCCTCTATACCGTGAAGAAAAAGGGCTTCGGAGCACCGAGGTTCCTCCTTCTTGATGCCAGCAATTATCAGCTGTATTCGCTTTTGCAGACCGGTGAGGACCGCAAGCCTACCTTCAGCCTCACCCATAATGACGCCTCCTTTATAAATATGACCTGCAAGTCGCTGTTCCTGGATCCCACTATCCTCGCCGAGGGCAAGGACACTGTGTACCAGATCGCCAGCAAGGATCACAGAGACTTCACCGTCATCAAGGACGGGGTCCCGATCGGCAGTATAAAGACCCTCCTGACCGTTTCGGGAGACCTGCAATACGAGGTGGAGATCGACGACAAGTTCTTCGACGACTACATCATACTCTTCGCCGTTGCGGTGGACCGCACCTTCGGCGACATGAACAAATCGAAATAAACGCTCTGAAAGGATAAAGCCATGAAACACTTACTTAAAATGCTCGATCTCAGCACAGAGGAGATCATCGAGATACTTAACCTTGCCGACCAGCTCAAGTACGAGCTCAAGCACGGTATCCCTCACCCCAGGCTCCAGGGAAAGACCCTTGGAATGATCTTCCAGAAGGCCTCCACCAGGACCCGTGTCTCCTTTGAGACCGGTATGTATCAGCTGGGCGGCTATCCGCTGTTCCTCTCCTCCAACGACCTCCAGATCGGAAGGGGCGAGCCCGTGCAGGATACGGCCCGTGTCCTCTCACGCTACCTTGACGGCATCATGATCCGCACCTTCGAGCAGAAGGAGGTAGAGGACCTGGCCAAGTACGGGAATATCCCGATAATAAACGGCCTTACGGACTTCTGCCACCCCTGTCAGGTGCTGGCTGACCTTATGACGATCCGTGAGTTCAAGGGCAGCTTCGACGGAAAGAAGATGTGCTTCATCGGCGACGGCAACAATATGGCAAACTCGCTGATCGTCGGCTGTCTGAAGGTGGGCATGGAGGTAGCTATCGCTTGTCCTGACGACTATCAGCCTCCCAAGGAGATCCTTGATTTCGCAGCAGGATACGGCGATAAGTTCACCATGACCAACGTTCCCCTTGAAGCCGCAAAGGACTGCGACGTGCTGATCACCGATGTTTGGGCCTCTATGGGCCAGGAGGGCGAGGCCGAGAAGAGGAAGCAGGCCTTCGCCGGATACCAGATCAATGACGAGCTCATGGCCGTGGCTAAGGCCGATGCGATGGTGCTCCACTGCCTGCCGGCCCACCGGGAGGAGGAGATCACCGAGAAGGTCTTCGAGGCCCACGCAAACGAGATCTTCGAGGAGGCCGAGAACCGCCTCCACGCTCAGAAGGCCGTAATGGTCAAGCTGATGGCATAAGATACATAAGCGGACAGTGGGAACTGTCCGCTTTTTTGAAATATTGCTTTGTAATGGGGTATAGTAATGAAAGAAGAGTTTAGGGAATATTTGATAAAGAACAATTATAGAGTTGAAACTCCTTCTGGCAGACCTAGTACTGTGGGCGATTATATAAAAAGAATAGACAGTATATGTTCATGGGAAGGCTGCTCATGGGAAGATCTTGCAGAAAATATAGATAAAATAGTAGAGGAATATGATATAGGCGGCGATAAAGAGGCGTTGGGTGAAAAGTCACACAGATCTGTAAGAAATGCACTCAAGGCGTTTAGAGCGTTTTTAAGGGCCGCTTGAGAAAGGAAGGAAAATATGCTTGAAACTATCCTTGGAGGAGTTGGCGCTGCGGCGCTGGCCGTTGGCCTGATACTGACGGCGAGGGCCCTTATCCTGCGGTATCTAGGGGGAGCGCAGGTCCTTGCGCAGGTGGTCTCATGCCGGAAGAGCGACAAAGGCTGGTACCGGCCGAGGGTCAGCTTCCTGATAGACGGCCGGACGGTGGAGGCTGAGTCGGCGGCCGAGTTCGCAAACGAGATCCCGGCCGGCGAGGAGCGGCTCATCATATATAATAAGAAGGACCCGCAGAGGTTCCGGTTTGCGGACTCATTCCGGACGAATTTGGTGGGGACGGGGCTTTTGGCTCTGCTGGGAGCGCTTTTCGTGGTGCGATTTTGGATCCTGTAGTGCAAATTAGACAAAAATCCCACATTCTCGCCCTGAAAATTTGAGTTGACAAAAGTGAGGCTGAGTGGTATAATAAATAAGTCGCCTGATGAGGACGACGAAAACAGCACCTTGAAAACAGAACAATGCAAGAAAAGTAACGACCCTTGAGATTTCTTTGAGGTCAAGGAATTGGCTGAAAAGGAAGTCAAGCGAAGACTAAAAAATACGCAGTAATAACGCAAGCGTTATTGAACAGGATGATATTTTGGAGAAGGAATTCTCTGACATATACAACTTATATAAAGAGTTTGATCCTGGCTCAGGACGAACGCTGGCGGCACGCTTAACAGATGCCAGTCCAACGGAGAATGCTTGAGTTTACTTAGACTTTCTTAGTGGCGGACGGGTGAGTAACACGTGAGCAACCTGCCTTTGAGAGAGGGATAGCTTCTGGAAACGGATGGTAATACCTCATAACGTAGTGATACCGCATGGTAATGCTACC
>JAFUAO010000006.1 GCA_017460665.1 Ruminococcus sp.
GGTGAGGACACCGTTCTCGATAGTGAAGGTGATGTCGGTAGTTACCACGAATCCGCTGGGAGCCGCCTCCTCGTGGAGGGTGTATGTTCCGTCTGTCAGGCCCTTGATCAGGGTCGATGTGCTTCCGGATGTCCAGATGAGTTCTGTGCCTGCGCCGCTCTGGAGCTTCGCATCTGTTCCGAGCTCGAAGTCAACGTGGAACTCGATAGCATCGCCGTTGGAGTCAACGCCGGTGAGCTTGAGTTGAGCGCCCTTCACCTCGTCGCCGAATACGTCGGCCTTGCTGATCTTCACGTCAACTGCGATCGTGGTGACGATCGTTGTGGTGGCCGTTGTGGTCGCTGTTGTCGTTACCGTCGTAGTTGTAGTTGTCTCAGTCGTTGTGACTGTTGTAGTTGTGGTCGCATCGTCGATGATGAGGCCGGTGAGCACTGTAGTAGTGGTCGTCGTCACCTCAGCAGGACTCAGCGTTGTGACTGTAGTGGTCACGGTAGTTGTGGTTGTTGTGGCTGTAGTTGTTGTAGTTGTGGCCGTTGTGGTGGTAGTGGTGGCTGTAGTGGTGGTAGTGGCCGTAGTTGTTGTAGTTGTTGCTGTAGTTGTTGTGGTAGTGGCCGTAGTTGTTGCGGTAGTGGCAGTAGTCGTTGTGGTAGTGGCCGTAGTTGTTGTAGTTGTTGCTGTAGTTGTTGTGGTAGTGGCTGTTGTGGTGGTAGTTGTGACTGTAGTTGTTGTGGTAGTTGTTGCTGTTGTTGTAGTAGTTGTGGCTGTTGTTGTTGTAGTAGTTGCTGTAGTGGTAGTAGTAGTGGCTGTTGTTGTTGTAGTGGTGGCTGTAGTGGTTGTCGTTGTAACTGTAGTTGTTGTAGTAGTGGCCGTAGTAGTTGTAGTAGTGGCCGTAGTCGTTGTAGTGGTGGCTGTTGTTGTAGTAGTTGTGGCTGTAGTTGTTGTAGTCGTGGCCGTAGTGGTTGTAGTTGTGGCCGTAGTAGTTGTAGTGGTGGCTGTTGTGGTGGTAGTTGTGGCCGTAGTGGTGGTAGTTGTTACAGTAGTTGTTGTGGTAGTGGCTGTAGTAGTTGTGGTAGTGGCCGTAGTTGTTGTAGTTGTGGCGGTAGTTGTTGTAGTTGTGGCCGTAGTGGTTGTAGTTGTGGCCGTCGTTGTTGTAGTCGTTACGGTCGTTGTTGTAGTTGTGGCCGTAGTGGTTGTAGTTGTGGCCGTCGTTGTTGTAGTCGTTACGGTCGTTGTTGTAGTTGTGGCTGTTGTGGTGGTAGTTGTTGCTGTAGTTGTTGTAGTTGTGGCTGTTGTTGTGGTAGTTGTTGCTGTAGTTGTTGTAGTTGTGGCCGTAGTTGTGGTAGTTGTAGCCGTAGTAGTGGTAGTTGTAGCCGTAGTTGTGGTAGTTGTTGCTGTAGTTGTTGTAGTTGTGGCCGTGGTTGTTGTAGTTGTTACAGTAGTAGTTGTAGTTGTAGTAGTCTCAGTAGTAGTTGTAGTTGTGACTGTTGTAGTGGTAGTTGTAGCCGTAGTCGTGGTAGTTGTAGCCGTAGTTGTTGTAGTAGTCTCGGTAGTAGTGGTGGTAGTCTCGGTAGTAGTCGTAGTGGTAGTCGTGGTAGTGGAGGTGGTCGTCACGTTGACCATCTCAGGATCGAAGGGATCCTCGGCCAGCGATCTGGTCTCGTCCACGGTGGTCTCAAGGTACGCCTTACCGTCCTTAACGACGAAGGTGATGTCGTCGGCCTTAGCGTAGCCCACGGGCACCTCTGTCTCGCTGAGAACGTACCTTCCGTCCAGCAGCCCCGTCAGCACCTTGGGATTTTCCTCCTCGGTGGTCCAACTGATCGGCTCGTCTGTCCAGAATGCGTCGCCGGTGAAGCTGTCGGGCTTCTCGGTGGTCTTATCGGCTGAGATCATGGTCAGCTCCAGCGTTGCGGAAGGCGAGCTCTCGTCGGTGCTGTCGAAGGTCTTCGTGATCGTGATCTTGGAGATGTCGTCCAGAACAACGATCCTCGTTGTGCCCTCCTGAGCCTCGATCTTGGCGTTGCCCTCGGTAATAGAGGCTGTTGCTGAGATCTTTCCGCCGGTGATGTTGAAGTCGAACTTGCTGCTGATCTTCAGCAGGCCGTCGGGCGAAGCGGTCTCCTTCAGCGAATAATCGCCGTCCGGGAGCCCTACGATCGTGTCGCCCTCCTCGGTGGAGGTATACTTCACGCCGATGATCTTCTCTGAGTCGCTCTCATCGTAAACTGCGGTCAGCTTAGTGCCGTTTGCAGCGATGATGTGCTCCCAGTTAGCTGTTGTCAGCAGATCATTAGTCAGTGTCAGCTCTGCGCCGGCAACGTTCACTGCTCCTCCCTCAGTAGCGAGCTGCTTGCTGATCTGGAGGCTCCTTGTGAACATCGAATCGCAGGCGAAGATCTTGTTGCTGTCCTCAACAGCGTAATAGCTGCCATCGGTGTTGTCGGCCTGGTCGTTGCGCTCGTCGTAGTCGCCGACTATGATGCCGTTCTTCACCGTAAAGGTCAGGTCGCTCTCGATGACCGTATACTCTGCCTTAGCTCCGCTGGCGTCGGTCAGCTCCACGAGCTGTCCGCTGCCGGTATCCGCCGATTCATGGAGAGTGTAGGTACCGTCGGGCAGGTTCTTTATCGTAGTTGCAGAAAGTCCGGACTTCCACTCCAGCTCAGTGCCGTTCTCGGCAGTCAGGAGCTCTGCGCCGTCGCCCAGTGAAACTGTGGTAAGGTCGAATACGATGTCTCCGCCCTTGCTGTCCTTGCCTGTGAGCGTCAGCTTGGCTCCGCTCAGCTCGGACTGACCTGTGATGTCCATTTTGCTTATGCTTATAGTAGCATCGTCACGCATGATGACTGTGCTGCCGTCTGCCTCACCGTGTCCCTCGGGAGCGGAGTCGATCGTGATCGAGCCGTCCTTGTTGACTGTGAACTTGATCGAGCCGTCCAGCTTGTCATAGCCCGCAGGCTCAGTGTTCTCGATGAGCTCATACTGTCCGGGCTGGAGCCTTGAAAGGATCGTCTCAGCATTCCCGGACTGGAAGGTGATCTCGGTGATGTATTCCTCTGTGGGAGCATCGCCTACGTCTGTGGTCTTGCGTGAGCCGTCGGGGTTAAGTGCAGGTCCTACCGATGTTACTGTTGCGGAGAACTCTCTTGCAGCAGTTGCGGTAGTAGTGACCTCGCCCTCCTCGGCCTGGCCGGTAACGATGTAGTAGCCGACTACGCCCTTCAGGTTCTGTCCGTCGAGAGCTCTGATAGTGAGCAGAGCACCGCTGAGCTCGTCCTGACCGGTGATGAAGCGCTTGCTGATATTGGCAGTGAGCAGCTCGTTGATCATAGCTGCCTCTGTTGCTGTATCGTAGCTGTCAGCGCCGATCGTGAAGGCCACGGCACTGCTGTTGACCTTATAGCCAAGAGGAGCGGTATCCTCAGTGAGAGTGTACTCGCCCTCGGGCAGGCCGAAGATCTCGGCAGCGTCCTCGCCGGAGGTGAAGGTGATCGTCTTAGCGTCGTTATCGACTGTTATGTCGGTATTGTATGAATATACCTGTGAAAGGTCTGCGTCGGAGGGAGCGCTGATCGTCAGCTTCGCACCGGGGAGCTCCTCGCTCTTGCCGATCTCATGCTTGCTGATCTTAGCCCTTGTGGGCTTGTCCTCCATCTCGACCATGTTGCCGTAGTCCTCGGCTGTGATGCCTTTTTCGGGCTTATCGGTGCTGCTGTAGATCATCAGCCCGTCGTAGACTACGAAGTAGATCGACTCGGCGATCTGATAGCCGTCAGGAGCGGTGGTCTCGGTCAGCTTATAAACTCCGTCCGTAAGGGCGATGCTGTGTCTGCTGCCGTCTGTGGTCCACTGATCGATGAGCTCCTCATCGCCTTCGTCTGCGAACGTCATGCTGTAGCTGTCGCCTGTATCCTTGGAAACTGTGCCTACCTTCTCCACCTTGAGCTCTGCGCCCTCCAGATCGAAGCCGTTGGCAGCGTCCTTCTTGGTGATGCCGATGCTGCCCTGCTTCTCGTCGGTCATGACGATAGTCCTGTCGTCCAGCTTTGTGGAAACGCCTGTGCTGTCCGCTGAGATGAGGTAGATCTCACCGTCACGGATCTCAAATCTTATGTCAGTTGCAACAGCGTAGTTCTCGGGAGCTGTCTCCTCATGGAGCTCATAGAAGCCGTCCTCAAGGCCCTTGATAAGGGTGCTCTTTCCGGCCTCGGTACGGGCGAAGGTCAGTCCGCCGTCCTTGATCTGAGCTGTAAGGGTGTCATCTCCTCTTGTGATCTTTACGCCGGTGATGTCAGCAGCAGTAAGTTCCTCCTTAGCAGCGTAGCTGTCGTCCTCATAGCGGAAGATGATCAGCTCTGCGCCGTCGATCTCGGAGCCGTAAGCGTCCTGCTTGCTGATGATCACTGTGTCCTCACGGACTGCGTCGCATACCGTGATCTTGTCCTCCTCCACAAGGTAGCCCTCGCTGGAGGTATCGTCCACGATCGTTCCGGTGTTCTCGCCGGAAACTGAAACTGTTCCGTCGGCTGCGATGTCGAATGTAAGAGCTGTCTCGATCACTGTGTAAACGTTGCCGTCGCCGTCAGTGATCTTGCCGTCGGCTGTCTCAGTGAGGGTGTAGGTGCCCTCGGGAAGTCCCTTGATCGTCACGTCTGTGCCGTTGGAGGTCCAGGTGATCTTTCCGTCAGTGATCTCCACCTCGGGAGCTCCGCTGACGCTGACATCTGAAACGTCCTCAGCGCTGAATGTGCCTGTGATCGTGATAGTTGCGCCGTTTACCTCGGTCTCGCCGTTGATGCCCACCTTGCTTATAGTGAGCTCGTCCTGACGGACTGCGTCGCATACCGTGATCTTGTCCTCCTCCACAAGGTAGCCCTCGCTGGAGGTGTCGTTTACGATCGTTCCGGTGTTCTCGCCGGAGACTGAAACTGTTCCGTCGGCTGCGATGTCGAATGTAAGAGCTGTCTCGATCACTGTGTAAACGTTGCCGTCACCGTCAGTGATCTTGTCATCGGCTGTCTCGGTGAGAGTGTATGTCCCCTCGGGAAGTCCCTGGATCGTCACGTCTGTGCCGTTGGAGGTCCAGGTGATCTGCCCGTCAGTGATCTCCACCTCAGGAGCTCCGCTGACGCTGACGTTTGAAACGTCCGCAGCGCTGAATGTGCCTGTGATCGTGATAGTTGCGCCGTTTACCTCGGTCTCGCCGTTGATGCCCACCTTGCTGACGGTCAGCGTGGAGGCAGGAGCGGTCTTGTTGGTAACGGATACGGAATTTGCTGTGAATGAGTACAGATCGTCAGAAGCTGACTCCTCTGTGTCGATGTAGCCTCCGCTTATAGTGAAGGTCTTTGCCGGTGCCTTGGCATAGTCTCCGGGAGCGTAAAGCTCTCTGAGAGTATAGGTGCCGTCGGGCAAGTTAGTTACGATGAAGGGCGAGCCGTCAGTTATCCATGCTGCTGAGTTTTCGGCAACAGTGAAGGTCTGAGGATCGTCGCCTGTAGACTGTATAGTCTCGCCGGCCAGCTTGACGCTGTCAGGGAACTCTGCTGAGCCGAAGCCCGAAGCATTCTTGAGCTCAAGGATAGCGCCCTCGAGCTGATCGCCCGCCTCGTTCCACTTGAGGAAGCCCACCTGTGTCTCGTTTGAAACAGAGTTGAGAACTGCTGCGGAATCGCTGGTATTGGTCTGTGAGAATACTATACCGCCCTCAGAATCGTAGTTGACGATAGCCTTTGCACCGTCAGCGCCGGTGATCTGGGTGTCGATAGTCTCGCCTGAGCCAACGGGCTGGCCGTTTTCGTCAAGCTCGTATACATAGTATGTGATAGGTGCAAGGTCTGAGAAGCCGATCTCCGGCAGGAGGACCTTGACAGAGGCTGATGTGGTCTGTCCGTCAGCAGCATCGACTGCTGCTGTGAAGGAGGTATCAGCAGAGGATACATTGCCGTTCCCGTCATCTGTCTGTACCTGGACTGCCTCCAGCACCAGATCGCCGTTGTCGTCGAACTTGGGCGAGCCGGCCTTTACCTGCTCTGACTCCGGCTTGCCGGCGTTGTACTCAGCGGCTTCCTCAGCGGTATAGGTCGCTGCACGGAACACGCCGAAGGTGAACTCTGCCTGGCCGGAAGCTGAGCTGTAGCCGTCGATGCCAAGATACTTGGTGACTGTCAGCTCGGGCTGGATAGTCTTGGTAGTGTTGGTGATGGAAACTGTCTCCTTGGTATTGTCGGACGAGAGCGAAATGGGCATATAGCTTGCGATGTACTCGTCTGAGTCGTCGGGCTGTATGATCTGAGCGCCGTCTGTGTACAGAACGGTGTAGTTCTCGATCTTTGTGCCGTGAGCGATAGGAGACATGGTGTCGTCTATCTCGAATACATAGTAAGCGCCGTCCTGAGGGATGTCAAAGGAAGCTGTCTCGCCGTCCTTGATGACCGCTGTCAGCGAATCATAGAGGGCGAAGCTGCTAAGGTCTGTTCTGTCGATGTTATCCAGAGACTCCAGCTCCTCCTCGGTAGGATCAGCCTTTCTGAGGATAGCGTTCTCCTCAGGGATCTCGAATACGCCGATCCGGAAAGTCTTGTCTGCGCTGTCAGTACCGTCGTAGCTCTTAGCTACCTCAAGGGTGAATATCTTGAGCTCCTCGTTGGTGATGAAGGCCTGAGCCTCGTGGTCGTCCTTGGTAAGGCCGATCGCAGAGCTTGCCTGAGCGTCGTACTGCTTCCCGGACTCAGCATCGTAGATGTAGTCGGTAACTGCCTTGTCGCCAACAAGAGCCTCAGGAGCAATGACGCCCTTGGCATTCGTCTCGAGGATCACATAGTATGAGCCGTCCTCGGCGATAGGCAGGTTGTTGAAGGTCAGGGTCTCGCCTGTAACGGGTGATCCGGCAGTCTTGCCCTGGATAGTCACTGACTGGATATCGCCTGCTCTTCTGTAGGAGCTTCCGTCCTTAAGGAGGTTCCCCTCAGAGTCGCAGAGGAATGCGCCGAAGTAGAAGGTGTCCTTAGTGCCGTTGTAGGCAGGGATAAGGGTCTTCTCTAACCGGATAGTTCCAACTATCAGCTCATTGGAGATGTCAGTGGTGAGGTCAGCAGCACCGCTCACAACATTGACAGTAAAGTCAGGATTGAGCCCTGTGATAACTATATCACTGTCTGATACGCTTACATATGAAGCTGTCGTGATCGGTGTAGGCCATGCCCATGGATTAAGACTGAACGTTTCAACGTTGGAGCCCTGTGTGATAGTTATATTGGCTGAACCATTGGAATAAGCCAGATCTATCTTGTTTCCATTTGCAGCAGCCTTGCCGCTAAGAGTAAGTGTTCCGTTATCGTAAACGATGTACTCGCTGTCAGAAGTGCCGCCTGAGAAGGTGCCGGAGAACGTCTCGATGTAGTTCTCCACATCGGTATCCTCGCTCACGAACTCAGTACCGTTGTAGGTGATCTTCTGCTCAGGAGTGGACTTGAGGATATTGCCCTCCTTGTCGGTCTCAAAGACATAGAGAGTGTCTGTGGGCACGAGGTTCTTGAATTCGAGGGTCTCGGTATTGCCCTCCTCGCTGCCGGTCATGGTCAGGGACTTAGGCGTTCCGAAGAGCTCGAACTCATCGCCGTTCTTCGTGAACAGTGCGAACCAGAAGGTGTTCTCCTCAGTGGAATTGGTCTTATAGGTCTTGTTGACAGTGATCTTCGCCTCAGACTCCTTCACCCAAACGCCGACCATGGCGGGCTCGGAAACGACTGTATCGTTCCAAGACAGGCCTGTCTTCGCATCGTGGGTCTTGTAGGAGTAGGCAAAGCTGTTCCAAGCTACCTTGTCGTTCGCTAAGGCGTCAGCAGTACTCGTTGCTGTAACGTCTGTGAAGGGAGATACCTTTCCGTCGAACTCAACTGTGATATAGTCCTCAGGTGTGAGGATCAGATCCTCGCTGAATACGATGCGGAAGGTGGTCTTTGTGGTGTCGTAGTCGGTATCCCAGATCATCTGGTCGTTCTCGCCGGACCAGTCGCCGGAATACTCGTCCAGGTTCGCATCGCCGGAGGTATAGGTGATAGTGTAATCGCTGGGATCAACTGTCTCCTCCGCAGAGCCTGAACGGATCTTTACGGTGAATGTGCCGGGCACCAGCTCAACAGGGAATGCCGAGCCACGCTCATAGGTGATGATGCCCTTGTCGCCGACGTAAGGCAGTCTGTCGATGATGGTGATGTTCTCCATGCTGTTGGCCGGGACCTCAGTTCCGTCCGGACGTGTCACTTTGGGGAGAGCACCGCCTCCCTTATTGACTGACTTAGCGCCGTTCTTTACGTTGAGGGTGTAGTGGATAACGTCGCCCTGGAGTCCCTCAACTACTCTTCCGTACTCCTGAGTATCTGCCTCATCGAAGCGGTCATCGGAAACGTGCTTGATCTCATCGCCGTAGCCGTTGTTGAGATACTCCTCGCCGTCCTTCTCGTAATCGCTGATCTTTTCGGGAGTGGGATAGGTGATAGTCTTGTATGACAGAGTGTTGATGCCGCCGATCTGCTCGGTAGCCTCAGCCCAGACTGTCTTGTTGCCCTCATAGGTGCCTTCCTTGACGGTCTTGTTGGAGAAGCCGTCGTCAAAGGTGACATCGACGTGGTTTGTGACTGCTCCAACAGGAGTGATCCAGCTATTCAGCTCTTCGTCATACTCAGCACTGGAGGTGTAGAAGGTGATGTCTACATAGTCTCCGGGAGCGAGGGTAAGGTCGGTCTTCTCGAAGCGGAAGCCAACGGTCTTGCCGCCGGTGCCGTCGGGAGTGGTGACTGCTTCGCCCTTGTTTCCGTCCTCATCGTAGAAGAAAGCGTCAACAGTGCCGCTGCCGCCGTTGGAGGAGGTCCATGAGGCCTTCATACACCCAGCATATTCCTCAGGGAATGAACCGCCAGCCGACTCTGGAAGATCAACTTTTTCGTCATAAGCTAGGCCGTAGAAACGTGATCCGCTGGGGATCTTGTCCTTTACGGTAAAGCCTTCCATGTTGATGATGTCGTACTCGTCGTCGTTGTTGTTGGAGATCCTGATCGTCCACTTAGCGCCGTTGCCCCAGTAGTTGTCAGGCATGATAACGTCTGAAACGCTCTCGCCCTGCTTCTCGACACCGGGAGCGATGGTCTCTTCCTGGAGGATAAGGTCAGCTGTAGCTTCATTTGTGGTCGAGAATACAGCCTCAGCAGCCGATCCGTAATTCTTGATCACCTTGGCTTGCGCTACATTGTTCAAGTCAAGAAGAACGACCTGACCATTATTCTTGGCATTCTCGATCTCTGCGACCTTAGAGTCAGAAAGTCTAAGCTCATAGAATATGATAATAGAATTGTTTGCACTTGTACCGTTGTCGATAAGGTCAGTGTTCTTGACAACATATGATACCTTGCCATTACTGCCGTATATTATCTCGATATTATCAGCAGAAATAGGCTCCATATTAAGATAGCTCTCACCAAACTGTGTCAAAGAAGTACTGTTCATGATCGTTGCGCCGTAATAGGCTTCGATCGAGCCAGGTACCAGTTCCATACCCTCAGGTATGGCATCATCTATCCTGTAAGTATAGATATCGCCGTCAAACTCCATGTTTGCATGAGCATTACCCTTAACAGCATCGTAGAGAGACAGAGCATATCTGTACGTCTTTCTCTCATTAGCTGATGTCTTTAAAGCCTCTTCAAGGTTTTCAGAGTCAATGAGCTTCTTCTGGAAAGCAACTTCAACTGTATTATACTCATCTATCTGCTCTTTAACAGCTGTGCCTTCAATAGGTTTAACTATGGTTTGTGGCGCACTTCCTTCATTTTCACCAACAAACGCCTTGATCAGTGAAGGTCCTTTGCCTTCATACTCTACAGTATCCTGGAAAGGATTCTCTTCTGGCTTTTCCTTTATATCATCGATCGGTCCGCTGTAGCTTGTATAGACACTATTTTTACCATCTTCAAATGCACGCTGATTTTGCTGCGAGAAAAACGGTTCAGATGAGATCTCGAAAACATATGCAAAAGTTATAGAGCCGCCTTTAGAAACGATCACATCATCACTTGACGTAAGCGTAAGTGAAATATCTGCATTCTTGATCATATGATCGTTTTCTGCATTTGTATTGACCTTATAATCTACATTATATTTATTTGCTGTCTCAGATGTCCCGTTTCCTATTGCTTTACCGCGATCATCAGTTGTAGAAGAATATTTATCGCCTATTGATACGATACTGTTCCCAGTAATATCAACAACTGTCATCTCAAGAGTCTTCCAGTTTACATAGCATCCGGGACCATCGCCCCTGGTCGTACCGGAAAGAACATCATAAAGATTGAGCGTCGTCCAATCCTTTTTGGAATTGTTGGTAACCGTGATGTAGTTCGTGATCTTGTTGCCGGCCATTACTACACCGGGCTCTTCGTCGATAAGACCTGCTTCCAGCTTATCCGGAACACTTGTCAGCGGACCGTCCACCTTAGCGAACTTGTCCACCTTCATGGCGTTCTTGTCCACTACAGATGAGGTGACCTCTGAATCCACCGTCTTGCCGGCGATGTTCATCCTACCGGTGTTCTTCAGCTCAGTAGGAGCTCCGCCCTCTGCGTCGTGGAGGTCGGACACCTTATAGGTGATCCTGAGAACAGCGCTGTTCTCTACCTCCTGGCGGCAGGTATAGGTCAGAGTGTTGTCGATCAGTGTATACTGCTTGTTGGTGAGCTCAACAGGCTCGCCGCCGTCAGTTATGATCTCTACCTTCTCCACCGTGCAGAGAGCGTTGCCCTCTGTGTCGTTTATCATGGGGAGATAGTCGGTGAAGGTGATGTCATAGCGGAGCCTTGATCCGGAGCCGGACTCCACATAGTTCCTGCCGGAGTAGGTCAGGTCATAGGTGGCCGTGCCGCCTGATACGTCCATGAACTTGCTGGCAGTACCGGAGCCGTCTGTGATCGTGGCTGTCTTGGCAAATCCGCCGGGCTCGAACTTGGTCTCAGAGATAGTTACTGAGTACTGCTTGTCGCCGACGCTTGCGGTATTGGTGTGCTCGCCTGTAGTGCCTTCATTGATATAGCCGTGGACAGCGATATCCACATAGGTTCCCTTGGGAACTACGCCTATGTTGATCCTGCCGTCGCTGGGCCATGGGATCTGGTCTGTCCAGGGATCTGTTCCTGAGTAGGTGCCCTCAGCCTGTCTTATATAATAGTATGTGGGGGTGAACCAGTCAGAAGAAGCGATCTCGTCTAGGACTGTCAGAGCCTCAGAATCCAGAGTACCGTTGTTGGTGACCTTGATTCTGAACCACTCTGTGGGGTCTGCGTTATAGTCGGCCTCGGAGTAGCTTCCGTACTGGGCGTACTTCTGGATACCGATGATAGCCTCAGCAGGCTTGATCGGGACAGTAACGCCTGTGTCGGTGCCGTCGACCTTAGCGTTGTTGTTGAGGTCGCCGTCGGAGAGGTCATCGCTGATGCCGCTGAACTTCACCTGGATCTTGGCAGTTGTTCCTGCTGCGATCTGGCCGATAGTCCATGAGGTGCCGGTGAGGTCCTGGGTCTGGCCTCCGTTTTCGAGGGTAATGCTTGAGGGGGTGCCCAGCTTAGCGATGATAGAGGCAAGGTCCGTATCCTCAACGGCCACGTTCTTTGCAGTTGCATCGCCGGAGTTGGTTATATTGATCGTGTAAACTATGTCCTGTGGAACTCCGCCGTTCTGGTAGAAGGGATTGCTGACAGAATTGTTGTCAGCGTCCTTTGAGAGGACAGCAGCGCTCTTGCTGGCGCTGATCTTAGGCTCGCCGACGTGGACCTTGATGTCTACGCCGTCGTTCCTTGCCAGTGAGCCGGAGTTTGCAGTTGCCGAGTTGTGGAAGTATTCTCCTTCGGCGCCCTCTGCATTGATCCTGATCTTCACATCGACAGTCACAGAGTCCTCAGGCTCTAGGTCGCCCAGAGAAACGCCGCCGCTGAAGAGGTCGTCGCCGCTGATAGTTACGGGAGAGCCGTTCTTCGTTGCTGTGATAGAGAGAATCTCGCTGGAATTTATGGTAGCAACGCCTCCGCCGAGGATATCCTCAAGGTGAACGTTCTCCAGCTTGAGAGTTCCTGTGTTGGAAACTACGATACGGTAATTTACGTCCTTGTCAACTCCGCTGTATACCTGTGCGGTATCGGCGGTCTTGGAGACGGACATATCCGTCTTGGTCTCCTTGATCGGAACATAGGCCGTTGAGGAGACGTTCTCGGAATTCTTTGCTGTGTTGGAGCCGTTGCCGGCGGCTGCGTCGTCCTTTACCTTGCAGACAACGTTGACATCGATCGTCTGACCGGGTGCGAAGGAGTCCACATTGATCGTGTCTCCTGAGAAGGTCACGTCAGCGGTGCTGCCGTTGTCGGAGAAGGAAACGAACTCCAGACCGTCGCCGGCAGTATCGGTAATGGTGAAGTTGGCCAGAGCCTTACCGCCGTTGTTGGTATTCTTGATGTTGAAGGTCACGGTGTCGCCGGCCATTGCGAAGGACTTGCCGGTGTCCACACTGACAAAGGTCTTCGTAAGGTCGGTAACGTCAGCCTTGGACTCCTTTATCGGGATCGTTGCAGGCTTCACGCCCAGATCCTTGGGAGTATCGCTGTTGTAGCCGTAGGCCTTGACGTCGAGGGTATTTTTCAGGTCTCCGCCCTTGAAGGAGTCGCCTACCTCTATGCAGCTCAGTGCAAGAGAAGCATCAGCAGAGAAGGGATCCATTTCCGCATAAGGAACTCCGTCGGAAACGTTGGTGTTATCGGCCGACCACTTGACTACAGCCTTATTGCTGCCGTCCAGAGTGACGCTGTCGATAGTTACACCGCTGATAGACAAGGCTGCCTTTACCTCGTCTGCGCTCTTGAAGGTCAGTCCGGCCGGGAGCTCGATCGTGTCGATGAACTCCAGCCTGTCTGCCCAGAGGACGCCTGTCTCGGAGGACGGGCCTGTGGGCGTGGCCGACAGCTTGAACTCTGCCTTGCCGGTCGCAAAGTCCTTAGACTCCAGCGAAGAGGTGGTGGCAGACTTGTCGTCGGACCAGTTGAGAGCGGACTCAGCCGTGATGCTGCCGGTAGTGGACTGTCTCCAAATGTCGTTGGTGACCAGCTTCACAGTGGCCGTTGTGCCGTTCTCGGTTATACCGTTTGCGAACATACCGCTGAGCTGGATAGTCTGAGTTGCGCCGTTTTTAACGGAGAACTCCACATACCGCTTGCCCGTAGCGGCATCGTAGTGCAGCGTATAGCCGTTGTACTTAGCGCCGTTCGTGAAGCCGTTGCCACGGAAATTCGTCAGCAGGATAGAGTCCGGGACCTCCAGCATATAGCTGGTGGAGCCGTTCATGATAGCGTTGTTCCCGCTGATGGTGATGACCATCTTGAAGGCCTCGCCGGACTCGACACTTGTGATGTTCGAGCCGGAGGAGTCCTTGAACTTGACCGTGGCGTTGGTCAGAACATTAGGTGCGCCCCAGCCCGGACCGATCCCAGGCATACCGAAGCCCGGCATGGCGAAGCCTAAGGGAGCGCTGTCGGCCTTCAGCGGTACTGAAAAGAACGCTGAGGGTACGCTCATGATGACCATTGCCAAAGCAAGCAGGATACTCAGCGCCCTTTTTCTGACGGTTGCTGCTTTACTTTTATGCATAGCATTTCCCCCTTTTCATTATAATTTAACAGCCGGCTTTACTGGTTATTGATTTTTTACCAAAAGTCGACTGTTAGTTTAGCGTAATACTATAGCAATTATATAATTATTATATAATATTTCTGAATGAAAGTCAATCAAAAAGCGAAATTGTGAAAAATAAAATTAAATTTTGTAACAGTCTACAAAGACCAAAGAGAAACTTTGTAGGAGATCACAGAAAAAAGTTACTCCCTGTAAATTCAGCAGGAAATTCTACAGCCGCCCATTTTTGGGCAGAAAAAAGCTCCGCAGGGCGGAGCGATAGGCAAAGCGTATACTATTATAATAGTATACCTCATTTGAGGCACACGATGAGCAGGTCCCACCAGAAGTGGAGCAGGGCCGGAACGACGATATTTCGGCTTTTCACGAAGCTGAAGCTGAACACGAAGCTCAGCAGAACGATCGACATGAAGCCTCCGCTGAGGATATTCCCGGCGAAGCTGCCGTGCTGGATCCACGAGGGGAAGTGTATGGCCAAAAACAGCAGGCTGTTCACGAGGAAGCACTGCCACATTTTATCCTCTCTGTATACAGCGTTCAGCAGCCACCCCCGGAACACGATCTCCTCATTGAAGCCAACAAAGAGGTAGACCAAAATGAGCAGCGGCGAGAAGTCCTCCGCAAGGGCGATCTTGCCGCTCTGGCGGTACTTGATGATCAGCAGATAGACGGTGAAAACGAGGAATATAGCCAAAAACAGCGGCCAGCCATGCCTCGGGACGAAGAGTTCCTTCTGGACAAAGAGCCTGTCGTTGTACCGCCTGATCAGCAGCAGCGCCGGTACTGCCCAGATGAGGGTCTTGCAGATCCCGTCCTGGCTCAGTCCGGATACCGACGTACTAAAGGCGGCCTCCAGCCTCCCGGAGACCAAAAATGTCTCAAGGGTCCAGGCTAGAAAGAACAGTAAAATATACAGTATGTAAACTTTTGCATTGCGTTTTTCTTTTAACATAAGCTCACCTCACCACATGAAATCCTGGGTCGGCGCCTTGACCATTTCGGGGCCGGGCTGGTCGGGAACGTCCTCCCGGATCAGCGCCTTGGACAGCTCCTCGATCTGGACGAGCTCGTGGAAAAAGTCGTTCAGCGGCACCAGCGCCTGGAACAGCTCGGCGGTGTGTTCGGCTATTTTTCGGGAAAAAAGCTCCTTCGGATCCTCAACTCTCAGGTAGGCGGACAGCCCCTTTTTCAGGAAGAACTCTTCCGCCTCCGGCACCGTGCAAGGCTTCCGGCGCTTGTACTCCTCGCCGCCGATCCGGACCCCGTGGCCGGACTTTAGCTCTCCGATCATGCGGAGGAATGGCTGCGGATCCTCAGTCAGGCGGCTGCGGAAGCGCTCCATGATCACGGCGTCGGGCTTGGCGATGCGAAATCCGAACTCGGCGCCCTCCGGCGAAAGCTCGAAGTAGAGGGTGGGTGTCTTGCTCCACCACATCGCATTATACCGAACGTATATCCACATCACGTCCCGGTAGTGCAGGTACGGCGGGAAATTTGCGTCCCGGTAGATCCGCCCCACCTTGTACATCATGTCCTCGGTCTCGGCGAAGGGTGCGTACAGCTCCTCGCCCAGTTCCTTAAGCGGTTCGTATATACTCTTAGTATATATTTCCTTGTGGGCCTCGAACCACTCTTTGTTGTTATTCAGCCTGATTCCCATCAGGAAGTCCAATGCCTCCTGGGAAAATCCGTTGAACATCGCTCATCACTCTTTTCTCTATTTTTAGGTAAATCTCTCGGAATTGCACCAGCTTTTGACGTACTTGTCAAAGGTCTCCGGGTCACTGTATTTGGTCGACAGATCAATGAAAGGGTGCTCCTCCCAGCCTGATCGGGTGTAATAAGAAATATACGTTCCGTAGAATTCCGGGTCGATCGATCTGAACTTTTCCCCGGTAATATCCCTGCCGATCAGGTAGGCGTTGTAGCTGCCGTAGCACTCCGACAGCACCTCAAAAAGGTTGTCGCCGGTGAATTTTGTCCTTACGAGGCAGTCGAAAAAGCCGCTGTAGTCGGTGCTGTAGATGTCGGAAAAGCACTTCAGCTCAGCGTCAATTATACCTGGAGTTGATTTTTGTAGCTCCGCAAGAAATGCCGCCTGGATCTCCTCATGCTGGTAGCTGTCTCGGGGATCAGATCCATCCTCACCGATCCAGACCAGGAAATCTCGCCCATTATAGCACAATTCTGCTATGACCTTTCCGTTATACTGCCGGTTGAAAGCACCGCTGCGGCTATCGATCACTGTGCTCTTTATCTGAGGCGTGAAGCCGTATTTTTCCTCGATATACTGCGAGATCTGCGGCTTTATATCCTCTTCGCTCTGTTTCTGTTTCTTATCTCGGACCTGTTCCTTATACAACAGTATCCCCCATAGTCCTGCGATAAGCAGCAGCAACAAAAATAGTCGTTTCATGACATTTCCTCACTGTATAAAAACTAACGTGTGCTTGCCCTCGTAGAAGATCTTGTCCGCCTGTAGGTACTCGCCCTCAAGGTGGGTGCGGAACTGCTCGCTGTTGTCATAAAGCCGCATAGTATCGCAGTTTAGCGGCAAAAACAGCGCTGCACAGCCGCCATCCGGCACCGTGAACGTGTAGTGCCTGTCGTCTGTCTTCTCGACGTGAAGATCCGCCGGCGCTCCGGTACTGTCGCAGGCGACATAGGTCAGGCCCCCGAACTCGGTCAGCTCGTACTTTTCGTGCAAGCCGCCTGACGCACGAAATTCCTCGATATATAGGCTTTCTTTGAGCCTTTCTCCGGTCTCTCCATTGGCAGACCAATTGACCTGTTCACCCTTTTCGTCAAGAGCTTCGTCGCTTCGATAGGAGATGATCTGATTATCTTTCTCTGGATCTGTCAATTGGTCAAACCAGTCAAAATCTCCCGAAAGATCGGCGTTTACGGCATAAACGGCAACTGTACTGTCCTCCAGCACAGTACTCAGATCTTGGCCGTCATAATACTCATTGTATAGAATTCTGCCCTGCCCAGTGTAGTCCACCGATCTCATTGCAGAATACTTCGAGATCTCCACCTTTCGAGCCTCAGGGAGGCGGCTCTTCACCTCGTTTTCAAGGGCAGCCTGGATCTCCTCCTGCTGGTAGTCGTCCATGGCGTCAGAGCCGTCAAATGCCGAATATACGATGAATTCCCGGCCTTCGTGTGTCATCTCTGCGATAATGTGGTCGCTGTAATAAGTGCCCCACATACTCTCGTGACTATCGGTCACAAGGCGCCTCAGCTCCGGCGTGAAGCCATATTTCTCCTCAACGTATTTTATCACGTTGTCCTGGGCAATGGCCTCGCCCTCAAGACGGCTGGCCTTCTGCTCTTTGTTCTCACAGGAGCAAAGCATGAGCAGCGCCGCCGCTGCGATGATCAGCCTTTTCATCTCATCGCCTCCTTCGTTTTATACTATTATAGCACGATCCGGGCGGAGTTTCAATAGGGGCAAATTATGGAGCAATATAGTGCTAATTCTTTCCACAAATCAGATCCTGCACTTTCAACATAGTGTTGAAAGAGATGTTAAATTCTTCTCGGAAGCTGTTGAAAACCCTGTGGAAAGGGTTGAAAACAACGTAATATACAGTATTTTACAGGGTGTATAAGTTGAAAAGCCTGTGGATAAATGGGGAAAATGTGTAAACAATAAAAAAGTATTGTGGAAAAGCACTCCGCAATAAATCTTTGAAAAGGACATGAAATTATGAAAAAGTATTTAGCAATATGCTCCGTTTTTTTAACAATGTTCAGCGCAGTATCCTGCGGCGCCGACTCCGGACACGACTCCGACTACGACGGCTACTCACGGTACGACAGCCGCTACGACGAGGACGGCCACGACGACCGGACCGACGGGAGGCACGACGACGCCGGGGACTATGTTAGCGACGCCGTTGACGGGGTGAAGGACGCCGGCGAGGACATCGTCAGCGGTGTTGGGGACGCTGCCGGGGAGATCGTTGACGGGCTGGACGGCGAGGACGAGCACCCTGTGACGAGGCGGTCAACGACCAAAAACGACAGAAGATAACTGACGACGAAGGGAGGCCGCAAAACAGCCTCCCTTTTTGTGCCTGTTCTTCCTGTGGGGCTCTCTAAGGAAGGCCTTCTCGGACCACTTTCAGGGCTCTATTTCAAAATTCCGGTGCTATCCCCATTGGAACGGTATTTTTGCCGGATTGTTTTCTCAGGGGATAGCACCGGAATTTTGCAGTTAAAAGTCTTTAGGAGGGGGTCTGGGGGGAAACTCTCTCTGAAGGGTCTCCCCAGAAAAACAGGTCCCAGAAAATAAGTGGTCAGGAGCAGAGTTCGACGATAGCTTCGGCCATGATCTCGGCGTTTTTGAGGAGGTCGTCGATAGTGATGAACTCCTCGGCGGCGTGCATATTGCCGCTGTGGCCGGGGAACTCCGCACCGAAGGCGACTCCGCCGGGGATGTCGTGGACGTAGGTGCCGCCGCCGATAGCAATTGCACGGCCATGGTCGCCGGTGACCTTCTCGTATACTCTAAGTAAAGTCTGGACGAAGGGGCTGTTCTCGTCGGTGAAATGAGGCTCGGAACACTCCGCTGAGTCGATGTCGAAGCCGGCCTCGTTCAGCTTACCGCAGATCTTGGCCTTGACCTCAGCGGAAGTAAAGCTGATCGGAAAGCGCACGTCAATGGCGCCGGTGAGCCTTGCGCCCTCGGTGTCCAGCATGGACAGCACGCAGGTGGTCTCGCCGGAGACCTCATCTGAAAGGGCTATGCCGCAGCTTTTTCCGTTGGTCTCGCCGTGAGGAAAGAGCTGGGCAAGCCTGTCAAGAGGCGGATCCGTGACGAATTTTCCGATGCTGGCAAGGTACTTTGTTATTGCATTGTCGCCCTTCTCCGGAGTGGAGGCGTGAGCTGAGCGGCCGGGGACCTTCGCCGTGATCATCGAGGGGCTCCCCACGTCGGGAACGCTCATGTAAAAATCGCAGCTCTCGGGAACGGCATTGATCACCGTTCCGCCGTGGACGCTGATCAGGTTGTGGGCCTGCTGGTGGGTAACGTCGCCTACCGCAAAGGGCGCCGAGAATCGGATCCGGATCATGCCCTTTTCGGCGTTGATCACGGGGTACTCGCCGTCGGGGGTGAAGACCATGGGTGGAAGCTCCCTCTTCGTCCGGTAGTATGCCAGATCCGCCGAGCCGTTCTCCTCATTGGTGCCGAATATCAGCCGGACGCCCTTTTTCAGAGGGATCCCCAGCTCCTTGACTGCCCTGAGCGCAAACAGCGCTGCCACCGCCGGGCCCTTGTCGTCGCAGGTGCCTCGGCCGATGAGCCTTCCGTTTTCCTCCCGGAGCACGAAGGGATCGCCCTTCCAGCCGGTACCCTCCGGGACCACGTCCAGATGTGAAAGGATCCCAAGCTGCGGAGCCTGACCAAAGTCGGCACTTCCGGCGTAGTTATCAACATTTTCCACAGAAAAGCCCAGCTCGCTGCACTTCTCCAGCATGATCCTCAGCGCACGGGCAGGCTCCTTGCCGAAGGGAGCACCCTCCGCTGCGTCACCCTGAACGCTGGGAACAGCCACCAGCTCCCGGAGGAGCTCTATCATCTCGTCCCTATGGGACTGGATATAATTTCTTATTTCAGACATAATGACCTCCTGACAGCAAAAAACCGCAGTTTTCACTGCGGCGTTTTGCCTGCCGTTATTGCCTTGATAGCGGCAGTAGAAAGAAAGGATAAATATGAAAAGTGAATATATCAGTTAACAATAGCTCTCTCAGTTTCCTTATCGAAGAGATGGATCCTGTTAGGATCGATAGCGATCTTGATCTCGTCTCCGGGTCTTGCGGTGGATCTGGGGCTAACTCTTGCAGTCAGCGGGATCCCCTCGCAGAGGAGGTAGAGATAGGTCTCAGCACCCATCATTTCGGTGATCTCGACATAGGAGTCGATAACGCCTGTAGTTGCGTTAGAGAGATACATCTCCTCATCGTGGAGGCTCTCAGGACGAACGCCGAGGATGATCTCCTTGCCAACGTAGTTAGGCAGCTCGTCATTAACCTTAGCCTCGGGAACGATGATCTGATACTTTACGCCACGCTGAGTCTTGGAGTCCTCTGAGCCGAACTCAACGATATACTGGCCGTACTCTTCCTTGAGAGTAGCGTCGATGAAGTTCATCTGAGGTGAACCAAGGAAGCCTGCAACGAACTTGTTGATAGGATTCTCATAGAGGTTCTGAGGAGTATCTACCTGCTGAACGAAGCCGTCCTTCATACAAACGATACGGTCGCCCATGGTCATAGCCTCAGTCTGGTCATGAGTTACATAGATGAATGTAGTACCCAGCTTCTTGTGGATCTTAGCGATCTCAGTTCTCATCTGAGCACGGAGCTTAGCGTCCAAGTTGGACAGAGGCTCGTCGAGGAGGAACACCTTAGGATTACGAACGATACAACGTCCCAGAGCAACTCTCTGACGCTGACCGCCGGACATAGCCTTAGGCTTTCTGTCCAGGAGGTGAGTAAGGTCGAGGATCTTAGCAGCCTCATTTACCTTTCTCTCGATCTCGTCCTTAGGTACCTTACGGAGCTTGAGTCCGAAGGCCATGTTATCGAAAACTGTCATGTGGGGGTACAGAGCATAGTTCTGGAAAACCATTGCGATGTCTCTGTCCTTAGGAGCGATGTCGTTTACAAGGCGGTCGCCGATGTAAAGCTCGCCCTCAGAGATCTCCTCAAGTCCAGCGATCATACGGAGAGTCGTTGACTTACCGCAGCCGGAAGGTCCGACCAGTACGATGAACTCCTTATCTCTTATCTCTAAATTAACATCTGAAACAGCAACGACGCCGCCCGGATATTTCTTATAAATGCCTTTTAGTGTTAAGCCTGCCATTGATCCAGTCCTCCAATACAAAATTTCTGCTGATCGTTCTACACAGTATCAGCTATGATAATATAATACCATTTTCTGCGTGATTTTTCAAGATGCTAAATTGACAAAGTTGCATTTATTTGTTTATTAGAATTGCCGAAAAAACGCCGGAAAATTCACGGCAAAAAGCATCAAAATCAAGTGGCTTTTCCAAGTTTTCAACATCTTTGTGCAATAATTCCATACACTGACCAAATCCCAGTTTTTCGGGCAGTATGAGCCCTCCGACGGAAACTCTCATCAAAGCCGACACATGGTTGTCAACAGCGGCGAACATTCTTCTCACCTGATGATATTTTCCCTCGCTCAGCTCAATAAACGCCAGTTTTTCGCAGTTTTCCACCATTTTGACCTTTACTGGGAGGCAAACCTCGCCGGACCTGAGCTCCACCCCATTTTTGAATATGTCAATATATTTATTTTGAAACGGTCTGTCAAGTTTCACAATATATATTTTGCTCACATGGCGCTTAGGGGACAAAATATTGTGTGCCAGCTCTCCGTCGTTAGTTATGAGCAGTGCTCCCAGCGAGTCCTTGTCCAGCCGCCCGGCCGGGAACAGGTCCTTGGTCCGCAGCTCCTCCGGCACCAGCTCCAGTACAGAGGGACCGTCGCCGTCATCGGTGGAGCTGACATAGCCCTCCGGCTTGTTGAGCAGGATATAGCGCTCGCTCCTTGCCAGTATCCTCGATCCGTCAGCCACGACGACGGACCTCTCCGGGTCGATCTTTGTGTCGGAGCTCTTCACCACGGCGCCGTCTACCGTGATCTTCCCACGGCCGCAGAGGGCCTTGATCTGGCTCCGTGTGAGCTGTGAGCGCTGTGAGATGTACTTGTCAAGGCGTATCAAAGGCATGATCTTGTTCCTTTCGAGAATAATATTAGTGTAGTTCTTTGCAAATGGCCCCAAAAGTCCTGTCAAAGGGCGTGGACCCTTTGGAAACTCATCTATGGAGGTAACTATGACTAAGCGCACTGTGATCATCTTCTCGGCAGCCGCCGCAGCCGTGGCTGCTGTCATCTTCTTCTCCCCCGACGGCAAGGGCGAAAGGCCCCCTGAGAGCGCCTCCGTTGCCGCCGCAACTGTCTCCGACCGGATCGGCTACTTCGCCTCTCACGGCTGGGAGGTGGAGGAGATCTGCGGAAAGGCCGTGACTATCCCCTCCGAGCTCTCCCTCCTCTACGAGGACTACGCCCTGATCCAGGATAAGCAGGGCCTGCCTCTCCGGGAGTACCTTGGCCGGGAGGCCCTCCTCTACGTCTACGAGGTAAAAAATTACAGTCCCGACAGCAAGAAAATGTTGGCGGAACTGCTTGTGTGCGATGATACCGCAGTTGCCTCGCTGGTCTACAGTGAGGACGGCGGGAGCCTGAAAATGGCGGTATCCTGAGGATCAGAAGACCTTGATCAGGTCTCCCACAACGGGGATACGGATAGCGTAGCCCTTAACGACGCCATAGGCGAGGCTAAGAGTGATCGCCAGCCAGACAGCTCCCAGGATAAAGCCAATAAGTCCGCCAAGGAAGGGGATGATGCCGATGATCTTGCCCACGATGCCGATCACTGCTGAGCAGATCAGCCACGCAAGGCCCTGATTTGAGTGGAAACGGCAGAAGGCCGAGTTCTTGTTGATCACGAATGGCAGGAAAAACAGCACCGGGATCAGATAGCCGAGAATGGCGTAGATATTGTTCTTCTCTCCGTCCTGGAAAGAGCTCTGATCATACTCGCTGTTGAATGCTTTGACAAAGTTATCGTATGCTTCCATTATTCTTCCTCCTTGCGTTTCTGGTGGAGCTCGCTGATAACTGCAACGAAGCTCTCGATATCGGTGAAATCCTCATAAACTGAGGCAAAGCGTATGTATGCGATAGGGTCGATGTCCTTTAGCTTTTCAAGGACCAGCTCTCCGATATCCTTTGACTTGGCGACGGTCTTGAGCTCGTTGGCGTAGTAGTTCTCGATATAGTCGGCGATCTCAGAGACCTGATCTATTGTGACAGGGCGCTTTTTTATAGCGCTGAAAATGCCGGTTATCAGCTTGTTCCTGTCGAAATTCTCGTACATACCGCTGCGCTTCTCCACCATGAGGAGAGGCCTTTCCACCACCTCGAAGGTGGTGAACCTTGCGCTGCACTTTATACACTCACGCCGGCGCTTGATCTTGTCGTCCTTCGGGCGGGAGTCTACTACCTTTGAGTCATAATAACCGCAGAATGGGCATTTCATGTCTGTTCCTCCTTCTTATGGGCAGAGATCATGTTGCACAGTATATTATATCCCGTCAGCAGCTCGGCGGTGCCGCTTATGCTGCTGCGGTCAAGGTCAAGGATAACGCTGCAATCCGGCGAGAGCCTGCTGAGCCTTGCGAAGAGATCGTGGAACCTGAACCGGCCCTTTCCTATGGGGAGGCAGTCCCCTCTCTCGCTGCTATCGCTGATCATCACGGCCCGTACCGACCCGCCTGCGGCCTCCAGAAAGGCGAAGGGGGTCTCACGGCAGCGGACGGCCTGCTTTGTATCGAGGACGAAGCTCAGCCCGTCGCCGAGCCGGGACCTTACCTCTCTTAGGAAGCTAAGGCTGCCGCTCTGCCAGTGGTTGACATTGCGCAGCGCCGGCCTAACGCCGTGCTCCTTTGCTATCTCGCAGAGCCTCAGGTATCTTTCGCAGAAGAGCTCTGTCTTGCAGCCTGCACGGGGGCCGTCGATGATGAAGGTCTCGGCTCCCAAGATGCTCATGAAATTAAAATACAATTTGTAATATTCCAGAATATCGCTGACCCGGCGCTCATAGTCCGAGAACAGCATCAACTGCTCGGTCTCGGCGGAATAGCCGCTGACCACAGGGCAGGTCATATCGAAGTGCCTCAGGAGATTTGCGGCTCCGTGGGCGAAGCTCTTTTTCAGTTCAGAGCGAGTGTTTACGGCGATGCAAACGGCTCCGGCGCCGTTCACCGCCAGATCGTAGAGGCTGTCCTCAAGGTTTTTCGGAAAAAGGCAGCCTGTAGAGATCCCGGCAACCACATTTTCCACCTCCGGCACGGTCTCATTATTAAATATTATACCACTTTTTGGCCGGACCGTCAAGTAGGAACGGCTGTTTTACGGACATTTTTCACCTTCCCCACATATGATGAGGGTGAGGAGGTGGATCATGCTCAAGGAAATTATACTTGCTGTAATAGTCAGCTTCGATACTTTTCTCGTTTCCGCAGCCTGCTTCGGGGGAGGGATCCGGATACCGCTTCTGCCGGCGGCCCTCATCGACCTGATCGGAGCTGCGGTGCTGGGACTGTCGCTGGGGCTCTCCGAGCTCATCGGGAGGGTGGTCTCGGAGGAGCTGTGCCGCTCCGCCGGAACTGCTGTGCTCTGCCTCATCGGGACAGTGACGGTGTTCAAGAGCCTTCTGCGGAGCCTCATGAGGCGGCTCTCGGAAAGGGGCGAATTATCCCTGAAAACAGGGAATTCCGGCCTGATGATCAAGCTCTATCTGGACGACACTGCCGCCGATGTGGACCACTCCAGCAGCCTGTCGGTCTCCGAGGCAGCGGCCCTTGCACTGGCAAGCTCTCTGGACTCCGCCGCCACGGGCCTCAGCTCCGGCATGGTCGGGATCAGCCCGGTCAAGGCTGCCGTTTTTGCCTTTATTTCGGGAGCTGCGGCGATCTTCGGGGGAGTCCTGGCCGGAAAAAAGATCTCCTCCCTTGGCCACGACCTGTCATGGCTGGGAGGAGTTTTCCTCATACTTTTTGCGGTCTTTGGTCAGAGCTCATAGACCACGATCTCCGGCGGATCGAAGAGCCTGGGCTTCCCCAGACCGGCCGACACCACCAGTTTCATATTACCCACTGTATAAACTCCCTTGTCGTATTTCGGGAAGAACTTCCGCTCCGGCGAGAGGAGCCCTCTGCCGAAAAGCCGCACTGAGCCCCCGTGGACGTGGCCGCTGAAGGTCACGTCGGCTCCCCACTGAGCATAGGCCTCGGCGAAGAGCGGATCGTGGGCAAGCAGCACGTTGAAGCCCTCGGGAGGATAGCCCAAAAGCCGGATTATAGCCTCTTTGTCAAGTTTGTCAAGGTCGGAATAGCCCCCGTTTTTCTTGTACACCGTGTAGGGCGGCTCCAGCCCGATCAGGTTGATGTCACGGTGCTGGAGGGTGATCCTCTTCCGCTCATTTCGCAGCAGGATCGCCTCGGTTTTCTTCACCATCGCAAGAAATCTCTTTTCGATGTCGGTCTCGGGAGACTGCTCGTGGTTGCCCAAAACAATATACACATGGGATATTTCGCAGAGCCCCTTCAGCACGTTCTCGGCGGTGGAGAGGTCCTTTTCCGTCCGGGAAACAAGGTCCCCCGTCACCACGATCAGGTCCGGAGACTGCTTCCTGACCGCCTCGATGACCCGCTTTCCCTTTCCGCCGAACCGCCTTTTGTGGAGGTCTGAGATCTGGACCACACGGACGTTCCCGCTGCCATAATGGGTAGTTTTCAGCAGAAGGGTGTTCTCGATAATGGCATAGACCAAAAGAGCCGCCAAGAGAATTATTACTATCAGTATAAATATTTTCACTTCTGGGACCTCCCTTCCTGCAATTTCAGCAGCGGTATGTCGATCAGGGCGAACACCGCCAGGTACAGCGAGGTCAGCACGGCTCTTCCGGAGAAGGTGGCGATCGCCTCCTGCACCGAGCCCTTGTACTCTGCCGAGGGGTCGAAAAGGCTCAGCTCCGGGTCCGCAAGGATCATGATCCCTGTGACCAAAAGACCGAAGATCAAGGGGACTACAACTGCGAAAACGAAGAAAAATCCCCGTGAGAAGCTCCCCTCCCTGCCGGCGTCCAGCTGCACGAAATGGTACATAAGGCACAGGATCAGCGGCGTGATCAGGGCGATCTGCCAGCTATATCCCAGCTTGTCGAAGGCCAGCCAGTTCACCCACTGACAGAAAAGGCTCAGCAGCGTTATGACCAGCGCTGTTAAGGGAGCCGCCCTGTATTTAAGGCGGCTCTCCTGTTTTTTATCACTCATCTTCAGCTTCCCCGGAAGGATCGGCCTCGATGACTACTTCGTTCTGCTCTTCAAGGGCAGCCTCTTCCTCGGCGGCCTTAGCCTGCTCCTCGGTGAGCTGCTCCACCTTCTCGGTCTCGGCCTCGTCGTCGTGCTCGGCACGGGTGAAGGCAACGACCTTTGCGCCCTCGTTGACCCTCATCACACGGACGCCCTTTGCGATACGTCCCATTACACGGATGTCGCTGGCCAGGATCCTGATGATTATGCCGTCGCTGGATACCAGGATTATATCGTCGTCCTCGTCCACGATCTTGATACCGCAGACGTGTCCCCTGACATCGTCCACCTTATAGTTGGTCAGGCCGTAGCCGCCTCTGTTCTGGATACGGTAGCTGTCCAGATCCGTGCGCTTGCCGTAACCGTTCTCGGTAACTGTCAGGAGAGTAGTATTCTCACGGACTCTTGCCATACCAACTACATAGTCGCCCTCACGGAGCTTGATAGCCTTTACGCCGTGAGCCGAACGTGACAGAGCTCTTCCCTTGTCCTCCTCAAGGCGGATAGCCATACCGTTCCTTGTGGCGATGAAGAGCTGCTCGTGGCCGTCTGTCATGCGGACCCCTGCGATCTCGTCACCCTCGTCCAGACCGATAGCGATCAGGCCGTTCTTGCGGACGTTCTTGTAAAGGGAGAGGTTGGTCCTCTTGATCTTGCCCTTCTTGGTGACCATGGTGATGAACTTCTCCTCGCTGAAATCAGTGGTCTTGATCATTGCAGCGATCTTCTCGCCCTCAGAAAGGGGCAGGAGGTTTATCAGGTTGAAGCCCCGTGAGGCCTTCGAGCCGTCCGGGATCTCGTAGCATTTCAGCTTGTACATTATGCCCTTGTTGGAGATGAAGAGGATATTGTCGTGCGAGCCGCAGATGAACATCTCCTCAACGAAGTCCTCATCACGCTGCTTCATGCCGGTTATGCCTCTTCCGCCACGGCGCTGGGTCTTGTACTCGGTAACGGGCATACGCTTGATATAGCCGTTATTTGTGAGAGTAACGACGCAGTCCTCCTCGGGGATAAGGTCCTCGATGTCCACCTCGCCGCTGACGGCTTCGATGTCTGTACGGCGCTTGTCGGCGAACTTCTTGCGGATATTGTTAAGGTCCTCCATGATGATCTGGTAGACCCTGTTCACGTCGGCAAGAATGTCCTCATAGTCTGAGATCTTGCCCAAGATAGCGTAGAGCTCATCGGTGATCTTCTGTCTTTCAAGGCCGGTGAGGGCTCCCAGACGCATCTGGACGATAGCCTCGGCCTGCTCCTCAGAAAGGCCCTTCTGCTCGTCGATGTGCATACCTGTGAAGTCGTACTGGGCCCTATCCAGAAGGGCAGCCATGTCCACTTCCTTGAAGCGCTCGATAAGACGCTCCTTGGCCTCGGGGATATTGCTGCTGGAGCGTATGATATCGATGACCTCGTCGATATAGTCGGCTGCGAGGACGAAGCCCTGAAGGATATGTGCTCTCTCCAGAGCCTTTTTCAGGTCGAAGCGTGTCCTTCTCTGGATGACCTCTACCTGGAAGCTCAGGTATTCCTCCAGCATCTGCTTGAGGGTGAGGATCTTAGGCTCGCCGTGTACCAGAGCCAGCATGATTATACCCACGGTATCCTGGAGCTGGGTCAGGGCGAAGAGCTTGTTCAGCACGATCTCAGGGATAGCGTCCTTTTTCAGCTCGATAACTACTCTCATGCCGTCCTTGTCGGACTCGTCACGGAGGTCGTAGATGCCCTCGATCTTCTTGTCTCTTGCAAGCTGGTTGATGCTCTTGAGGAGCCTTTCCTTCCTGAGCATATAGGGGATCTCGTCGATGATGATAGCCTGTCTTCCTCTGACCTCCTCGAAGTGAGTGCGGCTGCGGAGGATGATCTTGCCCTTTCCGGTAGCGTAGGCTGCACGGATACCGGCCTTGCCCATGATGATGCCGCCGGTGGGGAAATCCGGGCCCTGGACGTGCTCCATGATCTGCTCTAGGGTGCAGTCCGGGTCGTCTATGAGGAGCTGAAGAGCGTCGATGATCTCTCCCAGATTATGGGGAGGGATATTCGTTGCCATGCCGACAGCGATGCCCACAGAGCCGTTTACCAGCAGATTAGGGAACCGTGAGGGCAGGACAACAGGCTCCTTCAGTCTGTCGTCGTAGTTAGGGGCAAAGTCAACAGTGTCCTTGTTGATGTCGGTGAGCATCTCAAGGGTGAGCTTAGCCATTTTCGCCTCAGTATAACGGTAGGCGGCCGGGGGATCGCCGTCGATGGAACCAAAGTTACCATGGCCGTCCACCAGCAGATAACGCATGGAGAAGTCCTGTGCAAGGCGCACCAGAGCGTCATATACGGAGGCGTCTCCGTGAGGATGATAGCGTCCCAGCACTGCACCGACGGTATCGGCGCACTTACGGTATGCCTTATCCGGAGTCAGTCCGTTCTCGTGAAGAGTATAGAGTATACGCCTGTGAACAGGCTTCAGTCCGTCTCTTACGTCCGGGAGAGCTCGGGATACGATCACCGACATAGCGTACTGGAGCATGGAATTTTCCATTTCGTCAACTATCTCGGAATTTATTACGATCGAATTGTCTTCGTATAGCAAGATATTTACCTCCTGTATATATTGAGCCAGCTCCTATCTCAGAGCGGCAAGTTTTCCATAGCTCCGTCATTTTCCGATATTCCGCAGTATTTCCAGCTCCTCGCCGGTCATTTCCGCCTTGGGGACGATGTAAAACATCTCCCTCCCCTGACAGAGCAGGAAGCAGCTCTCCGCCTCAATGACGGTAAGTGAGCCAAGAGGGATCACAGTGGGCTCCGGAAGATCCTCCTCCTGAGCATTTCCCTCCTCGTCGAAGGCCTCCACCACGGGCGATGAGGAAACTGTTGAGATCTCGGCATTTTCCCCGTCTATCCTCAGACGGTACACCTGACCGCCCATTTCCGAAAATGTGCTCGCCATTTCCTTGCGGGCCTTTCGTGGGTCGTACCACATCTTGAAAGCAAAGGCCAGACAAATGAACATCAGCACATATGCCAGCTTATTCGTGGGTTCCTTTACGGCTGCGAAGGCCATGTCTGCGCCTAATATCAGGAACAGCGCCATGAAGATGTAGCTGCGCCTGAGCAGGAATTTCTTCTGATAGGCAAGGTACCCCTCCCGGAAGGTCTCCGGCGGCAGGGTATACTCCCTATCCAGCTTTATATTCTCGGTCATATATCCAGATTTTGTGCGAATTTAGCGTTTTTCTCGATGAACAGGCGTCTGGGCTCCACCTTATCTCCCATGAGTATAGTGAAGGTCTCGTCAGCCTTGAATGCGTCTTCCATGTTCACCTTAATGATCGTTCTTCTGGCAGGGTCCATGGTAGTCTCCCAAAGCTGCTCGGGGTCCATCTCACCAAGGCCCTTATAGCGCTGGGTCTCTACCTTGAACTTGCCGTCCTCGGAGAGCTCGGCGATGTACTTGTCCCTCTCCTCGTCAGAGAAGGCATAGCGGACCTTTTTTCCCCTTTCCACCTTGAACAGAGGGGGCTGAGCGATGTAGATATTGCCATTAGTGATCAGGGGGCGCATATACCGGAAGAAGAATGTCAGCAGGAGGGTCCTGATGTGCATACCATCAACATCGGCATCGGCCATGATGATGATCTTTCCGTAGCGAATCTTCTCGATGTCGAAGTCCTCGCCGATACCCGTTCCGATAGCAGTTACCACCGGCGCCAGCTTGTCGTTGCCGTAGATACGGTCGATACGGGCCTTCTCGACGTTGAGCATCTTGCCCCAGAGTGAAAGGATCGCCTGATACTTTCGGTCACGTCCCTGCTTGGCGGAGCCGCCGGCTGAGTCTCCCTCGACGATGTAGAGCTCGGTGTAGCGGTTGTCACGCTCGGAGCAGTCTGCCAGCTTTTCCGGCATGGAGGCATTTCCAAGGGCGTTCTTCTTGCGCTCTGCCTCTCTTGCACGCTTTGCGGCCTCTCTTGCCCTGAGAGCAGAAAGGCACTTCTCAAAGATCACGTTGGCGACCTCAGGGTTCTCCTCAAGGAAGTTCATCAGCTTCTCGGTGACCAGCTTCTCAACAAAGGGCTTCACCTCGGGATTTCCGAGCCTTCCCTTGGTCTGGCCCTCGAACTCGCACTCGGTCAGCTTGACAGACACGATAGCGGTAAGGCCCTCCATAACGTCCTCTTTTTTCAGGCTCTCGATCTCCTTCTTAGGAGCGTCCTTGCTGCTGCCCTTCTTGTTGTCCTTCTCCTTGAATTTGCCGAATTTCCGGCCGTATTCGTTGATGACCTTCAGCAGGGCCGAGCGGAAGCCGTTCTCATGAGAGCCGCCGTCCTTGGTGTGGATATTGTTTGCGAAGGAGAGGACCACCTCGTTATAGCTGTCGTTGTATTGCAGAGCGATCTCCGCATAGGAGTCCCCCTGCATACCGGAAACATAGATAACGTCATTGTTTATCGGCTCATAGCCTCTCGTTTTGTGGATATGCTCCACGAACTGCCTGATACCGCCCTCATAGTGGAGGGTCTCGCTCTGGATGTTCTCCTCGTCACGCTTATCGCTGAACACGATCTTGATGCCGGCGTTGAGGAAGGCCTGCTCACGGAGCCTTTTCAGCAGCACATCGTAGTTATAGACGGTCTCCTCGAAGATCTCATCATCGGCCTTGAACATGACGGAGGTGCCGGTCTTATCGGTCTTTCCGATGACCTTCAGCTCCTCATCGTAGTGGCCTCTCTCAAAGCGCTGGAACCACACGTTCTCGCCGTCCTGTACAGTGAGCTCGAGCCACTGGGAAAGGGCGTTCACCACAGAGGCTCCCACGCCGTGGAGACCGCCGGAGACCTTATAGCCGCCTCCGCCGAATTTTCCGCCTGCGTGGAGGATAGTATAAACGACAGTAGCTGCTGAAATGCCCTCCTTGGGGTGGATACCAACGGGTATGCCACGGCCGTTATCGGAGACACGGATCACGTCTCCCAGAAGGATCTCGACGGTGATCTCGGTGCAGTATCCGGCAAGGGCCTCGTCGATAGAGTTATCAACGATCTCATAAACAAGGTGGTGGAGACCGCTTGGGCCTGTCGAGCCGATATACATTCCCGGTCTTTTCCGGACAGCTTCAAGTCCCTCTAGGACTTGTATATCGTTTTCGTCGTAGTTGTTGTTCTGCTGACTCATTTTTTACCTCCAAAGGTTTTGGTCGAATATGTTATTTGCCCAATTTGTTGGGTCATTTTCTATATATCTCCATATCTCAGTGAATTCTTTTTCACTTCGGATAATGTGGTCATAATAGGATCGCTGCCATATATTAAAACCGATCCTCTTATTTACAAACCGTTTGAACGTTGATACTAATGCAGGGATCGTTGCATTTGTAGGGGACGGCGTCCTCGACGTCCCGCTTGATCTCTCATTATTTACCATAATTATCAAATGTAAATGATCCGGCATAATAACATGATCCATTATATCAATAAACTGATAATGTTCATTTATTTCGATCAATACGTCTTCTGTTATTTTTCCAAATTCCGTTAATTCAACATAGGGGCCGTCGAGGACGCCGTCCCCTACATTATTATCATCCAACATCATTGATGTTCGTATCTCCGACAAATACGGATACCTACCTTTGTGCATATGGTTATAAAATACGCACCGTTCATGGAATAGTCCCGGTTTTCCAGACGTATCTTTTTTCTAGTGATCTTATCACCATTCACAGATACCCCTCCTCGCTGAGCCTCTTCTTCAAGGTCCCGGCGCCGAGCTGAGAGATATAGACACGGATATTCCCGTTTTTTTCAGTGATGATAAAGCTCTTAGGCAGCTCATAGGTGGTATAGATACACTTCTTTTCCTTTTCCGCTCTGTCAAGGAGCTTCTTGGTGCAGCTCGTCACCGTGGTGTTATCCATATCGAAGATCCCTATTATATCCCGGATATCCACGGACCAGTCGTTCCCTATATGAAGGTACATCTCAGTTCTCCTCCGTGAGCCTTCCTCCGCTCATCCGCATGATCTTCCCCTCGATCTCCGGGAGAAGAGCGCTCTCGTTGGGCGTAGTTATGAACACCTGCATACCCTTGATGATGTCGAATACGAATTTCTGGCGGGTCTCGTCCAGCTCGCCCATGACGTCGTCAAGAAAGACCACAGGCGGCTCCTTTGAGCGCTTCTTGTAGATCTCTGCCTGTGCCAGCTTCATCACCAGCGCAGCGCTCTTGATCTGGCCCTGAGAGCCGTAATCTCTGGCGCTGACGCCGTTTATCTTTATCGGGATCTCGTCCCGATTAGCGCCGGCGTGAGTGATCCCTGTGCGTATATCGTACTCGGCGGTATCCCTGAGCTTCTGAAAATACTGCTCATAGGCCTCCTCGCCGCAAGGCTTTTCAAAGTCCTCCGGGCGGAAGATATTTGACTTATACTCCAGCTCAAGCTCCTCGCTTCCGCCGGAGATCGTTCTATACAGCCTTCCGCAGATCTCATTGATCCTGCCGACATACTCGTTCCTCATATACGAGATCAGCGCTCCCTCATGGGCGGCCTGTCTGTCCCATATCTCAAGGACGGCAGCCGGAGCGTTCCCCTGCATGATCTCCTTCAGCAGGGCGTTGCGCTGATCCATGATAGCGTTATACTTGTTGATATGCACCACGAAGACTGGGTTCAGCTGAGAAGCGGCCATATCTATGAAGCTCCGCCTTTTCTCCGGCGAGCCCTTGATGATCTCGGTATCATCGGGGATAAAGGCGATGCACTTGAACACATCGAACAGAGCTCTGCTGCCCTTTTGCTTGACGCCGTTGAGAAGTATAGTTTTCGGCGAGGCGGTGCTCCGTGACATATCCAGCTCGATCCTTTGCTCTCTCACCAGATCCCGGATCTTGATCTTAGCGGACATACGGCTCCCGTCAAGAGCGATATAATCCCTTTCCTTTGAGCCACGGAAGCTCCTGCAACCTGACAGGATCCACAGCGCTTCAAGGAGGTTTGTCTTGCCCTGAGCGTTGGGACCGACGATGATATTGTACTTGCTGTCGGGCTCAAAGGCGATCCCGGAGAGATTTTTGAAGCCGTCGATCTCGGCATAGGTTATCATCAAACTACGATCACATCTTCCTCTCCGGTCACTGTGACCCTGTCGCCGGGGCGGATCTTCTTTCCACGCATAGTGCAGACCTCACCGTTGACAGAGACCTGTCCCTCCTGGATCAGGATCTTGGCCTCTCCGCCGGTATCTGCCAGCCCTGAGAATTTCAGCAGGGCGTCCAGCTTGATGAATTCTGTAGTTATCTTTATCTCATTGGCCATAAACAGAGCCTCCGGTCATTTTTTCTTGATCTTGACGATCTTTCCTTCTTCGTTTTTCTCGTATTTTGCGGCAAAATCTGCGTTCTCCTGTATGAGCTGGTCGTATGCCTCGGGGTTCTGGCGGCAGTACATAAGAGCGTAGTTCGCCTTAGTGCGGATATTTATATCAGTTTCCTTCTCGGCCATTTTATCGGCCTTTTTCCTTCCAAGCTCGAAGTAGAGGAAGTAAGCCGCAGCTCCGCAGATGATAGTTGGTATGATGTGCAGGGGAGACTCGCCTATCATAGTGACCTGAGCGATCGCGATCACCAGAGCTATCACTGCAAAGGCGCTCATAAAGCCGGAAAAAGCCGTTGCCTTAGGAGCGTAGGGATAATTTCTGTATACGAAGACCATTTTCCTTCTCCTCTGTCAGTTTTTGAGCTGGATCGGCATAACAAGGAAAATATAGCTCTCCCCGTCGAGAGGAAGGAGCTCGATGACCTTCATTGCGCCGTTGAGCCTGATCTTTACCTTATCACCCTCAGCCACACGGAGAGCGTCCAGCATGAGGCGGTTGTTGAAGCCGATAGTTACTGCCTCGCCGGTGGTGTCAGCAGGGATCGTGTCGTTGACCCTTCCGATGCCGGTCTTGCAGTTTATCTTCACAAGGCCTCCGCCGATCTCGCAGCGGATAGGCGACTTGTTCTTCTCGTCGATGATCAGCGAGCATCTCTCAAGGCTGTTGGAGAGGTCCTTCTTGCTGACGATAACCTCGGTCTTATAGCTGGTGGGTATGCTCAGCTTATAGTTGTGGAAGGCGCCCTCAAGGAGCCGTGAGATAACAAAAACGTTGTTGATCTCAAAGATGATGTGACGGTCATTGGTGCAGATCGTGCAGTCCTTCGAGGCGTCCTCCTTGATGAGGGTAGAGACCTCCTGGAGGGCCTTCTTGGGGACTACGAAGTGATAGCTCTCGCTGCACTCTGTGAGCTCGGACCTGATAGCAAGGCGGAAGCCGTCGATAGCTACTAAGTTGAACTTGCCCTCCTCGATGTCGAATAGCTCTCCCGTGAGGACGGGCTTGCTCTCATTGGTAGAGGCGGCATAGCTGGTCTGATTGATCATTGAGCGCAGGATATTCTGCTTGACCGTGAAGGATCTTTGTGAATCAACAACGGGAAGATCGGGGTACTCCTCTGCGGACATGGCCGAAAATGAGCAGTCGGTGTTGTCGCAGGTGAGGGTGATCACAAGGTTGTCGTCAACGGTGAAGGTGATCTGGTCGCCGCTCATCCTTCTGGTGAGCTCGCTGAAGAGCTTGGGAGAAACTACGAACTCTCCCTGATCCTGGGTATCGGCCTTGACTGTGGTCCTGATGCCCATTTCCAGATTATATGCGGTGAGCTCGATCTCACCGGGCCTTACGCTGACCTTGATCCCTTCAAGTGCAGCGATAGTCGATTTAGGTGAAACAGCTCGTGAAACATTGCTTATCGCTTCACAGAGCTCTAACTTGTTACAAATGTATCTCATTGCAAGAGTACCTCCGAGGATGATCTTTATTTCAGCCGAAGGCTGATCGTAAGATAAGATAAGTTAAAGATATATTAGTAATAATAGTAGGGGCTGTGGAAAAGTCAGGAAAGCTATCTTTTCCCGAAATTTCCGGATAGGCTCGTCCACAAAGGGATCCTTGAAAGATCTTCGATAAGTCAGTATCAAGATCCCTTTCCCCTTCCTCATGTTCATTCTGTTAAGAGCTGTGGAGGGATATCTAAGGAAAAGTTGAGCGGATCGTGGAGAGGAAAAATATTTAGCATTTCCCCTCATTTTCGCTGACAGTTTCCTCATGTGGACAAGTGGAAATATGTGGACAGGCTTTCCCGCTGCTGCTCATTTCAGGAAATGATGACGCAGTTTCCGGAAAAAACTTAATACCTCCTGCCGGGTAGGTTTTTCAACAGCGTGTTGAAAACTGTGTTGAAACTTAAGTTCTCAACATTTTTCACATCGGATACCTGTCAGGACTTGCTCTTATCCTTGATGTTCTTGATGATGTCGTTCACAAGGTTATTGAGGTTAGAGTCCTTCTTGATAGCAGCGGCAACGCTGTTGACGGAGTAAACGATCGTAGAGTGGTCACGGTTGCCGAACTCAGTACCGATAGCGGCAAGGGGCATCTGAGTGATCTCTCTGACTACATAGATAGCTACCTTCCTTGCGATAGCGATCTGCTGTGAACGCTTCGAGGAGCGCAGATCGTCGGGGGTCACGCCGTAAACGTTGCAAACGTCGGAGATGATCTTCTCCACGGTGATCGGGATAGGCTGCTCGTCTGTAAGTACATCACGGATAACGCTCTGAGCCATAGAAATGGTGATCGGGCTGCCGGCGAAGTGATTGAGAGCCTTTAGTCTCTTGACTGCGCCCTCCAGCTGACGGATATTGGATTTGAGGCGGTTCGCCATGAACTCCGACACCTCAGCAGGCATTTTCAGGCTCAGCAGCTCGCTCTTGCGGTTGATGATAGCCAGCCTTGTCTCATAGTCAGGTGCGGAAATATCAGCCATAAGTCCGGATTCACAGCGAGTCTTCAGTCTTTCGTCCAGGTTCTGGAGCTCCTTCGGGGGCTTATCTGAGGTGAAGACGACCTGCTTGCCTTCCTGGTGGAGCTGATTGAAGGTGTGGAAGATCTCCTCCTGCATCCTCTCCTTGCCGGCAAAGAACTGGAAATCGTCGATAAGGAGCACGTCTGCTTTGCGGTACTTATCGTGGAAATCTGAGATCAGATTGGTCTTGAGTGCGGTGATAAGATCGTTGCCGAAGGTCTCGCTGGTGGCATAAACGATGTTATACTCCGGGTACTCGTCACGGATAGCGTTAGCTATAGCGTTCATCAGGTGGGTCTTGCCCATACCGGAGGGGCCGTAGATGAACAGGGGGTTGTACTCCTTCTTCTTCTCGGTGATGTGGTTCACTGTAGATTTGCAGCAGGCCAGTGCGAAGCTGTTCGACGGGCCCTCGATGAAGGTATCGAAGGTATAGTCATAGTTGGCGAAGTCATAAGCGTCGTTGAGCTCCTTGTTCTTCTGGTCCAGCTCTGCGTCTGTAGGGACCCCGGAATTGAGCTGGTCCTCAGACTCTACATTGATGATGATATTGACATTGAGGCCAAGGACATTCAGGAAGGCCTCGCTAAGAATGGCGGAATAGGAGCCCATGACGATGTTCTTCTGGAAATCGGTCCCCACACTGAAAACAGCGTCGGTGCCGTTGAAGGATACGGGCTTCATGGGGGTGATCCATGTTTTTATCCCTATTTCCGGGATCTTCTTGTTTTCAAGACAGTAATTTTTAACATTCTCAAAAACTTCCTCAAAAGAGTTCATAATTTACCTCCATAACATAATTTACCTCAGGAAGGTCAAGAGCCTTCCCCAGCATGGGGGAGAGCGAACAAAAGCCTGGAAAAAATAAGGGTGCTCCCCTATACTGATACATAGTATATTATACCACAACTTCCCCGAAATTGCAAGTATTATACTATTATAATAAGTATAGAAAATCGGGGAGCATTTCAACAATAAATCGACAAATCGTTGAAAACCGGCCGCTTGGCGTACAAGTTGCTGAAAAAACAGCCGAAGATCTCCCTTTGGCATTGGTAAAATCTATGAAAAATCATTTTGTGAGAAAAAAATTTCCCAAAATCCCTTGACATATCCTTCTCTATGAAGTATAATATTACAGTGTAATGCGGACAGGTGTGTCTGTATGACTTTTCACTTTACAGATCAGAGTCAGTTATATATACATGGCTCTTGTATTTTATTTGTGCAGAGAGGAGGACCTTTATATGAAAAGAACATATCAGCCTAAGAAGCTCCACAGAAAGAAGGAGCACGGCTTCATGAAGAGAATGGCTACTAAGAACGGCAGAAAGGTTTTAGCTCGTAGAAGATCTAAGGGCAGAGCAAGATTAACTCACTGACGACGCTGACCACAAAAAATTATTTTTTGTGGTCTTTTTTATTAAAAGAACATATGAGTTGATCTTTCGGGAAGCCTTTTTCTCCCACTATGGTGCTGTTATGCTTTATACGGAAATTTTGAATGATAATAAAGACTTCCTGCGTCTTTATAAGAAGGGCAGGTATATCGCCTCAAAATACTCGGTGATATACGTCAGACCCAACGGCCGGCCCTATAACCGCCTTGGGATAACTGCCGGAAAAAAGGTCGGCAACGCCGTTTGCAGAAACCGGGCTAAACGCCTCATCAGGCTCGCCTACAGAAATGCCGAGATAAGCCTCCCCGTGGGGATAGATATAGTTATCGTGGCTAGGCCGAGGCTGTGTGAGATAAAGTCCGGGGAATACTGCCATTATATGGATAAGTATGCCGTGCCGGAGATAATAAAAAACGTCAGGAAGCTCTCGGGCTGATAGCTTATGAAGTATGTACTGATCTTTTTGATAAAGCTGTACAAGAAGTTCATTTCGCCCCTTAGTTCGCCGAAATGCAAGTTCTATCCATCGTGCAGCAGCTATGCTGTTAGCGCCCTGCAAAAATTCGGAGCAGTCAGAGGCTCGGCCTTGGCTGTGTGGAGGATCCTCCGCTGTAATCCGTGGTCGCTGGGCGGGATAGACTATGTCCCTGAGAGATTTACCTTCAAAGTGAAAAATGTCGGCGATCTGGCTGATCCGCCGGAGGAATGGCCGTATGACGATAACAGTAAGGACGATACGAACATCTGAGAGGTATATTTAAATTGAGTCTTTACGATATTATTGGTGTCCCCTTCGGATACCTGATGAGCTTCATCTACAAAATTTGCGGAAACTACGCTGTTTCCATAATCTTATTCACTATCGTCACTAAGCTGCTGCTTTTCCCGGTGAACTATAAGACCCAGAAAAATGCAGCAAGGATGCAGCTGCTCAGCGGAAAGCTGGAAAAGCTCAAGAAGAGCTACGGCAGCAACCAGCAGAGACTTCAGGAGGAACAGCAGAAGCTGTATCAGCAGGAGGGCATAAACCCTATGGCCTCGTGTCTGCCTACCTTCATACAGATGTTCCTGCTCTTCGGCGTTATCGACGTCGTTTATAAGCCCATAACACATATCCTCCATATCTCTAAAGGCGTTAGAGAGGCCGCTGTTCAGATCGCATCGGATCTGGTGGGCGGCAAGGGCATAAGCACTAAGAACCTTAGATGTGAGCTCCTTACTATGGAGCAGCTCGAGAAGGCTCCGGAGAAGTTCTCCAGCCTTGCGGAGGACTTCGCTACGAGAGTACATGAGTTCTCGTCAAAATTCACCCTCTTCGGCGCTAATTTAGGAAAAACACCTCAGTTCCACCCGGAGACTTGGAACAAGGAGGCTGTGATCCTCTTCGCTATCCCCTTCCTTGCAGGTCTGGCTCAGCTCCTGTTCTCAGTGTACAGCCAGATCCACCAGAAAAAGACCAATCCTACTATGCAGGGCGGCGGCTGTATGATGGTAATGATGCTGCTGATGCCTATTTGGTCTATCTGGCTGGCATTCCAGGTTCCTGCCGGCGTAGGCTTTTACTGGATCTGGTCATCTGTATTCTCGTTCCTGATCACCTTCGGCCTCAATCAGTATTTCTCTAAGGAGAGGATCAAGGCCATCAATGAGAAGGAAAAGGAAAAGGCAAGGATCTACGCTGAAAAGCACCCCGGCAAGAAGTCCTTCATGCAGAGGATGATGGAGCAGCAGGCTGCACTTGAGGAGCAGCAGAACGGCTCAAAGAGAGTCAACGAGAAGGGCGAGAAGATCTCACGCTCGGAACAGAACAAGCAAAACCGTGACCGTATCAATGAGGCCAGAAAGAGAATGGCCGAGAAATACGGCGATGTATATGATGAGAATGATAATGAGGATTGATCCTCAGGGAGGTAATAAATATGACTGAAATTTTTGAGGCAAAGACCGTTGAGGAGGCTGTGGCCCTCGCAGCCAAGAAGTTCGGCAAGAAGCCCGGCGAGTTCACCTACGAGATCATCGAGAGAGAAAAGGCCGGTATCCTTGGCTTCGGAAAGAAGAACGCCAAGATCAAGGCAAGCACCAAGGAGGCTGCTGCCGCTCCTGCTCAGGCACCTGTAAAGAGCGAGCCTGTGAAGGCTGCTGCTGCTCCTGCTGAGGCTCCCAAGGCCGAGGCTCCTGCTGCACCTGCTGAGGCACCTAAGAAGAGCGAGGCTCCCAAGGCTGAGCCTAAGAAGGAGAGCGTTCCTGCTGCAAAGGAAGAGGCTGCTCCTAAGACTGAGGAAAAGCCGGCTGCTGCTGCAGAGGACGATGAGGCTGATTACTCTCTGGATAATTTCACTCTCATCGAGGACGAGGCTCTCCTTGACCCCAAGGTAAAGATCGCTAAGGACTATATCACTAGTATACTCAAGGCAATGGACGTGGACGCTGAGTTCACTGTATATCAGAACGAGACCGGCGCTGTGATCAACGTCGAGAGCAACAACAACGGCACTATCATCGGCCGCCGTGGTGAGACCCTCGATTCTATCCAGTACCTTTGCTCTATCATCGCTAACAAGGGCGATAAGGACTATTTCCGCATCACTATCGACTGCCTCGGCTATCGCAAGAAGAGGAAGGAGACCCTTGAGCAGCTGGCTGCTAAGGTGGCTAAGTCAGTCCTCAGGACCGGCCGTTCACAGCCCCTTGAGCCTATGAACCCCTACGAGAGGAGAGTCATCCACTCTGCCGTTTCAAAGATAGAGGGAGTTTCTTCACGCTCAGTAGGCGAGGAGCCCTACAGGAAGATCATCATTTCCTCCAACGACCCCAAGAAGGGCGGACGCCGCCGCAATGACCGCCGTGGCGACAACAGGGGCAACAGAAGGAACGACCGCCGTGGAGGACGCCGTGAGCCCTTCGAGCCAAGAGCTATCGACCTGTCCACCAGCTTCGAGAAGGACTATAAGAAGCCCAAGCCGGAGGACAGCATGGAAGGCGGACTTTACGGAAAGATCGAGCTTTGATCAACACAGCGCATGGCGGCTCCGGCTGCTGTGCGCTTTTTATCGTATCAAGAAATCAGGAGTGGATCTATGTCAACTATCGCTGCGATCTCTACCCCGGAATACGCCGGCGGCATTGCCGTTATCCGGATCTCCGGGGAGGAGGCTCTGACTGTGGCCGAGAGGATCTTCCGGCCCTTCGGCGGAAAAAAAGTGGCCGAAATGGAGGGGTATACCTGTGCATACGGCCTGGCCTACGACGGTGAGGAGCGTATCGACGACTGCATTTTGACGGTCTTTCGGGCGCCTCACAGCTACACCGGGGAGGATATCGCCGAGATCTCCTGCCACGGAGGTCTGTACGTTTCCCGGCGGGTCCTTCGGGCTGCCCTTGAAAACGGTGCGGAAAACGCCGGGCCGGGGGAGTTCACCAAGCGTGCCTTCCTCAACGGGAAGCTGGACCTGACTCAGGCCGAGGCGGTCATGGATATAATTTCCGCTAAGGGGAGCCTTGAGCTGAAAATGGCCGAGGAGCTCCGCAGCGGCAGCGCCTTCAAAAAGGCCAGGGCCTGCTCTGACCGGCTCATGAGGATCTTGGCGAGCCTGGCGGCCTGGGCGGACTATCCCGACGAGGATATCCCCGAGGTCGAGCCGGAAAATCTGGTCCCTGAGCTCAGGAGCATCGGGGCGGAGCTTGGCAGCCTCATCGAGAATTACGACAGTGGACGGATCCTCCGTGAGGGGATCCCGGCTGCGATCGTTGGCCGGCCAAACGTCGGTAAATCCACCCTTTTCAACGCTCTCAGCGGCTGCGAGAGGAGCATCGTCACTGACATCGCAGGAACTACCCGTGACCTTGTGGAGGAGTCCGTGCGGCTGGGTGACATAGTGCTGCGGCTGACCGATACCGCCGGAATCCGTCAGACCTCTGACGTGATCGAGGAGATCGGTGTGAAGATGGCCCAGCAGCAGATCGAGTCCGCCGAGCTGGTGATCGCTGTTTTCGACGGCGGCGAGGAGCTCTCCGAGGACGACAGACAGTTAATTAAAAAAATAAATAATAAGAAATGCATTGCAGTGATCAACAAATCCGATGTTCCGCAAAAGCTGGACGTACAAGAGATCGAGCCACAGTTTATACAGACCGTATATATTTCTGCTAAGGATGATCAGGGACTTGATCAGCTCCGTCAGGCTGTGGAAGAGGTCTGTCAGGTGAAGAAGCTGTCGGAGAACTCACTCTGCGCTGCAAATGAGCGTCAAAGAGAGTGCATTTCCGCCGCCCTTTCTTCTATCAACGAGGCGATCGCTGCAATAAATTCCGGGGAGATGCTAGACGCTGTAAATGTTCTTTTGGACGAGGCTCAGCAGGCTTTGCTGAGGCTCACCGGAGAAAAGGTCACCGACGCAGTCATTGACGAGGTCTTTTCCAGATTTTGCGTCGGAAAATAATGTTTCACGTGAAACAATTTGAGGAGTCATTATGAATTACAAAATGGGCGACTTCGATGTTGCTGTGGTGGGCGCAGGCCACGCCGGTGTGGAGGCTGCACTGGCTTCTGCAAGGCTGGGCTGCCGAACGGTGATGTTTACGATCTCACTGGACCAGATCGCAAATATGCCCTGTAATCCGTCGATAGGAGGGACTGCGAAGGGCCATTTGGTCCGTGAGATAGACGCTTTGGGCGGTGAAATGGGTCGTGCTGCGGACAGTTGCTTTATCCAGAGCCGTATGCTCAACCGTGGAAAAGGGCCCGCTGTTCATAGTCTTCGTGTCCAAGCAGACCGCATGAAGTACCATGAGTACATGAAAAATGTGGTGGAAAAGCAGAAAAACCTCTTTGTGAAACAGGCTGAGGTCACGGAGATCTTGACCGAAAACGGAAAAATAACCGGTCTGAGAACTTCTCTGGGTGCGGAATATTCCTGCCGAGCGGTGATCATTGCCACGGGGACTTACCTCAAGGGAAGGATCTACATCGGTGAGCACTCCTACGAAAGCGGTCCAGATTCGGCTCTTCCAAGCCGTGGACTTTCAAAAAGTTTGGCAGAAAACGGCGTGATCCTTCGCCGGTTCAAGACTGGAACACCCTGCCGTGTGAACAAGCGGAGCATAAATTTTGACATTATGGAACGACAGGACGGCGACCAAAGGATCGTTCCATTTTCCTTCGAGACTCCAACAGAAGGCCTTGAAAATCAGGTGAGCTGCTTTGTGACTTATACAAATAGTAAAACTCACGATGTGATAAAAGCAAACCTGCATCGCTCTCCGATGTACTCCGGAAAAATCGAAGGCGTTGGTCCGAGATACTGCCCGTCGATCGAGGACAAGGTGGTCAGGTTCTCTGATAAGCCTCGACACCAGCTTTTCGTCGAGCCAATGGGCCTTTCCACGGAGGAATACTACCTACAGGGAATGTCCTCGTCGCTGCCGGAGGACGTTCAGCTTGCGTTTTTGCGGACGATAGACGGCCTTGAAGACGTAGAGATCATGCGTCCTGCCTATGCGATCGAGTACGATTGCTGCGACCCGACTCAGCTTGGTCCAACGCTGGAATTCCTCAGTATTTCGGGACTTTTCGGGGCTGGCCAGTTCAACGGCAGCTCTGGTTATGAGGAAGCAGCCGCTCAGGGTATCGTTGCCGGAGTCAACGCTGCTCTAAAGATCAAGGGAGCTCAGCCAATGATCCTTGACCGTGCGAGCTCATACATTGGAACGCTGATCGACGATCTTGTAACAAAGGGCTGCAGCGATCCCTACCGAATGATGACTTCTCGGAGCGAGTACCGGCTCATTCTTCGGCAGGATAATGCGGACCAGCGGCTGACTCCAATAGGGCATAGGATCGGGCTGATCTCTGACGAGCGAATGGAACGTCTGAAGCTAAAAGAGGCTCAGATCAAGGACGAGATCAAGCGGGTCGCTCATTTGAACATTGCTCCCAGCGATGAACTCAATGAGTTCCTTATTAGCAAGGGAACTTCTCCGCTTACGACTGGCTGTAAGCTAGCTGATCTTATCCGTCGCCCTCAGCTAAATTATAACGATATTGCTTTTGCAGATCAAGACAGGCCGACCCTTTCTGATGAAGTTTATGAGCAGGTCGAGCTGCAGATAAAATATGAAGGCTATATCGAAAAACAGCTTGCTCAAATAGAGCAGATGAGAAAGCTAGAGGCCAAGCTGCTCCCTGAAAATACTGATTATAGCCAAATTTACGGTTTGAGACTCGAAGCGGTAGAGAAGCTGAACAAGATCCAGCCTCATAATGTTGGACAGGCATCAAGGATCTCTGGGGTATCGCCTGCTGACATTTCGATGCTCGTTGTTTGGCTCCAAAAGAGGAAGGAGGAGTAATATGCTGCCTAATTTTGAACTATGTTGCTCAAAATTTTCGGCGTACGGTATTACTCTAAATGAGCAGCAATACTCTAAGTTTGACAAGTATGCTAAATTTCTTGTTGAGTACAACGAGAAGGTGAATTTGACTGCGATAACTGCTCCAGAGGAGATCCTGACGAAGCATTTCATTGATAGTGCTCTTGTTTCAAAACTTGTAAATATCCCCGAAAATTCGGCAATTATTGATATTGGGACCGGCGCAGGCTTCCCTTCAGTTCCGCTTAAGATCCTTCGTCCTGATCTGAAGATGAGTCTTCTTGACAGTCTAAATAAGAGGATCGTTTTTTTGAAACAGCTCTGCCAGCTTCTTGAAATCGAGGCTGATCTTATACACGGTCGGGCTGAGGACTTCTCAAAATTGCCCGAATATAGGGAAAAATTCGACTTTTCATGTGCAAGAGCAGTTGCGGAGATCAGCACTCTTTCCGAGTTTTGCTTGCCATTTGTCAAGGTCGGAGGAGAGTTCATTGCGATGAAAGGCCCTGGAGAGGACATTTTTGCCGCAGAAAAAGCCGTAAAAACTCTGGGCGGAGAGATCACTGATGTGATCGAATATACGCTGGATAACGAAAAGAGACGGCTCGTTAGGATCAGTAAAATATCGCAGACTCCGACAAAATACCCTCGCAATAGCGCTCAGATCAAGAAGAAGCCTCTTTGATCGTGCTGAAATGTTTGTAATTGACCGCTAATTTCCCGAAAATTAGCGGTTTTTTTGTATAGAAACTATTTCCTGATCATGGTAAGATTAAGTTACAGGGCCGAGCCCGAGTAATTTTTTGAGGAAAATACTATGTCAGGATTTTTAAATTTTACCAAGGAAAAGCAGATCAACAAGGTCATTGAGGTGGAAATTCGGGATATTTTGCCTAATCCGCACCAGCCAAGGACCGAATTTTCAGACCCGGATATCACTGCGCTTGCGGAATCTATCAAGCAAAATGGTATATTGCAGCCTCTTTCTGTCCGAAAGATCGGGGAAAAATTCGAGCTTATAGCTGGAGAACGGAGATTAAGAGCAGCTAAGATCTGCGGTTTTCAGGTCGTACCTTGTATCGTTCACGAGATCAGCGACAGAAATTCCGCAATTCTTGCCCTAGTGGAGAATATTCAGCGTCAAGATCTGTCATTTTTTGACGAAGCTGTGGCTATCGAGAAGCTGATCACCCACTATGGTATGACTCAGGAGGATGCTGCGATGAAGCTGGGAAAGGCTCAGAGCACGATCGCTAACAAGCTGAGATTGCTTCGGCTCAGCAGCGACGAGCGTGAGCTGATAATTAAATTCAACCTGACAGAGCGCCACGCAAGGGCTCTGCTCAAGCTGGGAAGTGCTGCGGACAGGCTCGTAATCCTTGAAAAAGTGGTCAAGGGCAAGCTGAACGTGGAGAAAACTGAGCATCTTATCGAGGAATATATAGGCCAGCAGCGTGTGAAAAACAGCTATAAGAAGCGGTCAAAGGTGTTTCAAAACGTGAAAATGTTCGTGAATACCATAAATAAGGCGGTGGAGACCATGCAGGCTGCCGGTATCTCGGCCGATTCCCGGAAAATTCAGAGTGAGGACTACATCGAGTACCGTGTAAGGATACCAATAAACAACGCAAAGTGAGAAATGTTTCACATGATACGATCGAAAATGTTTCATGTGAAACATTTTTATGCTTACTCTTAACACTATTTGTTTCACGTGAAACAAAAGATTTTCCAAAATGTTTCATGTGAAACAAATTTTGAGAAAATATTGCCGAAATTGCCCTTTCTGTATTTACAAACGGCTTGAGACGTGGTATAATAGAAGCATGACTTTATGAAAGGAAGATCTTATGGGCAAAATAATTGCTGTTGCCAACCAAAAAGGCGGCGTCGGGAAGTCCACAACTGCCGTAAATCTGGCGGCTTACCTCGGTTCGCGGGACTTCAAGGTGCTCATCGTTGACTCTGACCCTCAGGGAAACAGCACTACCGGCTACGGTCTGAAGAAAAAGCTGGTGAAAACGACTACATACGACGTTCTCATCGGGAATTCTCGGGTGCAGGAGGCTGCTGTCGAGACTGAGTTCAAAAATGTGACCATTCTCCCGGCAACTGAGGACCTTGCTGGAGCCGAGATCGAGCTGGTCAATATGGAAAACCGTGTAAATCGGCTGAAAATGCAGCTTCTGACCTGTAAAAATGACTATGACTACATCATTATAGACTGCCCGCCGGCACTTGGGACCCTTACTATCAACTGCCTCGTGGCCTGCGACAGCGTCATAGTGCCTATGCTTGCGGAATTTTACGCCCTGGAGGGCCTTTCTCAGCTTGTCAACACTATCAAGATCGTGAAGAAGAGCTACAATCCCTCCCTGGAGATCGAAGGGATACTTTTCACCATGTTCGACGGAAGGCTCAATGTGGCCAACGATGTGGTGGAAGAGGTCAAAAAATATTTCCCGGATAAGGTCTTCGAGACGAAGATCCCTCGAAATGTCCGCACTTCCGAGGCTCCCAGCCATGGGAAGCCTGTTATGTACTACGACAGATCCTCGAAGGGCGCCGAGGCCTATGAGCTTCTTGGACATGAGCTCCTTGGAGAGCCCCTTCAGCTTGCGCCAAAGAAGCGCAGAGGCATCTTTACCTTCAAAAAATGACGAAAGGAGTTAAAATATGGCAAAAGGAGGCTTGGGCGGAGGCCTTGACAGTCTGTTCGATGACAATTCCAACGACGTTCAGGTGAAAAAGACCCTCCGTTTATCAGAGATCGAGCCGAACCGTGAGCAGCCCCGAAAGACCTTCAGCGACGAGGCGATAGCTGCTCTGGCGGATTCCATAAGGGAGCACGGTATGCTCCAGCCCATCGTGGTGCGGCCTATCAGCTCCGGCGGCTATCAGATCGTGGCCGGCGAGCGCCGCTGGCGTGCGGCAAGGATGCTGGGCCTTGACGAGGTGCCGGTGAATATCCGGGAGCTGACAGACGCCGAAACTATGCAGATTGCGATCATCGAGAATCTCCAGAGAGAGAACCTCAACCCGGTGGAGGAGGCTGAGGGCTACCGTCAGTTGATCGACAAATTCGGCATGACTCAGGACAAGGTGGCCAAAATGGTGGGCCGTTCACGGTCTGCGGTGGCCAACTCAGTGAGGCTCCTGGACCTTCCGGAGCGAGTTATAAAAATGCTGGAAAACGGCGATATTTCGGCAGGTCACGGACGTGCGCTGCTGGGATTTTCCAACGAGGAGCTCCTCATTGCAACTGCTGTGAAGGCTGCCGGCGGAGGTCTGACCGTCCGTCAGGTGGAGAACGCCGCACAGAAATCTCAGGAACCTGAGAGCTCCGCCGAGAGGTCAAATTCCAAGATCGACAGCTATTTTGTTGAAATGGAACTCTCTTTAAAGGAGAGGCTGGGCCGAAAGGTGAAGGTGGAGTACGGCAAGAATAAGGGCGCTCTGATCCTTGAATTTTACGATAAAGAAGACCTGGCCGGCATCGCAGAGAAGCTGGCAGGAGAAGAATAAAGGAGTTTTGTTAAAATGATCGACATTAGACTTATAAGAAATGACCCCGAACTGGTAAAAGAAAATATCAAAAAGAAGTTCCAGGACGAGAAGCTGGAGCTGGTAGACAAGGTGGCTGAGCTTGACAAGCAGTTCCGTGAGACCAAGGTGGAGTGCGACAGCCTCCGCAACCAGCGCAAGACCAAATCCAAGGAGATCGGCGGTCTTATGGCCAAGGGCCAGAAGGACGAGGCCGAGAAGGTCAAGGCTGAGGTGGCTCAGATCGGGCAGAAGCTGGAGGAGATAGAGGCTCTGGAGGTAAAGCTGGAGGCCGACATACGTGAGATCATGCTTGTGATCCCCAACATCATCGACGAGTCCGTACCGATCGGCAGGAACGACACGGAGAACGTTGAGGTGGAGCGCTTCGGCGAGCCTGCTGTCCCGGATTTCGAGGTGCCATATCACGTCGACATCATGGAGAACGTCAACGGCATCGACCTTGACAGCGCCAGAAAGACCAGCGGCAACGGCTTCTACTACCTCTGCGGCGACATCGCTCAGCTCCAGAGTTGTATCCTTTCCTACGCAAGGGATTTCATGATCGACAAGGGCTTCACATACTATATCCCGCCCTTTATGATCCGCAGTGACGTCGTTACCGGCGTTATGAGCTTTGCGGAAATGGAGGGTATGATGTACAAGATCGAGGGCGAGGACCTGTATCTCATCGGCACCAGCGAGCACTCCATGATCGGCAAGTTCATCGACACGATCGTTCCCGAGGCCGAGCTGCCCAAGACCCTCACCAGCTATTCGCCTTGCTTCCGCAAGGAGGTAGGCGCTCACGGCATCGAGGAGCGTGGAGTCTACCGTATCCACCAGTTCGAGAAGCAGGAGATGATCGTGGTCTGCAAGCCTGAGGACAGCATGGACTGGTTCCACAAGCTCTACAGCTACACAGTGGAGTTCTTCCGCACGCTGGATATACCCGTAAGGACGCTGGAGTGCTGCTCCGGAGACCTGGCTGATTTGAAGGTGAAGAGCATCGACGTCGAGGCTTGGTCGCCCAGACAGAAGAAGTATTTCGAGGTGGGCAGCTGCTCCAACCTTGGCGACGCTCAGGCAAGGCGCCTGGGTATCCGTGTAAAGGCAGAGGACGGCAGCAAGTATTTCGCCCACACTCTTAACAACACAGTGGTCGCTCCGCCCAGGATGCTGATCGCGTTCCTTGAGAACAACCTGAACGAGGACGGCTCGATCAGGATCCCCAAGGCTCTCCAGCCTTATATGCGCAAGGACATCATCAAGGTCCCTGAGAAGTAAAGAAAAAAGCGGCTGTTCTCAGCCGCTTTTTCCCATGTTAGGAAAGGTTTTTAAGGGGGATCAGATCTCGTAATTATTGGGAGCGTTGTCTGCTTTTTTTGCCGCAGCGCACATACAGAACGACAGGAAGGACAGTCCGCCTCCGGCGATAACGATCATGGAGACCAGCATATAATTCACCTCTTTGCACATTTATAATTATCCTCGAACTCTATATCAACTACATTATGAATGGCCAACCTTAAAATTACCTTAAAAATACTACATTTCTTCAAATTTTTTCTCGGTATTACAATTTGTTGAATTGATCCTGTCAGCCTCTCCTGCACAGATACACAGGCACATTGCTCCGGCACCGACAGCGCCCCCGAAGAGAGCTCCCACTATGAATTGCAGCATATCATCACCTACTATAATAATAATTGGTCGTATAAATCCATGGCAAGCCAGTCATGGTTTACACGCACTTGTTACTTAAGCTATAATGGAAGCAGTGATTGGACTAACGTACATCACCAAGGGACACCACGCCCGTAAGTGA
>JAFUAO010000007.1 GCA_017460665.1 Ruminococcus sp.
AAGTTTCGGTCAAGCCTTTTCAAAGGCTTGCGGAGTCCAGAGGCAGAGCCTCTGGTCGCCCTCCGCAGAGGGCGAAATACTCCATACGAAGGAGCTCCGCAAGGGGTGAATTCCAAAACAGTCCAGTGGACTGTTTTGGAAGAGGGGAGGCCCTGCGATATAAGCAGCGCCCCAGATCTTTGATCTGGCTGGCGATGCTATATGCTTTAGCAGAGGGCGTCCCCTTCCACCGGTCCATTAGGTAGGCCTTGCCGCTCAGCGGCAACGAGGCAGGTGACGTCGAACGAGCCGACATTTCAAAAACGGCCGGGCGCACAATGTGCGCCCCTACAAATAGCCTCCCCTGAAAGGGGAGGTGCCCCGAAGGGGCGGAGGGGTATAATTCCGAATTCCGAATTCCGAATTACGAATTGGCCGGACGGTGGGTGTCCGCCCCTGCTGCCCTAAGGGACCTTGACAGCCGCTCGATAAAAGTATATGATAGTTGATAGGATCAAAGTTCCGGAAGAGATGAGGTGAGAGCGTGTCAGGGCTGATAGAGCGTGTGGGTATATCTGTCTTCGTGCAGATGATCCTTGAGAGCTGGAACGAGCTGTTCCTGCTGCTGCTGATAATAGTCATGCAGGTCGGCAAGCACAGGGACAAGTCTAACGAGCTGGTGAGCAGGGTCAAGATCCCCCTCACAGATGAGCTGATCGTTTTCTACTCAGCGATCTTCGTGTATAACCTTGCGAACATCATCACGCTCCTATACGGCGGACATGACATCGCAGGCGCCTATCATATCATGCGGATAGGCGTGTTCTGCTATTATTTAGTGGGAGCGTTCCTGACGGTGTTCTTTCTTGACGTCATCAAGAGATATATCGCTCGGAAGAATAATGACAAAGGGCTAGAGCGTGTCATCGTCGGCTTTCAGCTAATGGAGGTGCCGAACCTTTTCCTGCTTTTGGCGACGCCCTTTACAAATGCGCTGTATTCGATCGGATCGGCCAACGAATATGAGCGCTCATGGGGCTATTATCTCTGGCAGGGTATAACGATGATCACGTTCCTGTTTATCGGCATAGCAGCGGTGCTTTACAGAAAAAAGACCGACCGCTTCATCAAGCAGGTGATCGCTGTGGCGTTCCTGTTCCCTATGGCAGGCTTTCTGATGAGCCTAACGTTCTCGGGCTTCAATTTCAACAATATCATGGTCTCGGTCTCGGAGCTGCTGATGTTCATGCTCTATGAGAAAAACAAGACCGACGTAGCGCTGAGATACGGCTATGAGCTCGAAAAGGCCAAGACCGAGCTCGCTCAGGCAAGGCTCGACCTCATGCAGGCCCAGATAAAGCCCCACTTTATAAACAACGCCATGACCGCCGTTCAGGAGGTATGCTATACCGACCCCGAAAGGGCGGCAGAGCTGATAGAGCATTTCGCAAGGTATCTCAGGAACAACATCAACGCCACGAACACCAGCCTCCCCATCGACTTCAAGGACGAGGTGCAGGCGGTGAGGGAGTACCTTGCTATCGAGTACGCCGATACGAACAAGCGCTTCCGGTTCGAGTTCGATATACGATGCGACAGCTTCAAGGTCCCTGCGCTCAGTATCGAGCCGCTGGTGGAGAACGCTGTAAAGCACGGCATAGACCGCTATTCCGAGGAGGGAAAGGTCGTGCTCGCCTCGTTTGAGACAGAGGAGGCGTACCATGTCGAGATACGGGACAGCGGCGAGGGCTTTTCCCTGGATCCTGAGACCCTCGGCAAGGGCGGCATAGGCCTCAAAAATACCGAGCAGAGACTAAAAAAGATGTGCGGCGGCAGTCTCGGGATAAGGCGTGAGAACGGCTGGACCGTCGCAGAGATAACGATCCCGAAGCCCCAGGAGGTAAGCTATGATAACAGCAACACTTGATGATGAGCAGTTAGCAGTCAATGCTCTTGTAAGAAAGCTCAAAAAGATAGACCCCAACGGTATCCACGAGGGCTTTGTCAGACTTGCGGATCTTATGGACTTTGCGGACCATAACTATATCGACATAGTCTTTCTTGATATAGACCTTAGCAGCTCTATAAACGGCCTTGATCTGATCCGCCATTTGTATGATAAATACGGCGATATGAACATCATCATCTATACAGGCCACCCCGACCCCGAATACAAGGCGGCAGCCCTTGACAACAGCGTCTGCGGATATATCCTAAAGCCCGTTTCTGAGGAGGAGCTGAAGGCTGCGATCGCCCATATCCGCCGGCCTATAAGGGAGCTGAACATACAGTGCTTCGGACATTTCGAGGTGTTCTTCGGCACCGATCCGGTCAGGTTCGAGCGCAGGGACAGCAAGGAGGTACTGGCTTTCCTCATCGACAAGAGAGGAGCTGCTGTGTCAGAGGAGGAGCTGAGGTATCTTCTGTTCGGTGAGGAGGACGACGGCGAGGAAAAGCGCAGCTACATCCGCAACGTGATCTACGATATACGCAAGACCCTGGGCAGATACGGCGTCCCTAAGGAGATGATCACTAACCTGAAGGGCGCATACAGCATCGACAGGTCCATGCTGAGATGTGACTATTATGACTATCTTGAGGGCAGGAACGTCCCGACTGCCCGGCTTGGGCAGTATATGGAGCAGTACCCTTGGGCGGCAGGTGTAAGGAGCCGGCTGTTCGGGTGACGGCCTGCCTCCGGAAAATTTACAAAAAGTTCACAGATCGGGGCCGGTCTTGGGCCGGCTCTGTGACAGGTTTGTGACTCCCGTATGGTATAATAAATATGTAAGATGTTATGGTGTGCTCCATGGGATAGATGTGCCCGTGAGTGCGCTTTGATCTGCATGATAGATCATGAAGAAATGGGGAGCGAGCGTATGTTATTATCTGATTATCTATCCGATAACTGGGGCATACTGATCCTGCTCACAGCCCTGGGGATCCTGCTGCGCTCAGACATACACCTTGAACGGAAGATGGTGCGGCAGATAGGCTTGACCTGCAGCTTGATCTTCCTGTACTCAGTGTCCTGCTACATAGAGGCATACCTCGGGAAGCTGGAGACCTACACGGTGCTGCGCCCGATACTCAGCGCCGTGGACTACAGTCTGGCTACCCTTATCTTCGTAAGCGCAGCCATGATCATTTATCCCGGCCGCCGCAGGGCTCTTTTTCTGCCCTGGGCCGCAGAGACAGTGCTGTGCTTTATCTCGATCCCGACGGGGATCATTTTCCTGATCGGAAAGGATAATTCCTTCGCTAGGGGGCCTTTGGGCTTTCTGCCATTCGTCATCGACGGTATGTATCTGCTGTTGCTGCTGTTCTGTATATTCCAATACAGAAGGTGGGAGAAAAATGAGTACATCATTTTAGGCTTCATGTTTTTCACCGCAGCCTCCTGCCTCTTCATGCCGCTGTACTTCGACTCCCAGGCCGACCAATGGCTGATGCTCACTATCGCCGTCGATATACTGGTGTATTATGTTTTCCTTTTGCAGCAGTTCACTATCCGTGATCCGCTCACCGACCTGCTCAACCGCCAATGCTACTATGCGGATCTTGAAAAGCTGGAGGAGAGCCTTACTGCCCTTATCGCCATAGATATGAACGGCCTCAAGGAGATAAACGACACCAAGGGCCATGCAGCCGGAGACAAGGCCCTCAAGGACATCGCAAGGTGCTTTGAGAAGGCGGTCGACAGAAGGTATCACATCTACCGTATAGGCGGTGACGAGTTCAGCATACTCTGCACAGGGGCCGACGAGAAAAAGGTGAAGCTGCTGATACAGAGGATAGAGCTGGAGCTGGCAGAGAATGACTATACCTGCTCGATAGGCTACGCCATGAACAGCAAGGACGTGTCCTTAGACGAGCTCTATCGTCAGGCCGATGCTATGCTTTATGAGAACAAAAGGGCCTTTTATTTGGCCTCCGGAAAGAACAGGCGCAAGCATTAGCAAGAGCCGGCACAAAAGAGCCCCGAGGCAATGTCTCGGGGCTCAGTTTTTTGCGCTTTTCAGTTCTCGGTGAGCATATCTCTCATGAGCACAAGGTCGAACACATTGATCCTGCCGTCCTGACATAGGTCCCCGGCCTGCCAGTCTGCAAGCTCAGAGCCGGGCCTTGCAAGGAGCCAGCTCTGCATAGCCACGAGGTCGGCGATGCTGAAGGCCCCGTCTGCGTTCACGTCCCCCGGAAGAGAGCTCTTCTCCGGGAAAAAGGCCGCACCCAGCTCGTTCAGGTCAGTGTTCAGCTCGCTGAGGGGGAGGGCAGAGGTGCCGTCCCAGAGGTACAGGTCGTAGCTGCCGTTCTTGGTGCTGCTGAAGATCAGTCCCTCTCCGGCCGGGCAGGGGTCTGAGCAGTCGTAGTCCGGGGAGTTGAAGGGCATAGCCATTATCCGGCTGCCGTCGAAGCACATGATCTGGTCGCAGCGGTCCTTCGTCGAATACCACTTGGCGAAGTACAGCTTCTCGCCGGAAACTGCCGGATAATAGGCGTCCACGCCCTCCTCGCTGTACACTGTTATCAGCTCATCGGAGGCAAGATCCATGCGGCATACCGATCCGATCCTGTTCTCATACCGGGTGAAGTAGATGTACCTCCCGTCGGCGGAAAAGCAGGGCATGGCCTCCTCCGCCTCGTCATCGGTCAGCATTGCGGCCGCTCCCGATGCGATGTCCAGAAGGGCAAGGTCATAGACGAAGCCGCCGGCCTCATTGCTCCAATGGCCGGACTTGAACAGCACGCTCTTCCCGTCGGGGGAGAGCTTCGGGTCCTCGTTCCGGGAGCCGCTGTTCTTGGTAAGGTTTTTGATCACGCCCTTCTCCCGGAGGAAAATGTCCCACTCGTCGGCCTCCGGGTCGATCGCCATGAAGACGATCCTGTCGGGAGAGCTGCCGAAGCTGGCGTTCATGGGGTGTATGAAGCCGCCGGTGATCTCCTCTATCTCTCCCTCGGGGCTCCTCAGGAAGAGCCGGCTGTCCTTGGCGCCGTAGGAGGAGCAGCTGTGCCACAGGAGCCAGCCTTTGGGCAGCTCCGCCCTTGGCTGGGCCCAGCCGCTGTCCGGGTAGGACTCGTTCTGGGGAGTATCGCCGCTCTCGTGGAAGGGCGTGATCTTCACATAGTCCACCTCCATTTCGGTCCGGTCGAAGTCAGGGGTCCCGGCCCAGTTTTTCGGGAACCACAGCCCCAGCCAGAACCGGCTTTCGTTGGTGGGGATATGCTGGAAGGAGGTGTAGGTCAGCTCCCCGTCGAAGTAGAACTCCACCCTCGGTGTCTCGGTGTCGCTGCCGGTGTGCCAGTCGAAGCGGTAGGTGTGGAACTGCCCGTCGGCCTGCTCCCCGCAGTCCACCGACTGTGTGAGATAGTCCTCCTCGGTGGTCCAGGTCGTGCAGAGGGCATGGCTAAGGGAAAAGCCGCCGCTCTCGTCCCTTCCGGGGAACTCGATGTCGATCTCATGGTTCGTGACGGAGAGCTCTCCGCCGGAATAGTCCTCCTCATACTCGAAGGTCCACATGGCCGAGCAGCAGCCCAGCTCCGGAGCGATCTTAGCCCGGATCTCGTAGCTGCCGGAGGCGGTGTAGTCTCTTGTTGCGACAGCGCCTCCGCAGCGCTTCCCGTCGGAGCGCCGGCTGCCGTCCCGGGCAATGCCCCGGAGCTCTCCGGTATAGTCGTTGCCCAGGCCGGTGAGAATCAGCCTGCCGTCCTCCACCCGGACGTTTTCTGCGGTCACGCCGCCGTTGTAGTCAACTGCCGTCCCGTTCTCAGTGACCGTTCCGCCCCAGTTCTTCTCGGCGATCAGCCATTTTTCCGTGTCAAGGGAGCTGCCGGAGAAGTCCTCGAAGAACACCTCCTCCGCAGCGCTCTCCTGTGTCGGCTGAGGAAGGGCGGTACACAGAGCCGCCGCTAAAGCTGCCGACAACAGGCGTTTCATCGTATAAGCGGTCATAGGACCAGCCTCCCTTCATTTGGTCGTTTCTTTGTAGACTGCCTCCACGAAAAGACTTCGGCAGTCGTCACGCCTGTCATAGATCACGCCGTCCACCACAGGCAGAAGGTGACAAAACTCCTTACGGTCGGAGCAAAGGACGCAGTATCTGCCCCTGTCAAGCTCCAGCTCCCCCAAGGTGATCCTCTCACGGACGCTTATCAGGCCAAAGCCTAGGCGCTCCAAAAAAGCGCCGAATACCCTCTGGTCGTTGTAGGTCTCGCAGCCCAGCTCCTCCGCCAGAGCCGTCAGCTCCGCCTTGACCTTGTCCTTGTAGAGCCCCTTCCGGCAGCTCTCCGGCTCACATTCATAGCAGCCGGCGATGCCAAGCTCCCGTTTCATAAAGCTCCCTCCCTTCGGGCAGTTCTCTGTGAGAGCTCTCTCAGCAGCAGTCGTAGTTGTAGATCACCCTTGACATATCCAGAGCCTTTAGGCTCTCACGGGGGATGAAGAAGGCCCCTGTGCCGGAGTCTCCCCACATGATGTCGATGCCGTTCTCCCTGTCGTAGACGCTGTTCAGCTCGAAGAGCAGCGTATCAAAGCCGCCGAGGGCCTTGCAGCTCCGGGGATCCTCCTGAGTGAAGACCGGGTAGCCGCCCAAAACTGCGTCAGGGAACTCGGGACTGTACAGCTCGTCGCAGACCTCGTCCCCAAGGTCCCAGAGGGACTTTATCGGCTCCTCTGCCAGCTCATTGTAGCACCGGATAAAGACCTCCTCGAAGCGGAAGTCGTGGGCGTTGGGGTCCATGGTATCGGGCTTTGCCGGAACGAGCCTGTACTGGCCGGTGAAGGGCAGGAGCACCTCTCCGCCGCCGGTATACTGAGGGATCTCCTCCGCCGAAAGGAGCTGAGACTCGTCCCTTATGATGTTCTCGTGATAGATCACCCGGAAGTTGTCCTGAGCTCCCAGAGGCTCGCCCCAGCACTCGGAGGCCATGCTGTAGAGGTCGTCACCGGCGATGAAGAGCTGCAGGATCCCCTTTTCCGGGAAGTCCGGTATGTGGGGGAGCTCCTCGAAGTTGAGCTGTGCCAGCAGAGTGAGGGGCTGGTCCTTATAGGCGTTCTTCCGGCCTAGGGGGAACTCCATATCCTTGGGGAAATAGGGCGTTCCGCCCAGCTTGCTGCCAAAGATCCCGGCCTCGCCCTTCTCCACTGTGAGCCTTACGCAGGGCTGAGGCGGGAGCTCCTTTCTGACCTTTTCCATTACTTTTTCGATGTCCATGATAACTCTCCTTTACTGTGATATGCAACGCCCCAAAAACTCCCGGTCATTTTGGGATCCTGATGAAGTATTTGGTGCTGTCCTGGTGGTGGATCCTGCCGCCGCAGTTCTCCATGACCCTAAGAGAGGCGGAGTTGTCCTTGTTCACACGCAGATAGATCTCGTCCTCCGGCACGGCCTGTCTTATCTCATCGAGCAGGAGCCTTAGGCCCTTCGTCCCATAGCCCCTCCCACGGAACTGCGGAGCGATGTAGTAGCCGATATGTCCGGAGCCCTCCACAAGAGACGGGCAGAGATAGTGGCGGAAATGGAAGGTCCCCACGATCGTATCGCCGTCCCAAAGATAGTAGACCGTCTGCGGAACATAGCCCTCCGGCAGACAGCGGCCTTGGCTCTGGGCGATCATGGTCTCCAGAGCGCCGGTGAACTCCTCACGGCCGATACCGTGATACTGGTTTATAAAGCCGTTCTCGTCCGCAGGGATACTGCGCTGGAACAGCCATTCCTTTTCGGCGTCATCGAGGTCCGCCGGCTTTAGAAGGATCATTCTCCCACCTCCTGATCGTTAGTTATATTATAGCACGGCGGTGTGCTTTTGTGAAGCCCTCACAGGGGGTTTTTGACAAAAAAACAGCCCCCCGAGGGAGGCTGTGTGGAGATAATCGGATAAGTCAGTTGAGGCCGGCGTCCTTCATTTGGATCCAGAGGGCGTCCTTTCCGGTGATGCCCTCCTCGCCGTCGCAGTCTGCGTTGAACTGTCCCTGAGCAGTCAGGGGATATTTCTCAGGAAGGGCAACATATTGCAAGACCGCAACTGCGTCGTTCAGGTCGAGCTGGCTGTCGGCGTTGGCGTCGCCGAAAAGCTCCTTAGCGGTGTCATATATCGGATCTGCCGTCATGAAAGGATACTGGTCTCTGTAGCTGAAATTCGGCTCCACAGAAGTCAGGGCATAGAAGATCTTTGAGTAGTACAAGACGCTGTCCTGATCGATCTCTGTACACTCAGGAGCATCGAACTCAACGAATACTCCGCCCCCGTCGATCGAAGGCGTGACCTTGAAGCCAAGAGTCTCGCCGAAGACCTCCTTTAGGCCCGAAATGAAGCTCACAGGCTCATATCCGCTTAGCTCAGCGTCTGAGCCGTCAAGATAAAAGACCGGCGTGATCTTGCCCATAAGGTAATAGACCGCACCGCTTGGATCCTCAGAAGCGTCCGGATAGGTATTGTCCTCGATGACAGCGTAAACAGGCTCGTCTTTGCCGTAAACATTCGTTACGCCAGCCACGGCGTTGATCGAAGAATAATAAGCCTCCAGATCCTCCTCGCTGTCGCCTGAGCAAACATGATACCTGCCAGACAGACCGATCTTCCAGGAGATCTCTTCGGTGTTTTTGAGCGTATCGTCTCCCCCGTAAGGAACAGTGATCCTGTCGCTGGAGCCGGAGAGTATCGCCGCTATAGAGCGGTACTTGTGTGTGATGAGCTGGCTGTAGACGATCCCCGGCTTATCCTCGCCGTGGAAGCTGTCGAGCTCAATGAACTCATCGTCCGACATATCCAGGAGCTGGTCGAAAGTATACCTTTCATAGCTGTACCCGTTGTCCTCGGCAAAAGCGGCCGTCGGAACGGCAGCGCACATAAGTGCAGCGGCGCTTGCGAGAGCGATAAATGTTTTGTTTTTCATGACTATTCCTCCTTTTATGAAGCGATATTTCCCCTTGTACTAATTATACCAAAACCGAGGGAGAGAGTCAATTTTTTTTTGCGAAACGCCTGTTTTTCGGAAACTTTGTATACCTGCACAAAAGCGGCCCTTCTCATTTGTGCGATCGCACAAGAACAGCCTCCCGAAGGAGGCTGCATATAGAGATGATAGTAAGATCTGCCCTCCGCAAAGGCGCTCACCAGCAGAAGGTGGCCCAGCGGTCGTTCATATTCGGCAGCAGCAGGGCAAAGAGCTTCCCACGAATGGAGTACTTCCGCATCTCCTCGTTGAAGCTGTGCTCTGAGATCAGGCGGATCCCGTCGGTCAGATCGGCGATCTCCTGAGCGGTATCTGTGCCTGACAAGAAATGTGCGTTGGTCTTTTTGACGGTGTCGTGGTGCTTCTCGTTCTTCTGCAGGAGCTTGCTGTTCTGCTCGGCGATCAGCGTGCCGCCGCCGGGGAAGTTCCTCTTCAGTATCTCCAGGAAGGTCCTGATCTGGTCCAGGGTCAGGTACATGAACAGTCCCTCCGCCAGGAACACAGGCCCCGAGCTGCTTTCGGAGAGAGCCTCCTGCACCGCCGGGCACCAGTCCTCCTCAAGGGCGCTCCCGGGGATCATGGTGACACGGTCCTCTGGGGGGAAGGCCTTTTTCCTTGCGGCGATGGCGTCGGGGAGATCTAAGTCGAACCACCGGATCCTGCCGTTGTCAACTCTGTGGAAGCGGTCGTCGAAGCCGGCGCCCACGTTGACGATGACGCTGTCGGGAAACTTCCGGATGATCTCCTTTAGCTGGCGGTCCAGCATTATCGTCCGGGCCACAACGCCCTCGTGGGACATAAATTTGTCGTACTGCTGAGTGTCGATGTCCAGCGCCCGAATGATCTCGACAGCCTTCTGGTCCCTGATCCTTGGGTCTTTCCGCAGGGTCTCGCTGGCCTTGCACGCCAGGGGGATCAGAGCCGTTGTCTGTACGTCGCCCAGTTTAAGTTCCATATCATATCCTCCTTGAAAGAAATTGTTAGTGTGTACAAACTATGATACTATTATAGCACAGCTTCCTCTTTTTTGCAAGCGGTTTCGGCTAGGCTGGGCGCTTCTGCTGTCTTGCACAAACTTTTCGCCCTCTGCGGTCTAAGATCATACAAAATACCAAAGTCGAGGCAAAGCCCTTGACAAACGTTAGAGAACAGTGTATCCTAATAAAAGAGAACACCGTTCGCCAACTGGAGGTGATGTTATGCCCAAAGATAAGACCGAGAGCCATGAGCGCATAACTCAGGCGGCCAAGGAGGAATTCCTGACCTATGGCTTCGAGAACGCTTCTATGCGCCGGATCGCCGCAAATGCCGGTATCACAGTCTCCGGGCTGTATAAGCACTTCCCCAGCAAGGAGGAGATGTTCGCCTCGCTGGTGCAGCCGATGCTGGACCAGTTCATGGTGCTCTACCGCCAAAAGGAGCAGGAGGAGAAGGACGCTATCGAGCGTGTCGGCGCAGCGGCGGCCTTCCTCAACGAGGATGCGGTCTATGTCATGGAGTACATCTACGACAATCTGGACGAGTTCCGGCTGCTGGTGTGCTGCTCGCAGGGCACAAGGTACGAGGACCACGTCCATGTCCTTGCGGAATTGGAGGAGGAGAGCTCTCTGAAGTTCATCGACGCCCTCCGCAGGCACGGCGACCACGTCCCGGAGTTCGACCGCCGGGAGTTCCACCTGCTGGTGTCGTCCAACGTAGAGGCTGTTTTGCAGCCGATCAGGCACGGCTTCACCCGTGAGGAGGCTATGCACTTCGCACAGACAGTGAACTCATTTTTCTCAAAGGGCTGGAAATGGCTCTGCGGAATGGAATAAGGATCCGTATCGGCTCTCGGGCCGATATTTATCTGACATTAAGTTAGTATATACTAATAAAGGAGGAGAGCTCATGGCTTGGCTTTCGGATAATATCATGTCGGTGGTGCTGCTGGCGGTAGTGGCACTGATCGTGTTCCTGATCATCAGGAGCAAGCTAAAGGCCAAAAAGTCCGGCGGCGGCTGCGGCTGCGGCTGTGCAGGGTGCAGCGGCTGTGCATCAAAAAAACAGGACCGGTAAGTCTTTCTCAGTCTGCGGAATACATCTTAGGAGGAACGATATGAAGCTAACGGAAACGACTGCGGATATGCAGGGGCGGATCGCCTCTGTCAAGGGCGACGACCACTTTTTGAACCGGATCACGTCGATCGGGATCACTGAGGGCACGGCCTTCCAGACAGTCAGGAACGACAAAAAAATGCCTGTTCTGCTCTATCTCAGGGAAACTCTGATCTCTCTGAACAGGGCCGATGCAGAGAGGATCGAGGTGGAGAAGAGATGAACAGCATCGCACTTTTGGGACAGCCCAATTCCGGCAAGTCCACGATCTATAACGAGCTCACCGGCTCACGCCAGCACGTCGGCAACTGGGCCGGAAAGACCGTCGAGAAAAACGAGGGCAGCTATACCTACAGCTCCGAGAGCTACACCGTCACGGACCTTCCGGGAAGCTACGGCCTTTCGGGAAATTCCGACGAGGAGCTGATCACCACCGAGGTGATCAAGTCCGGCCAGAACGACCTGACCGTGGTGATCGTAGATGCGTCACAGCTTGAAAGAAGTATGTTCATGCTTGCGGAATTCGCAAGGCTGGACAAGCCGGCGCTGCTGGTGCTCAACATGATCGACGTGGCAAAGAGCATGGGCAAGTCCATCGACACAGACGCCCTTCAGGACAGGCTGGGGATCCCGGTGCTGCCCTTCAATGCCACCGATACCAAGGACTACGGAAGGCTGAAAAAGCTGATCGCTCAGGAGCTGAAAAGGCCCCATAAGCTGACCGTTCCGGCGCCTATGGAGCAGAAGGACGTGGGAGCCGACAGCAGAGAGAAGTTTCAGTGGGTCAGCCAGCTCCTGTCAGACGTCACCACCACCGGCGATGCCGTCTATAAGATGTCCCGGTTCGACAGGCTCATGACGAGGCCCGTCCTGGGAAAGCTGATCTGTATCGGCGTTGTGCTGCTGGCCTTTTTAGTGGCGATGCTGATCATGATGCCCTTCATGGGGATCGGCCAGATGATCCCTACCGTTCTCCACGACCCGGTGGATAAGCTGCTGACCGGCTGGAAGGTCCACCCGTGGATCGCTTCCATTTTCAGCACGATGATACCCAACGTCCTGTTCTTCACGATCTCAATGGCCAGCTTCGTGTTCGGCGTGAACATCGTGTTCGGCTTTTTGGAGGAGATCGGCTTCCTGGCCCGTGCCGCCTATCAGTTCGACGGCCTGCTGTCGAAGCTGGGCTTGCAGGGCAAGGCGATCTGTCCCATGCTCATGGGCTTCGGCTGTACGATCGGCGGAGCCTGCGGAACGAGGGTAATGGACAACTGGGGCCAGAGGATGCTGGCCATGTCGGTCGTCTGGGCTATACCCTGCGCCTCGATCTGGTCTATAATACCGGTGATCTCGGGAATGTTCTTCTCCTGGTGGCAGACCATGCTGGTGTGCGTGGGGATCCTCCTGTATGTGGTTGTCACCATGACGGTAGTATCAAAGGTGTTCAGCCGGAAGCTGGCCCCCAAGGAAACAAGGAGCGGCATGATCATGGAGCTCCCACCCTACCACAAGGCACACTGGAAGCACATCATCAAGGAGGCCTTCTTCAAGGCCTGGGATATTTTCAGGCGTGCCCTGGGAACTGTCACCCTTGTATCGCTCCTGTTCTACATCCTGTCCTTCAGCAAGGACGGTAACGTGGACAACAGCCTGCTGTACCGTGTGGGCACCGCTATCGAGCCGGTAACACGCTTCTTCGGCATGGGCTGGCAGACCTTCATGGCCTTCTTCAGCGGAGCCTTCGCAAAGGAGGCCGTTCTCGGAACTCTGAACGCCGTGTTCATGGGGGACAACTCCCTTATGGAGGCAGCCTTCTTCGCCAAGACCGCCAAGGCCGATACCTCGCTGCTGGGAAATGCCATGACAGCAGTGATCCGGCCTGCGGAGGCCCTTGCCTTCATGTTCGCAACGACCTTCAATATCCCCTGCCTTATGGCGCTCTCCACTACCTATAAGGAGTCCCATTCACTGAAATGGACGGTCAAGGTAGCGCTGTTCTACATCTGCAATGCGCTGGTGCTCTCCTGCATCGTGTATCACATTGCCGACCTGTTCATGTGACGGGGAGGGAAGCTCCTCTCCCGTATCTCACGAGAAGTACTCTTCTGATCCCATTTGCTCACGCTTGTACTGATACCAGAGCAGGAACGCCGCACACATCACCATAGGCAGCATGGCGATCAGCCCCACGTCAACGGGTCCGAATACCGAGAGCTCCGGGTGAGCGTCTGCCGAGACTATCCTGGGGCTGAGTGACCCGTTTATCATCGCATGGAATATCGCCGGCAGCCATATACTGCCCGACTTCACATAGAGGAAGTCTGCGATGATCCCCATTGCCGCTGTAAATAAGCAAAACACGGCCAGTCCCAGCAGCGGTGCTCCGATGTAATGCTTGCCGTACTCATAGCCAAAAAGGATCATTGCAGGGAAGTGCCATGCGCCGTGTATCACGCCGCCGATAAGGAGCCCCTTGGTCCTGCCGAATTTTTCTTTCAGCTCCGGGTACATATAGCCCCTCCAGCCGATCTCCTCGCCAAGCGCAAGGACTATGGCGATCGTTATGTCGAAGGAGGCCAGGGTGCTGAAGATCTCGTTTGCAACGACAGCTGCGTAAGGGCTGCCCTCGCTCAGGAACTGAGCATGATCCTCGGCCGGCATCCAGCGCTGAAAGGCCTCGGCCGGGGCGAAGTCCTCCGGGAAAACCAGGAAGTAGAACGCTGCTCCGATGAGCTGGAACACTGTAGGAGCAAGCCATGCAAAGGCGATGTATCTCCAGTTCTGAGAGAGCCTGAGCCTCCAGCCCATACCTTTTATATCGGCCTTTACGAGCAGTGCTCCCAGCGCAGGCATCAGCATACACAGTGCCAGAGCATTTCCGAGACTGCCGCTGCGGGCCGGGATCCCTACGATTATCCACACGATGATGAAGGTGAACAGCAGGTATCTCATGAGCCTTGACAAGTAACATCATCTCCGATCGAATAAAAAAACAGAAACTAACGAAAAGGGCACTTCCGATCTCTCGAAAGTGCCTTTATATATTCTGCCGCCTTTTAGGAAGGCCTATTGACAGCGAAAAAATGCGGCCCAGATAAACGGGACCGCATCTGCGTGCGCCCGCTCGGCGCTGTGAAGGTGAAACAATATAGATATCCAAAATATTTGCCTAAAAATAGCCATTTTCGAGTTTTTTGCACAGAGCACATTCGATTTTCTGTTGAGTTATTATTTTACTTTTGCTTCAAATAAAGCATAGATTGCTGTGATTCAATTTCTGCTCTTAATTCTTCCTCAGTCGGAAGGTACAGCTTATATTTTGAAGCAAAAAGCTGTTCGCTGCCATGCATTACTGAATATCTTGCAATATCCTCATCTGTTTCGGAACAGAGTACAATGCCCAGTGTAGGATTATCACCCTCGCTGCGTTTAAGCTCGTCATACATACGAATATACATATCCATCTGACCAACGTCCTGATGAGTTATCTTTCCGGTTTTCAGGTCAATGAATACAAAGCACTTCAGAATGTAATTATAGAAAACGAGATCAATATAATAGTCCTCTTTTTCCGTGTGTATTCTTTGCTGACGTGCAACAAAAGCATAACCTTTTCCAAGCTCCATAAGAAATTTTTGCAGATTGGAAAGAATAGCACTCTCAAGCTGAGTTTATGTCATGTCTATATCAGAGGACAAACCGAGAAATTCAGCAACAATAGGATTTTTCATATATTCATATTTATTGTGCTGATATTTTGCGGTTTTTCGACCATTTCAGCGATAACAGGCTGCTGATCCTGAGATGACAGCAGTCTGTAGTAATACTGCGAGTCAATATTGCGCTGCAACGTCCGTACTGCCCATGTCTGTTCGGCAGCTTCTTTGGCATACCATTCTCTTGCAACTGGATCTTTAACTTGAAGCAGTACCCTATAATGTGTCCAAGAGAGAAGCTTTTCAGATTTTCCACTCGCTGAGTGGAAAATCTCCGGAAAGGTTTTATAAAAAGAATAAAAGCTGTATAGGTTTGTTTTAGTAAATCCTTTTCCGTACTCATCGGTAAGTGCTTTTGAAAGCTTTTTATTACTTCCATGCCATATTCGGCACGTTCACTGTTTTTAAGTTCTTCCTCGGATATTCTTTTGCCAAGCAGCCAGTTGCGTCTGACAAGTGCAAGATTGACCGCCTGATATGCACTTTCACGGGCAACATCTATTATAGCGCGAATGTCCTGAAGTATATCATCAGAATTTGTAAATGCATTCATTTCGTTATTATCCATACTTTTATCCTCACTATTGGACTGTACTATAATTATATCATATCCACATTGTGCTGTCAAATCATAAGCAAATTTATTGTTTTTCACTGTTGCTGATTTCCTTATTAAGCCTGCTTATGACACGTCTTAGAGCCTGGATCATAACGACCATACTGCCGATAGTAAATCCTATTAGGAATCCCAATAGCAGTCCAATGAATAAATTTGCCAAAATATCGCCTCCTTTTTTACTTTTGTATCTTCTGAAAATGCCGCTTAATACGTTCCCATAGAGCCGCCACAAATCGCCTGTATCGGCTTTTGTCGCTCTCTATGGTATAACTTACCCTCTATCGACAATACCCCTCAAAGACCGCCTATATTTGCGCCGTTTCATTTCGTGTTTACCTGAGCGAAAAACAGCTTGCGACTGCAAGCTGTTTTGCTATATATCGTCAGTTTTCAAGTTCAGCCCTGACCTCATATCCGCCCTTGAAAACAATTATTATTTCTTTCTTGCTGACTACCTTTACGCATTCAATGACCTTGCGTAATAATAGTTCCGTTGATAAATTCAACCTCAATAACGCACGAATGGCTCACCACGATCCGCTTTACGCACGATCTCAGCAAGCCAGTATCAAGGGTATTAATTTTTTCTCTGCCAAGCAGCAGCGACTTTAACAGCTCCGTTTTCTGCGGAACATCGCTATAAGTACAGCGGTTATATTTCAGCTCGGCAAGTCGGAGAATATCGTTTCTGATCTCGTCAGCACTTTTAGTGCCATTGTCAATGGCACGGTCAATATCGCTCTGCTTGCAGAGTATCTCCGATGTCGGTCTGTATTCGCTGACAAGAGCCTCGGCTTCAATAAGCGTCGGATTTGCAATTACTGTATTCAGAATATTGAGGATAGCACTTGTCAGCATTTCGTCAGTCAGCTTGAATAAATAAGGGTGGCAGTCATGATTGCGGCAGTCCCATAATTCAGCTTTAGTCCTGAACAGCCGTTTGCCGCATTCCTTGCATACCGTAAGACTGCGGACTGCTTGCAATTCGTCAGGAACTATGCAGAGCGAAGTTGCTTTTGCAGTCTTGCGCTCGTTGACAGCTCTGAGAACGTCCTCACTTATGAGCTGGGGATAAACGTCCGTACCGAGATATTTCTCGTTTTCAAGAACACGCTTGACCATGTTTTTATTCCATGCAGCTCCCTCGCTGTAGGGGACAGCCATTTCCCTTGCTATATCATTCAGGCTGCGTCCTGCCATGTACTCGCTGAAAATTGTAAACACAGCAAGTACCTCTGTCGGCTCAGTTTCAATAACGCCGTTCCGCATTGTATATCCGAATGGTATAGTTCTGTTTTTGCCCATATTTCTCACCTCCGACACCACTATACCACAAAAGGTCTGTTTTTTCTATTCACCAACACCAACAAAAATGCTCTCTGTTTTTCGTGCAGAGAGCATAAAGACGTATTATATTTCTTCGGTAAATTTTAGACCCCCCATGATATGAAATTCAAGACTATTGCCATTGACAATTATTTTATCAACTAGGAATTCAAAAGCCTCCGCTTCAAAATCTACCATAATATGGTCACGCTTTTCAAAGTAGTCTATGAGAATTTTAATGTCCTTGAGCGTATCATCGCTGTTCTGTGATAGCATTCGTAAGTCCTTAGTGAGCTTATTTATTTTCACATTTATCTCGGCAGTTTGCTCGTTAAACTTTGCTTCATTTAGAAATCCTTTAGTCCGCAACTCGGCTATTACTCGGAGCTGTTCCTTTAATTGGAATATGCTTTTTCGGAGCTCTATAACATTTGCATTTCCGACAGTCTGTTTAAGTTCAAGCTCCTGTAAGGAAGTGCGTATAGGCTCAAACAGATTCTTATATAAGGTTGAGTATTCCTATCAGCCCGAACATTGAAAGTCCGAAGCTGGGCATGATAATTCCGGGGAGATCCTGAAACTTCACAGGATCAATTTTTCGGCAGGTAATGCCGAATATCAGAAAGACTATCGGATTAAGTATCACGCATATTTTCGGCACATCAAGTGCGCCGTTCAGAATGGCGATTATCACCAGTACTGTCGGCACTAACAGCGAAATATAGCCCGCTGCAAATGTAGGCATTATCTGCTTGTACAGCTTTTCAAGAATGTCATCAGCAATTTGCAGATCACCATGTATCAATGCACCCTTGTAAATAAGTGCCTGTATGCAGACAAAGGAATGAATGAAAATTCCTGCCATTGAGCCGAAATATCCGAAGCCGATAGTCAGATAGCCGAGCAGCGAATGAGTTTCGGCGATCTGCATTCCGATGGAATAAAAACCAAGTCCCACCAATGCGTCACCTATCAGCGCAAGTGCAATGGAAAGACCAAATCTCCAGTCAGCCATTTTTGTCCAGTTGCTGTCAATATTCTTCGATGTGCCCAGCTTTTCATTACCCTTGCCTTTAAGGTCAAATAGAACATCACCCACACAGCAAAGCAGACCTCCGATAAGTCCTAAAATTGAGAAAACTAAATACATAAAAACTCCTTTATATAATAAAAATCAACGCAGGAAACATCTTTCCCGATCATTTTTTATACCCCATAACTAAAAACAGATTTTCCTTCTTATTTACCGATATATCAGTAAATCCCACTGTTTTCAGCATTTCGGCTATCTGTTCTGACGTGTATCGTGTCATGCAAGGTACCTTCTTCTCCCAATCCACATTGGGATCACCATAATTATTGATGATCGCGACACAGCCGCCATTTACAAGTGAACGGTATATTTCACCGAAGGACTTTTCGATTTTTTTCCAGAAAAATACTGTCTCAAAAGCCGTAACAAGGTCAACACTGTTATCCTTGAAAGGCAGCTTTTCAGCACTGCCCTTGATTATCTTTACACGTCTGCCAAGTTCTTCTTTGTTGACCTTCTGTGCCTTTTTTACGCTTTCATCGGATATATCCACTCCTATGAACTTAGCTTTCGCACTCATTTCCAGCATACGTCTGATATTATAGCCACCGCCGCAGCCCAGATCTGCGACCTTACCGTTAGCAGGTATTTTTATCTGCTCCAGTGCCCACTGAGCCATGGGCAGATGCTCCCTGTCCATGCTCACAAGCATCATTCTCCCAAGAATGCCTCTCGGATTTCCGAAATTATCTGTAAAACTCATGATCTTTCTCCTTTATTATCAATTATTTTTTCATCACAGTAATGCTGCAATGCCGGCAACAATAAGCCCCGTCATAGGACAAACAATGATCGGCCACATAAGTCCGTGTTCAGGAACAGCCAGTTTCCACCAGCCTTTCCATTCCCAGTCAGGATGATCTTCAGCCCCTTTGATGAGTCCTTTGTCCTTGACGTATATTCGTGCAAGTACATCAAGGAGGAAGAAGTCACCGAAGTTCACGAACATCATCTCGGTGTAGCCCGTCCAGAACATTGCCTTGAAGCCGCTTACTCCAGCCAGATGTGCGCTGACAGCCATATACAGGAACATAAGCAGGTAAAGCGGTATGAGGACGCAGTACATTTTCACCACCTCTGACTTCTCAACGTATGGCCTTGCCGCTTTCTTGATGCCACTTGGAAACATGGTACTGTAAGCCTGCGGAAACACAAAGAAAAACATTCCCACAACTGCGTTGAACACAACGCACATGACGATACCGTCCATAATAGTTCTTGACCAGTTCATATTTACCTCCTATAATTTTGTGTCAGATAATAAACGCAACTCAGTATACGAATTTGATCCCTGCAAATATCAGCACGATCCCAAAAAATGCGAGACCGATACCCATTGCTCCGCCAACTTTAATGTCAGCTTCCTTGCTATGAGCAGTATCAGCAGAGCACCGATGGGATCAAGCGATCCAAACCATTTCGGAACTTCGAGAGCGTTGGTCAGTATCGCAATTATGTTCACCTACATTCTATTTCTGAGGCTTTGATGTTTTAAGAACCTAAAATAATTTGAAATCATGTTAGAAGCTGCTAACTAATTATAGCACAGTTTATCTCGTTTTGCAAGATATTTTGTTATATTGTCCCTTTTCATTTATGTATCTCGATCATCCTTTGTGTGGGTCAAACTCCTGTCACACGGCTTAAAAGCCCCAACGTCATCCCCCTTTTTTGAAAGAGATCCTTTGGGATCCAGACAGCAAAAGATCCCGATATTTCGGGATCTTCTGATACGCCATCGATCTTGTTATGCCATCATGTCTGGGTATAACAAAATTGATGGCATTCATTTGCGTGGAAATCTATATCCAACATACGAAAATACTCGATCTGAATTTCAAGACTTGAATCCTGCTCTTCATATTCAGTGCTAACCCGGCAATATGCTGCTGTTCTGGTTTTATCCATATTATCAACCTCACATTTTAAATATCTGCAAATTATTGTATCATTTACAGCTAATCATGTAAAGTATAAAATGGAAAAAGCCGTATGTATCGGATAATACATACGGCTATCGTCATTGTATATAAAAGAAAAGCTACATTTTGTGCATTTAGCAACAAAAATGTAGCTTTCAACTTGGGGTGGGAGATGGGATTCGAACCCACGGTCTTCGGGACCACAATCCGACGCTTTAACCAGCTAAGCTACACCCACCATATAAACAAGAACGAAGCTCTCCATTAAATGGAGACATATAACGGAGAGTTTCGGGATGGCGCGCCTTGCTGGATTCGAACCAGCGGCTTACTGCTTAGAAGGCAGTTACTCTATCCAGCTGAGTTAAAGGCGCACAGAAAAAGATCAGCAGCCTACTGCTGCTTTTCTGGAGCGGGTGATGGGAATCGAACCCACGTAACCAGCTTGGAAGGCTGGAATTCTACCATTGAACTACACCCGCATGACATTCAACAGAAAACATTATACCACACAGAGGGCTCATTGTCAATAGCGGAGGGCAAAAAAAGTCATTTTGCACAAAAACGCCCTTCCTTCCTCTCTATCATTGCACAGCCCAGATCCGCTAAAATTCCCTGCAAAAAAATTGCAAAAGCTATTGACAAACCGGGGGAAGCGTGCTATCATATAAGTGTAACAACTGTATTACTATCGTTAATACACCGATACGATCCGAAGATCGGTCAAAAATTGCTCCAAATGACCAAATATTGCTGTGCAGCCCTGCCTGTTATTTTTTCGCAAAAATTGCAAATAAACTGCAAGATCTATTGACAGAGCCCCGTTAAAGTAATATCATTGTATCAGAGGGCTTCCCCTCATTTATGTTAGATCAAAAAAATATATTTCGGCATCGTCATTTTCCTTCCCCAGCGACACTAATATATAGAGCTATCCAGAAAAGAGTGATCCAATGAAACGTTCCAATGACCCCTGCGGCAAGCGGCGAGAGCGCATCGCCAGCGACCTGTGCATACTGCCCAGCCTGCTGGGAGTCCTGATATTCTTCCTGATCCCCTTCGGGATCGTGGTGTACTATTCCCTTATCAGCAACCCGGTGACGAAGCAGTTCGTGGGGATAGAGAACTACACGAAGCTCTTTTCAAACAACGCCTTCATCACCGCAGTCAAGCACACGGCCCTGTTCTCAGTGATCTCAGTGCCGCTGGCGGTGGTGCTCTCCATGGCGCTGGCCGTCATGCTGGAGAGGAACATCCCCGGCAAGAGCGCCTTTCGGACGTTCTTCCTGAGCCCCCTGATGGTGCCCACGGCCTCAGTAGTGCTGGTGTGGCAGGTGCTCTTCCACAACCACGGCACGATCAATCAGATCATCGAGCACTTCGGCGGCAGCGGCCCCGACTGGCTCAAGTCCAACGCAGGACAGGTGGTAATAATACTCATGTTCCTGTGGAAAAACCTAGGCTACAACATGATACTCTTCATGGCGGCCCTTGCCGGCATACCCCGTGACATCATCGAGGTGGCCGAGCTGGAGGGCGCCGGAAGGATCTATCAGTTCTTCCATATAAAGCTCAGGTATCTCTCGCCCACGATCGTTTTCGTGACGATCCTGTCCATGATCAATTCCTTCAAGATCTTCCGTGAGGTATACCTCCTCACCGGCGACCACCCCTTTGAGCTGTATATGCTCCAGCACTTCATGAACAACACCTTCGCTTCGCTGGACTATCAGAAGCTCTCGGCAGCAGCCGTGATCTTTGCGGCGGTGATGATCGTGATCATCGCAGTTCTCCTGATCTCGGAGAGCATCTTCGGAAAGGATGTGGAGAACTGATGACAATAAAAAAGCGCAGGCGCCGTGCAGACGTGGCCTTTACCGCTGTGGCAGTGATCGCAGCCTTCCTCTTCCTGATGCCGACGGTGCTCACTATCGCCAATTCCTTCATGACCTCCTCTGAGATCGCCGCCAACTACGGCGCAATGTTCGGCAATATGACCGAGGACAAGAAGGTCTTCATCTCAGAGAACGTCAACCTGAAATTCATTCCCGACAAGGTCACTCTCGCCCAGTACAAGGCAGTGCTGCTAAAGAGCCCGGACTACCTGATGAAGTTCTGGAACTCAGTGATCCTGACGGTGCCGATCACGTTTTTCCAGCTCCTTGTGGCGGTGTTCGCCTCATACGGCTTCGCCCGGAGCAAGGGCAAGATCAAGGCTGTGATCTTTTTCAGCTACATAATACTCATGCTCATGCCATATCAGGTGACGCTGGTGCCGAACTTCCTGGTGGCGGACTTCATCAAGACCGCCGTGACCAACATCTTCTATCCCGACGGCGCTATCCCGAACGGCCTTGCGAATATGCGCTGGGCAGTGATCCTGCCGGGGATATTCTCGCCCTTCAGCATCTTTCTGCTGACCAAGGCCATGAAGAGGATCCCGATCGCCTACACCGAGGCCGCCCGTCTGGACGGCGCCGGAGAGCTTCAGATACTCTTCCGGATCTATCTCCCCCTTTGCCGGGGAGCGCTGGTGTCGGTGGCGATGCTGGTGTTCATCGACTTCTGGAACATGGTGGAGCAGCCCCTCATACTCATGAAGGACGCCAACTACCACCCCCTTTCGGTATTCCTTTCACAGATAAATACAGGCGACGTCGGACTGGCCTTCGCCGTGGGAACGGTCTATATGGTGCCTACCATACTCATGTTCCTCTACGGAGAGGACGATCTGGTAGAGGGCATCACCTACTCCGGCGGCATCAAGGGCTAACGACACATCAAAAGGAGATATACATATGAATGAAGAAAATCAGGTCCGTGATCCCAAGCGCAGACGTGAGATCATAAAGACCATACTCATAATTTTCCTGGCAGCGCTGCTGGTGCTGACCTTCTGCTCGAACACGATCATGAACAAGTCCCTGCCGGAGATCTCTACCGAGCGTGTCTCCAGCGGAAAGCTCACCGAGCGTGTGAGAGGCAGCGGCATGGTCATCTCCAACCAGACCTACGACGTGACCGTGGACGGCAACAAGACCGTTGACACGATCATGGTCAAGACCGGCAAGGAGGTCAAGAAGGACGACGTGCTCTTCACCGTGAGCAAGACCTCCAGCGATACCCTTGCAGCGGAGGAGGCGACTCTGGCGGAGCTGGACCTTGCTTACCAGAAGGCTCTTCTGGCGCCGCCGGCGGATTACTCCACCGAGGACCAGAGCATCAAGAACGCAAGGGCCGACCTGAACGCAGCGATCGCAAGACGTGACGCAGCTATCGCCTCACAGGGCAGCGCTCAGGCTGAAAAGGCCGCCTACGACCAGAACAAGGCAGACCTTAGCTATCAGACCAAGCTCCAAGGGAAGCTCAGCGCTACGATCGCAGCGATCGACTCAGACGAGTATTCCGCCGCCGCCCCTGAGTACACGGGAGCTCTGGTGGAGCTCCACACGAAGGCTGCTGAGGCCGAGGCCGACTACAACGCCGCCTTTGAGGTCTACAGCCAGATCCTTGCGGAGGGCGGAGATGTCTCCGCATTGCAGGCAGATCTCGACCGCAAGCAGTCTGCAAGGGACTCAGCAAGAGATCAGTACGACAACGAGAAGTTCTCCGTCCGGGCCGGCCTTGTGGACCAGCTCTCAGAGGCGGAGTCCCAGATAGACTGGCTCACCGCAGCCACCGCCGAGTATGAATCCGGCCTTGCCGCCGGCGAGGGGAGCTCCCTTGACGCTCTCGAGGCCGATGTGCTCCTCAAGCAGCAGAGCCTTGAGACCCTGATCACCGAGCTGAACAAGACCAAGACCGAGAACTCCAACCAGTCAAAGCTCAACGACCTTGACCTTCAGGCCGCAAAGCAGGCCGCCGACAAGCAGCGTGAAAAGGTGGAGAAGCTCAAAAAGGAGTCCGAGGTCACTGAGATCAAGGCCAAGTACAGCGGCGTCGTCAGCGCCGTAAACATAAAGCCCGGCGAGGAGACCGTCCCCGATATGCCGGCCCTTACCATCGACATTTCCGAGGAGGGCTACACCCTTGAGGTCACCGTTGACGCTGAGAAGGCCAAGAAGGTCAAGACCGGCGCCGAGGCTGAGATCATCAACAACTGGTACGGCGATATGCAAGCCGTTCTCAGCGAGATAAAGAGCGATACCGTCGCCGGCTCACGGAACAAGCGGCTGATCTTCAGCATCACCGGCACCGTCGAGCCCAATGCCTACCTTGAGGTGTCGATACCCTGCGGCAGCGGGAATTACGACGCTATCGTTCCCAACAGCGCCGTCCATGAGGACACGAAGGGCAAGTTCGTCCTGACAGTCACCTCCAAGAGCTCGCCTCTGGGCAACCGCTACTATGCAGAGCGTGTGGACGTGGAGGTGCTGGCCAAGGATGAGCTCTCCAGCGCAGTCAGCGGAGCGATCTACAGCGGCGACCACGTCATCACTACCTCCAGCAGCAATATCAAGCCCGGCTCGCAGGTCCGCATGAAGGACAACTAAGGCGGTGGGCTGATGAAACACAAGATAAGGCTATGGCAGGCGGTCCTTGCCGGCGCCAATGCAGTCTGCCTGACGGCGGCGCTGATCCTCACGGCCGTGGGGAGCTCCAGTGCAAGGAGCCGGAGGTACGACCGTGCGGCGGAGATCTGGTCCGGCGGAGAGGGCGGCTATGCTCAGATAAGCTGCTTTCTGGCGGAGGGATCCGGCTTCACGGAGAACTCCGTGGGGGGCGTCCGGTCAGGGCTCATGAGCAAGCTGAGAGAGGCCTCGGTCACTGCCGAGGAGGGCAGGACCCTTGTACCTGACGCCTACAGCGCTGAGGTGGGCACATCTCAGATAAGGAGCAGCTCAGGCCGCTCCGAGGCCAAGATCACAGCCGTTGCAGGGCATTTCTTCCTGTTCCGCAGCTTTCGGCTCCTGAGCGGCGCATACCTCTCGGACGACCTTCTGATGCAGGACGGCGCCGTGATCGACAGCGAGCTGGCATGGGACCTCTTCGGCTCTACGGACGCCGCAGGCATGGACATCTACATCGACGGGGCGAGGTTCTACGTTTCCGGCGTAGTGGAGGCTCCCTCCGACAAGACTGACAAAAAATGTGCCGGGAAAGCAAGGCGGGCCTACATCACCTACGACGGCGCCTCCGAGATCTACGGCGGCAGCGAGAGCTACGGCTATCCGGACTTGGGAGAGGGCTATGTCTCCTCCGGCTTCGACAAGGTGACCTGCTATGAGTGCATCGTCCCGGATCCGGTGAAGGATCTGGCCAAAAACAGCGTGACGGAGCAGTTCGAGCCATACAAGGAGCTCAGCGAGATCGTGGTCAACTCCACAAGGTACTCACCGAAAAGGCTGGCAAAGGCCTTCGGGGAGCTGCCCTCCATAGCGGTCAGAGACAAGCCGATAGTTCTTCCCTTCTGGGAGAACGCCTCACGAATGACCGAGGTCAAGCTGGGCGCAGTCTACTTCGCAAGGCGCCTTACGCTGATCATTCCGGTACTTACCGCCGCCGGAGCTCTCATTTGGGGCTTCATAGTGTGGCGGAGAAATAAAGATAGGCTCCTGAAAAAGGCGGCCGGGGCAGTAAGAGGCCTCATGAGCCGGATCAGAGCCAAAAAACAAAAGAAAGATAACATATAACACCTCGCATCAAGAAAGGACAAAGCTATGAAAAAAAACACATTCCGCCGTGCGGCGGCAGGCATCCTTGCAGCAGCTCTTGTAGGGGCGTCGGCAGTTTCCTGCGGTGACTCAAAGCCCAAGGCCAAGCCCCAGCAGACCGCTGCTGAGGTGGTACAGCACTCCTACAGCGCAATGCCGCTGGATACTGACATGACCTTCAACTATGTGGAGCAGATGAGCTCCACCCCCGACGGCAAGGTGATGATCGTTGGCAGCACCGGCGAAAGCATGACCATGTACCTGACGGATACCGACTTCTCGGAGTTCACTGAGGTGGATATGCAGCTTGATCTGCCGGAGAACGCCGAGAGCTACTTCCGCTCCACCATGACCCCCGACGGCAAGATCCTTGCACTTGTTACGATCACCGAGTATTCCCAGAAGATCCCGGACTATGACTCGCCGGATTTCGACGCCGAGGCCTTCGACTGGGACAGCTTCTACAAGTCCGCAAAGACCAGCTACAGGGTAGTGACTATCGACAGCAGCGGCAATGTGCTCTCGAACTGTGAGGTGAACGGCCTTGAGAAGTTCAGCTCCGACGACGATGAGGGCGCCGGGCTCTATATCGACTCACTGATCCCCTGCTCCGACGGAAGGGTGATCCTCCAGATCAGCGGCGATGAGTCAAGATGCGTCATTATGGACGAGGACGGCAAGATCGGCGATGAGGTCAACTTAGGGGAGGACATCTGGTTCTACAACTCCTGCGTCACCTCCGACGGCCGCCTTGCCTTCGCCACATGGGAGGACGAGTCCAACGGCCAGGTGATCCGGTTCGTGGACACTGATGCCATGAAGATCACCGACGACAAGATCAAGGTCAAGGACACCAGCCTCAACAATATCGGCACCCTTCTTCCCGGCGCAGACGACTATATCCTCTACGCCTCGGGAGCCGAGGGCCTTTACGGGCTCCGTGAGGACGGCTCCGGCGAGGAGCTGATCAACTGGATCGACTCAGACCTCAACGGAGACTATATCCGTGGAGTGGTAGCCCTCGAGGACGGGGACTTCCTGATCCTTGAGCAGGACTGGTCCACCTCCAACGGCGTGAACTTCTACAGGATCACCGAGCGTGACATCACTGAGCTGGAGAACACGATCGTCATAACCCTGGGTCTTATGTACACCGATCCGGAGATAACTTCCAAGGTCAACGCCTTCAACAAATCCAGCGACAAGTACAGGATCCGCATCTCCGACTACAGCAAGTACGATGAGTGGGACTCTGAGAGCGACAAGATGCTCAATTCCTCCTCAAAGCAGCTCAAAATGGACATCGTTTCCGGCAATGCCCCTGACATGATCTACACCTACGACCTTTCAGTGATAAAGACCCTGGCCTCAAAGAACGTTTTCACAGACCTTTACGGCTATCTGGGAACTGACGGCGCTGTCTCGAAGGACGACTTCGTTCCGGGAGTGCTGGAGGCAGGCGAGTCCAACGGCAAGCTCCTGAGCATATCTCCTACCTTTACGGTGAGCAGCCTTGCGGCCAAGAGCAAGTTCGCAGATCAGGAGAGCTGGGATCTTGACAAGCTGATCGAGACATACGAGAACCTCCCCGACGGCATGAAGCTCTTTAGCGACGCAAACACCAAGGAGGGCGTTTTCGGCCAGCTCAGCAACGGCTGCTCGGGCTATATCGACTACGACGCAGGCACCTGCTCCTTCGATTCGGACGAGTTCGTGAAGCTCCTTGAATTCTCCAACACCTTCCCCGAGGACGACGATACTCCCGACTGGGAGACAGCCTCTGATGAAGAAATGGATGAGTACTACAACGAGGTCCAGCTCGCCTGCCGCAACGACAAGGCCCTGCTCTACGGGATCAACCTATACACAGGAAGAGAATACGCTCAGGCCAAGTACGGCGCCTTCGGTGATGACATCACCATGGTGGGCTACCCCACCAACAACGGCAGAGGCGGCCGGCTGAACCTTGGACAGAGCTTCGCTATATTGGAGAACGCCGCTGACAAGGACGCCTGCTGGCAGTTCATCAGCTCCTTCTTCACCGAGGACAGCTACAACACCGACGACAGGCGCATGGCCTACGGGCTCCCCTCGCTGAAGGCTCCCTTCGGGAAGCTCCTTGACGAGGCCACAGATAAGCCCTACTGGACCGACGAGAACGGCAAGAAGGAGTACTACGACGACCAGTACTGGATAGGCAACGACCTTGAGCCCCTTACCATCGATCCTCTCACCAAGGAGGAGAGGGACGCCCTTGAAAAGTACGTTCTGGAGTCTGCCTCTGCGAGCACCTACATCTACAGCAGTGAGATCAGCGACATCGTAAACGAGGAGATCTCGCCCTTCTTCGCAGGTGAGCGCTCCGCACAGGAGACTGCTGAGATCATCCAGAACAGAGCCTCACTGATCCTCAGTGAGCAGTCATAATTTTGCATTCTTCAATTTCATATACTCCACCTCCTTTTAAAGGGAAAACGTCAGGAAGAAATTCCTGACGTTTTCTTTTTGCGACTTATTTTTCGGAAAAAAGGGGGTATAATATCATAGGTCCTCTTCATCTATCACAGGAGGAGCAGGTGCGTTCTCCTTTTCAAGGCGGAGCTGCCGGCGGCGCCTTCTCTCGGCGGAGGCCTCCTCCGAGGAGAGCTGCAAAACGGCGATGATCAGTATGAGAGCCGCCGGGATCACGCAGGGGATCAGCCTCCCCTTGTACATATGGCTGACCGGCTCCATGGTGAACTTGTCGCTCCAGCCGGCACGGTCGGCGTGATCGCAGATCTTATAGACCATGGCCATGCAAAGGGCTATCCCCGGTATATCCAGTAAAAGCGCAAGGATATTAGGCAGGCTCTTCCGGGAGAGCGTCAGCAGCCCGGCCAATAGCACCGCCGCTCCCGAGATCAGCAGCAGCAGCCCCTGAGCCCAAAGCTCGTCGCCGTAGGTGTCCCTGTGGCTCATGATCCCGGCTCCGGCAGGGATCGCCATTGCTCCCGGGAAAACGACCGCCAAGATCACCGCAGCGGCCTTGACTGCCCCAAGAAGAGGGCTGTGTTTTTTTGTGTTTTTCATAGTTTTCTCCTTTTTTCGCAGGATATACGCTCTCTCAAAAATGCCCTCTCATTTCTGCCGGGCTTTTGCACATAATAACAGCGGACCGGCTGACTTCCGGGTCTAAATGCAGTTGAAAGGAAGCAGATCAATGCAAATTCGCAGACTTTTTACCCGGACTGCGGCAGCAGTCCTCTCCGCAGCGCTGATCGGGATGTTCGGTGCGGCGGAGTATTACTCCCGGCGAGTGCCCTCGGATCTGACTGCCGAGGCCGGCGCAGGGCTCAGTCTTGCCGGATTTCCGGAGCTGAGCTTCTCCGAGGCGGTCCCGGCCTCCGGACAGGCCACCCTTGCCCTTTTCGGGGCGATCCCCGTGAAGAACGTGGAGATCCACCGGGCTCAGGCTCCCGTGCTCACCGCAGGGGGCGAGCCCTTCGGCATAAAGCTCCTCATGGAGGGCGTCATGGTCACCGGACTTGGCGATGTTGAGCCTCCCGGCGGCTCTGGGAGCTGTCCTGCGGCAGAGGCCGGGGTGGAGGTCGGCGACGTGATAAAGCGGGCCGGCGGTCTCCCGGTAAGCTCCAACGCTGAGCTCCAGAGGATCATCAGCTCCAGCGGCGGCCGGGAGGTCTCTCTTGAGATCGACCGAGGCGGAGCGCAGCTAACTGCCAGTCTCCGGCCGGTCATGTCCGGGGAGGGCTGGCGTGGAGGTATGTGGGTCCGGGACAGCATCGCCGGGATCGGCACAGTGACCTTCATCGACAGGTCCACCGGGGCCTTCGCAGGTCTTGGCCACCCGATCTGCGACTCCGACACAGGGGGGCTCGTGCCTCTGCAAAGCGGCGAGGCCGTGCCTGTGGAGATAACTGAGGCGCAGAAGGGCGAGCGTGGGCTCCCCGGGGAGCTCCGGGGAAAGTTCGGCAGCTCCGGCCCGATGGGAGTGCTCACGGAGAACTGCCATAGTGGTATCTACGGCACGCTGACCAAGGCCTCCTCCGAAGGGCTGACCGGCGAGGAGTACAAGCTGGCCTACCGGCAGGAGGTGACCAAGGGCGAGGCCTTTATCCGGACCACTGTTTCCGGCACAGAGCCCAGGCTCTACTCCGCACAGATCGAGAGCGTCGACTACTCAGACAGTGCCAGCCCTAAGAACATGGTGATCCGCATCACCGACCGGGAGCTCCTTGAGGCCACCGGCGGCATAGTACAGGGCATGAGCGGCAGTCCGATCATACAAAACGGCAAGCTGGTAGGGGCCGTGACCCACGTTTTCGTGGCTGACCCCACCCGTGGCTACGGGATCTTTGCCGAGACCATGGCGGCTCCGCTGATGGGGGAGTAAACAAAATGGCCGTTACGCAATGTAACGGCCTGAGTTTTTGATGCGGTTTTTTATCTGTTCTCCTCACTGAAGCCGCTCTCAACGAGCTCTACCAGAGCATCAACAGCAGCCTTCTCGTCAGCGCCGTCAGCGATGACCTTGATATTTGTACCGCCTACGATGCCCAGTGAAAGGATACCCAGGAGGCTCTTAGCGTTAACTCTGCGCTCTTCCTTCTCGATCCAGATAGAGGACTTAAACTCGTTAGCCTTCTGAATGAAGAAAGTAGCAGGTCTTGCGTGGAGTCCGACCTGATTTTTTACCATTACTTCTCTGACAAACATATTCAACTCTCCTATTCTCTAAAATGGGTCTCCATTGGGAGATCGGGAGACCGTTCATGCGCAAATTTTTTCAATTGCTGATATCATTATACATTCATTTTTTTTAATAGTCAACGGATTTTTATGCTAAAATTCCTTGATTTCATGAAATTCTACATTTACATAGAATGACCGAGAGTTTTTTTCGGTTTGCTTGTGAATTATCACCACAAAAAAATGTTGATAGCCATTGTTGAAAGTGTATAGTTTTCAACAGTGTATTATGTTAAATATTGCTGAATGGAAAATCAAAGCCCGAGTATACAATTTGTTAACATCTCTTAGCAAGAAACGGTCATTTACCGCAATATACCGCAATTTTTGCTTAGTCACTTTTTTTGATATACTTTTCGTACAAGTCAGGACGCTTTTCACGGGTCAGTCTCAGGCTCTCGTCGTGTCTCCACTGGGCGATGTTCTTATGGTGACCGGTAAGCAGCACCGGAGGGATCCCCTCGCCCTCCCAGATCTCGGGACGGGTGTAGTGGGGGTACTCCAAAAGGCCGCCGTAGATGCTCTCCTCCTCGAAGCAGATGTCCGCCGAGAGCACTCCCGGGCACATTCTTGCGATACAGTCGGTGACCACCATTGCCGGGAGCTCGCCGCCAGTGAGGACGTAATCGCCGATCGAGATCTCTTCGTCCACGATCCTGTCGATGACACGCTGGTCCACGCCCTCATAGTGGCCGCAGATGATCAGGATATCGTCCATTTTTGCCAGCTCAGCAGCCCGCTGCTGGGTAAAGACCTTCCCCTTGGGGGACATATAGATCGTATGGGGCTTAGTTCCCAGCTCCTCGCAGACCGCCCTGTAGCAGTCGTAGATCGGCTGGCACTGCATGACCATGCCCATTCCGCCGCCGTAGGGGTCGTCGTCCACTCGGCGGTGCTTGTCGGTGGAATAGTCCCGGATCTGGCGGCAGTGAACGTCGATCTTGCCGGCCTTACGAGCTCTACCCACGATGCTCTCCCCCAGGACAGCCTCGCACATCTCAGGGAAAAGCGTCATTATCTCTATTTTCATAAGTTACCTTTCTTAGTCGAACAGCCCCTCCAGCGGCCTGATCGTCATAGCTCCGCCGTCTATATCGGTGGAGACCACCACCTCTGCGATCGCCGGCACCAGGTACTCACGCTCCCCCTTGACGACGTAGACGTCGTTGGCGCCGGTCTGCATTACATCTATGATCTTCCCGTAGAGCTGCCCTGTGTCGGCGTCCTTCACCTCAAGGCCGATAAGGTCGGCCACGAAGTAGGTGTCCTGGTCCAGCTCAAGGTCGTCACGGTGCATATACAGCATCTTGTTGCGGAGCTTTTCCGCCTCCTCGGGAGTATCCACGCCCTCGATCTTGGCGATAACGGTGTTCTTGAACGCTCTCGACCGGGTGATGATCACCTCTTTGTGCTCCTTCCCCAGGAACAGCCTGTCGAACTCCGCCAAAAGCTCCGGAGAGTCGGTATACGGCATGATCTTCACCTCGCCCTTGATACCGTGGGTAGTGACGATCTTGCCTGCTTCAAGAAATTCCTTTTTCATACTGTAGCCTTTCCGCCCATATCTATGACTGGGTAGGCCTTCATGCAGCTCTTGCAGAGGAAGGCCGGTGTGCGCTGGAAGTTAAAGCCTGTGACAGAGTAGCTGCTGCGCTGGAAGAGGCCCTTGGTCATCTCCTCAGAGGGCGTAAATTCCAGCAAAAGGGGCGTTATGCCCATGCCGCTTACCGAGAAGATCCCGCTGATCGTCTCGCCGCTGCAAATAGGACAGTTCATGGCAGTTCCTCCTTTTTTTCGCAGCGGACCGCCGTAGCCGCCGCTGCACTGTGATATGAAAAGGGGCGAACGCAGCCGCCCCTACGTCTGTTTTAGTTCTTCATCTCGAAGCTCTCGCCCAGAAGATCGCTGTTCTCGTCAAGAATCGGCTTGATGCACTCAGCAAGGAATTCCTCCACCTGCTGGACGCTCCTGCCGACGTAGAGCTCCGGACGCAGCTTCTCCTCCAGCTCCTGGGGATCCTCGATCATGAACAGGGGGTCCTCCTCGATGAGCTGGCATAGGTTGTTATCAAGGCCCTTCTCCTTCACGTTGGCTCCGGCCTCCATGGACAGATCCATGATACGGTCGTGGAGTTCCTGACGGTCGCCGCCCTTCTTTACGGCGTCCATCATGATGTTCTCGCTGGCCATGAAGGGAAGCTCCGCCATGAGCCGGCGGCGGATCATCTGGGGATAGACCACGATGCCGTCGGTGACGTTCATCATGATGTTCAGTATAGCGTCGACGCCAAGGAAGGCCTCCGCCACGGAGATACGCTTGTTTGCCGAGTCGTCAAGGGTCCTCTCGAACCACTGTGTACCGGCAGTAAAGGCCGGATTGAGGCTGTCGATCATGACATAACGAGCAAGTGAGGTGATCCTCTCGCATCGCATGGGGTTGCGCTTATAGGCCATTGCGGAGGAACCGATCTGCTTCTTCTCACGGGGCTCCTCCATTTCCTTGAAGGACTGGAGAAGGCGCATATCGTTGGAGAACTTGCTGGCTGTCTGAGCGATGCCGCTGAGCACGGAGAGCACCTGTGAGTCCATTTTTCTGGAGTAGGTCTGGCCGGAAACGGGAACTACGCTGTCGAAGCCCATCTCCTGAGCGATCATGGTCTCCAGCTCCTTGATCTTGGCGGAGTCGCCCTCGAAGAGCTCCATGAAGGAGGCCTGAGTGCCTGTGGTGCCCTTCGATCCTAAGAGCTTCAGGGTAGAGATCCTGTGCTCCAGGTCCTCAAAGTCCATGAGCAGCTCGTTGAGCCAGAGAGTCGCCCTCTTGCCCACTGTAGTAGGCTGGGCCGGCTGGAGATGAGTGTATGCAAGACAAGGCAGATCCTTGTACTTATCGGCGAATTTAGCCAGGTTGCTCATGACGTTCAGCAGCTTCCTGCGGACGATCTGGAGTGCGTCCCTCATGATGATCACGTCGGTATTGTCGCCGACGTAGCAGGAGGTAGCTCCCAGGTGTATTATACCGGCGGCGTCGGGGCAGGCCTGTCCGTAGGTGAAAACGTGGGCCATGACGTCGTGGCGTGTTATGCGCTCCCTCGCCTCGGCAGCCTCGTAGTCGATGTCGTCGATGTGCTCCTCCAGCTGCTTTACCTGAGCCTCGGTAACAGGCAGGCCCAGCTTCATCTCGGCTCTTGCAAGGGCCACCCAAAGGCGGCGCCAGGTGGTGAATTTCTTATCGGCAGAGAAGACGTACTGCATCTCCTCACTGGCATAGCGTGTGCAGAAGGGGCTCTCGTAGCTGTTTTTGTTTCCGCTCATGTTCTTCCTCCATATATGCGCCTGAGCGCAGATTTATTCATTATAATAGTATTATACCACGATCCCTGTCAAATTGCAAGGGCGGACCTTTTGTCAGGTGTGGGGTCATATGAGGGGGTGCCTCTCGAAGTCCCAGCTCGTCTCGAAGCTGTCCCAGTCCCGGCGGCTCAGCTCTATGCACTGCTCCGCCAGCTTAGAGGCCCTTTCCTCCTCAGCGCTGATGAAGGGCAGCAGCCCCAGATAGCCCGATGGGAAATTCATCGTCGGGTTGATCATGGAGAAGAAGTACCTTGTGACGCAGGAGGAAAGGAACGCCAGCACATACAGCAGCCTTTCCCTGTCCTTGACCTCGCAGAGGGGACCGGCGGCGTCGAAGGTGCAGCCCGGCGGAGCGTATCTGCAAGTGAACCGTGAGGAGGATATGCTGTTCCAGGTGATGCCCTCCTTGAACTGCTGCTGGCCGTTGTAATTGTGGGAGCGGACCCTGCTGCCCATGAAATTGTCGTTTTTCAGCTCATAGCCGTCGTTCTCCCAGTTGACCACGAACCGGAGATCCCCGTACCAGAGCCTTCCGTCGCCGCCCTTTTGCAGGGGGTACCACTTTTTCTCCATGGGGTCGCAGCCGGGGCGTGCAGAGAACTCGATCTTTGAGAGGTCCACCTCGCTCCAGTACCGCAGGAACCTGTCGTTGTCGCCGGAGACCATGCCGATCCTTGCGTCGATAAGGCCGGCCAGCCTCTCCTGAGAGGCGAAAAGGTCGGATACCGCCTCTCCTGCCCAATATGCCACCGGCATACCGGGGATCTGGGAGAAGTTATCTGAGCTCCTCTCATAGTAGAAACCGCACTTACGGTCTGCGATCGCTTCAAGGACCTTCTGCCGCTGGACCTCCATGCCTCCCCTAAAGTCGGTCAGCCGGAAATAGCTGCCCTTCTTGTTCAAACGGCCCTTCCGCAGGACGAAGGAACAGATCGGCACTGTGGCCTCCTCGAAGGCCGAATACTCGAACTGGATCAGGGTCTCGATGGTCTGGCTGCTGTAGATGAAGCTCCGGAGCTTCTCGTAGGACTGTATGAACATCCACACATAAGGCGTCAGAAATCCCGAAAGACCGCCGTTTTTCGTCAGCTCCGCACACTTGACCACGAAGGCAGAGAACAGGTCCGACTTATAGTCCGCAAACTTATCCTTCACGAACTCCGCCAGCTTCCCGTTCATGCCGCTGCCGCCCATATACGGCGGATTTGTGCAGACCACGTCGTACCTCTGCCCCAAGATCCTGCAGATCCTCAGCATGGTGTGGAGCTGCTCTCGGCTGAGCGGCGAGGAGCCCTCCAGCTCCGAGAGCTCCCGGTCAAGGCCCTCCGGGGCAGTCACGTCCATAAGGGAGCCGAAGATCTCGCCGTCCTTTAGCTGCTCCGCCAGCTCTCTGAGCCCCCCGGTCAGAGGCTCCGCATCGATCCGGGAAACGGTGTCGAAGCTGGCCAAATTCGGCATGATACCGGCATTTAGGATCTGATCGTCGAACTTCCTCGCCTTCATCATCAGCGAGAAATAGGCCAGCCGATAGGCTCGCCGGTCGATGTCCAGCCCGAACAGATTGTTCCGCAGGATCGACCGTGCGGCCTCACGCTCCGGCCAGCCGCAGGAGGTGTGGATCTCCATGAGCACGTCGAAGGCGTAGACGAGTATGTGTCCGGTGCCCATGCAGGGGTCAAGGAACCGGATCTGCTCCGGCCGGAGCTCCCGGTATTTTTCCCGGATCTTCGCCAGCTCCGCCTTGACGGCCTCCTCCTGCTCAGCCTCCTCGATGTAGTACATCCAGTCAGCAGCTTCGGGCTTGCCGTGGCCCTCGGTCCAGAGCCTGCCGAGAGAATTCTCCACCATGTACCGCACGATCCAGTCCGGCGTGAAGAGCTGTGTGGCCGCCGGGATCGCCTCGGCAGAGATCTTGATGTTCCTTTTCAGATCCGCAAAGATCCGGTCCTTCTGCTCGGTGTTGTAGTATTGGTGGAGCCAGCCGACGATCTGGACCTGATCCTTCCAGTCCTCCTCCGGGATCTCCGCCGCCATTCGTTCGGTCAAGCTGTCATCATGCAGGAGGTCTCCGGGGAGGAGGAGCTCCGTCCAGCCGTCTGTCGTTCCGAACATCTCCGGAAGGCCCTCCCTCAGCAGGTCAGAGAGCTCCCCCTCGGTATCGGAGGAGATCCCTGTCCGGGAGGGCAGATAGCCGTTGACCTCCATGAAGCGCAGGGTGATCGACCTGCTGAACCAAGTGTAGGCGGCCTCCTCCATGGCCTGAGAGAAGCCCTTTTCCTTGACCGCAGCGATGAGCTGTGAGCGCTGAGCCTTTTCCTCGGCGGTCAGCAAGCGCCCGTTCACGGTCTCCTGAGCCGGGTCGTTCAGCCCGTCCTCTGTGACATCGTACTCAGACGCACGCTTGGTCACGGCGCTGATCAGCGCAGTTCTCGCCCAAACAGCGAAATTCTTGATAGCAGTCTTGTTCATGGCTCACCTCGGATGATGTGCAGGGCTCAAGGCCGCTGCGCTGGTCTTTACGGATCTGTTGATGATACTATTATAACATAGGGCGGAAGAGTTTTCAATGCCGGTTATTAGTTAGTAGTTATTAGTGCTTAGTTTCAAGTTATAAGTGCAGAGTGCTTAGTAGGGGCGAACGTATCCAAAGCCACCGCCCTATATTTCTAGGCCAGCAGGCCCGAAGGGTCCTGCGAAGGATAGTCAAAAGCCGGCGGGGTGGGGTGTGAGGGAAAAGAGAGTGCAGAGAGGAAAACCGAAGAGAGGGGAGGGCCGCCGGCTTTTGTACCAG
>JAFUAO010000034.1 GCA_017460665.1 Ruminococcus sp.
AAGATGGTGCACGATCATGGGACACCGTTAGCAGGCTCTGCGCCCCGTCAGCGGAACGATATGTAACAGGATCTGCCCTAACAGCTAACGGCGCTTCGCACAAGTGATCATAACCCTCAGGTTCATGCGAGATCCCACCGGCTGAGAGAGAGTTGCAGCCATCTCTCAGCAAATGGCAGAGTGGAGAAGCAGCTATCTCGCCAGCCTCATAAGCTGGAAAACGCTGGTGCAATTCCAGCCTCTGCACCCAGACACAGAATACCTCCTGTGTTTTCATCATCTTCCAGTGGCAGCCATTGCACCGGAATTCTCAATGACAGCGTGGAGCCCGGGCGGTCGCCCGGGCAGAAGCGTATAGAAAGGCAAGGAATGACTAAAGCCGAGGTCAGGGATCTTCTCAGATCTCACTTGTATGCAACGCAAAAGATCAAAGCGCTGGAGGAAGAAAAGCATCAGCTCAGGCTCGACGCCCAGGGCGGTGCGATATCCTTCGACGGAACAGGTCCCTCGCCTGTCAAAGACAACACCGCAGAGATCAGGCTGATGAAGCTGGCCGACAAGGAAAACGCTATCGACCAAGAGATCCAGCGCCTGACGGCCCACAAGGACAAGGTCAGGCAGTTCATTGCAGACCTTCATGACGACGGTCTGGAGTCAGTGCTGATCTTCCGGTACATCCTTTACTGCTCCGAGGAACAGACTGCGGAAAAGCTGCATTATGCACCACGCACTATCCAGGAGAAGATCAGGAGGGCTGTGAGGAAGCTCTGCGAAAAGAATGCGTGAAAATGTGTGAAAATGTGTTGAAATGTGTTTCAAAATGCGATAAAATGATAACATAGAAAAGTGAACAGCGGAGGCGCACATGAAGAAGGCTTGCCCGTACTGCGGAAGGATCCACGAGAAGAAATTCAAGTGTGAGAAGAAGTGGGAGCGCTGCTCACGGAAACGGGGCAGCAAGGAAGACCTCTTCCGCTGGTCCTATGAATGGAAACTCAAGAGGGAGCATATCCTTCGCCGTGACAAGTATCTCTGTCAGGCTTGCATGAGACGTTTTCCTGGCACAACTATACCTCTAAATGATCGAGAGCTTTCTGTGCATCATATACGCCCTTTGAAAACCAACTTTGAGCTCCGCTTAGTGGACGAAAATCTGATCACACTGTGCCGTATGCACCACGAAGCAGCAGACAAGGGCGAGATCAGGGCCGAGGAGCTGATGAAAATCGTCTCAGGGATCCCCCCGGAGGGGTCAGCGCCCGATCTGGAGGCGGCCCTATCCAACGACGCCCCCCTCCGTAAATAAAATTTTCCCTAAATGAAAGTAGGTGATACTGTGGCAAGACCCTCCATGAGTGCTAAGACCACAGCTAAGCACCTGACAGAGGCGGAAAAAACAGCCAAGCTGAGCGTGGAGGAGAAGCTCCGGGGCAGCGCCGCCAAGCTGAAGCCGCCCAAGTACCTCACGGCACCACAGAAGAAAATATTCCGGTACATTGTCGGGGAGCTGGCCGAAAGTCAGATCCTCGGCAATCTTGATATATACGTCCTTGCGGAGTGCTGCATAGCCCTCGACCGCATGAGGGAGATAGAGACCCGCATCAACGAGGATCCGGTGCAGCTCAGCAATGAGAAGCTGCTCCAGACGAAGGACAGATATACGAAGTCTTTCTTCCGCTGCTGCAACGAGCTTTGCCTCAGCCCTCAGAGCAGGGCGAAGATGGGCAACCTGAACCTACAGGCGAAGGAAGAAAACCCATTGATAAAGGCGCTGAGTGAAGATGACTGACCTGAGGACATTCTATGCCGGCTACAGGCTCAGGCTCATTAAACTGGAGCAGGAATGGCTTGAAATACGAGCACGGCACTGGATAAAAGGTGAGCACGGCTACTTTGCCGGTAGCTACAGCACCGGCGGAGGAGCTGGTGCGAAAAAGGCTGTTGACAAAGCTGGGGAAAGTGGTATAATAAAGCTAAGGATAAACCTTTTCGATAAGTCAGATAAACTTTACACAGAGAGTTTCAGTATAGAAGAAGAACCAGGATATGAAGATGTTATGCTCCACGGTTCCCCAAATTCAGTGGAGGTTACTATAAAAGGAAAAAAGAAAAACCTTGGTCCTGCTGAATTCGCTGAATATCTGAAAATGAATGGATATAAGGGCGGAGATTTAAGACTAGCTTCTTGTTCAACAGGGAATGGTGATAATTCATTCGCTCAACGGCTTTCTGCAATACTCGGAAATAAAGTTAAAGCTCCTGATGATGATGTTTATTTTATTCCTGAGGACGGTGTATTGTTTGTTGGTTCAAAATACTCTAATACTGGGAAATGGAGAATTTTTGACAAAGGAGTTGAGATCAATGATTAGTATTGGGTTTTTTAGTGAAATGAAAATCAGTATGCACAACAGCGGCAGCATAAAACAGCACATTATTCCTTCTGTCAAATATGATAAAAACAGAGTGGCTGCATATCTTGACTCGTTCGGTCGACAAGCGGTTTGCCCAAGAGAAGCAATTGACTGCGTGACCGGGAAGGTTATTTCAAGCAGCTTTGCTGTTAATGATGACGGCGAGTATTGCTGGCCTGATTTTCTGTCATACCATGTCAGAAAGTACAACATTGATCTTCCGAAATCTTTTGTTGATAAAATATATTCCAAAACCGCCGAATAAGGCGGTTTTCTTATACCCGTTTGTGCAGTCAACTGCACAGGAAAGGAGCTGGCGGAAATTGACATAGTAAAGGACAGCAGGGCGTACAAGTACGCAGCATGGTGCTCGGAGCCGGACAACCACTATGTGGGCGTATATGTCAAGCGTCAGGCCGTTCTGTGGCTGGAGATCGCTGACGGCTCCTTTCCGGGTGCATACGTCCAAGAGAAGAGCTGGAAGAAGATCACTAAGCTGCTGAAGCTGATCATCCACCCGGACCTTGGCTGCTCGATGTATGAAGGCTTAGAGGACTATGCGGTCCTCTTTATTTATGCGATCTTTTGCACCAGACGGCAGAGCGATGACTGCCGGTACTACGAGACAGGGCTCTTGGAGATCGCACGAAAAAATTTTAAGACCTTCACTGCTGCGGTGATCTTCATCATCGGCCTGCTGACCGAGCCGAAGTTCAGCCGTTTCTTCAGCGTAGCGCCTGATCTTGCACTCTCAAGCGAGCTCCAGGTGGCAGTCAAGAAGATCATCAAGTCCAGCCCCTGCCTGAGCGATGGGAAAATATTCAAGCTCCTGCGAAAGGAGATCCGGTGCAAGCTCACCGACTCCGTGTATACTCCTCTCGCCTACTCCAACGACAAGATGGACGGCAGGCTGGCGAATATGTTCCTCGGAGACGAATGCGGGGCGATGGACAGCTATCCCATCGAGGCTATGCGGTCGTCTCAGGTCAATCTCGCTGAGAAGCTGGGTATCATCATATCTACCCAGTACCCCAATGATAACAATGCTATGATCGATGAGATCGACGACGCCAAGAAGTTCATCGACCGCCTACACGACAGCGAGCCGGTCTTTGCCCTGCTCTACGAGCCGGACAACGAATACCTCAGCGGCGACACCTGGAAGACCGCCGATCTTGCTATATATCAGTCCAACCCGGTAGCATACGCATCAGAAAAGCTGTTCCAGGCTATCTGTGCGAAGCGCCGCAAGGCTATAGAGTACGAAAACAAGCGTGAGAATTTTCTCTGCAAGCATCTCAATATCCAGTACAAGGGCCTCGGAGTCGAGGGCTTCGTGGACATCACTAAGGTGCGGCAGTGCAAGACCGAGGAGGACCCGGAGTTTTGGAAGGGCCGCAGCGTCTACCTCGGCCTTGATCTATCGCAGAGCGATGATAATACCTCGGTCGCTATGGTCACATATGACGAACCGACCGATACGATATGGGCCAAGGTCTGGGGATTTATCCCGGCCGACCTGGAAGAAGAGAAGTCCCACCGAGAGAAGGTAGACTACAAGAAGCTGATCGCAAGCGGCTGCTGCTATGCCTGCGGCGACGAAGTCATAGACTACGGCTTTGTGGAACGCTTCGTCCTGTCGATCAAGGAGACCTACGGCGTGGAGATAGTCCGTCAGCTCGGCTTCGACCGCTGGAACGCACTGTCTTCGGTGCAGAAGATCGAGGCGTCTGAGGACCCGATAGAATGCGTCGAGATCCGTCAGCACAGCAGCGTCCTTCACCGTCCGACGAAGCTCCTCCGGGAGTATATCCTCAGCAAAAAGTTTCGGTATTTTGAGAACCAGATGCTTGAGATAAACTTCCAGAACGCACGCTGTACAAAGGACACTAACCTCAATCAGTACGTCAACAAAAAGAAGTCAGCCGGGAAGGTGGATATGGTCGTATCGATCATCAATGCGCTGTATCTGCTGCAAGTAGATCTGCTGGACGACCCGGCGAGCAACTTCGGGATACAGGTTGGATAGTAATGGATAACTGGTACACAGAATACGCTGGGTACAAGCTCAGGCTCATACGGATCGAGCAGACATGGCTTGAAATGAGAGCCCGCCACTGGATCAAAGGCGATCATGGTTACTTTGCCGGGAGCTATAGCACCGGAGGAGGAGCAGGGGCAAAGAAAAGTGTTGACAAATCGGGCGAAAGTGGTATAATAGGAGAAAAGGAAGACCTCCCACGAAAAATAAAAAATGAAAGCAATGCAGTTGATTGGTCTCTTGTTCAAACCGAGGACTATTCTAAGAAATTCACTAAATTATCCGATGATGAGAAAGTTGCTTCCGCTATCGAAACCCGTGCAAAATGGGCGCTTAATAATAGAGACGGCAAGAATACTGAAGAACTATATGCAGTAAGTTTGAAGGACGGTAGAGAAATCGGTAGAATTACTGACCAAAACTATTCATCAGCAGTAAAGCGAACACGAAAATTTCAACGAGAACTAAACCGTGCTGATGAGTCCGGCGAAGAAATTCTGTTGCTTCACAATCATCCGAGAGGTTTGCCTCCAAGTATAAGCGATATAAATGCCCTTATGAAAAACAAAAATGTTTCTGGTATAACCGTAGGACATAATGGCACCATATATCGCTATACAAGGCCAAACAAAGCAATCACTAAAAGCGATTGGTCAATAGCTTTAAGAAAGCATAAGAAATACTCTGTTATTACATCTATGGAGAAAGCACTTGCAGATTTAAGCAGCAATTATGGATTTGAATTTGAATTGATTTAGGAGGGATAGTTATGGCAAATGAATATATCTGCGATGACAGAAACGTGCTTGAAGATGCGGAAATAATTCTTTCGATGACAGATGAGGAATTTGAAGCATATATAAAATCCCTTGGAAAAGAAGCGAATACTGAAAGAACCGCCCTCATTTGAGAACGGCCTTTCTATACTGCCATGCAGAAGTCTGCAAAAAACGAATAATATAAAAAGCACCCACCGGGTGCTTTTTTCATGCCCAAACACAAAAAGGAAGTGATCACAATAGGACTTTTCAAGCGTAAGAAGAAGCAGGAGATCCGGGCGGACACCACAGTGAGCGCCGAAAATACCATACTGACCTTCTTCGGGATCACCGGCGAGCTCACCCGAGAAGCTGCTCTCGGCATCCCTACAGTCTCGGCCTGTATCAGCAAGATCGGAGAGACCATTTCAAGGCTCCCTGTGAAGCTCTACACGAGGGAGGAAGAAAAGGTAAGGGAAGTATATGACGACCCTCGTGCAAGGCTCCTAAACGGCGCTACAGGCGACACTATGAGCACGGTGGATATGTGGAAGGCCGCAGTCGAGGACTATTACCTCGGCCGGGGCGCCTGGATATTCGTCAACAGCGACGGCCTGAGAGTCCGCAGTCTGCACTATGTGGACAGCAGAGACGTGGGTATCTTCTCGAATGCTGACCCGATATTCAAGGCCTTCCGGGTGCAGGTAGGCGGTCGGAACTACTACGACTTTCAGTTCCTCAAGCTCCTGCGCAGGACCAGGGACGGCTACACGAATATCCCCTTGCAGGAGGAGGCCGCACAGATTCTCTCGGCGGCGTGGAATTCTCTCAAGCTGGAGAACATGATGAACGCCAACGGCGGCTGTAAGCCCGGTTTTCTTAAGTCAAAGAACAAGCTCTCCGACGCTGCTATCGCTGCGATCAAGGAAGGCTACAGTCAGATCTATGACAACACCGAGAAGCGCAACAAGGTCGTCGTTCTCAATGAGGGCATCGACTTCGAGGCCATATCTTCCACAGCGGCTGAGCTGCAAATGAACGAGAACAAGAAGGCCAACAGCATCGAGATCTGCAAGCTCTTCGGTTTTCCGCACACGATCATCGACGGCGGCGCCTCCGACGACGACAACAAGAAGTTCATATCGGCGGTGATCGCTCTTCTGAACCAGATCGAGACGGAGCTGGACAACGTCCTGCTTCTGGAGTCCGAGAAAGAGCAGGGCTACTACTGGGCGTTCGACACGAAGGAGCTCACCCGTGGCAGCCTCAAGGAGCGCTTCGAGGCCTATGAGATCGCTAAGCGCAACAATATCCTCCAGATCGATGAGATCCGCCGTGAGGAGGACTACGAGCCACTCGGCTTCAACTTCCTGACCCTCGGCCTTTCTGATGTGCTCCTGGATCCGGCTACAATGGAGGTCTTTACTCCCAACACAGGCCAGACCAAGAACCTCCTCACCGGGGAGGAGCGGGCTGAGGTACACGGCCCAGACGGGAAGATAATCGACAATGTCCCGGACGGCAAGTCCGGAGGTGGTCCAAAAAGCGGAGGAAAATCCGGAAAAAAGGTTGACAAATCTAAGAAAAGTGCTATAATAAAACCGGAAGATGTATCTGCAACCGGTAAAAACGAGCTCAGAGTCAAAGGCTTTCCGAACAAGCAGAAGCTGAATAATCACTGGCAGAACGGCAGGACGCACGCTGAGGAATATGAGCCTGACGGTATAACAACCAAAGAACAGTATGAGAAGCGTGGAGTTGAGCTTGCTGAAAGTGCCGCCGACGGTAAGAAAATTCTTGGCTACAAGACAAAAGAAGGCTTTATCTGCCGATATGATGTTGAGAAAAACGACTATGTTAAGGCGGATATAAACAAAGGGCTAAGAACTTTATTCAAGCCAACGAAAGAAAAAGGCACATTAGAGGGCATTGATTATTACAATTTCTGGAAAGGAAAAGAAGGTGTAGAATAATGGACGAGGAATTGAAGTGTCCTGTTTGTGGACAGTTTTATTTTGAGGAACGTGATGATTATGACCTTTGTCCTGTTTGTGGCTGGTTTAATGACGGATTTCAAAAAGAATATCCAGACGAGGACTGCGGATGTAATCACAGGAGCCTTAATGAACACCGAGAACAGTGGAAAAAAGGCACTCTTCCTGACTACATCTATGACCTTATCAAACAGAATAAAAATAGATTGCCGTCTAATTGATTAGGCGGTTTTCTTATGCCCTCGTGCAGTCAACTGCACAAAATACGAAAATACGCAGATCAGCACCTTAACAGGTGCTTTTTTCATGCCTACACGCAGAAAGGGGTGAGAAAATGAAGATAGAAGTCAGAGCAGACGGCCTGCATATCAACGGCTACGTCAATGTCACCGGCAAGCTGAGCCGTCCCGTTATCACGCCCAGGGGCAAGGTACTCGAAACTATCGAGGAGAGAGCCTTTGACGAGGCGATCAAGAAGAGCGGTGACATATCGGTACAGCTCGATCACGACGCCGGTCACGCCTATGCGAGGACCTCCGACGGCACGCTGAAGCTGAGGGAGGACGCTATCGGCCTACACGCCGAAGTCCTGATCACCGACGAGACCGTTATCGACATGGCCCGCAAGGGCAAGATCCGAGGCTGGAGCTTCGGGATGTACAACGTCCTGGACGAAATGGAGTCCCGTGGTGAGGGTGAGCTCCCGATCCGCCACGTCAAGGGCCTGCTTATGGATCACATATCCCTGATCAAGGACAAGATCCCCTGCTATGCCGCCACATCGGTGGAGGTCAGAGCTGAGGGCGATGTGGACATCGAGCAGCGTGCCATAGACACTGAGCCGGAGCTCACCATCGAAAACAGACCCGATTATAGTCAGTTCGAGGCTACCAACGATCTCATAGTTGGCAGTATCAATAGCGCAGAAGACGCAAGGTTATACAGAGAAGGTCAGTATGATCTGGGAATACGTCATCACTACGCCACCGGCGGCCACCTGGGAGTCGGACAAAGCGGCATAATCGCCGAAGCCGGCCCGGAGCTGCTGGAAGTCATGAACGGCGGCGTCCGCATCACACCGCTGACCCGAAACGCCCAGAATACCCCGGTGCAGACGGCCGCCGGAGGAGCAGGAAATACAACTAAGATCATCAACAACACCGTCACAGCCGTGATCAAGAGCGGCTATGACGTCTACAAGCTGGCCGAAGATATGTCTACAGCCGAGAGGCTGCTGGATAATGCGAAAGGAGTGTGAGCATGAGTTTTTTCGTTTTCAACGGCTGGAACTCCCAGCCTGATCTTATCATACAGCGCCCTCTTGCACGTCCTTCCTGGGCGCCTGACGTCACTGAGATCACACGGCCTGGAGCGCCCCGGAAGATCATGCAGGTGAGCAAGAGCTACAGCAACGCTGACATGACGATAGATGCTGTCATCGCAGAGGCCACGCCCGAGACCGTCCGGCGGATATATCAGGCGCTTAACGGCAACGGCCAGCTTGTTCTCAGCTCGGCACCGGACGAGATCCTGTACGCCTTTATCAGGCCCTTGGTGCCGGAGGCCGTGGCGCTGACAATGTCAGTCCTAGCGCTGACCGCTACTCTCCAACCCTTTGCATATGCCGCAGAGCCGACGGTGGCGACGATCGGCACAGCCTACACCGAGATCATCGATCACGGAACGGTATGGTCTGCGCCGGAGATCCGCTTCACGCCCTCGGCGGCTGGCGAGGTCTGGATCGACTGCAACGGCGCCAAGTTTTATGTGACGATCCCGGAGGAGCTGGTGGGCAAGGAGATCATCGTGGACAGCGAAGTCGAAGTGACCTACTACGAAGAAAACGGCGTGAAAACGTCCGTCAATCAGTACACACACAACGGTTATCCGCTGCTCCATACGGGATCTAACTGGATCTGCTACAGCGGCAGCATCACCGGAAATATGATCGTCAATGTGAGAGAGAGGTGGTTATAATGACAGGCACAGGCACTCAGGCGGATCCGTATGTTGTTAGTACATGGGATGAGATCATCGAGAAAATAGCCGAGAAAAATGCCTATGTGAAGTGTGCTCCGGGGCTGGTATTCGATATGAATGAGATGTTCCCGGAAGAAGCACCGGGACTGACCTTCCATTGTCTTGAATTTGACGGAAATGGGATTAGAATAGAAAACGGCAGATATAACGGAAACGTGATCAGCTTAGGCAGTAATACTGTATCTCAAACGATCAAAAATATCAATATCAACGATTTCCTGATACAAGGTGAGGGGCATCTAATTTACAGTTATTATTCCAGTCATAAGTTTTACGACTGCGTTTTTTCCGGGCAACTGACCGGGTATTTCAGCACGTTGCGCTATTCTGGGGTCATATGCATCGGCGCTAACAGTTTGTATTCCAGCTTACAACATGACTACTACCGTTGCGGTTTTAATATCAAAACACAAGGAAGGTATTTCTGCACAGGACGAGCTACAAACTGGTGGACGTTTATGTATTTTCATGACTGTCACATAGTTGTCAGTTGCGATCATCTATCGGCTACCGATTGCTATGGATCGTTTCGTATGCAAAACAGCCTTCTCCAAGGAGATCTCGGCAGTCAGGCATACATATGCGACTCTCATGACAGTATCATAGATGCAGATTGCGAGTCGATAGTATACTCCTCATATGATACCTACTCCCACGTCATTTATAACAGCGAGAGGGCTCGGTTGACAAACGTTCCGTCCGAAATCTTCACGCCTATGACATCAGCGGAGCTGAGAGACGCATCAGCTATCGCTGCTACTGGATTTCCGATAGGAGTGAAGTAAATATGGCAACTAAGAGCGGCTACACAGAGATAGACTATATCACCGTCGACGGTACGATACACATGGGGACGGGTTGTGTCCCTACGTCAGGCACCTTGCGCACAAAATGGCGGTTTGAGATAACGGAACGTGTTCATATGAACATCTCAGGGAACTGGGCTGTGTCAGGATCCGGAAGCTACAACTGGCTGTGGTGGAACCCGGAAAACGGCTTCGGGACGTGGCAGTATAACCCGACCGTCCCGGAGTGGTATCCGGCCCCGACACAGTACAAGGACATCGATACGCTGTACGAAGTGGAAGCGCTGTATAGCGACGGACACCGAGAACTGACTGTGAACGGGACGACCTACACCACAGATACGGGAACAACTGTCGGCGCACGTCAGGTATGGCTATTTTCCAACAGCCCTTCTGAGGGCAAGGACAAGGCACATATCAAGCTGTATAGTTTAGAAATTTACGACGGCGATACTAAGATCGGCGACTTTGTTCCAATGGAGCGGATCAGAGACAGCGTGCAGGGCCTGTACAACAGGATCGACGGATTTTTCTACTATCCGGGCGGAAACGAGACGTTATACGCTCCTTGGATCATGGGAGACGACGGCTACCCCACAAACGAAGACTTCCCCGAGGTGCCTGCGGAACCGATCACGAAGCCCTACCCCAAGGCATTGTGGCGTATAGATCCTCAGGTCAACAATGGATATCCATATCACTTACTTCTCCCCGGTCTTTCCGGCATCGGCGTAGACCTCTGGGCCTTGGAGCGAGAAAACGTGATCCGCAGCTACGACATCAGCACGCCACAGGACGGCTTCGACAACAACGGCCTTGCGGTCCTGGATCCGGTGAGCTGCATCGAGCATCACGACGACGACCGCTGGGACATCGAGCTGACCCACCCGCTGGACGAGTGGGACAAGTGGAAGACTCTCCTCGTCGAAAACGTCCTGAAAGTAGACGGGCAGCTCTTCCGCATCGACATCCAGCGGCCGAGTCTGAGCGAAGAGGGCGCCCTGATGTACGCCCACGCCAGACACATCAGCGAAGACATGGCCGGGGATCTCGTCGCAGACGGCCGAGGAAACTGGACCGGCGGAAGTCCGACCGGCTTCATCAACTACGTTATGCAGAACTCCCACCAGTACGATCCGCCGGAGGAGATATACTATCCCCGCTATCGCTTCGACGGCTACACCGACTACACGGACAGCATCGGGCCGATAGACCTCACAGCCACCAGTCTATGGGGCTCTCTGGTCGGCATCGACGACTGCCTGAAAAACGTTCTCGGCGGCGAGCTGTATCGGGATAATTTCTATTTCTCGATCTGCAAGCGTATGCAGTTTGCCAAGGACAACGCTTTCTACCTCCGCTACTCCCTGGATATGACAGAGATCGAATATGAGGTGGACTACACGGAACTGGTGACTAAGCTGATCGTCGAGGACAACTTCGGGAACTGGTCGGCATCGTGGTATGTGCCGGAAACACGCTGGGCGATCCACCACCCGAGGACCAAGTTCGTGAAATTTACTTATTCCGACGATCTCGGGCCCGATGAGAACATGGAGCGCCTGAACAGGGACAAAGAAGCCCTCTGGGCCCAGGTCGCCGTCCCTAAGGTGACTATCACCGCCCGCATAGCGGCACTTTCCGACGATCCACGCTACAAGGACTTCAAGGACCTGCAAGACTACCGCTACGGCGACCGAGGCAAGGTCTACTGCCAGGAGCTGGACCTGGAAACTGATATGCAGATCAGCTCCGTGGACTATGACCGAGTTACCGGAAACATCATCAGCATGACGCTGGGATCCGTCAAGTCGTCCCTGATACGTCCCACCTTCCTGGGTGCGACGATCTCCAGCGGCAGGACCCGGGAGGACAAGCAGGCGGCAGCGACGGCGGCAGAGCTGAAAAATATGAAACTCAGAGCCCTGCGGTGCTGGAACGATGCCAGCGCCTACACATGGGACGAAATATCACAATTCACCTGGGAGGAGGTCGCCAGATATGGCTACAACAACACCTAACTACGGGCTGACCAAGCCCGGCGGCGGCGAGGCCGTGCAGATCAGCGTACTCAACGGCAACGCCGACATCATCGACACCGCCCTGCATGATCTCGACGAAGCCAAGGCAGACCAGACCGAGCTCAGTGAGCTAGAGACTGAGGTTGCCGGCAAGCAAGATGCAGAGGAGGGCATGGGTCTCTCTCAGGAGAGCTTTACGACTCCGGAGAAGGAGGCGCTGGCGGCGATGAATGCGGCTTTCCCACTGATGATGAGGCGAGGTGCTGCGACCATGAACGCAGACTCCGGCTTCGGCTTCGACGATATAAAAGAGACGATCTACTACAGATATACCGCTTCGGCGATCAACAACCCTGTTTCTAACGGCTACGGTATTATTATTACTTTCGCATTCACATCGTATATCGTTCAGATCCTGTTTTCCAACGTATCAAGCACAAGTTGCGAATTACGCTACAGATTTTCAGCGGACACTGGAACGACTTGGCGACCATGGCACCTGGTCACAGCTACAGCTCAGTCGTAAGGAGGTGACATGATGCAGTACATAATTATGATAACCATTGTTCTGGGGCTGGCGCTGGCGGATATTGTCACAGGTTGGATCAAGGCCCACGTCAACGACGACTACAGCAGCAAGGTCATGCGAAAAGGCGGCCTGAACAAGATCTGCGAGCTGGTCGTCATGACTACAGCCTGCGGTCTGGAGGTCGGTATCGGCTATCTTGGCCGGTACTATCGGGCGGAGGCCTTGGCCGGCGTGACCGGGACCGTGGCAGCGATCGCCGTCTTCGGCTATATCACAATAATGGAGATCATCTCGATTTTGGAAAATTACGGCGAAGCAGATCCCAATGCCGCCGGGTGGATAAAAAAGCTCCTGAAAAAACTCAGGAGCTTCGACGACGAAAATAAAACTTGACATTTTCATAGCTTTGGTGTATAATATATGCAAAGAGAGCATACCGGCAGACGGTCGCTCCCAAGTTGAATGATTACAGAAATAACCGCTTCAAGTTGTCAGCTGAGGGCGGTTATTTCCTTTTATTATGGTATATTGCATAAAACAGCGAAAGAACGGAAACTATAAGTATTCCAGCTTCAATTAGCTCGTCCCATGTTACATAGTCCATATCATCACTCCCTTCCGGGAGCAGGAATTGACCGCCT
>JAFUAO010000035.1 GCA_017460665.1 Ruminococcus sp.
CCCCACCCCGCCGGCTTTTGACTATCCTTCGCAGGACCCTCCGGGCCTGCTGGCGTACAAATATAGGGCGGTGGTTTTAGGTACTTTCGACCGGCCGTGACCGAATAACCGTAGGGGCGGACCCATGTTAAGCTGCGTACCAGATTTCTGATCTGGCTTTCGCAGCTATATGCATAGCAGTCCGCCCGGTGGTTTATCGTACATGGCCGGGAGGCCGAGGGCGGCCTCCCCTACATAATGTATATGTCCACGGACGGCCAATGGCCGTCCCTACATTCAGATACGTCCGCCGTCAGGCGGACACCAAAATTCATAATTCCGAATTCCGAATTATGAATTAAAAAGCTCCGCCTGACATCGGAGCTTTTTCAAGGCCGCAGCTATTGACAGGGAGGGCGTTTCTTGTTATAATGACTATGTAGCGGCTTTTTCAGGAAAAGGCCCCTCGCCCTCCTGCTCCGCTGCGGAAATAGATAAAAGAGGAGACTATACCGCCCCATTTTCGGCGGGATAAAACTATGAACAGTAAAAGAGACCGATATAAACGGCTGATCTCACTGGGATTGGCGGTGGTACTGATCGGCATCCTGACCCTTACCTTCGGACTGGTCTGGTACCAATATTACAGCGAAACTATCGTGCTGCCCTTCTACAGGCGTGGAAACTGGGTCCTCATCGGCATATACTGCCTGCTGGTATGGATCTTTTTCAAGGCCTACGGCGGCTTCAAGCTGGGATACCTCAAAAAGACCGATATGCTCTATTCTCAGCTCATCTCCATAACCTGCGTGGACTTCACGGCCTACTTCCTCATAAGCCTTATCGGACGTGACTTCATGCGAGTCGGCCCCATGCTGGCCATGACCTTCGCCCACTTCGGCTTCATCGCCATTTGGACCGTTATCTCGGGGAAGCTCTACTTCCTGATCTATCCTCCAAGGAAGCTGGTGATCCTCTACGGCAGCCACCAGGCCGCCTCTCTGGTGCTGAAAATGAGCCAGCGTGTGGACAAGTACATGATCTGTGAGTCGGTAAGCGTTTCCGAGGACCCCGAAAAGGTCCGGGAGCTGATCCTCAAGTACGAGGGCGTGATCATCTGCGATATACCGGCGGAGCTCCGCAACGACTATCTGAAATTCTGCTTCGAGAAGTCCATAAGAGCCTACATCGCTCCCAAGATCTCGGACATCATAGTAAGGGGAGCCGACGACATACGGCTCTTCGATACGCCGCTCATGCTGTGCAGGAACTACGGTCTGGACTATGAGCAGCGCTTCATCAAGCGGACCTTCGACATAGTTTTCTCGCTGGTCATGCTGATCATCGCAAGCCCCGTCATGCTCGTTTCGGCGGCGGCGATCAAGCTCTGCGACGGCGGCCCTGTGTTCTATAAGCAGCGCAGGCTCACCATCGACGAGAAGGAATTCGACGTGTACAAGTTCAGGAGCATGGTGGTGGACGCTGAAAAGGGCTCCGGCCCGCAGCTGGCCTCCGACGACGACCCAAGGATCACGCCGGTGGGAAGGTTCCTCCGCAAAACTAGGCTGGACGAGCTGCCTCAGCTCCTGAATATCCTAAAGGGCGAGATGAGCGTGGTGGGCCCACGTCCTGAGCGCCCCGAGATAAGCGAGGAATACAAGAAGGAGATGCCTGAGTTCGGCTTCCGGCTGAAGGTGAAGGCCGGTCTTACGGGCTACGCTCAGGTGACGGGAGTCTACGATACCTCCCCCTATGACAAGCTGAAAATGGACCTTATGTATATCGAGAATTACTCGATCCGCATGGACCTGCAAATAATCCTCATGACGCTAAAGACCATGCTTTTCCCCGGAAGGTCCAACGCCCAGAACGGCGAGGGGATCCTTCCTGCTGAGAGCGAAAACAAGAAGAAGGAGTAGAGATATGAAAACAACAGCAGTCATCATGGCAGGCGGCCGAGGCGAGCGCTTCTGGCCTAAGAGCAGGAATTCCTGCCCCAAGCAGTTCCTCTCGCTGACCTCTGACGGAGAGACCATGATACAGAAGACCGTAAAGCGCCTCATGCCGCTGGTGGACATCGAGGACGTTTACGTCGTTACGAATGCAGCCTATAAGGATCTGGTGCTGGACCAGCTAAATGACATCCCTGAGGAGAACATCCTTGCGGAGCCCTGTGCAAGGAACACAGCGCCCTGTATAGCCTTCGCAGCCGCCGTCATCAGCCGGAAATACGACGATGCGACCATGCTGGTGCTGCCCTCAGACCACCTTATCGGCTATGAGGACATCTATGTGAACACCCTGAAAAAGGCGATCGGCGTTGCTCAGGAGGGCAAGAATCTGGTGACTATCGGTATCACTCCCACCTATCCGGAGACAGGCTACGGCTATATCAACTTCGGGCAGGAGTCCGGCGCCGCCTATGAGGTGAAGCGCTTCGTGGAGAAGCCCGACCTCCCCACCGCAAAGGAGTATCTTTCCTCCGGGAAATACCTCTGGAACAGCGGTATGTTCGTGTGGAAGGTGTCCTCGGTCATGGCAGACCTCAGGGAATTCATGCCCGACATCTATGAGGGAGCTCTCCGTATCGGTGAGGCCTTCGGCACGCCCGGCTTCACAGAGACCCTTGTGAAGGAGTTCACTGCCTTCCGCAGCGAGTCCATAGACTTCGGCATCATGGAGAAGGCCAGCGATATATTCACGATCCCCGGCAGCTTCGGCTGGGACGACGTGGGTAGCTGGCTGGCCGTCGAGCGCATAAACGAGACCGACGACGACAAGAATTACACCGAGGGCGACGTTATCACAGTCGACTCAAAGCGCACCACGATCTGCGGCGGAAAGCGCCTTGTGGCGGCTATCGGCACAAGAGACATCATCATCGTGGACACAGACGATGTGCTGCTGGTATGCTCGAAGAACAACACTCAGGACGTGAAAAAGGTCATCGCTAAGCTGAAGGAAGAGGGCAGGAGCGAGCTGGTATAAGGCTGAACTAAGGAGCAATTAGATGAAAAAAGCACTGATAACAGGCATAACCGGTCAGGACGGCTCATATCTGGCAGAGCTCCTGCTGGAAAAGGGCTATGAGGTCTGCGGGATATGGCGGAGAAAGGCCAACGTGGACTACGGCAACATCGCCCATTTGAAGGACAGGCTGCACCTGATCTATGCCGATATGACTGACCCGGCCTCGCTGATAATGGCCGTGCAGAAGGCTCAGCCCGACGAGGTCTATAACCTTGCCGCTCAGTCCTTCGTGGCTACGAGCTGGGACACTCCCATAAGCACGGGAGACATAAATGCCATAGGCGTTACGAATATACTTGAGGCGATCCGCATGGTGAAGCCCGATGCAAGGTTCTATCAGGCCTCTACCTCCGAGATGTTCGGCATGGTGCAGGAGACCCCTCAGAGGGAGACTACTCCCTTTTCGCCCCGGAGCCCCTACGGTGTGGCCAAGCTCTACGGACACTGGATCACAAGGAACTACCGTGAGAGCTACGGTATGTTCACCTGCTCCGGCATACTTTTCAACCATGAGAGCGAGCGCCGGGGACTGGAATTCGTCACCCGGAAGATCACCCATTCCGCCGCCCGGATAAAGCTGGGACTACAGGACCGCATGGAGCTGGGGAACCTCTCCGCTCAGCGTGACTGGGGGCACTCTCAGGACTATGTCAGGGCCATGTGGCTCATGCTCCAGCAGGAGGAGCCCGGGGACTACGTCGTCGCCACCGGCGAGACAAGGACCGTCCGGGACTTCGTGACGGCGTCATTTGGCTGCCTCGGGATAGAGGTGGAATGGCAGGGCGAGGGCGTGGACGAGGTCGGTATCGACAAGGCCACAGGCAAGACCCTTGTGAAGGTGGATCCTGCATTCTTCCGCCCGGCTGAGGTGGACGTGCTGCTGGGGGACTCCTCAAAGGCACACAAGATACTGGGCTGGGAGAGACAGATCTCTTTCGAGCAGCTCGTTGAACGCATGGTGAAGAACGACCTTGCTCTTGCAGAGAAAGAATAATGGACTTCACAGCCCCATATGCTGACGAACGGAGGAGCCATGAGCATTGACAGCATATCCCTTTTTTTCAAGGAAAACTGGCAGGTTTTGCTGAGCATGGCGCCGGTGGCCGTGATCTTATTTCTGCTTTTCCGGAAGCTGTTCCAGCTGGCCAAAGCCGACCTAAAGGGCGTTATCGGCGCATTTCTGGCAGTTTTCGGAGTACTGGCGGCGCTGATAGTGCCGGGGCTGTTCATCGACCCCGATCTTTGGGGCAAGATAATGTATCTGATCATTTTAGGAGCATTTTTCGTGTTCTTCCTGATCAATGACCCCAAAGGAATGCTGAAAACTGTGCTCATCACTCTTGCAGCCTGCGCTCTCGTCATCGCTGTAGGCCTCATTTTCGGCTTAGGAGCCGCCGCAGCCGTCGCAGCGAACGGCTTCTTCTGTATCTTCCCGGCAATGGCCCTCCGTGACATCATCAGGTACAGGCGCCTTGAAAAGCAGGGACAGCGCTGCGTGGGCCAGATACTCTGCTGGAAGGGCAGGAATAATTCTATCCCCGTAGTCGCCTACACCGCCGGTGAAGAGCACTGTGTAAAGGAAATGGACGGCGGCTTTATGATCCGCTCAAAAAAGCCCGGTACACCGGTGGACGTGGCCTATGACGAGGCCGACCCGGACAAAGCCTGTCTGGTAAAGAGCGACCTTATGGGCAGCATCGTTCTGTTCTGTATAATGACCGCAGCAGAGCTGGCTGTGCTGGGGATCACCATATTCTTTTGGAAATACGCCTGACAGGAGGAGCTATCATGCCAAATATTCTGAGAGCGGCCTTTCGTGGCTACGATAAGGCCAGCGTCTTGAAGCTGGTGGAGGAGCTGAACGTGCTCCTCATAGGCCTTGAGGAAGGCCTCATCTCCAAGGAGGAGGCTCTGGAGCAGTCCGAGGCGGCCGTTTCGGTCCCCATAAAGACCGTTTTCAGCGGCTTCAACAAGGAGGACGTTGACAGCTATCTCTCCGACCTGAGAGAGCGCATAATGAACTGGACTTCCAGATAAAAAGGAGCAACTATGGATATTTCTTTCGACGCTGTACCTCTCATAAGCGACAAGATCACCGGCGTGGGCTGGTGCGAGGCCGGACAGACCACTGCGATGGCCCGGCTCCACCCGGAGAACAGCTACACCTACAGCTTTTTCTCACGGAAGGACGACCACATCAAGCTGGAGCGCATAGCTCCCTTTGCCGGAGACAGCATAAAAACTCAGATCGCCCATTTTTCGGGGTATGTCTACCGTGCGGCCTCGGCCTTCGTGCCGTGGCCCTACAGCAGCTTCTTCGGGAAAAAGGCCAATCTTACCCACTTTTTCAACTTCATCGTCCCCCCGGGAGTCAGCGGAAAGACCGTGGTCACTGTCCACGACATGACCTACAAGGCCTTCCCGGAGACCGTCCGTGGCAGGACGAGGACAATGCTGAACATGGGGCTGAAAAAGTCCATGAAGCGTGCGGATATGATCGTTACGGTGTCGGAGTTCTCGAAGAGCGAGATCCTGAAATGGTTCCCGGAGCACGAAAAGAAGCTGAGAGTGGTGCCCTGCGGCGTGGACCTTAAGAAGTTCCGCCCCTGCACAGAGCCGGAGCGCATACCGGCGGTGAAGGAGTCGCTGGGCATCGAGGGGGACTACCTCCTCTACGTGGGCACGATCGAGCCCAGAAAAAACCTGGAGCGGCTGATCTCCGCCTACGGTATATACAGCGAGCGCCGGAACGGCAGTGTGCCGAAGCTGGTGCTGGCCGGCGGAAAGGGCTGGCTCTACGACGGGATCTTCGCTAAGGTCCAGGAGCTGGGCCTGGGGGAGCAGGTGATCTTCACCAAGTATATCCCCTCAGAGGACATGGGCCCACTGATGTGCGGAGCCCTGGCATTCGTCTTCCCGTCGATATACGAGGGCTTCGGTATGCCGCCTCTGGAGGCGATGGCCTGCGGAGTGCCTGTGCTAGCCTCCAACGCCGCCTCCCTGCCGGAGGTGACAGGAGACTGCGCTGTGACCTGCGACGCCTTCTCCGAGGAGAGTATCGCCGAGGGCCTTGCCAAGATCTCAGAGGACGCCGAGCTGCGCCGGGACCTCTCCCTGCGTGGCCGAAAGCGTGCAGAGCTGTTCACATGGGACAGCTCCGCCGAAAAGCTGTATGACGTGTATAAGGAGCTGTTCTGAGGAACAGGCGATAGATATGAAGAAATTACGAGTTTTAGAAGTGAACAAGGCCTACTTCCCCCACGTCGGCGGGATCGAGAGCCTTGTGAAGCAGTATTCCGAGGAGCTGGGACAGTTCGAGGGCGTCGAGGTGAAGACCCTGGTCTGCCGTGACGGACGGGGCGGAACTATCCGTGAGGAAGTGAACGGGGCCGATGTTACCCGGGCCGGGAGCCTGGGGACGTATTTCTCCTGCCCGGTGTCGCTCTCCTTCATCAGGCTCTTTAGGAAAATGGCGAAAAACGCCGATGTGGTGCATATAAACGTGCCCTTCCCTCTGGCGGACGCAGCCCTTTTGCTCTCCGGCTTCGGGGGGAAGGTAGTAGTTTCCTGGCACAGCGACATCGTGAAGCAGAAGAAGCTGCTGCGGCTCTATAAGCCCCTGCTGCTGAGCCTTTTGCGCCGTGCAGACGTGATCTTGACGGCCACTCAGGGCCATGTGGAGGGCTCAGACTGGCTGCCGCAGTTCAGGGAAAAATGCAGGATCCTGCCCTACGGGATCATACCGGAGGAGTACCTCTCGGTGGAGCGCAGGCCTGTGCTCACCGAAAAGCTCACCGACAAGTCCGCCGTGAAGGTGTTCTTCACCGGGAGACTGGTCTACTACAAGGGCGTGGACGTGCTGCTGAAGGCCCTCCCCTACACCGAGGGCTGCGAGCTCTTCATCGCCGGGACCGGCGAGCTGGAGCAGGAGCTGAAAGACTTCGCCCAAAAGAACGGGATCGCCGAAAGAGTGCATTTCCTGGGCTTCCTCCCCGATGAGGAGCTGAAACAGGCCTACGCCGACTGTGACATCTTCGTGCTGCCGTCGGTGGTCAAGAGCGAGGCCTTCGGGATCGTCCAGATCGAGGCAATGGTCTACGGAAAGCCCGTTATCAATACCGCTCTGCCCTCGGGAGTGCCCTATGTGAGCCTCCACAAGCAGACCGGCTTCACCGTAAGGCCCAGCGACCCGAAGATGCTGGCCAAGGCCATAAACGTGCTGGTGAGCCGCCCGGACTACCGGGAAAGGCTGGGAAAGGCCGGCGCAGAGCGTGTTATGGAGGAATTCAATGAGAAGAACGTTATCCGCCGTCTTTACGGCATACTGAGCGAATGAAACGGGCACTCATCATCGGCGGAGGCGGCTTCGCCGGAGGGTATCTGATCCGGGAGCTGAGCTCTAACGGCTATGAGGTCCATGCCACCTGCCTCCCCGGAGAGGAGATAGCCGGAGACTGCACGGTTTACAGCCTTGACATCGGCCAAATGGCTGAGATCGAGGCGGTGATCGCTCAGGTCTCGCCGGAGGTGATCTTCCACCTTGCCGCCCAGAGCTCTGTGGCAGTCTCGTGGCAAAAGCCTGCCTTGACCGCTCAGGTCAACGTGGTGGGGGCCGTCAACGTGCTGGAGGCGGTAAGGCTCTCGAAGCGCCCGGACACTAGGCTGCTGCTGATAGGGTCGGGGGAGGAGTACGGCTTCATCGCCAAGGACGCCTGCCCTCTCAGCGAGGAGGAGAAGCTGCGGCCGGGGAACATCTACGCCGCAACAAAGGTCTGCCAGGAGATGATCGGCCAGATCTACAGCCGCTCCTACGGTATGGATATAGTCATGACCAGGTCCTTCAACCACACCGGACCCGGACAGTCCCCCACATTCGTGGTGTCGGAGATCTGCCGGCAGATCGCTGAGGCCGAGCTGCCCGGCGCACCGGCTGAGGTGCGGATCGGCAATCTTGCCGCAAAGCGTGACTTCACCGATGTCAGGGACGTGGTGAGGGCCTACAGGCTGCTGGCGGAAAAGGGCATGGCCGGAAGGGTCTACAATGTGGGCAGAGGCCAGGCCGTTGCGATCAGCGAGATCATGGACACGGCGCTTTCCATGTCCGAGGCGCCGATCGTGGTGATCCAGGACGCAAAGCGCATGAGGGCTTCGGACATACCGATCATTGAGCCCGATGTTTCGCTAATTTTTGCGGATACCGGCTGGAAGGCCCAGATCTCTCTGAGGGAGACCGTCCGGGATACGCTGGAGTGGTGGAGAAAGAAGCTGCATGGAAGTTATTAGTGCATAGTGCGTAGTTGAAAGCAGAGCCGCAGCTAAGCACTAAGAACTCGAAACTAGGAACTAACAGAGAGAAAGGAAGGGAACAGAAATGTCCGATATGAAGCTAACGAATGAGAAAATGCTCACCTTCGACGGCCACGCTAAGGTCGGGACCTTCAGCGCTGCCGGGAAGCTGACAGAATTCGGCCAGAAGCAGAACGCCGCAAACGAGGCATTGGCCGGGAATATCAACGACCTGATCGTGAGAGTCTGCGCCCTTGAGGAGAAGCAGCTCAAAAACGAGGATATAATGCGCCGTGTGGCGGAGGAGCTGGGTGCCTTCAAGAAGGAGCTGGACAGGATCCGCCTTTCCGAGAAGCTCAATTCCGGCGCCATAGAACGCCTGGACCACGCCATGAGACTGGTGACAGGGGACGGGGACGACTAAAATAGGGAAATATTGTGAAAATTTCGCCACAGCGCTTGACTTTATCGGCGGTTTGTAATATAATTAACAGAGGTCCTGTTAATGGATAACTGCTTATTTTGACAATATCAACGGAGATGTTTGCCATTGGCAGTCTCCGTTTTTCTATTCTTATACCGAAAGAAGGTGTTATCATGGACAATATGATGGAGGAGCTCGAATCCAAAACGGCGTTCACCATACCGGTCTTAGGCGGCATACCTATCGCCGATTCCTGCGTTGTCACTTGGGTGATAATGGGAGTGATCGTGCTGCTGTCCATTATCTTCACACACAGGATGAAAAGAGTGCCCACCGGCAAGCAGTGCCTGCTGGAGGGACTTATGGGGTGGCTGGACAAGTTCTTTACGGACATACTCGGCCCGAAGGGGAAGAAGTACCTGCCATTTTTGGAGACTCTGATCATCTACATCGCCTTTGCCAACCTTATCGGACTGTTCGGCTTCGCTCCGCCCACTAAGGACATCAACGTAACTGCGGCCCTGGCCGGCATAGCGATCATCTTCGTCCAGGCTGCTTTCATTATCGAAAAAGGCCCCGGCAAGTGGCTAAAGAGCTTCCTGAACCCGATAAATATCCTTGACCTTATCACCCGTCCCCTGTCGCTGTGTATGCGACTTTTCGGAAACGTGCTGGGAGCCTTCGTCGTCATGGAGCTCATCAAGGGGCTCATACCCGTCGGAGTGCCAGTCATCGCCAGCGCTTACTTCGACATCTTCGACGGCCTGCTCCAGGCTTATGTATTCGTATTCCTAACGTCCCTCTATATGGCTGAGGCCTTAGAAGAGGAAGAACACTAACTTCACGGAGGTATAAAACTATGGGAATGATAGCATTAGGTGCGGCTATCGCCGTTCTTACAGGCGCCGGCGCCGGAGTGGGCATCGGTATCGCAACTGCAAAGGCAACTGAGTCCATCGCCCGCCAGCCCGAGGCTAAGGGCGACATAAGGACAGCTCTCCTGCTGGGCTGCGCTCTGGCAGAGGCTACTGCGATCTACGGCTTCGTTATCGCACTTCTCATCATCAGCAAGATTTGATCTAAAAACTTTGGAGGTATAAAACTATGGAAATGATAGCATTAGGTGCGGCCATCGCCGTTCTTACAGGCGCCGGCGCCGGAGTGGGCATCGGTATCGCAACTGCAAAGGCAACTGAGTCCATCGCCCGCCAGCCTGAGGCTAAGGGCGACATCAGGACAGCCCTCCTGCTGGGCTGCGCTCTGGCAGAGGCTACGGCTATTTACGGATTTGTTATCGCACTCCTTATTATCAGCAAGATGTGAGCTGCTAAGATCATACATAAGGAGGGCAAGCAATGCTAAAATTTGAGTTTTGGAGCATATTCGAGGCAGTCGCCAACGTTATCATACTGTTCGTGCTGCTCAGGATATTCCTCTTCAAGCCTATCAGCAAGATGATGGACGACCGCACTCAGACCGTCCAGAACGACCTTGATGAGGCTAAAAAAGCTAAGGAGGAGGCCGAGGAGCTGCGCCAGCAGTACGCCGACTCTATCAGCGAGGCCAAGGAGGAGGCCGGAAGGATCCTCTCTAAGGCCCACGACGAGGCTGAGTCCGAGCGTGCCGCTATCATCAGAAGGTCTCAGGAGGAGGCCGATGAGATCGTGAGCGCCGCCGGCAAAACTATCGAGAACGAGCGCAGAAGGGTCCTCCAGCAGGCTCAGACCCAGATAGCGGATCTGGCTATCGAGGCCGCTTCCAAGGTAGTCGGCGCAAACCTCGACGACGAGAAGAACAGAAAGCTGGTCGATGAGTTCCTCGCCGGAGAGGAGGCTGATGAGCAGTGAAAGAGACCGATAAGGAGCTCCTGAAGGAGCTGATCCGCCTCGCCGTCCCCCAGGAGGACAACGATACCGCAAAGGCCGTCATTGCTGCCTGTCCCGACGTCGTGGAGACCCTGTCCAACCCCCTTGTTACCCACGACGAGAAGCGTGGGATCGTAAAGAGGCTCTTCCCGGCGTCTATGGAGCGTGTGCTCATGAGCGCCGTAAAGACCGGCTGTATCGAGAGACTGGACGAGATCTTGGAGGAGTACTCCGAGGTGCTCATCGACAAGCAGGGCAGCATAAAGGCCGTGGTCCGCTATGTTACGCCCCTTACGGACTCTCAGCAGGCCGACCTGAAAAAATTCATCATGGAGCGCTTCGTCAAGGACGACGTTGACATCGAATACCGCCACGATCCCGAGATCTTGGGCGGATTTATCCTAAATGCCGGCGATGTGGAGTACGACTGCAGCTACCGCACGAGCCTCAGACAGATCCGTGAGAACCTCCAGAACCGTGCCGCTGAGGTGGCCGAGGCCGTGGAGGAGGAAGAGGTCAGCTCCGGCGATATAATCTCGGTCCTCAAGACCGAGGTCAAGGACTTCACCGTCAAGTCCGGTGCGACCGAAACAGGCTTCATCACCCGTATCGGCGACGGTATCGCCAGCGTTTACGGCATGAGCGGAGTCATGTACGGCGAGCTGGTAGAGTTCGAGACCGGCGTGCGTGGCATCGTCCAGAACCTTGAAGAGCGCAGCGTGGGAGTCGTCCTCCTTGGGGACGATCACGGCCTCACTGAGGGCTCATCCGTTATCCGCACAGGCAAGCGTGCCGGCGTGGGCGTCAGCGACGAGCTCCTCGGAAGAGTGGTGGACGCTCTGGGATCGCCTATCGACGGCCTTGGCCAGATCAAGACCGAGGACTACTTCCCCATAGAGCGTGAGGCTCCCGGAGTTATCGAGCGTCAGCCCGTAAGTGTACCCCTACAAACGGGTATCCTCGCTATCGACTCGATGTTCCCGATCGGCCGTGGCCAGCGTGAGCTGATCATCGGCGACCGCCAGACCGGAAAGACCTCTATCGCTGTGGATACTATCATCAACCAGAAGGGCCAGGACGTGATCTGCGTTTACGTTGCGATCGGCCAGAAGTCCTCCACCGTCGCTCAGGTAGTGAACACCTTGAAAAAATACGGCGCCATGGACTACACGGTAGTAGTCTCTGCTTCTGCCAGCGAGCCAGCGCCCTTCCAGTATATCGCCCCTTATTCGGGAACTGCTATGGCAGAATACTTCATGTCAAAGGGCAGGGACGTGCTGATCGTATATGACGACCTTTCAAAGCACGCTGTGGCCTACCGTGCCATGTCCCTCCTGCTCCACCGTCCTCCGGGACGTGAGGCCTACCCCGGCGACGTATTCTACCTCCACTCCCGTCTGCTGGAGAGATCCAGCCGCTTGGACGAGGAGCACGGCGGCGGCTCACTGACGGCCCTGCCGATCATCGAGACCCTGGCCGGAGACATCTCGGCCTATATCCCCACGAATGTCATCTCTATCACCGACGGCCAGATCTTCCTGGAGAGCGAGCTGTTCAACTCAGGCCTGCGCCCGGCGGTGAATTACGGTCTGTCAGTCTCCCGTGTGGGAGGAGCTGCACAGACAAAGGCCATGAAGAAGGCCGCAGGAAATCTGCGTATCGACCTGGCACAGTTCAAGGAGATGGAGATCTTCACTCAGTTCTCCTCGGAGCTGGACCAGTCCACTACCGATCTTCTTAACCACGGCCATATGCTCACTGAGCTGCTCAAGCAGCCCCTGTATAACCCCCTGCCTCATTATGAGCAGGTGATCCTCCTCTACGCCGCCCAGCACGGGCTCTTCGACACGATCCCCCTGAAGGAGCTGAGAGAGTACCGCACCGAGCTGATGAGCTACGTCCGCAGCTACGGACAGGACCTCATCGAGGAGATCGAGAACGGCAAGGTCCTCACCGACGAGATCGGCGAGCGCATCGAGCGGATCATCACCGCCTTTGAGGAATAAGAGGTGATCTCGTGGCTAATATAAGAGAGATCCGGGAGCGTGTCGCCAGCATACAGCAGATCCTCAAGATCACCAACGCCATGTACCTGATGAGCTCGTCGAAGCTGAAAAAGGCAAGGAAGTCCCTTGAGGCCACCGAGCCCTATTTCTACAAGCTCCAGTCAACTATCGAGAGCGTTCTTGAGCACACCCCCCATACCCGCCAGCTCTACTTCGACAGGCGTAACGATATCCCCGAGGAAAAGCGGAAAAAGGGCTATATCGTCCTGACCGCCGACAAGGGGCTCTGCGGGAGCTATAACCACAATATCCTGAAATACACCGAGCAGGAGCTGAAAAAGGCTCCCGATATAGACAACTGCTACCTCTTCGTGATCGGTCAGGTGGGACGTATGCACTTCCAGAACCGCAAGCGTGACGCAAAAAAAGCCTTCGTGGACGGCGAGTTCCTGTATACCACCCAAAACCCCACGCTGTACCGTGCCAAGGAGATCGCTGAGCTGATCCTGGAGAAGTTTGAAAGGCGTGAGCTGGACGAGGTACACCTGATCTACACCGATATGCTCAATTCCACACAGTCTGAGCCGAGAACGGTGCAGCTGCTACCATTCGAGAGAAGGCATTTCGGAAAGGCCCCCGACGGCACGCTGAAAAAGCTGCCAAAGGCCTCCTTCGAGCCCTCCCCTGAGGAGGTAATGAGCTATCTCATACCCAACTACGCCAAGGGCATCATCTACGGTGCGATGGTGGAGGCCTTCTGCTCCGAGCAGCACGCCCGAATGACCGCCATGGACGCCGCTACTACCAGCGCTAAGGACATGATCCGGGAGCTCTCCCTCCTGTACAACCGTGCCCGTCAGGCCGCTATCACTCAGGAGATCACTGAGGTGTGCAGCGGAGCCAATAGTCTGGAGGAGTAGTTATTAGTTCCGAGTCGTCAGTGCATAGTTAGGAGGGCGAAACATGACATCTTATCGAGATCTGATAGTATGGCAGAAGTCAATAGATCTGGTAGAGCTCATCTATGTTCTTACAGACGCCCTGCCGGATAGTGAGAAGTATTCTCTTTCGAACCAGATGAGGCGTGCGGCCGTTTCTATCCCGTCAAACATTGCTGAGGGGCAAGGCAGGAGCACTTCAAAGGAATTTTCAAGATTTCTATCCGTGGCAAGAGGTTCTAAGCATGAGCTTGAAACACAATTGATCATCTGCAAAAGGCTTGGACTGCTCTCTGAGAGGAATATTGCTCCGGCAATGGGCCTTTGCGGTGAGATCGGCAGGATGCTCAATTCACTGATGGTCAAGATCAGTGACAGTTCTCAAAACTGATCATCTGTACTATCGACCATAAACTAATTAAACGCTAATAACTATTTCTAAGCACTATGCACTAATAACTAATAGCTATCTCTAAGCACTACGCACTAATAACTAATAGCTATTTCTAAGCACTTTCCACACAGAAAGGGGAAACCATACTGATATGGAAAAAGGAAGAATAACACAGGTCATCGGACCTGTTATCGACGTTGAGTTCCCGGCAGGAAAGCTCCCTATGATCAGGGACGCTCTCACTGTGGAGCTGGACGGCAGGCGCCGGGTGATGGAGGTAGCTCAGCATATGGGCAACCACGTCGTCCGCTGCATAATGCTGGCCTCCAGCGAGGGCCTCAGCAAGAATATGGAGGTAGTCGCTACGGGCTCCTGTATCAAGGTGCCTGTGGGCGAGAAGACCCTGGGCCGTATGTTCAACGTCCTGGGCGAGCCTATCGACAAAAAGGGCGATGTGGAGGCCGGCGAGCTGTGGGAGATCCACCGCAAGGCGCCCTCCTTCCAGGACCAGAGCCCCGTGGTGGAGGTGCTGGAGACCGGCATAAAGGTCATCGACCTGATCGCGCCCTACGCTAAGGGCGGTAAGATCGGCCTCTTCGGAGGCGCCGGCGTCGGAAAGACCGTGCTTATCCAGGAGCTCATCCGCAATATCGCCACCGAGCACGGCGGATACTCCATTTTTACAGGCGTGGGTGAGCGCTCCCGTGAAGGCAACGACCTTTGGAACGAGATGCAGGAGTCAGGCGTCATCGAGAAGACCGCTCTGGTCTTCGGCCAGATGAACGAGCCCCCCGGATCCCGTATGCGTGTGGCTCAGACAGGCCTTACTATGGCGGAATACTTCCGTGACAGAGAGCATAAGGATGTGCTGCTGTTCATCGACAACATCTTCCGCTACGTCCAGGCAGGCTCGGAGGTATCTGCCCTTCTGGGAAGGATGCCCTCTGCCGTTGGATACCAGCCTACCCTGGCAACTGAGGTGGGCGAGCTCCAGGAGCGCATAACCTCCACGAAAAACGGCTCTATCACGTCGGTCCAGGCGGTGTACGTCCCTGCGGACGACCTTACCGACCCGGCCCCGGCGATCACCTTCGCTCATCTGGACGCAACTACGGTGCTCTCACGAAAGATCGTGGAGCAGGGAATATATCCCGCAGTTGACCCGCTGGAGTCCAATTCCCGTATCCTTGAGCCTGAGATCGTGGGCGACGAGCACTACACCGTCGCAAGACGCACTCAGGAGCTCCTCCAGAAGTACAAGGAGCTCCAGGACATCATCGCTATCCTGGGAATGGAGGAGCTGGACGAGGAGGACAAGCTGGCGGTATACCGTGCCAGAAAGATCCAGAAGTTCCTCTCTCAGCCCTTCAACGTTGCCGAGAACTTCACCGGGCTAAAGGGCAAATACGTCCCCGTAAAGGACACGATCGAGGGCTTCAAGGCCATCATCGACGGCGATATGGACGAGGTCCCCGAGGCCGCATTCCTCATGGCAGGAACTATCGACGACGTCCTGGCCAAGGCCAAGCAGATCGAGGACAGCTATTAAGGAGGGCCCCTTATGAGCAAGACCTTTCATCTTGAGATAATCGCCTCGGACAGGGTCTTCTTTGAAGGCGAGACCGAGCACCTTGTGATCACGGCTATCGACGGACTTATCGGCATAATGGCCGGCCATGAGCCCCTTGTTACGGCCCTGCCTACCGGGGAACTGAAATACATGGTGGACGGGAAATGGAAGTATGCCGCTATCTCTGAGGGCTTCATCGAGGTCATGCCCGACCACGCTATCATCCTTGCGGATACCTGCGAGCTCCCGGAGGAGATCGACGTGAAGCGTGCGGAGGAGGCCCGTGCCCGTGCCGAGGAAAGGCTCCGCCAGAAGCAGAGCATCAAGGAATACTATCAGACTCAGGCGGCGCTCAACCGTGCGATGAACCGCCTGAAGCTGTCACAGAAGCATTTCAAGTGACGGATGGCCGTCTGCCTTTAGCTGTGGGTCCACGGACTTACGGCTGACGGCAGCGGCTGTCTTTTGTCAGTAATGGCAAAAATAGGCTCAGGTAATTGTGCAGAATTTTGAAAAATCCCGTTTTATCTCCCTATTGCTTGACTTTTTTGTGAAAATATAGTACAATAATTGTAATTGTCATAGCGACACATATTTATTTATTAGGAGGCACATGACTGTGAAAAAGATCAACAAGTCAACTTTCTTCATTGTCGTTGTCCTGATCGCGCTGTTCACCTTCTCAGCCGTCGCCGGCTTCGATTACTACTACGGCGACAACGCTAAGACCGTTGTCAAGGGTGTGGACGATATCCGCCTTGGTATCGACATCAAGGGCGGTGTTGACGTCACCTTCGCTCCCGCTGACGACTATGACGCAAATGAGCAGCAGCTCGCTGCGGCTACGGCGGTCATCAAGACCCGCCTTTCCTCACTCGGTATCACCGATAACGAGGTCTACAGCGACGAGAAGAGCGACAGGATCATCGTTCGTTTCCCCTGGCAGGCCGGCGAGACCGACTTCGACCCCGAAGCGTCTGTCAAGGAGCTGGGCGAAATGGCCGAGCTCACCTTCCGCAAGGGCACTGATTCGGAAGAGGACGAGAACGGCAATATCGTTCCTACAGGCGAGCTGGTCCTCGTAGGCGAGGACATCGCTCAGGCTGACTACGGCCAGCAGCCTAACGACAACGGCGACCTTCAGTGGGTAGTTTCACTGAAGCTCAACGACTCGGGCAAACAGAAGTTCGCAAGCGCTACAGGCGAGCTTGCAGGTACTTCTACACCTATCTCGATCTGGATGGACAACACCATGATCTCGGCCCCCACCGTCAACAGCACTATCACCGACGGCAACGCTATCATCTCCGGCAGCTTCGACAGCGACTCAGCTAAGAGGCTCTCAGATCAGATCAACTCAGGTGCGCTGCCCTTCAAGATGGTGACCTCCAGCTTCAAGACCATTTCTCCTACTATGGGTGAGGGCTCGCTGGACGCTATCCTCCTTGCAGCAGCTATCTCCTTCGCTCTCATCGCAGTTTACATGATCGTGCTCTACAAGGTCCCCGGCTTTGTGGCAGACATCGCTCTCTGCGGTCAGATCGCAGGCTCTATCGCAGCCGTAACAGGCTGGTTCGGCTTCATGCACGGCTCGACCCTTACGATCCCCGGTATCGCCGGTATCATACTGGCAGTCGGCATGGGCGTTGACGCAAACATCATCACCGGCGAGCGCATCAAGGAGGAGCTCCGCTCCGGAAAGCCCCTTGACTCCGCTATCCGTGTAGCCTATAAGAGAGCCTTCTCCGCTATCCTTGACGGTAACGTTACCAACGTTCTCATCGCTATCATACTCATGGGAGCCTTCGGAGTACCCTCTAGCTTCTTCTCGAAGATCCTCAACAGCACGATCTTCCGTATGTTCGGCGCTACTGCTGAGGGCGTAGTTTACTCCTTCGGCTTCACCCTCCTTGCAGGTGTTATCTGCAACTTCATCTTCGGCGTTTTCGCTTCACGTCTTATGGTGACCTCGCTCTCGAAGATGATCAAGAACAGAAAGCTATATGGAGGTGACGAGAAATGAGCAAGAACAAGAACGCTGCCCCCGCAGCAGACGTTAAGGTCTACGATTTCTGCTCTAAGAAGAGAATGATCCTCGGTATCGTCATCGCTGTCGTTATCGCACTTATCGCAGGCATCATCATCCGTGGCGTAAACTTTGCTATCGAATTCAAGGGCGGTACTGTCATCACCTATAACTATGAGGGCGACATCGACACCAATGCTGCTCAGAGCTCTGTCAAGGACCTTGTGAACGTACCCGTTACTGTTAGAACAGGTGAGAACCTGGATACAGGCGGAAAGCAGCTCACGATCTCATTCACTTCCGAGGAGGGCCTCAACGCTGACAGACAGCATGAGCTCACCGAGAAGCTGAACGAGCAGTTCCCCAACTGCAAGCTGGAGCTCTTCGACTCAAACGACGTCAGCCCTTCATCAGGACGTGAGTTCCTGCTGAAGTGTCTGGTAGCTATCATCTTCGCCGCTCTGGTGATCATCATCTACATCGCCATCAGATTTAAGAAGATCGGCGGCTGGTCGGCAGGTATCTGCTCTATCTTCGCACTCTGCCATGACCTGCTGGTGGCAGTCACCGCTTCGATACTCTTCGGCTTTGAGTTCAACTCGAATATCGTTGCAGTTATCCTGACGATCCTGGGCTACTCTATCAACAATACGATCGTTATCTACGATAGGATCCGTGAGAACAGAGCCCTCTATCCTAAGGCTTCTCTCAACGAGCTGATCAACATGGGCTGTACGCAGTCCCTCACACGTTCGATCAGAACTTCACTGACAACTATCGGAACTATGCTGGTAGTCACTATCGTAGTCCTGGCAAGCGGCTATACATCGCTGCTGACCTTCTCAGTACCGCTGGTATTCGGTCTTATCTCGGGTACCTACTCATCGCTCTTCGTTGCACCTGTAACATGGTCGTGGCTCAAGGGCAGAGAGGCCAAGAAGAAGGCAAACGGCAAGAAGAAGTAATGAAAAAAACGGAAGCCAAAGGCTTCCGTTTTTTTGTGCTCTGTGTAGGGGAGGCCGATCGATCGGATCTCCGTGAACCGTAGGGACGGCCATTGGCCGTCCGTCCAATTCGGAATGCGTAATTCGGAATTATACCCCTCCGCCCCTTCGGGGCACCTCCCCTTTCAGGGGAGGCTTTTGTAGGGGCGAACATCGTTCGCCCGGCCACTTTTTCGGTTCTTCCGTTTCGTTCGACGTCACCTGCCTTGTTGCCGCTAAGCGGCAAGGCCTACCTAATGGACCGGTGGAAGGGGACGCTCTCACTTGCAGAGCGTCCCCTCTTGAAAAACAGTCTCCCAGACTGTTTTTCAATTCACCCCTTGCAGATGCGCCTTCGTACGGAGATTTCGCCCTCTGCGGAGGGCGACCAGAGGCTCTGCCTCTGGACTCCGCAAGCCTTTGAAAAGGCTTGACCGAAACTTTTAATTGCAATTTGTCATTCAAACATTTTCAGATCCGTCCGCCAACGGCGGACACCACA
>JAFUAO010000036.1 GCA_017460665.1 Ruminococcus sp.
GAGAAATGCAGGGCTCTTGCGGAAAAATTTGGCCTGACACTGGTGGAGCAGCTAGAGGGTCTGGGCCGTAAGTAGAGGCCGGACAAGGTGCCATTCCCCAATTTTTTCCGAGATCTTGGGCCAGGGGCTTGACAAATGACTGATCATACGCTATAATAAGTGCATTGACATTCACGGAGGTGCGCATTTGATGGACGCTACTGCGGACGGCAGTGATCCCAACGAACGTTTTTCCCTATATGACGAGCAAGGCATGGACTGCGCTGGAAACGGCAGCGGGCTATGCCTTTTAGAGGTTATCCACATTTTTGGAGGTCCAACATGGCTTTGCAGATGATCTTGCTGATAGTTTTGATCACCCTCAGCGCTGCCCTTACTTTGGCTGAGTCGGCGATCATTGCCGTGAACGACGCAAGGCTGGAGAAGCTGGCGTCCGGCGGCGAAAAAAGAGCGGTGCGGCTGAAGAAGCTCACCGACAAGCCGGGCAGGTTCCTTGCAGCTATGCACTCGGCTGTGACCGTATTTGGCTATATTGCGGCAGCCTATGCCGCTTACCGTTTCTCGGGGCCGCTGGCGGCGGCTCTGGAGAAGGCCTTTGGCAGCTCTCCGGCACTAAGGACAGTTTCTGTGATCCTTATCGCTCTGGTACTGGCTTTCGTTATGGAGATCTTCGGCGAGACCGTTCCCCGGAAGGCCGCTGCAAGGGATCCCGAGAAGCTGGCTATGAGGCTCTCAGGCCCGGCAGCAGCAGCGGTGGCCTTCTTCTCGCCATTCGTATGGCTGACAGGGAAGCTCTCACGGGGGATCCTGCGGATAATGGGCATCGACCCCGACCGTGAGCCCGACGCCGTCACTGAGGAGGAGATCCTCATGATGTCCGACGCCGGCGCTGAGAACGGCACTATAGACGAGGACGAGAACCGCATAATAAAGAACGTTTTCGCCTTCGACGACATGACAGCAGAGCAGCTCTGCACCCACCGCACCGATGTGGACGTGCTGTGGAGCGAGGACAGCGTCGAGGTGTGGGAGGAAACGATCCACCGCACCCGTCATTCGGTGTTCCCCATTTGCGGAGAGAGCGTGGACAACGTGATCGGTCTGCTGAATGCGAAGGACTATTTCCGGCTTGACGACAAGAGCCGTGAGAATATCATGAAAAACGCCGTCAGAGAGCCGTATTTCGTCCATGAGAACATGAAGGCGGACAGGCTCTTCGCCCAGATGAAGAAGAAGGGCGCAGACCATTTCGCTGTGGTGGCTGACGAGTACGGCGGTATGAGCGGGATAATCACGGTCACCGATCTGGTGGAGCAGCTTGTGGGGGACTTCGACGACGACGAGCTGGACGAGCCGGAGGCCGTTATGGAGCAGAGCTCTGACGGGAGCTGGCAGATCCCGGGGATCACGGCGCTCTCGGAGGTCTGCGAGGCGCTGCAGATCGAGCTCCCGGAGGAAAAGACCGAGATCTCGGACACCTTCGGCGGTTATGTTATCGCCGAGCTGGGAGAGATCCCCAAGGACGGCACGAGGACCACGCTGGACACGGACGGGCTGCACATCGAGGTGCAGGAGATCGTCCACCACCGCATAGGTATGTGCCGGGTAGAGATCCTTTCCCCTGCGGAAACGGACGAGGAACAGAATGGGTAAAAGGGCGGACTTTGTCCGCCCTTTTCGATTCGGAATTAGGAATGCGTAATTTGGAATCATACCCCTCCGCCCCTTCGGGGCACCTCCCCTTTCTGGGGAGGCTTTTTGTAGGGGCGGACCCGTGTGTCCGCCCGTGCCCGTGTATGAAAAACCACCGGGCAAACGCATCCAAACCACCGCCCTATATTTCTAAGCCAGCAGGCCCGGAGGGTCCTGCGAAGGATAGTCAAAAGCCGGCGGGGTGGGGAGTGAGGGAAAAGAGAGTGCAGAGAGGAAAACCGAAGAGAGGGGAGGGCCGCCGGCTTTTGTACCA
>JAFUAO010000037.1 GCA_017460665.1 Ruminococcus sp.
ACCAGAGGCTCTGCCACTGGACTCCGCAAGCCTTTGAAAAGGCTTGAGCGAAACTTTTAATTGCAATTTGTCATTTACACTTTTTCAGATTTCGTCCGCCGTCAGGCGGACACCGCAACTCTCCACTCTCAACTCTCAACTCGCAAAAAGCGCAGCCTTTCGGCTGCGCTTTTTTAGTCCTCAGGGTGGTCGTTCACGGTCTGAGTGATATTCGGCTCGTTCTCCTTGTTTGCGGCCTGCTCCGGGAAAACAACAGGAGCGTCCGGCTCGTACTGGAGGATCAGCTTGCGGATATTCTCGTCACGGGTCAGGTTGTATGTGACCTTCAGCGACTGTAGAGCGTTCCGCAGGTCGCCCTTCTTCAGATAATCAGTGGACATCTGGGCTGCAACAGCGATCACCTTCTCGTCCGGGCCGTAAGGCAGATCGTACTTGGCCATGGTCTTCTCCACCTGCTCCCTTGAAGGAACGGCAAGCTCATGACCGATGCGGTCCTTGAGCCCGTGGAGCTCATGGGGGATCGCCGGGTTGGGAGCGAACATTGCGCTTGCGGTATAGAAGATCACAGCGTCTTCGTACTCGCCAAGATCCGTGAGAGAATAGCCCACATTGGCGTAGCACCGGGCGATATGCACCGGCGACGAGGCGATCTTCAGAGTGTCACGTGTGGTCTGAAGGAGCTGCTTGCTGTTTCTGATCAGCTTATAGACCTCCGCCAGCTCGAACCGGGGATTTGGATCAACGGGGTTGAACTGGATCGCCTTCTCCAGGATCGGGATAGCGTCGAAGGCCGAGCCCGTATCCACCAGTATATAGCCATAGGCCGTGATGTACTGGGCGAAGTCGAAGGGCGCCCTGTTCACGGTCTTTTCCGTGGGATAGAGCAGCCGGTAGAGATTGTCCTGAAGGGGGTTGCTCAGCGAAACGAAGACGGCTTCGTCGGTCTCGCTGTAGTCCATGAGGATCTTCTTGTAGAGCTTCTCGGCCAGGACCTTGGCCTCCATCATCTTTTTCTCGTCCATCAGGGCCACTATATCCCGGTAGTATTCCTCCAGGAGCTTTCCGTCAAGGTGGGTCAGTCTCGTCACCTCAGCACGGCGGTCCTCGGACATCTGTTCAAGGAGGAGCTCGCCGACGGCCTTGACGCCGTCGAAGTTGCCCTCATTGCCGAAGCGTTCGCCCTCGGCTTTAAGGATCTTCTCGTTTTCTTCCTTTGACTCGCCCAGCTTAGCTCTGAGCTCGTCAAGTATATCGCTGTATGCCATAATAGGGGTACCTCTTTCATGCTTTCTTATATTATGTAAAACGCTGAACAGAGCTGTCCAGCGTTTTGCAATTGTTTTATAGCGTTTTGCATTTGTTTCTTTATACAGATCCTCTTGATCCGGATAGATAAGATCTATCTGGATCTAGGCGCCGAAGGCGGCGTAGAGGATCGTATGAGACGGCGATCGGCTACGCCGATCGTAGCCAGCGTAGCTGGCGTCCCCCTAAGCTCCGATAGATATCGGAGTTTAGGGGGCAGTATTAGAAGCCTCTCTTGGCCATGTCCTTCTTGAACTTGGCGTCGATCTTATCCTGCTTCTTCTTAGCCTTCATCTCAGCCTTTGTGAGAGGCCTGTCGTCAACGGCAGGGCGCTGAGGCTTGGGACGTGACGGAGCAGAGCTGCTGCTCTTTGAGGGTCCCTTGTACTCCTGGAAGGTAGGAGCAGCCTTTGCTGCCTGAGCAGCCTTCTTCTTGGCTGTAGTGCTGTCGCCCATTTCAGAGAGAACGTCCTCGACAGATGAGAGGATCGGCTGACGGGCGTGGAGGCCCTGAGTCTCGATGAGGTTCTTGTCGCCGTACTGTCTTGACTCGGCAAGAGCGTTCACGAAGGACTGGGGCATGGGCTTGCTGTGGGGATTAACTGCGATCTTAGAGATATTCGCAGTAGGAGCTCCGGGATTTGCAGCAACGGGAGCTGCCGGCCTTGAGAGCGCAGGTGCTGCCTGAGGCTGTACCTGGGGCGCAGGAGCCGGGGCCTTGGGAGCAGCGGCGGCTCTGGGAGCGGCCTGACCTGCGAACTGAGACTGTACAGGAGCTGCTGCGGCCATAGGCTGCTGGCCGGGAAGGGGAGCAAGTATAGGCTGGCCGTTAGCGTCACGGCCTGTGATCTGCATCTGAACGTAGGAGTAGATCGGCTGACCGCTCTGGTCGTAGCCGGTGAACTGAGGAACTACCACGATCTGGGGCTGCTGCTGAGCGGCGGCTGCCGGCTTGGGAGCGGCCTGAGGAGCAGGCTGAACGGGAGCAGGTGCCGGCTGTACGGGTGCAGGTGCCGGCTGTACGGGTGCAGGTGCCGGCTGTACGGGAGCAGGCGCCGGCTGAACGGGGGCAGGTGCCGGCTGTACGGGGGCAGGTGCAGGCTCCTCATTGGCCTCTTCCTCGTACTCTTCCTCTTCCTCCTCATAAGCAGGAGCAGCGATGTCCTCTATCTCAGGGGGAGCTATATCCTCGATCTCGGGAGCCTTGATGTCCTCGATCTCAGGAGCAGCGATGTCCTCGATAACGGGCTCTGCGGGAGCGGCGATGTCCTCGATCACGGGAGCGTCCTCAGCAGGAGCGTTCACGCCGGCGAAGCCGAAGATCTGATTTGCCACCAGATCCCACTCAGCGCCGTTGGCCTGCTCGGGCTCTGAAGCAGGTGCAGCCTCCGGTACAGGAGCAGGAGCGACAGGTGCCGGCTCCTCTATTGCGGAGATAGTCTCCTCGGAAACATCTATAACGCTTGGATCGTTGTCGTAAATGCTGGTCTGTGCAGGCTGATCGTCAGAGAGGACCTCCACACCGGGATCCTGCTGGCCTACAGAGAACATATTCAGCAGCTCCTCGGCAGCGGTCTGGACGGGATCCGGCTGAGGCTGGTATACCTGCTGGGGAGCAGGTGCCGGCTCAGGAACGGGCTCAGGCTCGGCTGTGGGAGCATTGATAGCGAACTGTGCCAGGAAGTCGTCCTGTATGCCCATTGCAGGAGCAGGGGCAGGTGCAGGAGCAGGTGCCGGCTCCGGCTCGGGAGCAGGCTCGTTTATTGCGAACTGAGCAAGGAAGTCGTCGGCTGTCTCAGGCTGAGGCTCCGGCTCGGGAACGGGGATATTGAACTCCTCCAGTCCGCTGAGGGCCCCTGTAGGAGCGCCCTTGGGAGCAGCAGCTACTGGCTCCTCCACTGCCGGCTCCGGTGCAGGAGCAGGTGCCGGCTCCGGCTCCGGCTCAGGCCTTCTGTTCTGAGAGCCTGTGATCTTGGCAGTGCTTCCGCCCAGAGGAACGATGCCCTCGTCGCCCAGACCCAGCTTGGCCTTCTGCTTCTCTTCCTTGATGATCCTAGTCATTTCCTTTTTATCGGCTCTGATGATCTCCTTGGCCAGCTTTTCCTTGCACTTAGGGCAGGTGATCTCCTTCAGGTCGGTCATGAGGCCGGTCCTATGGTAACGTGTGACGTTCTCGTCTTTGAGGAGATTGATGTTACAGCCGGTCTTTTTTCCGGTAGTAGTGCCGTGGACCACCGGATCGCTTGATGAGCTTACGAGCATGATATCCATAGGGCTTCTCCAATACCGTGCCTGAAAGGCCAGGCAGCGGCGCTGCGTTTACGGCGGCAGCAGGCCGGATTTCTTTGGCAGTACGATACTGCCGGACGGTCCGGGCTCGCATTTTATGTACACCTGAGCAGGACAAAGGAAGGGTAGAAAGCGGCGCACGCAGAGCTCGGCAGTCAATGATACAAGTACATTATACCGTATCTGACAAAAAAAATCAACACCTTCTTAAAAATTCCAAGGGGAAATTATACGTTTTTTAATAATTTTGGAGGAAATAACAAAACGTTATTGATTTTTTTGTCAAAATTTTCCGATCTTGTTTGCAGATCATATTAAGTATACACATTCGGGCGGAAAAATTTCACGGATTTTTAGTAAAAACTTTTGCTTTCGTTAATATTCACAGAGCCGATCCTTGTTTTTTATGTAAATTTTTCGGAAATTCAGTAAATTCCTCTTGCAGTCTTTCCCGGATCGTAGTATAATTAGTAGTGTATTTATTTATGTTAGGAGGAGTTGTGTGAAACTCGTTTCTGTAGTCGTTCCGTGTTACAATGAGGAGGAGGTCCTCCCCATGTTCTACGATGAGATAACTAAGGTCACCGACGGCATGACCGCCAAGTGGCCGGAGCTCGCCTTTGAGTTCCTCTTCATAAACGACGGCTCCAAGGACAGGACCTTGGAGATCTTCCGGTCGCTGGCCGACAAGGACAAGAGGGTGAGATATATCTCCTTCTCTAGGAATTTCGGCAAGGAGTCCGGTATGTACGCCGGCCTCAGCAACGCTAAGGGCGACTACGTCGTCGTTATGGACGCCGACCTCCAGCATCCCCCGGAGTTCCTGCCGGAGATGTACAGCTACGTCAGCAGCGGCGAATACGACTGCGCTACCACAAGGCGCACCAGCCGTGAGGGCGAGTCGAAGGTCCGCTCTTGGTTCGCTATGAAGTTCTATAAGATCATGAACAAGATCTCTCAGACCGAGATCGTGGACGGAGCTCAGGATTTCCGCTTCATGACCCGTCAGATGGTGGATGCTATCCTCCAGATGAGCGAGTACAACCGCTTCTCGAAGGGGATCTTTAGCTGGGTGGGCTTCCGTGTGAAGTATATGCCCTATAAGAACGTGGAGCGCCCGGCCGGCACCACATCGTGGTCCTTCTGGGGACTGTTCAGGTACTCTCTGGAAGGGATCATGGCCTTCTCCACAGCTCCCCTTGCACTGGCCATACTCTTCGGCATACTGAGCTGTGCCGCCTCGCTGATACTCTACATATGTGCGATAGTCTCCGCCTGCAATTACGGCGACGGAGCAGGGACCCTGGCGATCATCGCAACTGTCCTGCTGGTAGGCGGCGTAGATATGATCTGCACCGGTGTCCTGGGACAGTACCTGGGCAAGACCTATATGGAGAGCAAGCACCGCCCGATCTATATCGCCAGTGAGACCGACGAGACCTACCGCAGCAAGAAGCAGGCTCCCAAGAGCTGAGGTGAGCTCCTTTGAATAAGAACACAAAGCTGCTGGCCACCATACTCTTCGCCGCCATGATCATACTGGCCGTGGCGATCACAAGGTTCTACCGAAACGACTCCGGTGAGGCCGGGACCCGCAGCGGCTCGGCAGACATCGCAAAGATCCTCGAGACCGGCACCGACGGGACAAGGATCTTTCAGGACAGCGCCGGGAGCTGCGGCATGATAGACGGCAGCGACCGCCAGATCGTCGCTCCGGAATGGCAGGAGCTGAGGTTCGCCGGCGAGGACCGCTGTATCGCTGCAAAGCGGATCGGCGGAGATACCCTCTGGGGCTGTATCAACTACGAGGGCGACGTCTGCGTCCCGTTCATCTACAGCAGCATGATCCGCAGAGAAGTGGGCGGGCTCGAGCTGTATACCGCCCAGTGTGCCGAGGACGGCTCTACCGTCCTGTACAGCAGCAGCTTCGTCCCCTTTTCCGGACGGGCCTGGCAGTCCTGCGCTCTCAGGAGCGATGAGCTGACACTGTCCAGCGCCGCCGGAGACTATATCTACTACGTCAGCGGCGGAGAGCTCCTCTTCAAGCGTGCTACCGTGAACGGCAGCACCATGGGCCGTGACTATACCGTGGACATCGTCAGCCGTGTGCTGCTGTCAAAGCTGACTGTCCCGATGATCGAGAAAATGACTGCCGGAGCAGGCGCCTACATCGAGTACGCCTTTACCGGCGACGACGAGGTCCTCTCCCGGCTGACTACCGGCAGCAGAGCCGGCTTCTCACCGCTCTTCCCGGAGGACCACAAGATCCTCTCAAAGGAGCTCATGGGGATCTCAAACGTTTACATATATGAAAAGCGCTCAGAGGACGGCAGGCCGCACTTCCTAGTGACCGTCACGGCGGACACCGAGATCGGTTATTCCGACGAGGCCGGCCAGAAAAAGTCCCTGAGAGGCGAATATAAGGCTGAGATCGAGTACAGCGGCTCGGAGAGCGATCTTACGGCTGTCTCGGGAGCCTTTGCTCAGGAGGAGCCCGACTATCCCCTGCCGGAGCCTCCCCCGGAGGAACAGGAGGGCGAGGAGCCCGGGGATCCTTCCTCCGGCGAGCTACAGGACGATATTTCCGCTCAGGCGGCAGATTGGAGTAATGAAGATGTCTAAAAAGGTTGCAGTTATCATGGGGAGCGACAGCGACTTCCCTGTTGTAAAGTCGGCTCTCACTGAGCTGAAAAAATACGGCGTTGAGTTCGAGTGCAGGGTCATGAGCGCTCACCGCACACCTGCCGAGGCCTGTCAGTTCGCAGCTTCAGCAAGAGAGAACGGCTTCGGCGCCATCATCTGCGCTGCCGGTATGGCCGCTCATCTGGCCGGAGTAGTGGCCGGACATACCACCCTTCCCGTTATCGGGATCCCTATGAAGTCCAAGGCTCTTGAGGGCGTGGACGCTCTGCTGGCGACTGTCATGATGCCTCCGGGAGTGCCGGTGGCTACAGTTGGCATCGACGGCGCTAAAAATGCCGCTGTGCTGGCAGTACAGATCCTGGCCGTTTCCGATGAGGAGCTGGCAGAAAAGCTCTCCGCCGAGAAAAAGGCCATGGCTGAGGGCGTTATCGCCAAGGACAAGGCCCTTCAGGAGCAGATAGCGGCTCTGTGATGAGCAGATACAGAGTGCTTTTGTTCGACCTTGACGGCACCCTGACCGACTCGGCCCCGGGGATCGTCAACTGTGCAAGATACGCTCTTGCAGAAATGGGGCTCCCTGAGCCGGAGGACCTGATGTGCTTCGTGGGACCGCCGCTGTACGTTTCGTTCCCTAAGTTCTGCGGACTGGACGAGGCTCAGACCAAGGAGGCCATAAGGCTCTACCGTGAAAGATACGCCACGATCGGCCTTTTCGAGAACGGCGTGTATCCCGGGATCCCTGAAATGCTCATGCGGCTCAAAAACAGCGGCAAACGCCTTTTTGCAGCCACCAGCAAGCCGGAGAAGTTCGCCCGCCAGATCATGGACAGGTACGGGCTTTCTCAGTTCTTCGAGTTCATCGGCGGCGCCGCTCTCGACGGCAGCCGTGACGATAAAAACGATGTCATCGACTACGTTCTTGAAACGGCCGGGATCACCGACCGCAGTCAGGTCATCATGATAGGCGACCGTGAACAGGACGTTCTCGGCGCAGAAAAATGCGGGATCCCCTGTATGGGCGTCCTGTGGGGCTACGGCAGCCGTGAGGAGCTCTCAGCTTCTTCGCTTTTAGCCGAGACCCCCTCAGAGGCAGCAGATATCCTGCTGGGAAAGGAATAGCTTATGTTCAACAAGGAAAAAAAGCCCAAAAGATTTATTTCCAAGGAGTCTCAGTCCTTCGGGCTGGGCGCCGCAGAGGTAGTTGTGGATACCGTGACCGGTGTCAACTATCTGCTCATGCACTCCCCCGACGGCATAACTCCGCTGCTTGACGAGAACGGAAAGGTGATCGTCACTCCCGTCAGCGACATCACAGAGGAATAAGCCTACGATCTCCGCAAGGATGCGGAGCGCTAATACATTCATTTATAAATTCTCAAGGAGGAATTCACAATGGCAAACATTGAAAAACTGGAACAGCTCTATGAGGGCAAGGCAAAAAAGGTCTACGCTACCAACGACCCCGACCTGGTGATCGTTGACTACAAGGACGACGCCACAGCCTTCAACGGCGAAAAGAAGGGCACTATCTCCGGTAAGGGCGTTATCAACAACCGCATGACCAACTTCATGTTCAAGATGCTGGAGAAGGAGGGCGTTCCTACTCACCTCGTTGAGGAGATCAGCGACCGTGAGACTATCGTCAAGAAGGTCTCTATCGTTCCCCTTGAGGTCATCATCAGAAACGTTGCCGCCGGCAGCTTCTCTAAGAGGATGGGCGTTGAAGAGGGCAAGCAGCTCCTCTGCCCGATCCTTGAGTACAGCTATAAGAACGACGACCTGGGCGACCCCTTCATCAACGACTATTACGCTCTGGCCCTGGGTATCGCTACCAAGGAGGATCTGGACACGATCGCAAAGTACGCCTTCAAGGTAAATGAGTTCATGGTGAAGTTCTTCAAGGGCCTGAACATCGACCTCATCGACTTCAAGATCGAGTTCGGCAAGACCTCCGACGGAACTATCATCCTTGCTGACGAGATCTCTCCCGATACCTGCCGTTTCTGGGACTCTACCACCCACGAGAAGCTGGACAAGGACCGCTTCCGCAGAGATATGGGCGGCGTAGAAGAGGCATATCAGGAGATCATGAAGAGACTTATGGGAGAATAAGTTATGGGCGGATTTTTCGGTGCAGCTTCCAAAAATGACTGCATAACGGACGTTTTCTTCGGAACGGACTATCATTCACACCTGGGCACACGCAGAGGCGGCATGACCTCCTACTGCGAGGACAGAGGCTTTCAGAGGAATATCCACAGCATCGAGAACTCTCCCTTCAGAACGAAGTTCGAGACCGATGTGGTAAATATGAGGGGAAGACTGTGTATCGGCTGTATCAGCGATACCGACCCTCAGCCTATCATGGTGCGCTCAAAGCTGGGACTGTACGCAGTCTGCTCGGTGGGCATCATCAGGAACGCCGACGCTCTGGTGGACGAGCTCCTTGAGAAGGGCTGTGCCAACTTCGAGGCGATGAGCAGCGGCAGCATCAACTCCGGCGACCTTATCGGCGCACTCATCGCTCAGAAGGACTCCTTCGTGGAGGGCATACGCTACGCTCAGAGCAAGATCGAGGGCACTATGTCCCTTATCATACTAACTAAGAGCAGCATCATCGCTGCCCGTGACAAGTACGGACGGCTCCCTATTATAATAGGTAAGCGCTGGGACGGTTTTTGCCTTTCAACTGAGTCCTTCGCCTTCCAGAAGCTGGGCTATGAGACCTATAAGGAGCTCCAGGCCGGCGAGATCGTGGAGATGACCGAGGACGGGATCCAGGTCCTTGCTGAGGGCGACCCCTCACAGATGAAGGTCTGTACTTTCCTTTGGACCTATTACGGCTATCCTACCGCCTGCTATGAGGGCGTGAACGTGGAGGTCATGAGGACCCGCAACGGCGAGATCATGGCCGAGAACGACATCGCCGCCGGAAGGCTCCCCGATGTGGACTATGTGTGCGGAGTGCCGGATTCGGGAACTCCCCACGCTATCGGCTACGCAAACCGCAGCGGCATACCCTTCGCAAGGCCCTTCATCAAGTATACCCCCACCTGGCCCAGGAGCTTCATGCCTACTAACCAGAGCATGAGGAACCAGGTCGCCAAGATGAAGCTGATACCCGTCCATGAGCTGATCGAGGGCAAGAAGCTCCTCTTCGTGGACGACAGCATCGTCCGTGGCACCCAGATGAGGGAAACGGTGGAGTTCCTATACGAGAACGGCGCCAAGGAAGTGCATATGCGCTCAGCCTGTCCGCCTATCATGTACGGCTGTAAGTACCTGAACTTCTCACGGAGCCACTCAGAGCTGGAGCTGATCGCCAGACAGATCATCGACGAGTTCGAGGGCGAGGAGGGCGTGAAGTACCTGGCAGAGTACAGCGATACCAACACCCAGCGTGGAAAGCGTATGCGTGATGAGATCTGCCGCCGGCTGAAGCTCACCTCACTGGAGTTCCAGTCCCTTCCCGGAAAGGTGAAGGCCGTGGGCCTTCCCGAGTGCAAGCTGTGTACCTACTGCTGGAGCGGCAGGGAATAAGCCTTATCCCCTATAAATACGGAGGTAATACCAATGAACAACAGTTTTTCTGAGAGCTACAAGAAGGCAGGCGTAGACGTTACTGCCGGTTATAAGGCCGTGGAGCTTATGAAGACCCACATCGCCCGTACCATGACGCCGGGCGCCCTTTCCGGCATCGGCGGCTTCGGAGGCCTCTTCGAGCTGGACCTTGCCGGGATCGAAAAGCCCGTGCTGGTCTCCGGCACAGACGGCGTCGGGACTAAGATAAAGATCGCCTTCATCATGGACAAGCACGATACCGTCGGCATCGACTGCGTGGCTATGTGCGTCAACGACATCATCTGCTGCGGCGCAAAGCCCCAGTTCTTCCTTGACTATATCGCCTGCGGCAAGAACGTCCCGGAGAAGATCGCTCAGATCGTATCAGGCGTTGCTGAGGGCTGCGTGCAGGCCGGCTGCGCCCTTATCGGCGGTGAAACTGCCGAGCACCCCGGCCTTATGCCCGAGGACGAGTACGACCTGGCCGGCTTCTCAGTGGGAGTCGTGGACAAGAGCAAGATCTTCCGCCCCGAGACCCAGAAGGCCGGTGATGTGCTCATCGCTGTCAAGTCCAGCGGCGTACACTCCAACGGCTTCTCGCTGGTGAGAAAGGTCTTCGACGTGAACGAGAACAACCTGAATATGCACTTCGACGACCTGGGCTCAACACTGGGCGAGGCTCTCCTGACACCTACAAGGATCTATGTAAAGGCTATAATGAGCCTTATGGAGGCCGTAAACGTCAAGAGCGTATCCCACATCACAGGCGGAGGCTTCTATGAGAACATCCCCCGTGCTCTTCCCAAAACACTGGCCGCTAAGATCGAGCGCAATGCCGTTCAGGTGCTGCCGATCTTCGACTTGATCGCAAGGAGCGGAAGTATCCCGGAGCGTGATATGTTCAACACCTTCAACATGGGCGTGGGCATGATCGTTTCCGTTGACAAGAACGACGCTGATAAGGCTGTCGCCGCTGTCAAGGCCGCCGGCGAGGACGCTTATGTCCTGGGCGAGCTGGTAGAGTCCGACGAGGGAGTCATCATCTGCTGATAAACTGCTGAAAATATACTGCGGAGGGACTGCTATGAAAAGAACTTTCCTTTCTGCGGCCGCTGCCGCAGTCCTTGCAGCCGCCGGAGCCTTCATGCTCTGCGCCTCGGCTGCGGAAAAGATCACCTTCGACTTCGATAACGACGGAAGGCTGTCGGTCTATGACCTGATCCTTGCAAGGCAGAACGGCGAGAGCGCCGAGGATCTCAGGCTGCTCAGCGACTTCCTTCTGGGAAAGGATCCTGACTTCCCGGAGGAGACTACCGAGCCCACTACGCCCCCCGACGTGGTCATCGACGAGAGCTGTATCCTTGAGCCAAAGGGCACAGTACATACCGGCGACGGCACCTACTACGGCGGAGGCTATGAGGGCGGCTGCGCTATGCTGGACCCCGTGGATCCGAGATATTACGTCGTTGCAATGAATTTGGCCGACTACAACGGCTCTCAGCTTGCAGGGGCCTACATCGAGGTAACAGGCGAGCTGGGCACCATAAATATGCTGGTCACTGACCTTCTCCCTGAGGGAAAGAAGGGCGACCTTGACCTGAACGTGGACGCATTCCCGCTGATCGCTCCGGCTATCAAGGGAAGGGTCCCGGTGAGCTGGAAGATCATACCGCTGGATACTGCGGAGAACGCTCCTGTCTGCTATAAGTACAAGGAGGGAACTACTCAGTATTGGTGCGGCGTGCAGGTCCGAAATCACAGATACCCGATCACTAAGCTGGAATACCTTGACTCCAACGGCGTTTTCCAGGAGATCGGCCGCCGTGACTATAACTATTTCGAGTCAGACAAAATGGGCGCCGGACCCTTTACCTTCCGGATCACCGACATCTACGGTCAGGTGATAGTCGATGAGGACATACCCCTTTCCACAGACGACACTGAGATAATACAGGGTCATGTGCAGTTCCCGGAGTGATGATATGAAGGTCTCAAAAACTGATACGATGCTTGCGGCGCTGTCGATGGTGCTGCTGGGAGTCTCGTTCCATTTCGGACTGCTCCTGTACGGAGGTATCGCTGTGTACCTCATCATGGGCGGAGCCTTTCTCGCCCATATCATAGCCATTCGCAGCCGGATCGAGCGGAGCCTGCCAGCCTTCGGGATAGTTACCGGCTTCGACACTCAGAGCCGGGGCAAGCAGGTCTTCCCTGTGGTGGAGTACACCACCGAGCTAGGTGAGGAGATCAAGGCCGTGAGCCAGCTATGCGACCGGGAGGAGCGCTATCTTGCCGGGGCGGAGGAGATGATCTGCTACGACCCGAGGGATCCGCAGTTCTTCTATTTTTCCGGTCAGGAGGACCAGCTCACACGGGGGTATTTCCGGTTCCTTGTATTTGGCGGAGTTATCGCTGTGGCGCTTTTCATAACAGCGCAGGTATTAAGATGACAAAGGGACGGCTTTGGCCGTCCCTTTTTGCCGAGTTGAGAGTTTAGAGTGCAGAGTTGAGAGTTGTGGTGTCCGCCGTTGGCGGACGGATCTGTAGGGGCGCACATTGTGCGCCCGTGCCTACCGGAAACTCTGTAGGGACGGCCATTGGCCGTCCGTGCCTTCCCGAGCATTTGTAGGGGGCGATCCCTAACCGGGACCCGTCCCCTCTGTCAGCTTCGCTGACATCTCCCCACACTGTGGGGAGTCACCCACATCGCCCC
>JAFUAO010000038.1 GCA_017460665.1 Ruminococcus sp.
AATTCACCCCTTGCAGATGCGCCTTCGTAAGGAGAATTTCGCCCTCTGCGGAGGGCGACCAGAGGCTCTGCCTCTGGACTCCGCAAGCCTTTGAAAAGGCTTGAGCGAAATTTTTAATTGCAATTTGTCATTCAAACATTTTTCAGATCTCGTCCGCCGCCAGGCGACACCACAATTGTGCATTATGAATTATGCATTCCGCATTAAAAAAGAGCCCCAAGGGGCTCTTTTTTACCTGTGATGGCTTCCGCCGCCGTGTCCGCCGGAGTAGGAATGACCTCCGCCTCCGCCGCCACGGTAGCCGCCTCCTCCGCCGCCGCTGGACTCGATCCTAACCCGTGAGGTGTGCTCCCGGAGGAAAGTATCCTCGTTCTGGAAGTACCTCGTGTGCTCACGGGAGACATAAACTCCTGCGTCGGTGCTGGATTTGAACTTGTACTTGCTCTTTGTGACGAAGTAAACGATCAGGGAAACTACAAGCCCCGCAACTGCCGAAGCTGCGCCGTATAGCAGGCTTATGGCAGGCGGACGGCTCTTTGAGACGTAGAAACGGCTCCCCACATAGTAGAAGTATTTCCCGGAGGACTCGTCGTGGTAGTAGCGCAGGCCGCTGGAGGTATCCTGATAGCTCTCAAGGAACCCCAGATAGGCCCTTATCGCCCGGGCTATGTCGTCGGAGTAGACCGTTTCGCCGGAGGCCGGAAGATAGGCGTCCAGCCGTGAAAAGATCGTGTCTATATCGTTCTGATACCACAGCACGGCCTTGCCCGAGGTGGAGATATGGTCGCAGGCCGGGCTCTTTCCGGAAATATCAAGGTAGTAGAACACGCCGTCGGTGTCCTCGCCGAAGATCTCGTCATAAGAGTCGTCAGCAAAGATCACGGTCTGGCTGTCGGACTGATAGCGGTAGCCGGTCCCGGCAAGGAAGATGTAGATGTTCATTTCCAGCTTCTCGGCAGTCTCCCTGACGATCTTGTTCAGGTCGTTCAGGGTCGCCTCGTCGAAGAGACCGTAGTCGTCCTCTATCATGGACCTGCCGGCATCGCCGCTCCAGCCCTGTGCGTAGTTCTCAGCAGCTCCGGCTGTCAAGCTGAACATAGGCATCAGCATAAGGCTGAGCAGAACAGCGGCCGCAAGGGAGATGATCCTTCTCATCATATCATACCTCCGAACAAGTATCCGATCACCGCAATCGCCAAGCCGATAGCTCCGCAGACGAGCCTCAGCTTCCTCTTGTTCAGAGGAGGGGTCCCTGCCAGCTTTCCGGTCTGGCCGTTAAGGGCGAACTCGTACACCTTTCCGCCGTAGCGGTATGTCATGAACCATACCGGCAGCATCATGTACTCCCAGTTGGTCTTTTGTATATCGTACTGCTCACGCTTCACTGAAACGGAGGAATATGCGCCCACGCTGCTGCAGATGACGCTGCGGCTGGCCTGAGAAGCACGAGCCTTGATCCTTGGGAAGACAGCGGCCTTGTCCACATCGTACTTATCGGCGAAAAACCCGCTGAAATAGGACATGGTGAAGTCCTTGAGCTCTGAGTAGTCGAAGGGCTCGATGGACTCCATCAGCAGGTCCTCGATCTTGCTCTCGCCGTCGGCAGGTATCCCCTCGGAGGAGATCCTAGCCTTCCTCACCACTCTGTACTCCTTAGTTTCAGTGTAGTGATAGCTGCCGGTGGTCCAAGAGCGTACCTTCTTGCCGATAGCCTCATAATCCGCCATTATATCGCAGTCCGCCACCCAGAAGGGGACGTACAGGCCTGTCATTTTTTCGAGCTGCTCGTCGGTGTTGAAATCCGAGGGTATGAACCAGCGCTTGCCCACCCACTTCCGGAACCTGTCAAGGGCCTCCTCACGGGTGATCTTGAAGCCGATGATCTTGCTGGGCTTGTAGTCGCCGGTGAGCTTCCCTGAGAGGATAACGGGGTTGTGGCAGTAATAGCAGAAGGTGGCGGTCTGCTGGTCGTCAGCCATGATGTCTGCGCCGCAGCTTGAGCAGTGGTAGAGGTTGGTGTGCTGGGCGAAGTCGTCCTGGGCCTCCTGCACCTCCTGAGGGAGGATAGTTTCCTGCTGGGCGTAGATCTGCTTGATCTGATCTATGGTAAAGGCGCTGAGGCAGTAATCGCAGCTCAGCTTTTGCGTAGCGGGGTCGAATTTCAGCTCCGCATTGCAGTTGGGACATTTATACTGTGCAGCGTCCAATGCTGTCACTCCTTTACAGAGAGGTATAGTAATATCATAATAATTCTACCACATTCCTCTGGCTTTGGCAATAGCAATTTACAAAATATCGCTAAATTTGCCGGATCTTTGAAGAAATTGCTCTGAGACCGCTGTTTATGCCTTGACAATTTTTGTATAATACCGTATAATAGTATTATAACTATGTTATTGTACTATAAGTAAAAACGCCCATGGGGATAAAAGCCCTACGGGAGGAGAGCTCCCGCAGGAAGCAGAGGCTATGGCTCCTCCCCAAAAAGAAAGGACGGACAACAATATGGACTATGGATTTTCACGCATCACCCCCGAGATCGTGCGCCTTGCCGAAAGATCCCTTGACGGCTACCGCATCGATCCCGAGCTCTACACCCAGTACGACGTAAAAAGAGGCCTCCGTGACATAAACGGCAACGGCGTAGTTGCCGGCCTCACTAACATAAGCACGATCAAGGTCCTGGATACCGGCGACGGTATGCCCAACCACGGCGACGGGAAGCTCTACTACCGTGGCATCGATGTGGAGGACATCGTTGCCGGCTTTATGAAGGAGAAGCGCTTCGGCTTCGAGGAGACCGTTTACCTCCTCCTCTTCGGGGATATGCCCTCTGAGAGCGAGCTTTCTTCCTTCAAGAAGCTCCTTGCGGACTTCCGCAGCCTGCCCTCTACCTTCACCCGTGACGTTATCATGAAGGCTCCCAGCGACAACATGATGAACACCCTTGCAAAGTGCGTGCTGGCCCTTTATTCCTACGATAATTCCGCAAACGACATCTCTATCCCCAACGTCCTCCGCCAGTGTATCGAGCTGATCACCCTCTTCCCGGTGCTGGCAGTCTACGGTTACAACGTCTACAAGTATTCCAGAGAGGGTGGATCCCTGTTCATACACGATCCTCAGCCGGAGCTCTCCATTGCGGAGAACCTGCTGTATATGCTCCGCCCCGACAAGAGCTACACCGAGCTTGAGGCAAGGCTCCTTGACCTTGCGCTGGTGCTCCATGCCGAGCACGGCGGCGGCAACAACTCCACCTTCACGGTACACGTCGTTTCCTCCTCGGGAACTGATACCTATTCGGCTATCGCAGCAGCTCTTGGCTCGCTGAAGGGTCCCAAGCACGGCGGCGCCAATATCAAGGTGGCCATGATGTTCGACGATATGAAGGCAAATGTCAAGGACTGGACAGACGAGGAGGAGGTAAGGAACTACCTCCGCAAGCTCCTCCACAAGGAGGCCTTCGACCGTGCCGGCCTGATCTACGGCATGGGACACGCTGTCTACTCTCAGTCCGACCCCAGAGCTAAAGTGTTCAAGGGCTTCGTGGAGAGCCTTTCCTCCGAGAAGGGCCGCCACGACGAGTTCGCCCTGTATTCGCTGGTGGAGCGCCTTGCTCCCGAGGTCATCGCCGAGGAGCGCCGGATCTATAAGGGCGTCTGCGCCAACGTTGACTTCTACAGCGGCTTCGTTTACCGTATGCTCGGTATCCCGGACGAGCTATTTACTCCGCTTTTCGCAGTTTCAAGGATCGCCGGCTGGTCTGCCCACCGCATCGAGGAGCTGATCAATTCCAACAAGATCATCCGCCCGGCTTATAAGGCCATTTCTCCCATGCACGCCTATACTGATATGGAGCACCGCATGGACTAAGGAGGTCCCTGTGGAACTGAGACCGTCGGCAAAGGTATTCCTCACAGCTATGGGAACGACAGCAGTGATCTTCGCTGCGGCCTGGTCAAAATGGACGAGCTCTTCCCGTCACAGTTCCTGGGAGGCATAGGCCTGTTCATTTTGTGGGGCGTGATGCTGTGCAGCCTCGGCTGGGCCCTGATCTTCCGGCTGGGAGCTGCTTTCGCCAAAAGATAAGGAGGTGCCCTATGAAGCACAAAACGCTCATCTCGGCTGCCCTTGCTGCCGTCAGCTTTTTGCTGGGGAGCCTGCTGGTGTGGACGCCGGCGGCTGCGGAGCTCTATGTCAGCTCGCCCCTTTTGAAGGCGGTGCTCTTCGTGGTGCCCTTCGTGATATTGGTCCTCATGCCCATGTACCTGCTCCGGAAGGAGATCAGGATCTGCGAGAGGTATGCCGTTTCTCAGCGGCTGTTCAACCTGTCCTGCTTCGCCGGGACCGTCCTTGCAGCGATAGCCTTCCGCCTTGTCCTGAGCTCTGAGCGCATGATGGAAGGGCTGGGTAAGCAAGGCTCCGGAACGGACGATCCTACCCTTCGACTGATATGGGTCTTCTTCTGCGCCGGTGTCGCCTGGATCTTCCTCTCAAGGCTCATCTTCGGAGCCGTGGTGGAATATTTCTCCGCACGCCGCAGATGACCTTCTACAGATCATAATGTTACCGAAAGGAATGATATACAATGAACAATTCAACACAGCTCATCAACTGGAACGGGACTACCTGTGTCCGCTTGCAGGCCGGCGGCTATGAGGCCCTCATCGCCTACGAGATCGGATCCAACGTGATCCGTCTCCGGGACAACACCAACGGGGTGGAGTTCTTCCGTTTCGACCCTGACAACTCCGCCGATGTGATCCGCAATTCCCCCGAGGTGTGGGGACTTCCCACGCTGTACCTGCCTAACCGCTTCGCAGACGGCGTTCTGAAGACCTCGGATAACGAGTACCACCTCCCCGTGAACGAGGGCGCTCCCTATTTCAACCATATCCACGGTTTTATCCACAAGAGGGTCCATGAGGTGGTGGAGCACGGCGCTGACAGCAACTGTGCATGGGTAAAGACCCGTTACGTTTACGACGAGAACGATGAGTTCTTCCAGTATCTGCCGGTGAGATTTGTGGCAGAGTACACCTTCACGCTCTCTGAGAACGGCATGGATCAGGACATAAAGTTCACCAACGTTTCCGATAAAGTGCTCCCCATGTCGCTGGCATCTCATACAGCGATCAAGGCTCCCTTCGTGGACGGAGGCAAGGAGAGCGACATCCGCCTGACGGTCCCTGCCGGACGGCGCTGCGAGCTCAACGAGCGCTGGCTGCCCACTGAGAGGACCAAGTCCCTGACCATGTACGATCTGGAGTACAAGACCGGCAGCAAGTGCCCTGTCCTCCAGGACATCAACAACGATATGTACACCGGCGAGACGGCGGAGCTGGACCACGAGAAGTTCCACGGTATCATCGCCGAGGATCTGGCCAGCGGCAAGAAGCTGTGCTATCAGGTCTCTGACGAGTATATGTTCTGGATCATCTGGAACGACGGCGGCTTCAATCATTATTTCTGTCCGGAGCCGATGACGGCCATGATCAACGCCGCCAACCTCAGCCTTTCCGGAGAGGCCTCCGGAAAGCGTGAGATCAAGCCCGGCGAGGAATTCACTGCACACCAGAGATTTTTCACAAAGCTGTAAGAAAAAGGGCGCCGGAAGGTGCCCTTTTTCAATTCATAATTCATAATGCATAATGCATAATTGTGGTGTCCGCCTGACGGCGGACGAAATAATTGCGGGGTGCAGGGAGCCGCTCGCTCACTGCCGGGATCCAAGG
>JAFUAO010000039.1 GCA_017460665.1 Ruminococcus sp.
CTCTGGAATCCGCAAGCCTTTGAAAAGGCTTGACCGAAACTTTTAATTGCAATTTGTCATTCCAACTTTTCAGATCTTGTCCGCCGTCAGGCGGACACAACAATTATGCATTATGAATTAAAAAGGGACTGCCAAAGCAGTCCCTTTTCTCATCCCTCGAATTTCGCTGTGATTATGGAGTAGCCATAGGGCGGCACAGTCAGCGTCCTGCCGTCAAATCCCCCGATGTACGCCTCAAAGCCGGAGAACCTCTCCAGCAGCTCCGGGATCGGCGACATCTTCACCGTCGAACCGCTGCGGTTCACAAAGAAGATGTAGTCCTTCTGAGTGCCCTCCCTAGTGAAGGCGATCACCCTGTCGTCGATCAGTTGGCGGTCGTTGAGCACGAAATAAGTCCGCCCCGACTTCATGTTGGGGATCGACTTCCGCACTCTGCCCAGCTCCCTGACGTATTCGATCAGCTCAGTGTCCTCATAGCCCCAGGGGTAGCACCTCCGGTTGAATGGGTCCTTGTAGCCCTGCAGCCCGGCCTCGTCCCCGTAGTAGATACAGGGCACTCCCGGCAGGAAGAATTGCAGCGCCATCGCCGCCTTCAGCAGGTTTTTCCCGTAGGAATACTGGTCTGAGTTCAGCCAGCGCTCCGCCATCCAGTCCTTGTCCTTGTCGCCGCAGTATTCGCCTCCCAGCCGGTTGATCGCACGCTCTATGTCGTGGGTGGAGACAAAGTTCATCAGCACGTCGATCGTGGGCTTGGGGTAGTTCTCCAAAATGGTCATCACCGAGTAGATCAGGTCCCTTGGTGAGCCGCCCTTCATGAAGCTGATGATCGCCTCTCGGAAGGGATAGTTCATGACCGAGTCGAGCTGATCCCCCAGCAGGTAGCGCCGCTTTATGCCGTAGCTCTCCTTGTTGGAGGCGTCCTCCCAGACCTCGCCGATCAGTATCTTTTCCTTGGAGAAGCCCTTCACGGCCTTTCTCAGGTTGCAGATGAACTTGTCCGGAAGCTCGTCCGCCACGTCCAGCCGGAAGCCGGCAGCTCCCTTTGAGAGCCAGTAGCGGATCACGCCCTCCTCTCCGCAGATAAATCTCGTGTAATCCTCGTTGTTCTCGTTGACGTTGGGGAGGGTGTCGATGCCCCACCACGCCTCATAGACGCTGGGATAGTCGATGAAGCTGTACCAGTCGAAGTATTTGCTCTCCTTTGACTGAAAGGCACCGGGCTCCGGGTAGCGGCCGGACTTGTTGAAATACACGCTGTCCGATCCGGTGTGGGAGAACACTCCGTCCAAGATCACCGAGATCCCCAGCTTTTTCGCCTCACGGCAGAGCTGAGCGAAGTCCTCGTTGGTGCCAAGGAGTGGGTCCACCTTCATGTAATCGGCGGTATTGTACCTATGGTTCTCATGGGCCTCGAAGATCGGGTTCAGGTAGATGCAGGTGACGCCCAGATCCGCCAGATACGGCAGCTTCGACTGGATCCCGGCCAGATCTCCGCCGAAATAGTCGTTGTTCCAGACATGGCCGTGCTCATCGGGCCTGTAGTAGGGGGTGCCGCCCCAGTCCTCCCGGAGCACTCTGTCCTCGGGGACGTTTTTGTGCTCCTTTCCGCTCTTGCAGAAGCGGTCGGGGAAGATCTGGTACATGATCCCGCCCTTGAGGAGGTCTGGGGTGGAATAGTCCTTTGAGTAGACGGTGAGCTGGAACAGATCCCCCTCGGCGTCGGCACCCTCGTGGCAGTTGATCTTCTTGATATAGTGCCTCAGTCCGCCGCTGGTATAGGAGAAATAATAGTAGTGTACGTCGCTGTAGCGAGCGTTGTATTCGCAGGAATAAACTGTGCAGTCCTCCTCATGAGCGGAAACGTTCATGGGCAGGAACCTCTCCTTGAAGCCGGTCCTGAAAAGCACCATGACCGGCGGGAAATCCGGGACGATCTCCTTGGGGAGGCGAATGGAGAACCGGCAGGTCTCGAACTGCCTCAGTGCTCCGAAGATAGATTTATAGCCTAAGTTCCATGTATCGTAGACAGGTCTCATGTGATCTCTCCCTTCCATGCAGAAAAGGGGACGCACTGCGTCCCCCTCATCTTATCTCAGATGCCAAATGTCGTCTGCGTACTCTGTAACAGCACGGTCTGCGGAGAAGATACCTGCTCCGGCGATGTTGTTCAGAGACATCTTGGCCCACTTCATGCGGTCGTTGTAGCACTCGGTGATATACTGCTGAGCGCTCCTGTAGCTGTCGAAGTCAGCCAGCACCATGTAAGGATCACGAAGGCGCAGAGAGTCAGCAACGTCCACGAAGGTGCAGCCGTTGATACCGTGATACATACGCTCGATAGCCTCGTTGATGCGTGCATCGTTCTTGAAATACTGCTGAGGATCATAGCCTCTTGCCTTGAGCTCGTTGACCTCGGGAGTAGTCATGCCGAAGATAACGATGTTGTCATCGCCGGCGGCCTCCTTGATCTCGATATTAGCGCCGTCCAGAGTTCCCAGAGTGATAGCGCCGTTGAGCATGAGCTTCATATTGCCCGTACCGGAGGCCTCAGTTCCTGCCAGAGAGATCTGCTCGGAGATGTCAGCAGCAGGCATGAGGTGCTCAGAGAGGGTCACGCAGTAGTTCTCAAGGAATACCACCTGGAGCTTCTGGCTGATCTTGGGATTTTTCCTGATCTCCTCGGAGATAGCCCAGATCAGCTTGATGATCTGCTTGGCCAGATAATATCCGGGAGCGGCCTTCGCAGCGAAGATATAGGTCTTAGGAGTGAAGGGAGCGTCGGGGTCAGCCAGCAGATAAGCATAGTCTGCTAAGATGTTCATAACGTTCAGGTGCTGTCTCTTGTACTCGTGGAGGCGCTTTACCTGGACATCGAAGATGCTGTCGGTGTTGAGGATGATGCCGCTGTTCTTCTTGACATACTTGGCGAAGCTGTCCTTGGCCTGCTTCTTGACGTCAAGGAGCTTGCTCAGCACCTCCTCGTCGCTCTCGAACTTTCTCAGCTTAGCCAGCTCAGCGCCGTCCTTGATGAACTTCTTGCCGATAGTGTCGGACAGGAGCTTGGTCAGGGCCGGGTTGGACTGATACAGCCATCTGCGGTAGGCGATACCGTTGGTGACGTTCTTGAACTTCTCGGGAGTATTCTCATACTCGTCGTGGAACACGCTCTCCTTGATGATCTCTGAGTGGAGCTTTGAAACGCCGTTGACGCTGTGAGAAGCCACTACGCAGAGGGTAGCCATATGGATCATGTTGTCCTTGATTATGGACATACGGGTAGTCTTAGCGCTGTCGTAGCCGTTCCTCTCCATGAGATCGCGGCAGTAGCGGTTGTTGATCTCAACGATGATAGAGAAGATCCTGGGAACGACGTGCTTCACAAGGTTCACGTCCCACTTCTCCAGAGCCTCGGCCATAACGGTGTGGTTAGTATAGGCGAAGGTCTTCGTTACTATATCCCAAGCCTTATCCCAGCTATAGCCGCAGTCGTCCAGGAGCACACGCATGAGCTCCGGGATAGCCAGGGTGGGGTGAGTGTCGTTTATGTGGATAGCCACCTTGTCTGCCAGATTATCCAGAGTGCCGTAGACCATCATGTGGTTGTTAACGATGTCGCCGATAGAGGCTGCACACAGGAAATACTGCTGGCGCAGACGGAGGCTCTTGCCCTCAAGGTGATTGTCGTTGGGGTAGAGGATCTTTGAGATAGCGTTAGCGATAGAGTTCTGAGCAAGAGCGCTTGCGTAGTCGCCCTTATTGAACATACCCATATCGAAGGAAGGTGCCTTAGCGGACCACAGGCGCAGCACAGAGACTCCCTCGCCGCCGTAGCCGGAAACGTACATATCATAGGGAGTCGCAACGACTGTATTGTAGTTCACATGGGAGATATAGTGGTACTGGTTGTCCCAATACTCCTGAAGGTCGCCCTCGAAGTGGATATCGATAGCCAGCTCAGGCTTAGGCACCAGCCAAACGCTGCCGCCGGGGAGCCAGTTGTCGGGGAGCTCGGTCTGCCAGCCATCCTCCAGCTTCTGCTGGAAGATACCGTACTCATAGCAGATAGAGTAGCCCATTGCCGGGAAGCCCGTAGTAGCAAGGCCGTCCAGATAGCAGGCGGCAAGTCTTCCCAGACCGCCGTTGCCGAGGCCGGCGTCGGGCTCATGCTCGAATACCTTGTCCAGATTTATGGTATGCTCCTTGAGCATGGATCTGATATCGTCAGCCAGCTCAAGGTTGTATATGCTAGTTTTAAGGGAGCGTCCCATGAGGAACTCCATAGAGAGGTAATAGATCTGCTTCCCGCCCACGGAATGGGTGTGGTTGATGAAGCTCTGTCTCTTGGAGCCGAGTATATCGACGATGATCTGAGAGAGCACCTGATATACCTGTTTGTCAGAGGCCTCCTCAGGGGTGACGCTGTACAGGGACTGTAGCTTCTTGGGGAACTCCTCCCGGATCTTAGTCATCAAGGGGTTTGCTTTTTTAGCTGCCATAATTAACTCCTGTTCTGCCGGTGACGGCTATAATAACTATCTGTATATTTTGAGAAATATATCACTGGTAATAAATTCCTATGATCCGTCTTTCCGATTTACAACCAGTATACGATTTATTTTAACACTTTTCAGGGATCTTTGCAACTGTATATTTCAACAAATATTTATCAACCAAACTTACATATTACCGAATATACACAAAAATTCTGCTCAAGAGAGGGGCTTTGGAGGCCCTTCCGCCGATTTTTCTTGTACAAACTGCACAAAGTGTGGATTTTCTGTTAATTTTTTCGTACACATCGACGGAAAATTTTTCGCAGATGTAGAAAAATACATTTTCAAATAATTTAACTGCAAAAATGTTTGAAATTTCGGTGATTATATGGTATAATAGTTTCACAGCCCGTTTCGGCGAGGCCCTTCGCCGGGGAGATGTGTAGAAAAACAAGAAAAGGAATGATAACTATGGAAAAGAAAAAAGGCTTCTCGATCCTGAAGCTGCTCATCATGATCGTCTGCATAGTCTCGATCGTTGTGGCAGTCGTGATCAACATCGCATTCTCCAAGAACAAGACTCCCAAATTCTTCGACCGATACATCTACGTCGTAACTGAGCCAAATCCCCTCGAGAGCGACGTTTCAGCCGGCTCGGCCCTTATCTCCAAGGACGCCTCCGGGATCAGCATAGCAGTGGGCGACATCGTGCTGTGCTACCCCGCAGATCAGCCGGATACTCTCACCCTGCGGAGCATCGGCGCTATCGTTACCGATGACAACGGCGTGGAGAAGTACTATACCCGTGACGACTCCCATGAGGACAATACAGACTCTATCACCAAGGACAAGATCGCCGCAGTCTGCACAGGCTATCCCGAGAGCGCTGAGATGGGCGCCCTGATAACCTTCGCAAAGAGCATCAAGGGCATCGTTTGTATGCTGATCGTCCCCTGCGCTCTGCTGCTGATCCTCTTCATCGCAAAGCTGGCCTCCTCCAAGGACGAAGACCAGGACGAGAACTACGATTTCTATGAGTACGACGAGAAGAACGGCGGCACCGCTGAGGAGGAGCGCTCTCATGCAAAGCCCTCCGGCGCCCCCCTCTTCGAGCCCTCTCAGGAGATCCAGCCCAGCAATGAGTTCGAGCGCAAGAAGATGTCCATTGCCGAGAATTTCAGCCAGAAGGAGGTCAATCACGACTCTCCCTATCAGAAGGAAAAAGAGCGCACCATGCAGTTCAAGGCCCAGCGCGGCGCAACAGGCACCTTCCCGGCCGTAGGCGGCACAGGCTCCGCTGAGAGCTCCTTCGCAGCAAGGAACATCGGCGGCCAGTCCTCAACTGCTCCTACCGCAGACGCTCTCCGTGAGGAGATGCTCAGGAAGACCGCCGAGGCCGAACGCAGCGGCTCGTTCAGCCTTAAATCCGACGGCGCAGCAGCTCCGGCTGAGGGCGTCCCGGACAATACAGGGGTGCTCTCCAAGTCACAGCTGGTCGAGATGTCCCGTGACGAGATCCCAAGAACAGCTCCCCTTAGGAGCCAGTCGGCCCAGCCTGCTGCTCCCAGAAAGAGCAGCTCGCCGGATATTTCCGATATAATCAGCAAGTCCGAGACCAACGAGAGGAAGAAGTCGCCGTCGAATATGTCGGTGGACGACCTCCTGAAGCTGATCGAGGACGAGAAGAAAAAGCTCTGATCTATGAGGCTGCCGCAGAAATGCGGCGGCCTTATTTTTGTGGGGATCACACAGATCTCCATAAAGAAAATTAGCTATTGCGTCCGGTGCGTACAAATATTTGACCTGAATTGTCGCTAATTGCACGATCTTTTGAAAAACCCTTGAAAAATCCTCGCCCGAATGTTATAATAGATAATGTAGAACTATGCGTATTTTGACGAGTATACCTTTAAAGAGCAAGGAGTGATAGATATGATCTGCGGCGTTTGTGGTACAGAGAACGAAAAAGGCTTCAAATTCTGCGTGAAATGCGGAAGTAATCTGGAAAACCCTCAGGAAGTCAACTATGAGCAGGTAGACATGGGCGGCTACCATTCGGAGGAAGAAGCCAGCGGCGGATTTACCGTGGGAAGCGGTACGTTTACGATCAGTGACCGTGCTCCGGCAGATACATCATCCGACATCTATACAGCCGACGAGCTCAATGAGAGCGACGAGGAATTCGACTTTAGTATGTATGACGAGCCCTTTATCCCCAAGCTGGACGCAGACCGTGTCTCGCTGCCTCAGCAGCCTGACCCCATGGCTCCCCAGCCGGCCGCAGGTATGCCCGGTATGCCGGCTATGGCTGCGCCTCAGGCAGGTATGCCTGCTATGGGCGGTATCCCGGCTATGGGAGGCCAGATGTACGGCCAGCCTCAATTGGGCGGCGCCCCGGCTCAAATGGGCGGAGCTCCCATGGGCCAGATGATGGGCCAGCCCCAGATCATCGGCTACGACCCCAACGGTATGCCGATCTACGGCCAGGCTCCTCAGCCTATGATGTACGGCCAGCCTCAGATCATCGGCTATGACCCTAGCGGTATGCCGATCTACGGTCAGGCTCCTCAGCCTATGATGTACGCTCAGCCCCAGATCATCGGCTATGACCCCAGCGGTATGCCGATCTACGGCCAGGCTCCTCAGCCCATGATGTACGCCCAGCCACAGATAATCGGCTATGACCCCAACGGTATGCCGATCTACGGTCAGGCTCCTCAGCCCATGATGTACGGCCAGCCTGCTGTCATCGACGGCAGCGCTCCCCAGCCCGGCGGTATGCCGGCCCTTGGCTATCAGCAGCCCGGTATGGCCGGGATCCCTCAAATGGGCGGTATGCCCGGTATGCCTCAGCCTCCTGTTCAGCCCGAGCCCCAGAAGGAGGAGCGCATCGACGTTCCCGATGATTTCTGGGAGTTCTTCGACGGCGGCAAGGCCACCAAGCACAGAGAGTCCTCCGACGACTTCTTCGGACGCTCCAGCCACGGTGATATGGGCGACATCGCCTTCGGCAGCCGTGATACCACTAACATGGGGAGACAGGGCGGCCGGAAGCAGTCCTATATGAATGATACTCCTATCGTCGACGCAGGGGACCTCCGTCCCAACGACGGCGATAAGTTCAGCAAGATGTATATGAGAAAGACCGAGGCGGTCAACGCCGACGACTTAGAGGCTAACCACCACGAAAAGACCCAGGACAAAATGGGCGTCACCAAGGAAGTGGACGTGGATAAGCTCTCCTCCGCCAGCGACGACAGGCTCCGTTCACGGATCACTATGCATACGGCCGGCGAGGCTGATGCAGACCAGCTGGAGGCCTACGTTCCTGAGCATAAGTCCGCAATGATGGCCCAGGCCGACCACGCAGTCGATGCTCTCCCTAAGAAGAAGGAGAAGTACGTCGATGAGCTGGACCTGATCGAGCTCCCGGAGCACATGAAGGCCAAAAAGACCGTCAAGAACGACGATCCCTCGATCCCGGACCTGCCGGATCTGGACTTCACAAAGTCAGGTACATGATGCCTATAGGCGGCTAAGGCTGCTTATATAAATAAATCAAAAGAAAGGAGAAGAAGAGATTGAAGAAGTTTTTAGAGGAATTCAAGGCCTTTGCGCTCAAGGGCAACGTAATGGATATGGCTATCGGTGTCATCATCGGTGCTGCCTTCGGCGCTATCGTAACTGCTCTGACTGACAGCTTTATCAATCCTCTCATCGCTGTAATTACTGGCGGCGCTGAGAAGGACGAGAACGGCGTTATGCAGGTCGTCGGAGGTACATTCACGATCAGAGGCGTCGAGTTCTCCTACGGTGCGTTCATCTCGGCCGTTATCAACTTCCTGATCATCGCCCTCATCCTGTTCTGCCTGATCAAGGCCGTGAACAAGGCTATGGCTATGGGCAAGAAGAAGGAAGAAGAGAAGCCTGCTGAGCCTCCCAAGGAAGAAGTTCTTCTTACTGAGATCCGTGATCTGCTCAAGGCTCAGAACAAGAAGGAATGAACAGGCCTTTTCTGTACATAAAACGGACGTTCCTGTGAGGAATGTCCGTTTTTTGTTGACATATTTCGCCTCCGGGTGTATAATATAAGCAGTATCCCCACTTTTCGATCTTGGAGGAAATGATAATGATCTGTAAAAAATGCGGAAAGCTCCTTGAGGACAACGCTAAGTTCTGTACCTCCTGCGGAGCTAAGACCGATGAACTGCCTATAGACCAGGCCAGCCCTGAGCTCCCGGAGGAACCTAGGGGTCAGGCCGTTACCGAGGCAGACCTTGGCGAGAAGGCCAAGGAGCTCCTTGAGACTCTGGGCGAGAGCTCTGACGAGCCCGTGATCCCGCCCCCGGAGAACGACTTCTCCGCCGATCTGCCTAAGATTCCGGAGAGCGATCCTGTGCCGGACGGCCCTGCTGTTCCTGAGAGCAGTATCCCTGAGCCCCCTCCGGTACCTGAGATGAAAAAAGAGGAGCTGCCGCCTATCCGCCGGAAGGAAGCTGCACCGCCTCCGCCGCCCCCTGTGCCGGACATACCGGATATAACGGAGGAGCCTGAGGCCAAGGAAAGCGCTCCCGAAGCGGAGGCCCCCGTAAAGGTGGGCGCAGGACGCCTTACCGCCGCCTTCATCATAGGGCTGCTGGCTTCGCTGCTGCTGATCGGCCTGAGCATCGCCTTCTCTGTGAAGCTGGGAGTTTCTGGCGACACCGTGAAAAAGCGTGTGGAGGGAATGAAGATCGGCACGGTCCTCGATGCTGATCTGGACGGAGATACGGTCTCCAACGACATCTTCAAGAGCCTGAAATTCGGCGAGATCACCGACGGTGCCGCCGATAAGCATAACTTCCGTGAGTACATGGCCCAGACCAACCTTCTGTACTTCGCCGCTGACCGGGCCGCCGGATATGCGGAGTTCCTGGTGAACGGCAAGGGCTCGGATCCGTCAGTCTCCGTGAAGGACATCACCTCCTTCTTCGAGAACAACGACAGCGTTGCCGCCGATACCTTCGGAAGGGCCCTTGGAAATACCGAGTACGGCTCTATCCGCAAGCAGCTCGAAAACAACAACGTGGAGGAGGCTCTCTCTATCGAGGAGTGGAGCAGGAAGTCCGGCTTCAACATGAAGAGCATGAGCTATCTCTTCTCCTTCATCACACTTGGTATCTTCGCCGCACTGATCATCGTGCTGCTGATCTGGATCGCAGTGATCGTTGACAGGCGTGGACGTCATCTGGCTTCGTTCTACGGGAACATCTTCCTGTGGAGCGGCCTGATCGTGTTCCTGGTGGGAGCCGCCGTCCTTGGCGGAGCCGCCATAGCAAGCACTCTTACCGGACATCTTGCGTACTACGTCTGCGCCCAGGTGTTCCAGCCCTTCGCCCTCTTCGCTATGGCCACCGGAGCCTTTGAGTTCGTGGTAGGCTTCATACTCAAGAAGGTGAATAAGGCTATCCGCCGCAAGGAGCGCCGTCAGAAGTACGCCGCCAAGGAGGTCGAAAAGGCCCTTGCCGAGCGTGAGCTGCAATAATACATAAAAAAGTGTGCCGATCGGCACACTTTTTCTTTTTCCGCAAAAAAACACCGCCGGAGATACCGGCGGCGAACAAGGCTCTATAAATGCCGCAATGCGGCGCCCTCAGTGATGCCTGCAAGCCTCTCCGTGGCTAGGTGCCCTTACGATCCTGCCTGAGGAACACAGGAAGGGGGTGGCGGTGCAGGAGTCTTTGTATCCATAAATCTCATAAACTATTGCTGTGAGAGCCTTTTGCGGAGTTCCCTCCGCTGTGATTACAGTATACCACGCTCAGGGCGAAAGTTCATCTAATTTTTTCTGCGAACTCACAGGTCCTGCTCTCCGGCCACGATCCCGTCAAGGATCCTTCCCATCCTGGTGATCATGGGGACCACGAGAGCGTTGCCCATGCAGAAATACCTCATACGGTCGGGCATACCCGTGTTTGTCCAGTTATCATCGAAGCCCTGCAAGCGCTCGGCCTCCACCGGGGTCAGCAGGCGCATACTTCCGGTGCTCCTGTCAGCCACTACATGGGTGGAGCGGTTGAGGGTGGACTCGCTTGTGAGCATGGTCCTGCCGGGCCTGTCCCAGGGATCCGGGAAGGCCACAGGCCCCTCGGAGAAGGTGTACTTATGGCCGTTAGAGGCGGTGCGGTCTATCCTCTTTGAGCCCTTGAGATAGGCCCATTTCTCCATTTTGTCGCTGGGTATGAAGTATTTCTGGTCAGCTTTTTCCTCCAAGATCTCGCCCAAGGTCACAGGCCTTTCCTCGATCTCGGTGACATCGGCGGTGGTGATCGTTCCTCCGGTCATGACGCCGGCCTTCTCAAAGGGGAAGGAGAAGCAGTCGCTGACCTCCACAAGGTCGGTCCCCACGGGAGCTGACTTGTACTCATCGGCCGCCGAAATGGGGAAGGCCCTTGCCATGAGTCCCCGGGAGCCGATGAGCTCCTCCGCAGTATACTGAGCCATAGCCCTTCCGTAGGCCGTATCGTTCCTGTATGCGAAGATGAAGGTGCGCCTTCTCCTCTGGGCGGCGCCGTAAAGCGCAGCGTTCACCACACGCCACTCCACGCTGTAGCCCAGCTCCGCAAAGCAGGCCAGGATGATCCCGAAGTCACGTCCACGCTGCTTTGCCGGGGACTTCAGCAGCCTGTCCACGTTCTCCAGCAGGCAGAAGGGCGGCTTTTTGGCGATGAGAGTGTCCCTGATCTGCCACCAGAGGACGCCCTTTTTGCCCTCGATGCCCTTAGATGAGGCCAGTGTATGGGCGACGCTGTAGTCCTGACAGGGGAAGCCTCCCACGAGCAAGGTGTGGTCCGGGATAGCGCTCTTGTCCACCTGGCTTATATCCTCGCAGGTGTGGAGCTCGCCGTTGAGGTCGGGGCAGTCTCCGTAGTGGCTCAGATAGCAGTCGTGGGCCCACTGGACCCTTTTCCCGGGCTCCCACTGAGAGAACCATACGGTCTCCCACCCGGAGCCGAGCCTGTCGAAGCCCAGCCGGAAGCCTCCGACGCCGGCGAAAAGCTCGCAAATAGTTTTTTTCATGATAAGCCCTCCTATGGCCGCAATGGGCCAGCTCGCTTTATTGCAGGCCAAAAATGAGCACCGGCTCGTGCCGGATCGGGGCCTGCAAGACCATTATACCACGATCTGAGCATTATTGCAATGCCTGATCGCTCTGCTGCGCCTTCTCCTCCAGCAGGTCAATGACGGCACGCAGACACTCATCGGTGTGCTTTAGGACCTGCTTCTCCCAGAAATGCACCGTGGTCCAGCCCATTTCCTTTAGCTGGCCGTCCACACGCCTGTCCCGAGCCATGTTCTCCTCGATCTTCTCGATCCAATACTCACGGTCGTGCTTGAGCCGAGCCTTGCGCTCCTCCCAGTTCTCGCCGTGCCAGAATTCCCCGTCCACGAATACCGCCACACGGTATCTTGTCAGCGCTATATCGGGCGAGCCGGGGAGCTTTTTGTAATTTCGCCTGTACCTGTATCCTTCATGCCATAGGCGCTTTGCCAGTATGGTCTCAGCCTTGCCGTTCTTGAGCCGCACCCGGCTCATGCGTTTCCTTATCTCGGGAGTGGTGTCGTAGCTTTTAGGGTGTTTCATTCATCTTTTCCTCTTCGCAGTTATTGAGAGCCCGTGCCGGAGCAGCGGTCCGTATACTGATCATATCACAAATTCCCGAAAAATGCAATGGCCTGATCAAAGTCTGGACAAAGCGTGAGCGATGTGGTATACTGTACCTGATCGGAGTTTTTCCGAGATCAGCTAAAACGGATACGGAGGTGATCTTATGAGGATAAGATTTGATGACATAGAGCTCTCTGCACTCAAAAACTTGGGGCTTCCTTTTGATGCTGCAAGGGATATTAGCGAAGAGGAATATTTTATCTTGTATGAAAAGGTCGCTGACGCAATAATAGATGAACTTGATGAAAACTATGATCCGACTTCCAAAGGGAAGATCTACGAAAGGATCATGGATAAGCTGTCACAGCTTTGAGCCGCTCAGCGATGAGCGGCTCATGGTTTATATGAGGCGGCGGATTTGATCGGCCTTGATCATGCTCTCCTCCGATACGCCCCCTCCCCTTGAAAAAAGCTCCGGGATATGCTACAATTAAAAAAACGCAAAAGGGAGGTCGAGGTATGCTCCATATCGGCAGGACCGAGCGCAGCTACACTGTCGCATTCCTGATATTTTACCTGATGTCTGCTGTGGTGAGTATCCTGGTCCAGCTCACCGACGTCATCACAGGGCTCTCCTCTGTCATGTACTGCTTTTTCGTCATCGCATGGGGAGCCTCAGTGTTCCTGCGAATCGTCCACAAGCGTATCAGAAGGGACGTCATCGCCATAGCCTTTTTCCTGTTCGGACTTTTCGCTGTCCGGATATGCAGATATTTCCTGTTTTTGGACACGCCCGTCATAGACCGCTGTCTGTGGTATCTGTACTATATCCCCTATATAGCCATGCCCATGCTGACCCTTGATGCGGCGTACTGCGTGGGGAAGGGCGAGGGCACTGAGCCTCCCGTCACTGTGAAGGTGCTGTGGGCCGTGGCCATACTGCTCATGGCAGGGGTGCTGACCAATGACCTGCACCACTTTTTGCTGAGCTTCGGGGACATGAAGGACCTGAGCGGCACCTCCCGGTACAACTGGCTGTATTTCCTGGTAGTGGCCTGGTCGACGGCCGCCACCTTGGGAGCCTTCCTGCTGCTGATCAAGAGGTGCAGGCTCTCCCAGAGCCGGAAATACTGGTACATACCCGTGGTCACATCCCTCGTAGGTGCAGCTCTGATCGTGGTGTATTACGCCATAGGAGGCTCGCCTCAGATCGGCGGGATCAGGCTCTACTACATACAGGAGGTCTTCGTCCTGCTGTTCGTGGGCCTTTGGGAGGGCTGTATCAAGATCGGGCTCATACCCTCCAACACCGGCTACAGTGAGCTTTTCGAGCGCTCCCACATAGATGCGCTGCTGCAAAACGCAGACGGCAGGACGGTCTACCGGTCGAAGGGCCATGCCGACACCGCCGGCAGCGATAATCTCCTTGTCCGCCGTCAGCCCATAAAGGGCGGCTGGGTGGTCTGGAGGGAGGACATCTCAGCCATAGAGCGGATCAACGAAGACCTGGAGGAGGCTACCGAGCGCATCGAGGAGGAGAACGACCTTATCGAGGAGGAGAACCGCCTCACTGCCGAGAAGGTCCGCTATGAGACCCAGAACAGGCTCTACGATAATATCGCAGCCCATACCCATTCACAGCTTGTCGAGATCGACGAGGCCCTTTCGGGAACGGACGAGTTCGACCTGAGGATGAAGTTCTGTCTGCTGCTGGGGACCTATGTCAAGCGATGCTCCAACCTCATGCTCATAGCCGACACTACAAAAAAGATCCCCGTGTATGAGCTGGCCCTTTCGATAAAGGAGAGCTTTGAATACATGGGCTTTCTGGACATCGACTGCGAGCTGATCGGCGGCGAGGAGGGGGACCTGCCCTCGGAGCAGATCATCGCCGCCTACGATCTGTTCGAGAAGGCCATAGAGTCCGTGCTGGACAGGGTCAGCGCCTGCCTCGTAAGGCTCCTGCCCTCTGAGGGGGCGGTCATGACTATAGATATGGACAGTATCTGCCCCGATCCGAAGGGGCTCATCACTGTGCCGCCGGGCCTTAAGATCTCCGCCTATGTGGAGGACGAGACCCAGCGCATAGCTCTTTCCGTGGGAGGTGCCGATGATGAGTAGCTTCATGTCACTTCCCGAGACCATAAGGGGCGGACTGCTGCTGTGGCTCCTTCTGGTGGGATCCGTGCTGTTTTTGGCACTGATCATACATATCTTCACTGACAGGTCAAGGAGGGGCCTGGTGATCTGCGCCTGTGAGACCCTTTTCACCTTCCTGTTCTATCAGGTGCTCATAGACCAGCGCTGGTCGGAGAAGCGCCTGTTCATGGGGCTGCCTGCCGCAGCAGCAGCGCTCCTGATCCTCGTTCTGACGGCGGTGGCAGTAAATGAGATGATCGGCTGCCTCAGGAACAGGAACAGAAGGCTCTCGATGATGTCGGTCAAGGAGAGCATGGACTCTCTGCCCACCGGGATCTGCTTTTACTGGGAGGGCGGCCTGACGAAGCTGACCAACCTGACCATGGAGCGGATCTCCGAGAGACTGACCGGAGGGAGCATCTCCGACGGCGAGGGCTTCTGCAAGGCCGTTTCCGGCGGCGAGAGCCCCGTCGTCAGCTTCGAGGACGGCACAGCCTACAGCTTCGTACACCTTGAGGACACCCTTGACGGCGAGCCCATACACGAGCTCATCGCCTACAATATCACCGAGGAGTTCCGCCTCACCGCAGAGCTCCGTGAGAAGCAGAAAAAGGCCAGCTACATCAACGCAAGGCTCAAGGCGCTGAACTCCACCATACAGTACCTGATCATGGACAAGGAGACCCTGCAAATAAAGATCAGGATCCACAACGACCTGGGAAAGACCCTGCTCACCACACGGCGGTACCTGACCGCACCGGACAGCGTAGACAGGGAGAAGATGCTCATGCAGTGGAAAATGAACATCGCCATGCTGAAAAACGAGCAGGTGGAGCGCTGGCAGCAGCCCTATTTCGTCAGCCTGCACCATGCCGAGGGCCTTGGCGTGCAGATCCAGCTCACCGGAGACCTTCCCGAGGATCCGGCGCTGGTGCCGGTGGTGGACTCGGCCATAACGGTGTGCGTCACCAACGTGCTGCGCCACGCCGAGGGGGACATCGCCTATATCTCCTCGGAGAAGACCGAGACCGGCCATGTGCTGCGCTTCACCAACAACGGCAGGCCCCCGGCAAGGCCTGTTGAGGAGACAGGCGGACTTGCCGACCTGAGAAAGATGACAGAGGGCATAGGCGGCACCATGGAGATAAAGAGCTCGCCACGGTTCCAGCTGACGCTGGAGCTCCCCGACGAGCCGGAGGAGGAGATATAATGGCATACAGAGTGCTGATCGCTGACGATCAGAAAATGGTCCGGCAGATGTTCGAGACGGCCGTGAATGGCTCGGAGCGCTATGAGGTGGCAGGCATGGCGGAAACTCCCGAAAAGGCCGTGGAGCTCTGCATGAGCACCGGGATCGACCTTGTGCTCATGGACGTAGTCATGGGCAGCGGCATGGACGGGATCGACGCCGCACAGCAGATCAAGGAGAAGCGCCCGAGGATCAAGATCCTGCTTGTGACCTCCATGCCGGAGGCCTCATACATCGAAAGGGCGAAGTCGATCGGGATCGAGAGCTTCTGGTACAAGGAGGTACAGGAGCAGCCCCTGATCGAGATAATGGACAGGACCATGTCCGGGGGATCGGTCTATCCCATGACAAGGCCCGTGGTGGAGCTGGGGAACGCTGTCAGCACTGAGCTGACGGACGCCGAGCTGACCGTCCTGAGGGAGCTTGTCACAGGGGCCTCAAACAAGGAGATAGGCAGGGTGCTGCATATGTCGCCAAACACGGTGAAGCGGCACATCTCGGATATGCTGGAAAAGACCGGGTTCAAGAGCCGCCTCCAGCTTGCGATCAAGGCAAGGGTCGGGGGGCTCGTCATCAACAACAGGGACATAAGCGGAGAAGACTAAGGCCGGGGCCGATGCAGGTGCATCGGCTCTTTTTTGTGCAGGGTGTACAAATTTGGGAGGAGATCTTTGGCTCTAAGATGACCCATTTGGACCATGTGTTTTTTGCGCAGGTGTGTTATGATAAATAATAAGTATATGCAAATTCATGCGGCTCAAAATAAAAAAGGAGTGATCTATATGAAAAAACTTATCAAACGAGCGGCGGCTGCGGCCCTTTCGCTGGCGCTGATAGGAGGGGCCATGCCCTTTGAGGCAGGGACATTCGACCTCTCTAAGATCTCGCTGACGGCGGAGGCGGCAAGCGGCAAAGTAAGCTTTAATTCTTCCACAGGCGTTCTTACCCTCTCCGGCGACCTGTCTGACAAGAATGCTGATATCAAGAATTATCGAGATAGAGATACCATAATATCGGCAGTTTCCACTTCTGTCCCACGATACTGAGTGCATAAAGTATCGGGCATTTATTCGTATCAAATCCACTGTCAGGAACAAGTGGATAGTTTGGCTTCTTGTCCATAATGACCTCCGATCTGTTGATATTATCATTATAACACGGATGTAGGAAAAAGAAAAGCGGTGTGCGGAAAATATCCGTACACCGCCTGTTTCTTAGTGATAGTCCTTTGTCATATCAGCGATTATCTGTGCTGTTGATTTGATCTCATGGATAAAGCTGATACCGTTTCCGACCGAAACATAGCCGTTCTCCATATCACCTTCAAGCATACCCTTGCGGAGATTTGCAAATCCGCCCATAGTCTTGCCCAGTTCTTCGTTTGAAGCACCTGCTTTGTCCATTTCCACCAGCTTGTTGGCAAGCGCACCGGGGAGCGAACGGTAATATGCAGGTATTGTGCGGAACAGGAGAAGGTCTTTTGCATTTGCCTTGAGAACTGCCTGCTTTACATTTTCTGCCATTCGGCTTTCCTCAGACATAAGAAATGCAGTTCCACAGTATGCTCCCTCTGCTCCGAGAGCCATAACAGCATTGAATGTTCGGCTGTCATAGATACCGCCTGCCGCCATGACAGGAACATCAACTGCGTCCACCATAAGCGGAACGATAGAGAATGTGCCGAGTGTCATGTCAGGCAGAGTACCGCCCTCGTCGAAGCCTGTCGCCACTATAATGTCAGCACCGTACTTTACAGCTTCCCTTGCTTCATCGGGATCGGGATCCAGCGAACGGAAAATGATCTTGATCCCATGTTCTTTCAGCTCTGCAAAAAGTTCAGGACGAATACCGCCTACATAGGTCACAACAGGAACTTTCTCCTCATAGATAACTTTCAGCATAGGCGGAGTGAAAATATCCTTGGTATCCCCGTAGGGAGGAAGAATATTCACATTGAACGGCTTGTCTGTAAGCTCACGCACTTTTCTGATCTCTGCACGCATATGCTCTGCTGTCTCGACAGGATCTCTTGTAACTGTGGTCTGCCCTGCGTTCGGACCGAGACTTCCCATACCTCCTGCGTTGCAGGCAGCGGCACAGAGCTTTGCATCAGTCAGCCACACCATAGGTGCTTGAATGACAGGCTTTTCAATGCCAAGTATTTCACATATACGATTATTCATAGGTTTCTACCTCCGATCGTTTATTTATACTTTTATTATACCATACGGAAAGCTTTTTACAAGTACGCAGTTTTTTCGGTGAAGGTATGAAAAAACTTATTATTGAAAAGATTTTATAATTTACTCAATATATCCTCTTATATTTTTAATAGCTACATTAACAGCCTTCCTCACCGCACTTTCGGTAACGCAGAACTCCTCGGCGATTTCGGCACAGGAGAGCTTGTCGCAGCCAATACCGTAATATAGGCGCATATACTCGGCGTGGCGAGGTTTCAGGACTGTATCAAGCAGACTGCTGATAAACTCCATAGTTTTTTCGTCTGCTATTTCAAATAAGGACTCGTCGGGATTGCTGCTATCAATGCTTGAATTGTCGTCAAGCTCCGCCCTGCTGCGAGAGTACAGAGCGACAAGATCGATGGCTTTTTTGTTGGAAAACTTTAGCTCAGCGGCAGCCTTTTGTATAAGTTCCTCATCTGAGATGTCGGGATATTGCTTCAAAATACGGCTGATATTCGTAAACTGCCTGTTCAAATGCTCCGAAACATCAAATGTAGTTATCATACGCTGGATACTACTGAGCATTGCGCCGTAAATACCCTTTTTAGCGTAGCTCCAGAAAGTCACTCCAAGAGTTTCATCGAAGCTGTCCGCCTGTTCCATAAGGGAAACGCAGCCGTCGTTGATAATGACCTCGGTCATATCTTCACCGAGGTCATAAATGTACTGAGATCTGCGTGCCATAGCAACGATATGCTTGTAATTTTCCTTGATAGCTGTGTCTTTATCTATTATCCTCACCTATACTAAGAGCCTTGAAAAGCGCCTGGCGTTCAAATAATTGCTCAAGTGTTTTGTAGGTTATCAGCTCGCCGTTTTTATCTGATTTACCACGAATAGCCATATCACGCATGGTTTCAAAAGCGGTATTATCAGATGTACTTTCGTGCATCTATTTCTGATAACGATCACGATAAAATATGCCGTTATCTTGCTGTAAAACTGGGAATCACCCAATTTTGCGGCAAGCTGCTTTTCTTTTCAAGGTCAATATTTGTAAAGCAGTACGGCGGAACTTTTATTGCGGCTGACTGTAGATCAATGATCCTGTTCACAAATCCAGCCATTATCTCATCATTCTTGACTGCGAGAGTGTGACAGAAAGCTGCAAATTCTATCGTTTTAACATAAAGGTCACGAAACACTTCGACGGGTGTGTTCAGCGACAATCCCTGCCGCCGAGTGACTGTCCCCAAAGGCGAGTCGAAGGAGAAAGAGATATATACCATTGATGAGGTCAAGCAGATATTTCAGAAGCTCGACAGTGAGCCGCGGAAATGGAAGCTGTACATTATGCTTGCAATATACAGTGGTTACCGACGCAGTGAAATGCTGGGACTGGAATGGAAAGACATCGACTTTGAAAATAACATTATCCACGTTCGCCGAACATCACAGTATACAGCCGAGAAGGGTATTTATACCGACACTACGAAAACAAGAAAGTCAAAGCGAGTGTCCAAGATGCCTGTCTCTATCATGAACTTGCTCAGGCAGTTCAAGGTTGAACAGGAGGCAGAAGCTGCACAGCTCGGCACCAAGTGGGAAGACCATGACAGACTGTTCACCAAATGGAACGGAGCACCGATGAATCCTCAGACACCGTTCGAGTGGCTGAAAGGCTACTGTGAGCGTATCGGAGTGCCGTTCAAGAATATCCACTCTCTGCGGCATCTCCATGCAAGTCTTCTGATATTTGAAGGCGTAGACGTTGTAGCGGTATCCTCGGATATGGGACACAGCGTCGTAGGAACTACCTTGAATCTGTATTCTCATATGTTTCAGGAAGCCAAGGCTCGCAACTGCGATGCGATAAGCAACGCTCTGAGCTTCACAAACGATATAGGCACAGAGGAAGAAAGTCCTGCCGAGGACGATACCGAAGCCGAGACCGAGCAGCAGGCACTGGCATTATGAGCAAAAAAGTACCGCAGAGCGAGAGCTCTGCGGATACCCAAATTAATAGTTAAAAGATAATAAGTGCCAAACAAGTGCCAAAGCCTGATTTTTAGAAAAAAGAAAACCCACAAACGGCTATTTTAAGCCATCTGTGGGATTGCAAAATGGTGACCCGTACGGGAATTGAAAATCCCCCATTGATTTATCTGATTTTCAGTATGTTTGAAAAAATGCGGAAAATACGGCATTTCAGAGCAAGTTACAAAAACTCAATTACTCTGGTTTATGCCAACTTTTTGTGATGATAAAGAACAAATAAAGAACAAGAATCTCATCACAGCGTATCTTTTCAAATCTATTGTCAATCGGATTTTTTTCATTTCAGATGAAATGAATGTCAAGACGGAGGTATTACAATGAGTAAAAA
>JAFUAO010000040.1 GCA_017460665.1 Ruminococcus sp.
ACTGGTAGAACTTACGCCCCTCGGACTTAGCGTCACCGACTATGCAGGCTTCAGGAACATACTTAACGTCTATCTGAACTCGCTGTCCGGGGTACTGCATCTTCTCATACGGCTTGGGGATATACTTGGGATCTGGCGGCTTAACAGGCTGTAATTCAAGTTTACGAAGCATTCTCCATAGGCTTGGTATCGAGCGTGTATAGCCTTTCTGTTTAAGCTTTACCCAGAACACCACAAGACCTGTATGCTTGTTACGTTTACGCATATCCTTTATTAGCTTTATTTCTTCTTCAGTATGCTGATTAGGGTGACTGTGTGGACGGCGTGAGCGATCTTTCAGCGAGTCTAATGTACCGTTATATCGTTCTTTCCAGCGATATATCGTTGCTCTGCCGACGTTGTAGCGCCTCGCTGCGGCTGTGACACCTTTTTTCAGTGAATATTCAATTATTGCTTGACGGCGACGGGTTATCTGTGTTATAGTATTCATGGCGGATCAGCTGACCTCCTGTTGCTTTTATCTTTCGCAACTTAACTGTAACACAGGTCTATGCTGCTCCGCTACCTTTTTTTGTTAATTGTCTCATATCTATTGTAATCCTACAGGCAGTTGAAACGTTGTCCCCAAATGTCCTTGAATGTCCCCCTGATAGTGTGATATGATGTATACATGAAAGCAGGCGGAAAGGTGACATACGCTTTCGGGAGCGTTCCCCCTCGCTCCCTTGCTTCCGCCTTTGCTTTCTGTGTCTCCTTTTGCCCGAGGGCGAGGCAGGATCCTGTCTGAGCCCGAGCGGTACACCGCTCAGGATAAAAAGCGGTGCTTTGTTCTACATCATAATAACTTCTTTTCTTGCTTTGACCGGCAGGCGTGAGCCGGTCCCTATTTGGCAGAGTAGAGCAGCGGCAGCTCACCGGGCCCATAACCCGGAGGTCGCCGGTCCGAGTCCGGCCTCTGCACCCAGCACCCACACGCCCATTGATGATACCTTTGTGCAGCCGAGCCGTTCCGTATGGAGCGGCTTTGCTGTTGAAAAAAAGATCCCTCTGCAAGATGCAGAGGGTGTGTATCATGAAAGATGAAGTTTTTCAATAAGAGCTTCTTGCAGCACAGCCGAGAAATTAACGTTCGCACGTTCGGCAGTTACGTTGAGCCAGTTCGGTATAGTAAGTGTTTTTTTGACGGCTTTCTTATCGTAGAATTTACGATATTCAAGAGTGTCACACGCCACGACTGAGACAAACGATCCTTTTTCTGTTTTCACTGAGCTTATATCGGAAGGCGCAGGTATTTGTTCACCTGCTTCCTCCATATCGTACAAGCGCAGACAAAGCACATCATTTGCGTTTTCGATCGCCTCGGCTAATGTCTCTCCGTCAGTATAGCAGTGCGGTACATCTGGAAAGAGGACCGAGTAACCTCCGTCTTCTTCCATTGTGAAAATTGCGGGATAAGCGTACTTCATAAACATTCTCCTTTCTGTATGGTCGATGATGAGGTAGATGCAGGGCTATTTCAGCCCTGCGTCTTCCAAGATGCTTTTTAAGGTCCCAGTTTTTACTTCTTGTGAATTATATCTTCCTACCGGGAATTGGACTCCCGTTTTAGGATTGATCCATATTTCATGTCTTTTCCCGTTGTGATCGAAGTAGCAGCCGCCTTTTTTAAGCATCTTTTTTAGCTCACCATATGTCAACTCCTCACCTCCTGTATATATTATGACACGTATTAACACGTATGTCAATACCTGAGAAAAATATTTTTTATTTAATTATAGTGCAGAAAGGACGGTGTTACCGTGAATGCGAGACAAAAGAGGTTTGCTGAGTTCTACGCCATGAGCGGCAACGCTGCCTGGAGCGCTGTGCAGGCAGGGTACTCTCAGAAGTTCGTGAACACGAACGCTTCAAAATTACTACAAAATACTACAATAGCACAGTACATCAGAGAACTGACCGAAAAGGCTCAGGATGAGCGCATCATGACGGCTAAAGAGCGACAGGTAATGCTATCGGATATTGCCCGTGATGGAGCTTTGACGCAGGACAGGCTCAGGGCGGTGGATATCCTCAACAAGATGACCGGCGAATACGTCACCAAGATCGAGGGCAGTATCTCTGCCGATGTCAGCGACCCGTTCAAGGGTCTGACGACTGAGGAGCTGAGAAAAATTGCTGAAGAAGACTGATCAGATCAGACTTGGCGCCCGTATCGAGCTGGCCAGGCGCAGCTTCTGGGACTACTGCCGGCTCAAGGCTCCTGACTTCTACAGACCGGACCGTCCCTTCCTTCGGGAGCTCTGCGAGGCGTTCCAGAGCTTCCTCGGCTCCGAGGAGAAGGTGCTGATCGTCAATCTGCCGCCCCGGCACGGCAAGTCAAGAACGGCCTGCTGCTTCGCTGAGTGGTATCTGGGGCAGGATATCGAGAGGAAGATCATGATCGGATCGTACAACGAGACCCTGTCCACGATGTTCTCGAAGAACGTCCGCAACACGATCTCAGAGGTCAAGGCAGACCGCAGCAGGGCCGTCTATTCGGACGTCTTCCCGAACGTGCGGATCAAGCACGGTGACGGCGCTATGAACCTGTGGAGCTTAGAAGGCGGCTACAACAACTACCTTGCGACATCGCCTACAGGTACCGCTACAGGCTTTGGCTGCACGCTGATGATGATCGACGACCTGATCAAGAACTCCGACGAGGCCCACAACGAGGCGGTCAAAGAGAAGCACTGGGAATGGTTCACCAACACCATGCTCAGCCGCCGTGAGGAAGGTGCAAAGGTCATCATCATAATGACACGGTGGGCGACCGACGACCTTGCAGGGCGATACCTGGAATTCTGCAAGGCTGAGAATATCCCTCACCGGCACATCTGCATGAAGGCCTATGACAAGGACACCGGCACCATGCTCTGCCCTGAGATCCTCAGCTACGACAGCTATCAGGCTACCGTCAAGGCCATGGGCGCAGAGATCGCCTCCGCCAACTACCAGCAGGAGCCTATCGACATAAGGGGCAGGCTGTACAGCTCGTTCAAGACCTATACAGAACTGCCGCCCTTCTTCGAGGGCGTCTACAGCTATTCCGATACAGCCGACGACGGCAGCGACTGGCTCTGCTCGATCATCTGGGGAGTCTATCAGCGAGAGGCCTACGTCCTGGACGTGTACTACACACAGGCCCCCATGGAGATCACTGAGCCGGAGACAGCAAGGCGGCACAAAGAGCACTCTGTCAACAATGCCAGGGTGGAGTCCAATAACGGCGGAAAGGGCTTTGCCCGGAACGTCAAGCGGATCTCCGAGGAGGAACTGCACAATTTCTTGACGATATGGAAGTGGTTCCACCAGGCCGGGAACAAGAAGGCAAGGATCCTGACCTATGCGACGTGGATCATGCAGCACGTTTATTTCCCGATCAACTGGCGAGACCGTTTCCCGGAATACTACGATGCGATGATAAGATACCAGCGTGAGGGCAAGAACGCTCACGACGACGCCCCCGATGCGACTACGGGGCTGGCAGAAACTATGCAGATATTGGGAGGATGAGCAATGGGCATCAGTACATGGGCCAAAAAGAAAATACAGGCATGGCTGGAGATAGTTCCTCCGCCTACCGAGCAGGCTATCACGATCATGCGAGGCCACACCCAGGAGATAGAGGTGATCCGCTCACAGCTCTGGTATCAGGGCGACGCTGAGGAGCTCTACCAGTTCTTCCACCAGACCGAGACCGGCACCGGCGCCTTCTGGGCAACGTCTCCTTCGACCAGCAAGATCCGGAAGATCCACAGCGGCCTTCCTGCGGTCATAGCTGACACTTTGGCGTACATCGTCAAGTCGGATCTCGACAAGGTGGATGCTCCTCCTGAGTGGGAGGAGATCGCTGAAAGCATAGGCTTCACCGAGCTGGTGGGGCAGTCGGTATGTGACGGCCTTGTCAGCGGTGACGGTGCGTTCAAGATCTCTATCGACAAGACACTGACAGACTACCCGATCGTTGAGTTCGTATCCGGCGACAAGGTGGAGCTCGAACAGAAGAGGGGAATACTGAGGGCGGTGATCTTCCGCACCATGTACACGGTGAAGTCCTCCAGATATGTGCTCCACGAGCGCTACAGCCGGGGCAGGATAGAGACTACCCTGACAGATGCAAGCGGAAATGCAGTGCCGCTGTCGGTAGTCCCTGAGCTGGCAGACATACCTCCCGTGGTGGAGTTCGCCGGCGACTACATCATGGCTGTTCCCGTGATGTTCTACGCCGATAAGAAGCACCCCGGACGGGGCAAGAGCATATTCAGCGGCGGAAAGTCACAGTGCTTCGACGCCCTGGACGAGGTCATTTCCCAGTGGCTCGACGCTGTCCGTGCAGGCCGAGTCGTCAAGTATATCCCTGAGGGGCTCGTCCCCAAAGATCCCAAGGACGGCAGCCTCAAGAGCGTCAGCAGCTTCGGGGCTGAGGTCATACAGATCCGCAGCAGCCTTAACGAGGGTGTCGGCGAAAAGTTAGAGATCTCTCAGCCTGACATCAAGTACGAGGCGTATGTCAGCACATATACTCAGGCGCTGCTGATGTGTCTGCAAGGGCTCGTTTCGCCGGCTACGCTGGGCATCGACCTGGGGAAGATGTCCTCGGCGGAAGCGCAGCGTGAGAAAAAGGACGTGACCGGTGACACCCGGAACACTATCACCGCAGCCCTGGAAAAGATCCTTCCCCGGCTCATAGATGCGGTGCTGAGGACCTACGAGAATATGTGTGACGGCTCCCCGGAGGAGCATGACGTCACCGTCAGCTTCGGCGAATACGGTGCGCCGGATTTCGATACCCGTGTAGAGACCGTGGGCAAGGCGGCCGCTTACGGCGTCATGTCTACGCAGACACAGGTCGATGAGCTCTGGGGGAGCTCCAAGGACGACAACTGGAAAGCCGAGGAGGTCAGCAGGATCAAGTCCGAGAAGGGTATCCTTGAGACCAGGGAGCCCTCCGTAGGTGACGGACCGTAATGCTTGGCATAGGTGATATAGTCCGGATCTTTGAGGAGATCGAGCAGAGGCTCATAGGCTCCCTCAAGCGCAACCTCTCCCGGCATAAGGAAGAAGAGGGGCAGGAAGAGTTCCAGTGGAGTGCATGGCAGGCGGAGAAGCTCCGCAGCCTGGACAAGTTCCGCAGGGAGAACGCTAAGATCATGGCGGAATACACCGAGCTGATCGACAGCGAGACCCGGCAGATCATGGAGGAGGAATTCGACCAGGGCGTGAACGGCACCGATGTCCCTCCTGCGGTCACGGTCCCGGAGGCTCCTGCGGAGATAGCTCCGGAGCCGCAGTTCTTCGGCATAGACCGGACGAAGGTCGATAAGCTGATCGAGGACATCACCGGGACAGAGAGCCAGGCCGAGACCGCAGCTCTCCGCCTCATGGACGACGTCTATCGGCAGACGGTGAACAGGGCCCAGCTCGCCATGAGCACCGGATCTATGACCTTGCAGCAGGCCATCGACCTGGCCGTGAAGGATTTCCTTGCCCAGGGCATCAAGTGCATCGAATATCGGGACGGACGCCGTGTGAATATCGCTGACTACGTCCGCATGGCTCTCCGCACTACGGCGACCAGAGCGGCTCTGCAAGGCAAGAGCGCAAAGTACAAGGCTCTTGGCTACGATACTGTTCAGGTCAGCAGCTACGGAATGTGCAGCAAGACCTGCGAGCCCTGGCAGGGGCGGATCTACATCGATGATACTTTTTCCATGTGGGACGGCGAGATCCAGGAGTACCCGGACGGTACGCTCTGGGGCAAGTCTTGCTACTGCGGCAAGTGGTTCCCACTGCTGAGCAGTGCCATAAACGAGGGACTGTTTCACCCGAACTGCCGCCACTCAATAAGTCTCTGGCGTGACGGTGATCCGCTCCCCGAAAGCGTGGACAACTCTGACAGCGAGCGTCGTTACAAGCTGGAGCAGACGCAGCGAGCCCTTGAAAGAGCGATACGCAGAGCCAAGCGTAAGGTCAACGGCTTCTCGGATCCCGAGAACATCAAGAAGGCAAAGGCCGAGCTCCGAGAGGCCCAGAAGGAACTGAAAGACTTCATCGACAAGGTCAATGCTGATGAGGGCGAAACGGTTCTGAAAAGGGACTATGGCAAGGAGAAGGTGTATGAGGGGGAGGTCAAGCCTGAGTACAAGACCGAGCCGCTTGTCAGCGACGCTCCTGTTCCCGAAAGCAAGGCTGTAGAAGTCACTGTCAGCGAGCCTGAGAAGGCGGAGGGGGCTTA
>JAFUAO010000041.1 GCA_017460665.1 Ruminococcus sp.
TGCAGTAAAAAAGCGAATGACCAATGTACCAATGATGATGATAATGGGTACGGTCAGATCGTGAATCGACCATTCTTTGTAGTATAACTTTGAGATCGACTGCGCTACGGCGATCACCATGACCGTATTCAGCGCAAGCTCAAGCCATTGCAAAATGATGTTTCCCACGATGTATTTCTTACTTTCGGGACATAGCTGTGTTAGGCGTTTATCGAACATCGCCCACCTCCGTTTTGCAGTATATATGGAGATCAGGCTGCCTTCAATAGACAGCCTTATCTCTTCCGATCGGCATGATGAACGGCTTTCCGTCAAGCTGCGAGATCTGCAGATCAACACCGTAGACCTCTCGCATCAATTCTGATGTTATGATCTTCTGCGGCTCACCCTGTGCGCATATTTTTCCGTCCTTCATAGCGGTGATCTCGTCACTGTAGTATAACGATTGATTTATGTCGTGCAGTACCATAATGATCGTCATTCCGTACTGCTCATTCAGTGTGCGGACAAGTTTCAGTATCTCAAGCTGATAGCGAATATCGAGGTAGGTGGTTGGCTCGTCAAGAAACAGAATTTTTGTTTCCTGAGCAAGCGCCATAGCAATCCACACTCTCTGCCGCTGACCGCCTGATAATTTCGATACCGGCTTGTCCCTGTGTTTCGTAATATTGGTTATCTGCATTGCTGTTTCGATCATTTCCTCATCTTTTTTGGTGTCGGAGGAAATGCCAAAGCTCTGGTGCGGTGTTCTGCCATAGACCATGCAGGAACAAAATAGGTATTGAATGAGTCCTTTGTGTAGATCTTTCTCGAATCTATATTTGTATCGCAGGTGTTGATGCACTTTTCAAATATCGGTTCGAGCTTGGTAAGATCAAGGTCTCTCTCCGCCGGAAGAACATCTTCTGCTGTCTCAGTTGTCTTTACAGGCGCAGAGAGCATGACGTTTGTCGTATTAAATCCATTGTCCGAGCCTGCAACGCCCTTGTCATAGAACGAATCCATGATGTCACTGCAAAAACCGAGTTGTACTGTATTATCTTCCTGGATACTATCAGTAACATCGAGAGTTACATTCTTGATGTACTTGATACCGTTCTGCAAAACGGTAGGTTCTACCATTGCACGAAGCTCCTCGTCGCTCATATCCACGCCCATACCTGCATACAGTGTCTTTGCAAGGTCGAATGTGAAATCCTTTACATAGTCGTCGTCAAAATATTCTGTAACGATACCGGGGATAGAAACTCCGTAAACCGGATGATCGCCCACAGTGCTCTTGCTCAGATCCATTGCATAGATCTTGTTGCAGAAAGCAGGAGAATACATCACAATACCGGTATTGAAGGTCAGATTAAAGTAATATTTTCCGTCCTTGACGATCAGCTTTGCCTTGCGGTACATGGTATTTGCAGCCATTGAAAGCGAACGTTTTTCCACGTTCTGGAACATGGAAAGACCAACATCATAAACGCCGTCCTCCAAGGCACTGAAGTCAGCGGCCTTAGAGTTTTCCATGATGATGAGTCTGGTGGCATTTACCTTTCCGTCTGTTTCATCACCTTCTGTAACATCGCTTAAAGAGTCATAAGGCAATGTGAATGTGATAGTATTGCCGCTTATCTCAACATCATTTATAAGATAAGCAACAGTATCTACAAACATTGTCTTTCCATTGAAAGCGTAGCAAACAGAAACGCCTCCGCTCAGGTCCCAGCTGTCAGGAAGTTCATAAGTGATCTTCAGATCGCCCTTATATTCATAATCGGCATTTTCTTGATCCTTAAGATCAATATCAGCTGTAAAACCGTTGTCACCCTGTACAAGTGAAAGCATTGGTTTAACGTTAGAAGCCTCCGTCCACTCTGGCAGGTCATTATCCGCAAACCAGCTCTCTGTCACCTCAACGCTTGCCGCTGCGAAAGCCTCGTCCTCGGTCGAAATGCTGATATTGCCGTTGGTCAGCGCAGTATCTGCCGCATAAGCGCAAAGAGAGGCCGCCGGTGAGCTGTACACAGCGGGAACTGCTCCTACGCACATTGCCAGTGCCGCCGCTCCGGCGAGCACACGTTTCATTTTCATAATGATCGTTCCTCCTAGTCTGTTAGCTATAGCTAACGCCAAGTTATTTTGATTTTGGTTTGTATTCTTTTAGGCAGCCTATTCGTCAGCAGTTTTCAGCCATTTAGGTAGTCTCTGCTAACTTTCATAAATAAGTATATCACATCTTCCCGAAAATTACAAGGATCCTATCGTCGCAAAATTGCTTCGTCGATCGTCTATTATCAATAAATATCGGCTGACCTAAAGTTCGCCGCTTGTTTATAATGCTACAAAAACGCCGTTTTCGTCGAAGCAAATTTGCGACGTTTCTGAAATTTTCGTGAGGTTGGACATATATCAACATGATCCTTGCAGCGGCTTTTGTGCAAAACGAACAAGACCGGATATTTCCGGTCTTGTGGTCCTGGATATGGCGATCAGTGTAGGTAGACTGTGAGCATAGCCCGCATATTTCGTACAGCACCATTTGCATCTGTCATGCCGCCGTTAGAACAGGTGGCACTGATCTCGATGCTGCCCATCAAAACTCTGCTGGCTATATCTTCACCAAGGCATACGAACTGAAAATCATCTATCGGGATCTTCAGCGTATCGTTTTCGATCTGAACGGGAACATACCTATTCCCGTTCCAGTACATAAAGTTGAACGGCTTTCCTGCTATGGGTCTTGCAGTATGGACCATAGGATCGCTAAAGGTCCTGTTCATGGTCATCATCATCGGGAACAAAACGACATATCCCTTTCCTTTATGCACCCTTACTTCACAGCTCCGTTTGAACGCATCGTTTGCCATAGAGACATTCGTGTGAGGCGTCATCGGATCATCTTCTAATTTGTGCAGCATACACGGCAGAACGAAAAATCCCTCGTCTATCTTTCTTGCGAGCTGTGTCCCGTTGAACGACTCCGATTTGTTGAAATAGCTCTTTGTCTTGTAGTGCTGATCTATTTTTTCGATAGCATCGAAGAGAGAGTATGGGCAATTGAGCGCCCATGTAAGTGCGATCCCGTTTATATCTGCGCTGTTCACACCTTCGTAGGATAAATGAGCCTTAGCGATCTCGATCCTTGTTGTGATATCCTTGGCTGCGCTCCTGCCTTCGTCAGTAAGAGTCAGTCTTCTCGGGTCTTCTCTGTTGATCAGTCCCATTTCGCTCAGTGACTCTCCGATCCTGCTGACCTCGTATTTCTTCATACCTTTGTCTCTTGCGTACTCAGCATATTTCAGCGTCATGTTGTCTGATGAATAAAAGGCAAGGAGCAGACTGGCCTGCTGTTCAGTTAGCTGCATTTGCGGATCCTCCTATCGGTATTAGCATTTGCTAACTATTATAGCACGGGTGTTTGGAAAAGTCAAGGCGGAGCAGTGGATCTGGACAGACCGCTCTATCCAAGTTTCGCCTCCTTCCTTCATCTGCGAAATTTTTGCCTTGACATAAAACTCCCCATAGAGACCGCACACTTTGCAGATGTTTGGCTGTTCCCTTGACAAAAAATAGAAAATATGCTAAACTGTAACTGTGAGCAGACTATGCGGCAGCATGGACGCTTTAGTTCATGAGGAAAGTCCGAGCATCACAGAGCAGGGTAGCTGCTAACGGCAGCCGAGGGCGACCTTAGGGCAAGTGCAACAGAGATATACTGCCTCTTTTGAGGTGATGGTGGAAAGGCGAGGTAAGAGCTCACCAGAGTGCGGGAGACCGTACTGCTATGTAAACCCTACCCGGTGCAACGTCTATTGGTACTTCATATCTCAACGTCTGCTCGGCGGATATGGAGTAATGACGGCTTGAGCCCGCCGGCGACAGCGGGAGTAGATAAATTGCCGCACTCGACAGAACTCGGCTTATCGGTCTGGTCACATCAAAGGAGCGCACAGTGTGCGCTTTTTTCTTTTGCAGGGAAGGCTCGGCCTACAGTTACACATCAAAAAGGACACCCAAAACGGGTGTCCTTTTCGTTTACAGCTTTCGCTGAAGATAACCGCAGGTGAAGGGGAAGAAGTCGAATTTCTCGGTGGAGGTGTGCTCAAAGCCCTTGCTCTCATACCAGCGGCGCAGACGCTCGTTCTCCTGGATGATGCTGATCTTCATCTGAGAGAAGCCGGCTTTTTTCGCCCGTGAGAACGAGTCCTCCAGCAGGCGGCTCCCGATGCCGAGGTGTCTGTGCTCCGGCAGCACGCAGAGACTGCCCAGCTCGCACTCCCTGTCGCTCTGAGGGAACAGCGAGTAGAACCCGATGATCTTGCCGTCGCTGTCCACCCAAGCGGCCATGAGGCGCTGCTGGACGTCGAGCTGGTAGAAGAGCCTGTTCTCATCAGTGGAGAAGGCCGTGAACCGAGGAGCGTTCTCCTGGGTAAGGCCGAATTCCTCGGCGACCGTGAGGAAGCTCTCACGGATCACCTGCACACATTCCGGGACAAGGGTCCCGTCGATGACCTTTATCATATGGCACCGCCCTTTCTCAGTCCGAGAACTCTTGGTTTATGGCCTGACAGATCTGGGCGATGTCCTCGTGAGTGACCTTTCCGCCGGAGAAGCTGACCATGACGTGGAGGGGGTTGTCCCTGAGCTGAGCCTCCATCATGAGCTTAGTGGCCTCGCCCAGCTCAGACATATCGCTCTCCATATTCATAGCGCTGATGTAGTCGTCGATGAGCTTCTGGATATGTGGCCTAGCCTTCTCGTTGTCCAAAATATCGCCCATTGTGGTGTTGGGATCGGCCCGGAAGGGAAGAGCCTCCTGAGAGACCATAGTGACGGTCCTGCTCAGTCTTATGTCACGGGAGGAGCTGCCGATCAGGATCTGGAAGTCGCCGCTCTCGGCGAACCAGTCGTGGATCTTCTCGCTGTAGAAGGTGAAGGAGCGTCTGTCAAGGCGGAACACCACCTCTCTGGACTGGCCGGGCTCAAGATAGATCTTCTCGAAGCCCTTGAGCTCCTTGACCGGCCTGATCACCGAGCTCTTGCAGTCGCTGACGTAGAGCTGTACCGCTTCACGTCCGGCCATATCTCCGGTATTTTTGACAGTCAGCCTGACCTCCAAGCCCTCATCGGGTGAGAAGCTGTCGGCGTTGACCCTCAGATCGCTGTACTCAAAAGTGGTGTAGGACAGTCCGAAGCCGAAGGGGAACAGCACGTCCATATCCTTGTAGTCATAGTATCGGTATCCCACGAAGATCCCCTCGTTGTACTCCACCAGATCGCCCTCGCCGGGGAAATTGAGGAAAGAGGGGTTGTCGGAGAGCTTTTTGGGGAAGGTCTCTGCCAGCTTTCCGCTGGGGCTCTCCTCACCGAAGAGGATCCGGCACTGAGCCTCGCCTACGGCCTGACCGCCCAGGTAGCATTCCAAAACGGCCTTTACCCGGCTCAGCCAGGGCATCTCAACAGGTGAGCCGTTGTGGAGGACCACAACGGTATTTGGCTGCACGTCGCAGATCCGCTCGATGAGCTCGTTCTGGCAGGAGGGGATCCCCATGTGAGTGCGGTCGAAGCCCTCTGACTCGAAAAGGTCCGTAAGACCGGCAAAAACAACAGCGATCTCGCTCTGGGCGGCAAGCTCCACCGCCTCATCGAGGAGAGCCTGATCAGTGACGTCCTCGTCGGTGCGGTAGCCCTGAGCGTAGCCCACCTTGGTGTACTTTTCGGAGGCTGACAGTGCGTCCGTCACCTTGAAGGAGTTGATATGGGAGCTGCCTCCGCCCTGATAGCGGGGCGTTTCGGCGAATTTTCCGATGAAGGCGATCTTCCTTCCCTTGTCAAGGGGAAGGATCCTGTCCTGGTTTTTCAGCAGCACCATGCACTGAGCGGAGATCTCTGCTGAGAGCTCATGGTCGGCGTCCTTGTCCCAGACTGCGCTCTCGTCCCTGCCGGAGAGATAGCGCTCAACGATAGTAAGGATCCTCTCGCAGGCCAGATCCAAGGCCTCCTCTGGGAGCTGTCCGACTTTGACCGCCTCCACCAGCCTTGCGTCGTTGACGCCGCCGCTGGAGGGCATCTCCAGATCCAGTCCGGCCGGGAGCCCCTTGACCCTGTCGCTGACTGCGCCCCAGTCGCTGACGACGAAGCCGCCGAAGCCCCACTTCTCCCGGAGGATCTCGGTCAAAGACCAAGGGTTTTCCGAGGAATAAACGCCGTTCACCTTATTATAGGAGCACATCACCGTCCAGGGCTGAGCCTCCTTCACGGCAGTCTCGAAGGCCGCCAGATAGATCTCATGGAGGGCCCGCTCTGAGATCTGAGCGCTGACGCTCATGCGGCGGTTCTCCTGATTATTGGCCAGAAAATGCTTGAGGCTGGTGCCCACGTTCCTGCTCTGAACGCCTTTGATATGGCTCGCAGCGATGTTGGAGGCGAGGTAGGGGTCCTCGGAGAAATACTCGAAATTTCGTCCGCAGAGAGGTGAGCGCTTGATGTTTGCGCCGGGGCCGAGGATAACGCCTACGTCCTCGGCCTGACACTCATTGCCCAGAGCCTCTCCCAGCCGGAAGATCAGGTCCTTGTCGAAGGAGCAGGCCAGTGCGCAGGCCGCCGGGAAGCATACCGCCTTGATGCTCTGGTTGAAATTGTCAGAGGAAAGATCCTGCTTGCGGAGACCGTGAGGGCCGTCGCTGACCATCATCTGGGGGATACCAAGGCGCTCCACCGCCTTAGTGTGCCAGAAATCGGCTCCTGAGCAGAGAGAAGCCATCTCCTCAAGGGTCATTTGTGAGATGAGATTTTTGATGTCCATATTGACCTCCTTGTAAAAATTCCTGTGATCGGTCACAGCGAAGCTATGGCCGGCCTTCGATAGTTTTGGCTAAAATTCGATGCCACGGCGTGCCGGGACGCCCTTGTCATAGGGGTGGGCGAGGGCATGGATCTGGCTGATGTAGTCAGCCTTATCCAGAAAAAAACGGTCAGGATCCCTGCCGGTGAGGACCAGCTCGGCGGAGACAGGGAAGTCCTCCACGAAGCGCTTTGCCGCCTCATAGGTCAGGGTGCCGGTGGTGAGGGCGCCGAAGAACTCGTCCAGAACGATCATATCGAAGCCCTCCCTGAGAAGGCTCTCGGCCTCACGGAGCATACTGTCCTGAGCGAGGGCCGCTGCGGACTTCTCCTCAGGGCTCATCTCAAAGACGAACTTGCTGCACTCCTTGCAGCACCTGACCCGGATCCCCAGCTTTCTGAGCGGCCCTATCTCGGAGGAGGTGCCGTCCTTGAGGAACTGGAAAAAAGCGGCCTTCAAGCCTGCCCCTGCACACCGGACCGCAAGTCCGGCAGCAGCGGTGGTCTTGCCCTTGCCGTCGCCGCAGTAGATATGTATCATTCGCCACGCCTCCCTTTTTGAACAGTATAACATAAATGCGGGGAAAAATCAACGGCTGAAAGAGGACTTTTCCGGTTAAGATAGTGCAAAAAATGGGAAGTAGCCATTTTCGTTCCCCCTGCACAGAAGGGCGAAAACCTTGCATAAAGTCATGATTTAATCTTGTTATAGGCATAATGAACACAGCCGGAAAATCGCTGTTGTATACATTTCACAAATCTAAAATTCCGCAATTTTTGCTCTTTACGATCGGTTGATATTGTGGTATCATATACTAAAGGTGTATGCTCCCGTGGAAATGACCGGAGTTAATTATTTCATTTTAATAAAAAAGATTCTTTACTTTTGCGTGATAATGTGTTAAAATGTAAAGTAGGAAATCGTTTCCCAAAAACGCCTTATGGCAGAATGGAGCATCATTAAATGATCGATAAAATAAGATCTGACAGTATGGATCTGCTCTTTGAGGCTATCCTTACGCTTGGTTCAGTTGAGGACTGCTATAAATTCTTCGACGACCTCTGTACGAGCATCGAGCTCAAATCCTTCGCTCAGCGCCTTCACGTCGCAAGACTGCTGGACGAGCACAGGGTCTATAACAGCATCGTCACCGAGACCGGCGCAAGCACAGCAACTATCAGCCGTGTCAACCGCTCCCTCAAGGACGGCAACGACGGCTATAATATCGTGTTCGACAGGCTCAAGGAAAAAGGTCTTCTGAAATGAACGTTTGAAAGGAAGTATCACATGAAGAAGTTAGGCTTTTTCAAAAGATCGGCAGCAGCCCTGACTGCGGCTGCAACGATCCTCACGGGGAGCTCCCTGTCGGCCGGAGCTGCGGTGATCGACCCAGATCATCCCAACAACTACGACAACTTCGCTGAGGCTCTCCAGCTCGCACTTTGCTTCTACGATGCAAATAAGTGCGGCGATCAGGTAGGCGAGGACGGCTACTATAGCTGGCGTGACGACTGCCATGTAAAGGACGGCGCTATCCCTCTCCAGCCCATGGATCCCATGCCTACCGTCAACAGAGGCAAGACCGATGAGGAGCTGGGCGACGGTCAGGGCACCGGCACAGTCGATGAGGGCGAGCATAAGGACGGCGATGACGACCCGGACCTTTATGTGGGAGTCAATATGTCCCAGAAGTTCATCGATGCCAATAAGGCTGCTCTCGATCCCGACGGCGACGGCTGCGTTGACCTTACAGGCGGCTGGCACGACGCCGGAGACCACGTTAAGTTCGGCCTTCCGGGAAGCTATTCCGCCTCTACATTAGGCTGGGGCTATTATGAGTTCCCCGAGGCCTACAGAGAGCTGGATCTGGAGGAACACGTCGTTGACGAGCTGCGCTGGATCAATGACTATTTCATGAAGGCCACCTTCCTTGATAAGGACGGAAAGGTAGTTGCTTACTGCTATCAGGTGGGCGAGGGCAACAACGACCATAACTATTGGTGCGCTCCTGAGCTCCAGGTAGACGGCACTGTCGTGGCATCATCCTCCTGCGCAGTAAAGCGTCCTGCTTACTTCGCAACTACTGAGATGCCCGCCTCCGACCAGTGTGCAGGCGCTGCGGCTTCTCTGGCGATAAACTACCTCAACTTCAAGGAGAGCGATCCGGACTACGCTGCAAAGAGCCTCAAGTACGCAAAGGCACTTTACGAGTTCGCTGTTGAGACCCATACCGAGGAAATGGACGCAGGAGCTACCACTCCTATCGCCACCAGCCTCGGCTACGACGGCGGCTTCTACACCTCCAGCTACGACTACGACGAGCTGGCTTGGGCAGCCGTTTGGCTCTACTACTGCACAGAGAACTACGATTACATCGACGACATCGTTGCTGTTGACGAGACAGTCACCAACGGCAAGGGCGCTCACCCCTACACAGGCTACCTCAAGCGTATCATGTCTGACACCGGCAACTGCTGGCAGAACATCTGGGTACACTGCTGGGATACAGTTTGGGGCGGAGTCTTCGCAAAGCTGGCTCCCGTTACCAACACAGCCCGTGACTGGTACATCTTCCACTGGAACCTTGAGTTCTGGTCAGGCGTCAGCGAGGAGATCGCTGCACAGAAGTCCTCCGAAAAGGGCATCGAGTCCATAGACGAGGAAGGAAACGTAACATACACCAAGCCCATGAGAGACTGGTATGTTGCAACTACAACTCACAAGTATTTCGGAATGGACGACCTTCTCTGGAATATGCCTATGACCTATGACCAGATCAAGGACCTCCCCAATAACGAGCAGGTGAATAACTTCATCGCTACCTCCCCCAACGGCTATGCAGTCGTTGCAGGCTACGGAAGCGCACGTTACAATACCGCCGCAGGCCTCCAGGCCATGGTCTACACAAAGGAGACCGGCGATATGACCTTCGCTCTTTGGGCAAAGGATCAGATGGAGTACATCTTAGGCGACAACCCCATGGGCTACGCCTATGAGGTAGGCTATGAGAACAGCTATGCTTCTCTGCCTCACCACCGTTCATCTCACTGCTCCGCAAAGCAGAGCATGGACGACCCGATCAATCAGGTACACACTCTTTGGGGAGCTCTGGTAGGCGGTCCTGACCTTCATGATTACCACCTTGATATGACCAAGGAGTATATCTACAACGAGGTAACTGACGACTACAACGCTGCATTCTGCGGCGACCTTGCAGGACTTTACCAGTTCTTCGGAGCTGAGGGCAAGGAGCTCGCTGACAAGAACTACGTTATCCCCGATTTCGATATGTCCAAGAACGCAAAGGCCGGCTTCGATCAGGTGGACGAGAACGGCGATCCCCTCCCCGTTGGGCTTTATGTTGCCGGCGGTAAGAACCAGGAGCAGGAGGACAGCGTCCAGCTCAAGCTGGTAGTCTACAACAGGACTATCGATCCGCCTAAGTTCGAGAGCGACCTGAGAGCAAGATACTATTTCAACATCAGCGAGGTCAGCGATATAGACCAGCTCATGCCGATCCGTATCGACTACGATCAGGAGAAGAGCTTCACTGACGGCAAGAACGAGGCGATCCTCACAGGTCCCGTGAAGTACGACGACAACGGCACCTATTATGTGGAGATCGCATGGGAGAACTGCGATTTCTACGGAAGCCGTGTATACCAGTTCTGCCTGGGCTATGAGATGGACGAGGAGTACAATAAGCAGAAGTGGGACTCCGCCAACGATTACAGCTACGCAGACCTTGTTTCCTTTGCAGACGACAACGATGCCGCTGCTATCACTGACAAGATCACACTTTACGCAGACGGCAAGCTGGTTTGGGGAACTGAGCCAGACGGTACGACTCCCGATGACGAGCCGATCCCGACAACTGAGGCCGATTGGGGCGATGCGAACGTTGACGGAAAGGTAGACCTGAACGATGCAGTTGCAGTCCTCCAGGCCGTTGCTCTCCCTGCAAAGTACCCCCTCAAGGAGCAGGGTGCTATCAACGCAGATGTTGTTGACAACGGCACCAGCGGCGTTACCGGAAAGGACGCCCTGTCTATCCAGATGTACGACGCAAAGATGTTCGCCGCCAGCGCTTGGCCTATGACCAGTGCGGCTATGGATAAGCTCTACAAAAAGTAAGCGGATACAGGCTCTGGAGAGCGCAGCAGCTCTCCGGGAGCTGTAATGCGGAAAAAGCCCCGGGACTAAGTCTCGGGGCTTTCCTTATACCAGGCCGAAATGCTCGAGGGCGTTCCAGATGCCGTCCTCTTCGATGGGGTCAGTTATGTAGGAAACATAGGGGTGGATCCGCTCAGCGCCGCCCATTGCGATGCTGTGTGGAACGGCCTCCAGCATGGGGAGGTCGTTGGGGCTGTCGCCGATAGCGTAGGCGTTCTCCAGCTCGATACCCAGCCGGTCAAGGATAGCGGTTATTGCAGTCGCCTTGGAGAAGCCCTTGGGCACGTTCTCGTAGAAGCCGCCGCCACGGTCGATGATGTCGAAATACCGGCCGATCTCACTGCGGAATAGCTCCATGTCGCAGCCGGGGTTTTCCCAGACGACGAATTTGTCGAAGCTGAAATCCGGGTCGGGGACCCTCCGTGAAACGTCGATCCCGGCGGAGACGAAGTTGTCAAGGAACCATTTCAGGTCGTCGCTCATGGGAGCCCTGTCCTCGAAAAAGTAGCCGTCCCTCCGCTCATAGACCGGCGTCACACCGCAGCTCAGGAGGACCTGAGCGATCCTGCGGCAGAACTCCTGGGGCTGGGTCTCGTACAGGAGGACCTGTCCGGCGTACTCAATGTAGGTGCCGCAGCCCAGAAGGTAGCCGTCGAAGCCCAGCTCCCGGATCTTGGGGAGGATATTGAATTCGGTACGGCCGGAGTTTATGAAGGTCAGGTTGCCCAGCTCCCGGGTCCGAGCGATGGCACGGCGGGTGCTTTCAGGAATGAGCATACGGGCGTCCTCGGTGATGAGGGTGCCGTCGATATCGAAGAAAATAACGGAAGGCATGGCGGAGCTCCTTTTAGAAAAATGTTGCATACTAATGATACAACATTGACGAAGGATCGTCAAGCTCCCGGCAGGGCGTAAAAACGAGGCCTCCGTTTTTTGTGTGGAATGACTAAATTTCGCTGCGCTGTTGACAAATATCGCAACAAAGATTATAATAATATTATGGGAAAATATTGTCAGCTACGCTTTGACATAACAGGAGGTAATCATGGATCTGAAAAAAACACTGGCGGCGGTCTGCGCTGCCTCGCTCCTTTCCACGGGAGCCTTCACCGGAGCAGTCTCCGCAGAGGAGAAAACTCCTCATCTTCTCGATGTCTCGCAGTTCGTGGTGCAGGACGAGAACATGGTCTACATCGGTGCCAGCTACCTTAGGGACGCTTCCTACCTCTTCGATGAGCAGGACAAGGTGCCGGAGTCTGCTGAGTCGCCTACAGTTTCCTCGGAGGTGCTGAAGGAGACCTCTAAGGCCAACTGGACCCCGAACCAGCAAATGGCCTACGGTCCGGCCCAGTTCTACATCGACATGGGGGCCAACTACGTCATCACGGGGATCGCCTTCCTCGACACCAACGGGACTCCCACATGGACCGTTTCTGACGGCGAGCCCTTCGCTTGGAACGACATCGCCACCGTGAACATGGACAGCTATAACTGGTGGAGGGCCGTGACCTTCGACGACCCAAAGCCCACACGCTATCTCCATTTCAGCTCTGACTACTGCGACAGCGGCGTCAGCGAGTTGGCCATATACGGCTATAAGGAGTCCGAGCTCTCCTCGGACCAGATCAAGAAGACCTCTGCCAAGTCCAAGGAGATCACGATCCCGACACGGCTGGACGCAGGGAAGGCCTTCGGCTTCAACGCCTTCATCGACGACCCCATGACCTCGATCATGGCTGCCGGGAACGTCCGGGAGTACCACAACCTGAGCTGGCTGATCGACAGCTCAGGCAAGGTGAAGTTCACCCAAGGGACCTGGGGCGATATGGACTCCTACTACACTGCAATGAAGGAGCAGGACATCGACATCATACCCTGCTTCCAGGGAGGCAACGCCTACATCTACGGGGAGGACAAATATCCCGAGATAGCGGCTCCCAAGGATGCAGACACTCTTGACCCGAAGAGCTACATGATCCATGCTCAGGCCATGTATCAGGTGGCAGCACGCTACGGCAGCAATAAGGACATCGACCTGTCCACGCTGAACATCACCGACGCTCAGGAGCCGAAGGTGGGCATGGGCCTGCTGACGGCGCTGGAGAACTCCAACGAGCCCAACAAGAACTGGAGCGGAAAGGCCAGCTATTACACTCCCTACGAGCTGGCAGCGATGTGCTCTGCCGACTACGACGGCCACGAGGGGACTATCCCCAACGCCGGAGTGAAGGCTGCCGACCCGGAATTCAAGCTGGCCATGGGCGGACTTGTGGGATACTCCACGATCATCCAGTACCTAGACCAGATGAAGCAGTGGTTCGACTACAACCGCAAGGACGGACAGTTCGCCGTGGACATCATCAACGTCCACATCGGCGCCGGGTCCAACCCGATCGAGGACAGCTCCCTTGGAGAGACTGTCCATAAGCTGAAGGAGTGGATAAACGAGAACGCTCCTGGCACTGAGCTTTGGATCTCAGAATTCGAGGTGCCTATGACCGACTGCGAGGTGGAGGGCGTCGATGACCACGACAACGAGGAGTATCAGCTCCGCTACGCCGAGAGAGTCGCCAGGACATACCTGACAGCCTACGCCGCAGGAGCCGACCGGATCACAAAGTTCCAGCTCCGTGACGAGGGCGAGGGCGTTTACTACAACTCCGGCCTTGTGGGACAGAAGGGGAGCTGGAAGAAAAAGCTGGCATGGTACTACCTCTCCTGCATGAACAGCGTTCTGGAGGGGACCGTTTACCCGGGCGTCTACAAGAAGAGCTCCGATCTGTGTCAAATGGAGTTTTACAAAATGGCAGGCGACACCGTCAGGGAGGATATAGAGTGCATCTACTACCCCACTAATACCGGAAAGATCGGCAAGGAGACCATCTCCGCCGGCAGCTATAGCTACGCATACCTGACAGTTCCCGAAATGGGGATTGCTGAGGGAAAGACAACAGAGCTGGCTGTTAAGGACGGCAAGGTCACTGTTGAGGTGAGCGAAACACCGGTATTCGTGACCTTCACTAACTCTCCCAAGACGGTCCTCAACGGCAGGAACAGCATGATTCGCCCGTCGCTGATCGCTATGAACGAGGACAAGTCCGGCGAGACCTGCGACCTGACCGCAGCTCCCAAGGACTCGGCTCTGGACCAGTTCTACCGTATGTTCGACGAGCCCGACACCATGCCTGACCCGATCTACGGCGACACCGATGGCATGGAGACGCCCTCCACCAACTCCAACCAGTCAAATGCGGTGGAGTACGCCTTCTTCGACAAGGAGTACGTTTTCAACGGCTTTGCGGTGTATGACACCTACGGCACAGGCGGGATCTCGGTCTACGACGCCCATACCGATGAGCTGCTGTGGTCCAGTGATCTGGGAGGCTATATGTACCGTGCAGTTACCCTGACGGCGGACTCAGCTCCCACGGACTGCCTGCGTATCGAGCGCAAGGGCGGCGACATGAACGAGCTTGCCCTTTACGGCTATGAAGCGCCGGAGCGCCACGACTGGGACGTTGACAAAAACGGCGTTTGGAACACCTTCGACCTGATCCTGATGCGTCAGGAGGTGGCCGAGGATACAGGGAATTACAACACCTCAGACCTTATCGGCCTTGGAGACTTCCTCCTTGGCAGGACAAAATAAAACTAAGCCGTCCGGAGAGATACCGGACGGCTTTTTCGTCTTAGTTATTGTATTCAAGGAATGAGACCGGATCCTCTGTCGACATCACATAGGCGTAGTAAACAAGGATATTCGATGCGTCAGTTGAGTCGATGATCCTGTCGTGGTCAGTGTCGGCGGCGAACCTCCCCCGGTCGTCGAGAGTGCTCTCCTGTCCGGTCTGCAAGGCTGCATATTCCACCAAAACGTCGGAGGCGTCGGAGGAATCCACGAAGCCGTCACCGTTCACGTCGCCCTCGATGCCGCTTATGCGGATCGTCATGTCCTCCACGATCGGATCCCGTTTGAGAGAGGTGCCGTCCTCACGGTAAAGGTTCGCCTCGCTGACCCTCTGATCGGCATAGTCCTCGGCCTCGGTGAGGAAGTGTATGGTATGGTAGCCGTAGGTCAGCTCAGAGCTGATACTTGCCGTAAAATGTGTGAGCGGGTACTGATCCGTAGGGTCGCAGTAGGGGATCATAGGCAGCATTGTTTTGGTCTGGGGCTCGTAATATTGATAGATGACAGAGCAGGCCATCGTGTTGTAATTATCATCTGTGCGTATGGAAACGCTGTAGGTGTTGTTTGTGATAGTGCCGTCCTCCTTCAGCGTGGAGTAGGCGTAGATCTCGTCACCGGTGCTGGGGTCGTAAAGGTCCTTGAGCTTGATCAAAGGATCCGAGCACTTCCATTTCGGTGAGATCCAAAAGGCTCTCTTCGAGAGATCCAGTGAGTAAACATCGACTCTCAGATCAAGGCCTTCCTCCGGTATATCCGAGGCAAGGATCACGGTGTCGCCGGTCTTTTCGTCCAGCACTGCGCTGTTTGCCCTAAAGTAGAAGGTAGGGGAGTAGGTGTCGTAGTTTTCAGCCTTTGCTGCCAGCGGCAGAGCAGAGAGTGCTGCGAGCAGAGCTGCGGTGGCTGCTGAGATAGTTTTTTTCATAGTTCTTCCTTTCTGAGGGAGCGTCCTGTCATAGTTATATTATAGCATTTTCATGCACTTCTGTCAATGCGGATATTGCGGTAATTCTTGGATCAGCCCTTCTGCTTTTTCAGTCCGGAGCGGATCCCCTTCATGATCAGGTCACGGGCACGGACCGCCTCCTCCTTAGTCAGGGGAGGGGTGCCCTCCAGCGGATAGCTGATGCCGAGCTGACGGTATTTTTCCCTCCCCATATCGTGGTAGGGGAGCACGTCAAGGGCCTTTAGGGTCCTCAGGGTAGAGAGGAACTCTCCCAGAGCCGTCAGCTCCTCCTCACCGTCAGTGATCCCCGGCACCACCACATGGCGGATCCAGAGGGGTATCCCGAGGCTGCTGACGTGCCGTGCAAAGTCGAGGATATGGCTGTTGGAGACCCCCGTCAGCTCCCGGTGGGCCTCCGGGTCGATGTGCTTTATGTCCAGCATCACAAGGTCGGTGTATCGCAGTACATCGCCGATCTTACCGCTGGCAGAGCTCCCCCAGGGTCCTGCCGAGGTGTCAAGGCAGGTGTGGATCCCTTGTGCCTTGGCCTTGGAGAAGAGCTCCGCAAGGAACTCCGGCTGGGCAAGGGGCTCGCCGCCGGTGGCAGTTATACCGCCGGACCGGAGGAATTCCTTGTAGGAGCTGTACTCCTCAAGGAGCTCCTCCGCCGTGACCTCCCGTCCGCCGGAAAAGTCCCAAGTATCTGGGTTATGGCAGTATTTGCACCTGAGAGGGCAGCCCTGAAAGAACACCACGAAGCGGACTCCCGGGCCGTCAACAGTGCCGAAGCTCTCGGTGGAATGGATCCTTCCCTTCATTTCCGGACCTCCTTTATATAGCTGAGCAGAGCCTCCCGTTGGTTGGGGAGCTCGCCGTCGATCACCCTGTCCAAGAGCAGGCTCAGGGCCTGTCCCACTTCTCTTCCGGAGAGCCCGGCGGCGTTCAGGTCGCTGCCGTTGACCGCAAGGCCCTTCAGGTCGATGCAGGCCCGGTCGGCGATGAGCTGCCTAGCAGTCTCTCCCAGCTTATCAAAGTAGGCGTTCTCGGCCATGACGAACTGATTTTTTGCGGAATTATCGGCCTTTTTGACCTCCATTAGGAGCAGGAGCTCTTCAAGGCCCAGCTCTGCCAGAAGGCGCTTTAGCCGAGGCAGATCACGGATCTTGTCGCTGTGATGAGCGATCAGCCGGCAGGTCCGCCCGATCGTGGCGCTGTCGAAGCCGAAGCGCCCCATGATCTGTCTTGCCATGTCAGCACTGAGGGGAGCGTGGCCCTTGAAATGGCCTTCTCCGGCGTTGTCGAGGGTGAACATGGGCGGCTTTCCGATGTCGTGGAGGAGCATAATGCGCCGCAGGAGCAGGTCCTTGGGCGCCGCCGCCACAGCCCGGACGATGTGCTCGTAGACGGTGTAGCGGTGGTAGCGACTGTGCTGGTCGAAGTCGAAGCAAGGGCGGAGCTCCGGGATCACCTGAGCCATGACCTCACGGCAGCCCAGCATGACCGAGACCAGGTTTTTCCCTAAGAGCAGCCTGTCAAGCTCCTCACGAAGGCGTTCCCGGGACACAAGTGAGAGCCTGCTGCTGAGCTCCATGAGGGCGGAGCGTGTCTCCTCCTCTATGGTGAAGCCGAGCTGAGAGGCGAAGCGGACGGCCCTCATCATGCGGAGAGCGTCCTCGGTGAAGCGCCGCCGTGGATCCCCCACGCAGCGTATGATCCCCTTTTCGATGTCGGAGGCTCCTCCGAAGGGATCGGTGATGTTCCCCCGAAGGTCCATAGCCACGGCGTTCATGGTGAAGTCCCGGCGGGCAAGGTCCTCCTCAAGGCTGTCGGTAAAGACCACCGAGTCAGGCCGCCGGGAGTCGGAATAGCAGCCGTCGATGCGGAAGGTGGTGATCTCGGCCTTGATGCCCTCCACAGTCACGGTAACGGTGCCGTGGGAGATCCCGGTGGGCTCCGGAGACAGGTCGGACAGGACCTCCATGACACGCTCCGGCCTTGCGCTGGTAGTTATGTCAAGGTCGTGGACCGGCTCTCCAAGGAGGCCGTCACGGACGGATCCTCCCACAAGATAGGCCCTCTCGCCGGCCTCCTCCAGCCGCCTCAGGACCGATCTGCAAGGCTCGCCAATGATCATTTTCCACCCTCCCTTCATGTGTATCTTACTAACATTATACACTGAATGAGCCGGGATTTCAATGCCAAAACTATGAACGGACCTTAGTTTGGATATTTTATTGAAAAATTGCCGCTTTAACTTGACAAAACGGGCTGAACGTGGTATAATGGCTCTATCAGGATAAGATCCTGAGGTGGGAGCTGTCTGTAGGGATGGCTCTTTTCTGTTTTGTGGCAAAATAAATGAACTTTGGTCAGTTTTTTATCAAAAAGCTATTGACACTCAGTGGAAACTGTGGTATAATAGCTGCAAGACTGACCAATGGTCATTTTGCAAAGGAGGTTACTATGGCATCTGATACAGTTAAAAGGATCCTTGAGGCTGAGGCAAGCTCCGAGAAGCGCAATTCCGAGGCTCGCCGGCAGGGGGAGGAGATCGTCAGCGAGGCCCAGAGGCAGGCTGCCATCGCTGTTCAGAAGCGCCTTTCCGACGCCAATGCCGAGGCGGCAGGGCTGAGGGAGGAAAGCAAAAAAAAGGCTGCGGAGCATACCGCTGATGCCGAAAGGGAGTGTCAGAAGACCCTTGATGACATCCGCAAAAGGGCAAAGGACAATTCCGAAAAAGCGGTCCAGGCCGTTATCGACGGCTTTTTTGCGCAGTAAGGAGAGTGATGTGAAACATGGCAAAGCTCAGAATGAAAAAGATCGAGCTGATCGCTTTGCTTACCGACAGTAAGAAGATAATCGAGCTTCTCCAGAGGAGAGGCGTGGTGGAGATCTGCCAGAATACCGACGAGGAGCTTGAGAGCACCAACGTCACCGCAGTCACCGGAGAGTTTGAAAAGTTCCGCAGCACTGTGGCTCAGGCTCTTGAGATACTGGAAAGACACGCTCCCGAGAAGGCCGGGCTCGCCGAGATGTTCGGCGGCCGCATAGAGGTGGAAAAGCACGCCTTCGGCCGGGAGGCCATGAAGCTGGAAAAGATCATGGCTGCTGCAAATGACATCATCAGGAGCAGCAAGCTGATCGCCGACGCTCAGTCCGAGATCTCACAGCTTAGGCTCAGGTACGACACCCTGATCCCGTGGAAGAGCCTTGACGTTCCCCTGAATTTCAAGGGCACGGCTACCACAAAGGCCTTCATCGGCACCATGCCCTTCCCCATAACCGCTCAGGAAACTGAGGAGCTTCTCCCGGAGGGCGCCTCGGCGGAGGTGATCTACTCCTCGAAGGAGCAGACCGACCTCTTCATCATCTGTCCCAAGGACAGTGCTGATGAGGTGGAGGCTATCCTCAGGCAGGAGTCCTTCGTTACCCTCTCAGACACCGACAGCTGTACTCCCTTGGAGCTTATGTCACGGTGTGAGGAGAAGGTAAGGGAGCTGGAGCACAGCTCGGAAAAAGCGATAGCTGCGATCAAGGCTCATGAGGCCGACCGAGAGCAGCTCAGGTTCGCAGTTGACTACCTTTCCATGCGAAAGGATAAGTACGACGCACTGAGCTCGCTGGGATTTACCGGGAGCACCTTCGTGCTGACGGGATATATCCCGGAGAAATATACCGCCTCTCTCAGGGAGGAGATCGAGTTCCGCTATCCGGCGGTGATCACCTATTCCGATCCCGGCGAGGACGAGGACGTCCCCGTCCTTCTGGAGAACAGCCGGTTCTCCGCACCTGTTGAGGGCATAACGAAAATGTATGCGATGCCGGCAAGAGGGGACGTTGACCCCACGCCGGTGATGTCCTTCTTCTATTACCTGTTCTTCGGAATGATGCTCTCCGACGCAGGCTACGGTCTGGTGATGGTCATCGGAACGATCATTGCCCTGCGTAAGCTGAAGCTGGAGGAGCCCATGCGAAAGACCCTGACCATGTTCCGGAACTGCGGTATCTCCACCGTGATCTGGGGAGCCCTCTTCGGGAGCTGGTTCGGCGATATAGTACAGGTAGTGGGGAGAGAGTTCTTCGGCAAGGAGGTAGGCAGCCTTGCGCTTTGGTTCGAGCCCTTAGACGACCCGATCAAGCTGCTGCTGTTCTCCTTCGGGCTGGGTATCCTGCACCTGTTCCTTGGTGTGGGAGTCTCCTCGGCCATGTCCTGGAAGGAGGGCCGGAAGCTGGACGCCATACTTGACGCCCTGCCGGTATACCTGATCATACTGGGAGTAGCTCCTCTTGCAGCCAGCATACTCACACAGGTGCCGGACTTCCTAAAGCCGATCGGCACATATATGCTGATCGCCGGAGTGATCATTCTCGTGCTCACTGCCGGGCGTTCGTCTAAGTCGGTGTTCGGAAAGTTCTTCGGAGGCCTTTACGCCCTCTACAACACCGCAACAGGCTACCTCAGCGATATACTTTCCTATTCAAGACTTCTTGCTCTTGGACTTGCAACGGGAAGCATCGCAGGAGTCATCAACCTTATCGGCACGATGCCGGAAAACAAGGCCGTAAAGCTCATCGTCCTTGTGGTGGTCTTCATTGTCGGCCACACGGCGAACCTGGCCATAAACCTGCTGGGCGCCTACGTCCACACAGACAGGCTCCAGTTCGTTGAGCTGTTCAGCAAATTCTACACCGGCGGCGGAAGAGAATTCGCTCCGCTGACCGTAAACACGAAATACATCAAATTCAAGGAGGAAAATAACAATGAGTAATATGGGAATAGTTCTTGCGATCTTAGGCGCTGCACTTGCAGCTCTCTTAGCCGGTATCGGCTCTGCAAAGGGCGTAGGCCTCGTGGGTGAGGCTGCTGCCGGCGTGGTATCAGTGGATCCCTCCAAGTTCAGCAAGGTGCTGATCCTTCAGCTCCTTCCCGGTACACAGGGCCTTTACGGACTGCTGACAGCTATCCTTATGCTGAGCCGTATCGGTGTCATCGGAGGCACAGCAGCCGACCTTACGACAGCACAGGGCTGGCAGTTCTTCATCGCAGCTCTCCCGATCGCTATCGTCGGACTGATCTCGGCTATCTTCCAGGGACGCACGGCTGCTGCCGGCGTCGGCATCACTGCAAAGAAGCCCGAGCACAACGGTAAGGGTATCATCATGGCCGCTATGGTAGAGACCTACGCTATCCTTGCGCTGCTGGTATCTATCCTTCTCATTTATAACATCGAAGTCTGACCGTAAGGAGGTTATACCATGGCCGGTATAGATGAGATGATCAACATGATCGATCAGCAGCAGAAGCGCACCAGCGAGGCCATTATCTCTGCGGCCGAGAAGAAGGCTGCGGCTATCACTGCCGAGGGCAGAGAGAAGGCTGAGAAAGCTTATGCTGATCATATGAAAAAGGCTCAGGAGCAGGCTCAGCGTGAGCTGGAGAACTCCTGCTCGTCCGCCGACGCCGAGATGAAGAGAAGGATCCTTGCCTGCAAGGTGGAGTGCGTAGACCGGGTGATCGAGGACACTGTTAAGAAGCTCCACGACCTGCCGGAGAAGGAGTATTTCGCCCTTGTTGAAAAGCTGGCAGAGCGCTCTCTCAGAGAGGGCGAGGGAGTCATCTCGCTGTGCAGACGTGACCTTGACAGGCTCCCAGAGGACTTCGCAGAGAAGCTCTCTCAGGCCGCCGCCAAGAAAAACGGCACAGTAAAGCTCGACGCTGAGCCGGCCCAGATCGAGGACGGCTTCATCCTCAGCTACGGCCTGATCTCGGAGAATTGCAGCTTCCGTGCGATCACCGAGGCAGAGCGTGAGGGCGTCAGGGATACTGCGGCGAGAGTATTGTTCGGGCAGGTGAGCTGAATGAGTACCACAAAATACGCAAACGCAGTCGCTGCGATAAAGGCGATGGAGAACTTTCTCCTGACAAGGAACGACTTAGAGCAGCTCATCTCCGCCTCGACTGCGGAGGAGATGGAGTCCCTTATCAGCGCAAGGCGTGGCTCAGGCAGCGAGGAGCTGACCCTTGAGGGCGTCTGGGAGATGATCCGTGGGTACGCCCCGGACAGTGATGAGCTGAAGGTGCTGCTGTATAAGAACGACTTCCACAACTTGAAGGCCGTGCTGAAGTCAATGCTCTCGGGAAGAGAGCTGCTGGCAAGCTGCATAAGGCCCACTAACTTAGATCTTGACGAGCTGGCGAAGGCCCTTTCCACCAAGGAGTTCGAGCTCCTGCCGGACTATATCGGCCCTGTGGCTGAGCAGGCCTATGAGCTGATCACACGGACGCTGGACGGACAGCTCGCTGACTCCCTCATAGACTGCGCCTGCATGAAGGCCATGCTAAGGAGCGCAGAGGAGTCCGGGAGCGAGTTCATGATCCGCTACGCAAAACTGATCACCCAGTGCGCCGACATCAAAACAGCCTATCGGTGCGGTGCGATGCAGAAGCAGCGCAGCTTCCTTGAAACGGCTGTCTGCGGAAGCCCTGAGCTGGACCGTGAGTCCCTTATCAGAGCAGCCCTAGGCGGCCCGGAGAGCGTCCTTGCCTATCTTGAGACCACCTCCTACAGCGACGCAGGAAAGCTCCTTGGAGAGTCCGCTGCGGCCTTTGAGAAGTGGTGCGACGATCAGGTCATCGAGCTGGCAGAGAGCGCACGCTTCCAGGCCTTCGGAGCAGAGCCCCTTGCGGCTTATTATCTGGCGGCAGAGGCTGAGCTCAAAAACCTGCGTATCATAAGGGTCTGCCGGGGTTCCGGCGCTGACCGGGAAACTATCACGGAAAGGATGAGGAGGCTCTATGTCTGAACTGTACAAAACTGCCGTTATCGGCGATACAGCAAGCGTTTCCGGCTTTGCGGCACTGGGGCTCTCGGTCTTCTGCGAGACCGCTCCTGAGCGCATTGCGAAGCTCATCGACCGCCTTGCAGCAAGCGACTTTGCCGTGATCTATATCACTGAGCCTGCCGCAGCGCTGGTCAGCGACACTATAAAAAAATACCGGAGCAGCAAACTTCCGGCCATCGTCCTTATCCCCGCTGTAGAGGGCAATACAGGCGACGGCATGAGGGCTCTGCATGAGTCCGTCGAGAAGGCTGTTGGCTCTGACATACTCAACTGAAAGGAGCTTAGATCTTGAGCAGTATTGGAAATATAGTAAAGATCTCCGGACCTCTGGTAGTTGCAGAGGGCATGAGGGACGCTAATATGTTTGACGTGGTCCGTGTCAGCGACAGGCGCCTTATCGGAGAGATCATCGAGATGCACGGCGACCGTGCATCCATACAGGTCTATGAGGAGACAGCAGGTCTGGGTACAGGCCAGTCGGTGGAGTCCACCGGCGAGCCCATGAGCGCAGAGCTGGGCCCCGGACTTATCGGCAGCATCTACGACGGTATCCAGCGTCCTCTTGACGACATCAGGAAGGTCTGCGGAAATAACCTTGCAAGAGGCGTCGAGGTGCCTTCCCTAAAAAGAGACAAGAAGTGGAGCTTCACCCCTACGGTCAAGGCCGGAGACAAGGTGGAGGAGGGGGACGTTTTCGGAACTGTCCCTGAGACCGACATCGTCCTCCACAAGGTAATGGTCCCCAGCGGCGTCTCCGGAACGGTAAAGTCTATCAAAGAGGGCGAGTTCGCTGTTGATGAGATAGTTTGCGTCATCGAGACTGAAAAGGGCGACCGTGAGCTGACCATGGCCCAGAAGTGGCCTGTCCGCAGAGGAAGGCCTTACAAGAAGAAGCTCTCGCCCAATATGCCCCTGGTAACAGGCCAGCGTGTGGTCGACTGCCTCTTCCCGATCGCCAAGGGAGGCGTTGCGGCTATCCCGGGGCCCTTCGGAAGCGGAAAGACCGTTACCCAGCACCAGCTGGCTAAGTGGGCCGAGGCCGACATCATCGTTTATATCGGCTGCGGCGAGCGTGGAAACGAGATGACCGACGTTCTCAACGAGTTCCCTGAGCTGATCGACCCCAAGACCGGAAAGTCCCTTATGGAGCGCACAGTGCTGATCGCGAACACCTCGGATATGCCTGTTGCTGCCCGTGAGGCCAGCGTCTACACAGGGATCACGATCGCCGAGTATTACCGTGATATGGGCTATTCTGTCGCTCTCATGGCCGACTCCACCTCACGCTGGGCAGAGGCTCTCCGTGAGATGAGCGGACGTCTTGAGGAGATGCCCGGCGATGAGGGCTATCCCGCTTATCTGGGAAGCCGTCTTGCTCAGTTCTATGAGCGTGCCGGAAGGGTAGTCTCCACCGGAAAAGAGGGCCGAGAGGGAGCGCTCTCCGTTATCGGAGCAGTTTCGCCTCCCGGAGGAGACATCTCCGAGCCTGTATCTCAGGCCACCCTCCGTATCGTGAAGGTGTTCTGGGGACTGGACTCAAACCTGGCCTACCAGCGCCACTTCCCGGCAATAAACTGGCTGACCAGCTATTCCCTCTACGCCGATTCACTGGCAGAGTGGTACAACAACAACGTTTCTGCTGACTGGATGAACTGCCGAGCACGTTTCATGCAGATCCTCCATGAGGAAGCCGAGCTGAAGGAGATCGTCAAGCTGATCGGTATGGACGCTCTCTCCGCAGACGACCGCCTGAAAATGGAGACCGCACGTTCGATCCGTGAGGACTTCCTCCACCAGCTCGCCTTCCATGAGATCGACACCTACACCAGCCTCAAAAAGCAGCTCTTCATGATGAAACTGATACTCGGCTTCAACGACGAGGCTGCTGACGCTATCAAAAAAGGCGCCGACATCGAGGCCGTTGCCGAGCTCCCTGTAAGAGAGAAGATCGGACGCTTCAAGTACGTTGAGGAAAAGAATACAGACGAGGAGTTCGGACAGATCCAGACCGAGATCTCATCCGAACTGGACCTGCTGCTGAACAAGGAGGAAGACTGATGCCAAGAGAATACAGGACGATCGAGGAAGCAGCAGGACCTCTGCTGCTGGTCAAGGACGTTGAGAACGTCACCTACGGCGAGCTGGCTGAGATCAGGCTCGCAAGCGGCGAAAAGCGCCGCTGCCGTGTGCTGGAGATCGACGGCACCAACGCTCTGGTGCAGCTTTTCGAGAACGCTGCCGGCATCAACCTTAAGGACAGCGCCGTTGTCTTCTCCGGACACCAGATGGAGCTGGGCGTTTCCGAGGATATGCTGGGAAGAGTTTTCGACGGCCTTGGAAGACCTATCGACGACGGCCCGGAGATGATCCCGGAGCAGCGTCGTGACGTTAACGGCCTGCCCATGAACCCGGTGGCAAGAAAGTACCCCCAGGAGTTCATACAGACCGGTGTTTCGGCTATAGACGGGCTCAATACTCTGGTAAGAGGCCAGAAGCTGCCTATCTTCTCCGCCAGCGGACTTCCCCATGCTCAGCTTGCGGCCCAGATCGCTCGTCAGGCTAAGGTGCTTGGGGACAACGAGCAGTTCGCCGTTGTTTTCGCCGCAATGGGCATAACCTTCGAGGAGTCGGAATACTTCGTCCAGAGCTTCAAGGAGACCGGCGCTCTTGACAGGACAGTGCTCTTCATAAACCTGGCCAACGACTCAGCTATCGAGCGTCTGGCGACTCCGAAAATGGCTCTTACGGCTGCGGAGTACCTGGCCTTTGAGAAGGGTATGCACGTTCTTGTCATACTCACCGATATAACCAACTACGCCGACGCTCTCCGTGAGGTATCGGCCGCACGAAAGGAAGTTCCCGGAAGGCGTGGCTATCCCGGATATATGTACACCGACCTTGCCTCGCTCTATGAGCGTGCAGGCCGTCAGGACGGCAAGGAGGGCTCGATCACCATGATCCCGATCCTCACCATGCCCGAGGACGACAAGACCCACCCGATCCCGGACCTTACCGGATACATCACTGAGGGCCAGATCATCCTCTCCCGTGAGCTCTACAGAAAGGGCGTGAACCCGCCTGTAGACGTTCTGCCGTCCTTGTCACGACTTAAGGACAAGGGCATAGGCAAGGGCAAGACCCGTGCCGACCACTCCGACACCATGAACCAGCTCTTCTCCGCATACGCAAGAGGAAAGGACGCAAAGGAGCTCATGATAGTCCTGGGAGAGGCGGCTCTTACGCCCACTGACCTGATCTACGCAAAGTTCGCAGACGAATTCGAGCGCAGGTACGTTTCTCAGGGCTTCGACAACGACCGCAGCATCGAGGAGACTCTCGCTATCGGCTGGGAGCTCCTCCGCCTGCTGCCAAGGAGCGAGCTCAGACGTATCCGTGAGGAGTACCTGACGCAGTATTACGATACCCAGGACTGAGGTGAGCTCTTATGGCAAGACTTAACGTCAACCCCACCAGAATGGAGCTGAGCAAGCTCAAAAAGAAGCTGGTCTCGGCACAGAGGGGACACAAGCTGCTGAAGGATAAGCGTGACGAGCTCATGAGACAGTTCATGGCCCTGATCAAGGAGAACAGACAGCTCCGCACAGAGGTGGAGGCTGCGATCTCCGAGGCAGGAAGGTACATGGCCGTTGCAGGCTCTGTCATGCAGAGCGAGGTCTTAGAGACCGCCCTTATGATGCCCAAGCAGGAGGTGGAGCTGGAGGTGGGCGAGAAGAACGTCATGAGCGTTTATATCCCCGTGTTCAGCCCGAAATTCAAGTCCGCAGACACCAGCGACATCTACTCCTACGGCACAGCCTTCACCTCCACAGACCTTGACGGCGCAGTCAGCGCCCTCAGCGAGGTGTTCCCGAAGATGATCAGGCTCGCAGAGATCGAGAAGGCTTGTCAGCTCATGGCAGACGAGATCGAAAAGACCCGCCGCCGTGTAAATGCCCTTGAGCATATAATGATCCCCGACTATCAGGAGACCATAAAATTCATCACCATGAAGCTCTCTGAGAACGAGCGCAGCACCACCACCTCCCTGATGAAGGTCAAGGACATGGTTTTGAATAAAAATCATAATTTTTCATAAAAAGTTTGCAGACATCATTTTTCGTGATGTCTGCTTTTTTCTTGACTTGCATCACTGGCAGTGCTATAATTAAAACAGCGGATCGTGTGTTTTCCGCCAGAAACTATCAGGAGGTCATCATAATGAAACTTAGGCAGATCATTGCCGCAGCGCTCACCCTCTCGATCGCCTGCGGAGCATTTCCTGTTTATCATAATAACTATCCGGCTGTGTCATTAACAGCAAGCGCAGCCAGCACCACCGTGGGATCCCTTACCTTCACCGTCTATTCGGACTACGCTGTAGTCTCTGGCTATGACAAGTCCGAGACCGACATCGTGATCCCCGATACGGTGGACGGGGTACCCGTTACCGAGATCCGGAACAGCGTCTTCATGAACTGCTCCGACATCACATCTATCACCATGCCCGACAGCATAACTGCTATCGGCTCCTACGCATTTTGGGCCTGCAGCAGCATGAAGCTGGAGAAGCTGCCGGCTTCCCTGAAAACTATCGGGAAGGACGCCTTCTACCGCTGCGACCAGATCACGGAGATCGCTATCCCCGAGGGCGTTACCGAGATCCCGGACAGCGCCTTTTACTGGTGCGAGGGCCTGACCTCGGTCACTATGAGCGACAACGTCACTGTGATCTCTGACCGGGCATTCATCTACTGCAAGAACCTTGAGACCATCCAGCTCAGCCCCAACATCACCACGATCGGCAGCTACGCCTTCTACAACTGCATGAAGCTGAAGGAGCTGGTCCTCACCGACGCTATCCAGTCAGTCGGCACCAGCGCCTTTGCGAACTGCTCGGCAAATATCATCGCCGACAGGATCCCTGTGGTGGGCTATCAGTCCAACGCTCAGCCCACGTCCTATTCCAAGATCGGCAGCCCTGTGAAGTCCTATATCAAACCGACAGACAGCGGCTTTGAGATAGCAAGGGCCGACGACAACAAGGTGGTCATGGTGGACCGGGCCGACACTCAGACAATAACGGAGAACATCGCCTCGATCAGGTACGAGCTGCCGATCTTCGGCGGAGTTTTCTTCGGCGAGAGCTACAACTTCATCGTTTTCGGCGACACCAACTACGAGGAGGACGACCAGCGAGAGGTCTTTAGGATCGTAAAGTACTCCAAGGACTGGGAGAGGCTGGGCAGCACCTCTGTGTACGGCGCCAACACCCACATCGCCGTTGACGGAGGCAGCCTTAGAATGGCCGAAAAGGACGGAAATCTCTACGTCTACACCTGCCATACCATGTACGCCTCGGCCCGTGACGGAAGAAATCATCAGGCCAACCTCATGATCATCGTGAACGAAGAGGCCATGGTCTGTGCGGCCAACGACAACAACTACGCCAGCCATTCCTTCGACCAGTTCGTCCGCTCAGACAGCAGCGGGATCTACTTCGCAGATCTGGGGGACGCCTACCCGAGAACGGTGGTCCTCCACAACGATAAGAAGCGGTCCTTCGACGCACTTGCGATCCAGGGAGCTATCGGCGACAACAACACCGGCGTGACCCTTGGAGGACTTGAGCTCTCGGACGATAATATCCTCCTTGCAGGAAATACCGTGGACCAGTCCGATGCCGAGTCCTATGACTACAACGGCCAGCGGAACATCTTCATTTCGGTAACTGACAAGGGCCTGACCTCTACCTCCTGCAAGTTCCTGACCGACTATGACGGGAGCGAGAACATAAGCCCGCTGACACCCCAGCTGGTCAAGGCCGGCAGCGATACCTTCTATGTGCTCTGGGAGGAGCTGGACACCGTTTCCGATAAGGTCTCCACCCACCTTGCCAAGCTCAGCGGCAGCGGCGAGACCCTTGCCGGACCGGTGGAGCTCAGCGGCTCATGGCTGCTCTCGGACTGCCAGCCGATCTTCGGAAGCGACGGGATCATCACTTGGTATACAGTCGCCGAGACCGGCGGAGATCCTGTGATCTACCGGCTGGATCCCGAGGAGGCGCTGGATCCCAGCTATCAGCCTCCCGTGACTACGACAGCACCGGTGACGACCCTTCCTCAGACACAGACGACAGCCGCAGGATCCTCTGCACAGACCACCTCTGCCCAGGCTCCTGTCACATCAGTCACCACCTCAGCTCTCAGGGAGCGCTATGTGGACTTTGAGTTCAGCGGACTTGACCTGAAGAAGGGCGAGCGTGCCCAGATCCTGGTCACAAAGCCTGACGGCGAGGTAAGAAAGCTGGAGCTCAGCTACACAAAGGACGACGGCAGCCAGGTCACGATCCCCCTTTATCCCGACGACAGCGGAGCCTTCCCCGGGGGAGACAGCAGGACCTACATCTTCACTGCCGAGTGCGACCTTGACGAGGTCATGATCACCACGGTCTTCACCGGCGAGCTCCCCGATTTCAAGTTCAGCTTCCTGCCTCCTGAGACCACCGCAGCGGCAAAGAGAGTTCCCGGAGACGCCAACGACGACGGCAATGTGAACCTGAACGACGCCGTGGCGATACTGCAATACGTTGCGCTTCCACAGAAATATCCCCTGACAGAAAAGGGCCTGCTGAACGCCGATGTTGACGGACAGGAGGGCGTTAACGGCATGGACGCTCTGTTCATACAGAAGGTGGACGCCGGTATCGCAGTGCTCCCGACAGAATAACAGATCCTGCAAAAGGCACGAAAAAACTAAAATTTCCACAACAGGAGCAATACTATGCTTGACCAGTTTTCAAGAACACAGCTTTTATTCGGCAAGGAGGCCATGGAGCGCCTTGCCGGTTCGAGAGTAGCAGTTTTCGGAGTGGGAGGAGTCGGCGGCTATACAGTCGAGGCTCTTGCCCGGTCCGGAGTGGGCGCTATCGACCTTATCGACGACGACAAGGTCTGCCTTACCAATATCAACCGCCAGATCTACGCTCTGAAGAGCACCGTAGGCCAGTACAAGGTGGACGTGGCGGCGGAACGTATCCGTGACATAAACCCCAAGTGTCAGGTGACTCCCATGAAGACCTTCTTCATGCCGGACACCGCCGACCAGTTCGACTTCACCCAGTACGACTACGTCGTTGACGCCATCGACACGGTAACAGGAAAGATCGAGATCATCATGCAGGCCAAGGCCGCCGGCGTTCCCGTCATAAGCTCCATGGGGGCCGGGAACAAGCTGGACCCCACCGCCTTCGAGGTAGCCGACATCTACAAGACCTCCGTATGTCCTCTGGCAAAGGTCATGCGCCGTGAGCTGAAAAAAAGGGGAGTGCGGAAGCTGAAGGTGGTCTACTCCAAGGAGCAGCCGATCAGGCCCCTTGAGGATATGTCCATAAGCTGCCGGAGACACTGCGTATGCCCTCCCGGAACGAGAAAATGCACGGTGAGAAGAGACATTCCCGGATCAACGGCCTTCGTCCCGTCGGTAGTCGGACTGATCATTGCCGGAGAGGTCATCAAGGACCTGACAGCCGTGAAGTGAAAATTTGTGGAAAATTTTGTAAAGGTATTGACATTTCTCCTCGTATCGGGTATAATAATAGTACAAAATACACTAAATTAAAGAAAGGTGTTGAATATCATGGGAAAATTCGTCATTAAGGCAACTAAGACCGGTTATACCTACAGTCTTAAAGCAGGCAACGGCGAGGTCATCGCAGTCGGCGGAGAGGTCTATAATACCCTTGCCAGCGTGAAGAACGGCATCGAGAGCGTGATCAAAAATGCTCCTATCGCCAACCTCGAGGATCAGACCGTAGCAGGAGCTGAGGAGCAGAAGCACCCCAAGTTCGAGATCTATAAGGACAAGGCCGGCGAGTTCAGGTTCCGTCTTAAGGCCAGGAACGGTGAGATCATTGCAGCCAGCGAAGGCTATGTCAAGAAGGATAGCTGCAAGAAGGGTATCGCCAGTGTCAGGAAGAATGCTGAGAATTCTCCTGTGATCGACCCTGAGCCTCCTAAGGACTGATAAACGAAAAGCCTGAGAGCGATCATTCGTTCTCAGGCTTTATTTTTATGCTTTTTTCATCAGAGCGACTGCATGGGCGGAGATCCCCAGCTTTTCGCCGGTGAAGCCCAGGTGCTCCTCGGTGGTGGCCTTGACGCTGATCTGCGAGACCTCTGTGCCGCAGACCCTTGCGATGCTTTCACGCATAGCATCTATGTACGGGGCCAGCTTCGGGGCCTGAGCTATGACTGTAGCGTCGATATTTCCCACAGTATAGCCGTTTTCCCGGCATACCCTGACCACCTCTGCCATGAGGATCATGCTGTCTGCGCCCTCGAACTCATCGGCAGTATCCGGGAAGAGGTGCCCGATGTCGCCAAGCGCCAGAGCTCCCAGCATTGCATCCATAACAGCGTGAGCCAGAACATCAGCATCGGAGTGTCCCAGCAGTCCCACGGTGTGAGGGACCTCCACGCCGCCAAGGATCAGCTTTCTGCCCTCCACCAGCTTGTGTACGTCGTATCCGTGACCTATCCTGAACATCATTTTCCTCCGTCCTTTTCGATATTAAGCAGTGTCTCCGCAAGGCGTATGTCCTCGGGAGTAGTTATTTTGATGTTTGTGTAATCGCCTGTGGTCATGCAGACCTTTCCGCCGATCGCCTCAACGAGCTGACAGTCGTCAGTGAAGTCGAGGCCGTGCTCAAGGGCGAAATCGATGCCCTCGAAGTAAAGATCACGCTTGAAGATCTGCGGAGTCTGAGTGATGTAGAGGGACTTTCTCGGGGGAGTGTCGATGATGAGCCCTCCGTCAACGGTCTTGATCGTGTCCTTCACCGGCACCCCGAGGGTAGCGCCTCCGAAGACAGAGGCGTCCTTGATCGTCCGTCGGATATGCTCCGGCTTGACCAGAGGCCTTGCGGCGTCGTGGATAGCGACTAAGCTCGTGGACTTCATGATCTTTCTGATACCGTTTATCACGCTCTCCTGACGGGTAGCTCCGCCAACGGTGCAGGCGCTGAGCTTTGTGATCCCGGCAGCCTCGGCCTCTGCCTTTATCGCAGGTATGTCGGCTTCTCTGGCAACGATGACGATCTCGCTGACCTCCTCCACCTGCTCAAAGGCCTGCATGGTGACGCCGATCACAAGGCGATCTCCCAGAGGCATGAGGATCTTGTTGACGCCGCCCATCCTGGTGGAATTCCCGGCGCATACTATTACAACTGATGTGTTCATTTTTCCTCCTTTTCAGCCGGAGGATCCTCCAGCTCATAAACACAGGTGTTGACCTTGCGGTCGTTATCACGGTAGCCGGTCTCATCGAGCACTAAGAATTTTCCGTAATAACTTGCGCTGCCGCCGAAGGTATCAACGGCAGGAACATACTCTCCACGGTCGCTGATGTATCGTTCGCCCTCGTATTTCAGCCATTCATCATGGGGAACATTAACGAACGAAGCCTGCTGATCTAGATCCATGTCGTAGAAGGTATGGGCAGTTTCGTTGTTTGCGTAGGTGCTCACGCTGATATAACCGGTCTCGGTAAAGTGTATGTCACGGTTGACGAAAGGTATCAGCACATTTCCGTCAAGGTCGATAAGTCCGGCATTTTCAGAGGGAAAAAGCGCACCTCTGTATTTATTTACGTCTTCAGCGATGATCTTTCCGTCCAGAATGTCCTCGACCCACCAGTATGTAGAGAGCCGGCGGACATACTGTCCGCCGTTTTCGGCGGGAATAGTTTCCGGAAATACGGGTTCTTCGCATATCATCGGCTGGGATCTTGCCTTCTTTTCAGCCTTGTCTGTCACCCAGATCATACCGATAAAAATTAGAGCACCGATCACAAGTATAGAAACGAACAGTATTACTATTTTAAGGAGTTGTTTAATTTTGCTTACAGTTTTCTCCATGATATCACCTCATTGATAGGATCAATATACTATGCTGTTTTTCTAAGAGCCTGTTTAACGATCGTTATGCGTGCCGATCTCTGAGTATGATCTTGATGAGAGTGAGGAAAAAAGACGAGGAGATACTGATGTATCCCGAGGCATTTTGACACTGCTATCGGTAAAAATTGACGAAAAGATGTGTGCTGGAAGACATTAGATCGGCTTATTTATATTTGCTTTTCGGAAGAAGATCTTTTATGTCCATAGTTCATGCCCGATCAATGCTCGGCTCCACGGGAGAGGTCCTGATCCGGATCTTGGGGAGCTTTTCCAGCGTGTAGTAGTAATTGTACAGTCCGTCCTCGGCAGTCAGGTCGTTCTCGCCTGTTGCCGGGGGAGCGAAGATCTTCAGGGTAAGGTCGGCCGGTCCGCCCAGAGGCTTCTCGAAGAAGGCGCTCATCAGGTCGATGGTCCTGGCCTTGGGGGACTTGTAGAACCACATACCGTTTATCTCGATCATCAGGTTCGAGTCGTCGTCGAAGACCAGTTCGCAGAAGTGCGGATCCCCGTCGAAGTGGAGGGGTACAGCTAAGCCCTCGGCGTCCTCGGAGCTGCCCCACCTGAGAGTTACAGGCAGAGAAATCTCCTCGCCCACCGTCATAGAGGGCAGGAACCATTCGTCATGGATGATCTCCTTGTAGGTCTTGAGCACAGGCTGCTCGATGCCCACGTTGGAGTTGTTCGGATCTTCGATCTCGAGCCCCAGACGGCCTCTGTCACGGAACTGATAGAAGGTGAACCCAGTGAACCAGTCCGCCTTTTCCTCCTTGAGCATATCGCAGAAGCGCTTCACCATTTCGGCCTGCTCATAGGCCCCGGTGACGTCACCGTCGGAGTTGAACTCGCTCATGATCATGGGCTTGGACTGACCGCCATTGATGTGCCTAAAGCGCTCGAAGCTGAGTTTCGTGTGCTCAAAGGTCTCACGGACCGAGCCACGCTTGTGGGTGTTGCCGCCGGGCTCAGCCACGTCGTAGGGCCAGCCCCAGTGGAGGGACATATACTTGTCAACTGACCAAATATCTGTCTCTCTGACCGCCTGAGAGAATTCCTTTTCCTTCTCGATCTCAGGGCCATTTTCCGGATGTTCAACTCCGCCGATGCACAGTATCGTCTGAACATTGGGAGCCTCGGCCTTGATTACTTTCGATGCACGGCAGTAGAAGTCAGCCACCTCCTGATATGTAGCACGCTTGTTGAAGGAGAACCAGTTTCCCGTAGCCTCATGGTTGATGCGCAGCAGCACTCTTCCGAAGGGGCGCAGGTCCATTCCGATAGCCGAGAGCATCTCGTCGGTGACAGCCGGATCGATAGTCAGGGTGAGGGTGACGTCCTGACCGTGTCTGCGAATGTCTCTCATGAAGGTGAAGGGCTCGCCGTCGGTGTTTCCGCCGAGACCTCCCTTGTAGGTGAAGTAGTCGTCATAGGGGTAGTCCCACTGGAAGGAGACATCGGCATCCTTCATGGCCTCAGAGATACGCTGGGGCCACTGCTCGTCGAAGGGGTAATAGCAGTACATCAGGCTTATACTGCGGTGTGGGCGGCCCAGCTTGCGGAGGATATAGTCCTGATCCACATACTCGCCACGCTCGCTGCCGTCGCCTAAGTCGACAGCGCAAATGGCCTTGCCCATGGTAACTTTGTGTAGCTTGTCCATAGCTTCGTTCCTTTCGGTCAAACTTTGCATCTCCGTTTTTAGGAGAACACATACACTAATATTATAATATACCCGGCCGCTCCTGTCAATCGTTTTTTGTGCAAAAAGCCTCCCCTCGCTGACATTGGAGAGCTCTTTTCCGTTCTTTATCTAAGGGCGAGGTCCGGGACCTGCCGGTGAAAAGAAAGGCCTCCCAAATGGGAGGCCTTTCGTATTCAGTATAGATCACTTGCGGGACTCAGGGAGACTGATCAGGCCTGCATCGTACTTCTGGATAGAAAGTGCGTCCAGACCGGAAACGTCCCAAACTCCTCTTTCGTAAACGTCGGCATTGATCCTGCCCTGCTCTGTCAGGGGATACTTAGTAGAAAGAGCAACGTTTTGCAGGATAGCAACTGCATCGTTGAGGTTGACATTGCCGTCAACATTGGCATCGCCAACGATACCGCCGTCCTCGAAAACAGTGCGTTCCGGAACTGTAACATCATCGGGAACAGGAGCTGTCGTGACGGGCTCGGTGGGCTGAGGATCTGCCTCGGTAGTGGGCTGAGGCTCATCGCTTGCAGAAACTACGAAGACAGTGTAATTCACAACACCTTGTGAGGTCCCGTTAGAGCCTAATACAACAGTCTCGCCTTCGCTTACATTCTTAACGTAAAGATCGAAGGAAACTTTGGCATCATTACTACTTACTGTCTCACCTGTCTTTGTATAATCGGAAAGCCAATCAGGAAGAGCGTCCTGCTCATTTTCAACTCTCTGATCAATTGCAATGTAGACTGCTGCGTCTGCACCAGCGGTAAACTCTGCGAGCTCTGTATTAGCCTTCTTTGACTCGCAGGCAGTCCTGATGTACTCAGCGCCCTCCAGCTCCTCGGGGAGCTGTTTATAGGTGAAGTCACGGTCACCGAATACTGCGTCGCCTGCAGCGACAGTTTCTTCAATAGTCCAGCTTGCCGAATTTGCATTATCCTTAACATTCAGATCTTTAACAAGGACGCCGCTTGCGGGAAGTGCCTTTCCGAAAACGGAGTAGTTGACCACTGAGCCGGTAGATGTGCAGTTCTCGCCGAGGACTACCTTATCGTCGGCGGAAACGGTCTTGCTGTAGATAACGAAGGAAAGATCATTGTCGCCGGAAGCAGTCAGAGCTGTCTCGGTCCAGTCGCCGAGCCAAGCAGGGAGACCTGCCTCCTTTACTCTGCCGTCCAGGAGGACATAAACTGTCATGTCAGCGCCGGCAGTGAACTCAGCCAGCTCTCCTGCAACGTTCTTTGAATCGCAGGCCGTGCGGATAGCCTCAAGGCCGTCCAGCTCAGCAGGGAGGGCGGTGAATGTAGTGCCACGGTCGCCGAAGATCGGGCTGCCGGTGGTCTCTGAGGGAACGATCTCCCAGTCGAGGTAGTTGTAGGTGTCCTTTACGATAGATGTATCCTTGACGAGGAGGTCCTTGAAGAGCTTTCCGCTCTGAGGAAGTACCTTGATCTCAAGGATCCACTTTTGGTCGTCGCTGCCGTTGCAGGCCCACTGTACCACGTTTGCGCCGGAGTCCTTTGAACCGGCAGTAACGCCCAGACAGCTCTCGTCTGAGGTGGACTTAGTGCAGATCGTGTATGTGCCGTCACCGTTGTCGATGAACTTGAACTTTCTTGCGTCGGACTGATCGTTGCCCCAAAGCCCGATGTTGGTGCCGTTGGCGGTCTCGCCGTAGCTCAGGTCGAGGCAGGCAGTCTTCTCGCCGTTATCGTAATACCAGATGTAGTAGTAGCCGTTGCCTGCGGACTCCAGCTCCCAGAGGTCAGCGGAAGCATCATTGCCCTGCTGAACGTTGGTGCCGTTGGCGGAAGAACCGCCCTCGGCCTCAAGATAAAGACCACTGTTCAGGTTCTTGATCATGTACTTGTGAGCTGTGTCGATAGAAGCTCCACGCTTGCCTGAGGCCTGAGTGCCTTCGGTATTGACTGTGCAGCCTGTAGGCCTTGCAGGGAGGTCGTAGCCTGTTCCCAGGAAGTAGCTGGTATGAGGAGGCTGGTTGTATGCGGTCTGCTGAGCAGATACCTGCATACGGTACTGAGCGTCGTGCATGAGGGTGGTTATACGGTAGTCAGTATCATAGGGAGTGCAGTAGATCCTTACAGACTTGTGGTTCGCAGCTCTAACGATGAGCTCCTCACGCCAGTCACCGAAAATATCAGCAGAAAGGCAGGGAGTTCCCTTAGTGGTGTTGCAGGTGTAGTAGCCGTCGGTGCTGAGGAGCTGTGTCAGTGTCGTGCTCCCTGCGCTGCCTGAGAGCTTTGTGATAGTAGCAGGGGAATCTGTATAGCCGTCCAGGATCTCGCGCTCAAGGTCGCCGTCCCAGAAGCTGAGGAAGTTGATAGCAGGTCTGCGGCAGTTCAATACGCTGCCCTTGGTGTCGACAACAGGCGTAGAGTTGTCAGAGAGCTTGTTGCCCCAGCACTCAGCGCCGGGATTTCCTGCCCAAACGTTGTCAGCACAGCAGCGTCCTGTATCTTCTGCACCATTCTGATGATAAAGTATCTTCTTCTGGTCGAGGTCGAGAAGCGAAACACCGTATCCGGAAACCTTTTCCTCGTGGCATATCCACGCCTCAAGTCCGGGATTGGTCGGATCGAGATCGCCAACGTGCATTGCATCGCCGTGGCCCTGACCGGTGGAGTAGTAGAGCTTGCCGTTGTCGTCGATCACAGCAGCACCGGTGATCACCTCCTGCTTGCCGTCGTTGTCAACGTCTGCGGGCATGGAGTTGTGGTTGCCGCAGCCATATCCGGCAGCGCTGGTGCTGGTCCCTGTATCGAAGATCCACAGCTTCTTGAGCTTCTTGTTCTCAACTGACCATGCAGTAGCGGTCATCCTTCCGTAGTAGCCGCGTCCGGCAACAACGCTGGGGTGAACGCCGTCAAGGTAAGCGACAGTTCCCCAGAAGCGGTCAACTCTGTTCGTGCTGTCGCTGCTCTTGCCCCATGCGGTAGTGGTGCCTCTGCCTACCTCGTAATTCACTGTGTCCAGAGCAGCACCGGTCTCGCCGTCAAAGAGGGTATAATATTCAGGTCCTGTGATTATAAATCCCTTAGAGTTGCGGTAAACGGTAGTGTCGCCTATTCTTTTACCAGTACCGTCAATAGTTCCGTCGGCTGTTTTACAGGTCATTTCGCACTTGCCGTCCAGATCGAAGTCTGCAACGAAGAACTGGGTGTAGTGAGCGCCTGCACGGATATTGTATCCGAGATCAATGCGCCAGAGCCTTGTGCCGTCCAACCGCAGACAGTCTATGTAGACTTTATCGGTCTTTCCAGACTGTGAGTTATCCTTTGAGTTGGAGGGATCCCACTTCAGGAACAGCTCATACTGTCCATCGCCGTCAACGTCGCCCACGGACATATCATTAGGGCTGTAGGTGACGCCGGAGGCCGTAGGAGGCTCAAGAGGGATATCGAAGTAAGCGTTGTTTGAGATCAGAGTGCAGCTATCAGATCCGACGATAGCGCCCCCGGAAACAGTATCCACACGGTAATTGGACTTAGAGCTGCCGCCGGCGTCCAGATAGCAGGTGGAGTCTCCTGCGTTGCTGGTGTAGATCAGTGAGCCGTCTCTGTAGAGCTTGTAGACGGCATTGTCGTCATCGTTTGCAAGGTAGCGCCAGCTCACCAGCATACCGCTGCCGGTGTTTATGGCAGAGATGCCTCTGTCAAGGTACTCCAGCACCATTTTAGTCTCAGCAGCGTCAGCAGTAAGGCTGCTAAGGGGCACAGTGACCAGAGAGCTCCCGGCAACAGCGAGAGCTGAGAGGGCAGCCGTTGCACGTCCAAAAAATTTATCCATACGATCATTCCTTCCCGCCGGCAGAGCCGACCTTTCCCGTGACGAATAAAAATATTTATCCGTTCATTTTTTATCTACAATAATAATTATACAAGAAATTTCATTGAATACAATGGAAAAAACTATCTGATCCCGGAGATTATTTATCAGAGGCCGGAAACGTCGTGCATGATAGTCGCCTGTTTTAGCTGGATAGGAAGATTATAATGCACAACGATGCCAAATATCTGCTGTTGCTGTTCATTAAAAAATATAGTATAATAAAAATATGAAAAAGTGTGAGAGCTTTTGCGTTTTCATACGACTAAGTATATGATAGCAAATTTCTACCAAGAAAGGAGCTGCTGTATGGAGAACGGTGCAAGTAGCTACCGCCGTTTCCTAGACGGGGATGATACCGCACTGAATGAGCTCATACGCTCATACAGTGACGGTCTCACCCTGTACATAAACAGCATCACCGGAGATATATGTACTGCCGAGGAGCTCACTGAGGAGGTCTTCGTGGAGCTTTGTATCAAGCGCCCTAAGTTCTCGGAAAGGAGCTCGTTCAAGACCTGGCTGTATGCTATTGCAAGGCACACAGCTATCGACTGGCTCAGGAAGGCAGAAAAACAGGTGCTCGTTCCCACTGACGGCTATTACCGTATGTCTGACAGGGAGGACATCGAGCGTGAGTACCTAAAGACCGAGCAGAAGGCCCAGCTCCACAAGGCGCTGAGCAGGCTGGATCCGGGGTATTCTCAGGTGCTGTACCTCGTGTATTTCGAGGGCTTTTCAAATTCAGAAACGGCCAAGATCATGAAGAAAAACAACAGACAGATCGAAAATCTTCTCTACAGGGCCAAGCAGGCGCTAAAAGAGGAACTGAGAAGGGAGGGATTTGTCTATGAGGAACTATGACGAGATCACCGCAAGAGTCATGAAGAAGTATCAGGACCGGCTTGCGGAAAAGAAGCACCGCCGTATCATCGCATGGCGAACTGCTGTTGGGACATTCGTTGGCGCTGCCGTGATCGTGGGTGTCATCGCACTTTCAGGGAATATCTTGTCAAGTGCTCCTGACCGTGAGAGCAGCGACCACAGCGAGGATATGCTGGTGACTGTGACCACTGTTCCCGAGGAGACAGCTCTTCCCGAAGAGACTACTGCCGCAGCTACGGCTGCCGTGGAGACCTCTGTGACCTCTCAGAAGACAGATTCTGCCACCGAGAGGACCCAGCAGAGCTCCGCCTCCCATGAGGAGACAACGGCTGTCAGGACGACCAAGGCTCCTGCCAAGACAACGACTGTTCCACGAACGACACGGGTCATCACAACAGCGGCTCCACAAACGACACGGGTCATCACAACAGCAGCTCCACGAACGACACGGGTCATCACAACGGCGGCTCCACAAACGACACGGGTCATCACAACAGCAGCTCCACGAACTACAAGAGTCATCACAACAGCGGCTCCACGAACGACACGGGTCTTCACCACGGCCGTGGCATGGACATGGACACAGTCTCCGGCTACTACCACGTTCGGTCTTTGGACAGGGGAAGCCACGATCGCACTACGGACCGACTCTCCCTGGACCACCACATCGACTTCCACCACGACAACTGCTATCCCTCCCGAGGGAGCAGGCGGCTCCGGCGAGACCCGAACTACCGCCAGCCCGCTGGCTTTCACGGAGCCGGAGCCCTTCCGGAGAAGGCTGACAGCTCCCTGTGCGATCAGGCTCCGGAGGCCGCCGGGATACTGACATAAGGCATTTCCATACATATCTCCTTAATTAGGCGCTCTCTTCGGAGAGCGCCGTTCTTATGTGGGATCAGGCTTGGATCAAACAGAAAAAAGCGGTATGATAAGAGCAGGTAAATGATCTGGAGAGCCTGATCGATCCGCAGCAGAAAAACATCACCGTCATGGAGCTTGTGGAATGGTATCTGAAAACCAAAAACCGGAGTCAAACCGCAAACCCTGACCAATTATAACTTTGTGCGTAATATTCTGCTGAAGGAGGATCTCAGCTTGCCGGAGTTGTGGTAAACGACAGCAAAACAAGAGAAGCGATCACAAGAGAACAGATGCGCAAGTTCCTGAAATTCGTACACGATGACAATACCTACTGCAAATATTATGAAGCGGTCTATATCTTGTTTCATACCGGAATGCGAATTTCTGAATTCTGCGGTCTGACACTGAAGGACATTGATCTGAAGAATCGCATTGTCAACATCGGCCACCAGCTTCAGCGCACCTCGGATATGCAGTATGTGATCCAGTCCACGAAAACGAATGCCGGCAAGCGGCAGATCCCGATCACAGAGGATGTGGCAAAGTACTTTCAAGCGATCATCGAGGACAGAGGAAAGCCGAAGAAAGAGAAGTTCGTGGACGGCTACTGCGGATTCCTGTACTTTGATGATGATGGTATGCCGCTGGTCGCACCGCACTGTGAACACCGCTTCAACCGCATGGTCAGCAAATACAATGAGATCTACCGCATTCAGATGCCGAATATCACGCCGCACGTCTGCCGCCATACCTATTGCAGCGATCAGGCGAAATCCGGCATGGACCCCAAGACGCTGCAATACCTTATGGGACACAGCGAGATCGGGGTTACACTTGATGTGTACACGCATCTCGGGCTTGAGTACGCTGCCGAGGAACTCCGCCGTATTGAGGAGCTCCAGAACGCCCGTCAGGAAATGAACAGAACAAAAGATGAAGCAGTATGAACGAATGCCGCACTCTGGGATGATGCTATTCTGGAGTGCGGCGTTTTTTTTGTTTTATCAGTCAGTGGCTGTGTTAGTATGAAGCCTATCACGGCATTGCCGAACCGTTCTCTGCTTGACGATAGCTGTCAGCGTCAGCGGAGAAACCTTGCCACATTACTATACTTGTGATGATCGGCTGAAAGAAAAATGCAACAGAGCAGTGTTTCATAAATTTCGTCATCTCTAACATATAAACTGTCAGATTTTTATCTATTCAAACGAAGCTGTAACACACCCATTGACAAGCAGTGCGTTCTTTAGCCCCGCAGGTGATTTTCAGGCGGACGGAGAGTGTACTGGCAAGTACATTCTCGACGGTGAGGAATTGACGCTCAACAGCAAGGGCGAAAGTATTATCAGCTATGCAGATCATGCGATCGCTATGATCGATGAGGTTGTAAGCGGCGATCATATCAAACAGCGTATCAGCGTTGTAAAAGAGTAAGAGAGATGATTTTCTATGCAGATCACAAGCAAATTCACATTGGCAGTTCATATGCTTATCTGCATTGATGTGAATGAAAAGAATATGCGTGTAACAAGTGAGGTATTGGCTGGCAGTACAGGAGAAAATCCTGTCATTGTACGAAATGTGCTGTCGCAGCTTAAGACGGCTGGTATCATTACAGCAAAACAAGGCTGCTCAGGAGCAAATCTCGTTAAGCCATTGTCAGAGGTCACTTTGTATGATGTATATAAAGCGGTGGACTGCACAGATGAGGACGGACTTTTCAGATTTCATAGCAACCCCGATCCCGAATGTCCGATAGGACGAAACATTCATAAGGTTTCTATCACACAGACTCTGTGCGTCAACTTTGCCGCCAAAAAGAAAAAGCCCTCAGAAACGCTTTCAGAGTGTTTCCGAGAGCTTGCGGTTAGATATTGAGTTCCTATAAAGTACCAGCTTCATTTTGCTATCCCAAGATCAATAATAACATTAAAAGCATTATCCGTATCTGCTGCCGTTTCGATCGCTTTTGAAATATCATCTATCGGGAACTCATGTGTAATGATCTTCTCAATATCCCATTTAGAAATAAACGGTATAGATGCAAAGAGTCCTGTCAACAGACCGCCAAGCAAAAAACGGGTTTTTCTTTTTCATATTGTATATCCCCGTCCCCATACCGTTTTGATGATGCCCTGCCGGATTTATCGAAGTCCAGCTTTTTGCGAAGATTAGCGATATACATGGAGTTTGTGAAAGAATATATTGCAGAAAAGATATAAACAGGATATTCTTCTGAAAAGAAAGATCAGTGCTATGCCTTCCATACACGGTCACGGAGGGCACAGCCCTTTGAATGTATTGATGAATATTACCTCTTAACGAGCTTTGCACCTCCGAACACATCGGACATCTCCATGTCATCGAGTGCCTTGTCGATCTCGGAGATCTCCTGCGCTGTCAGCATTATGTCAGCCGAACCGAGATTTTCCGTTAATCGTGAGAGCTTTCGTGTGCCGGGTATCGGTACGATATAGGGCTTTTTGCATATCAGCCACGCAAGTGCGATCTGTGCAGGAGTGGCATTTTTATCATCAGCATATCTCTGTATCAGAGAAAACAGCTCACGGTTTTTTTCATAGGAATCCACCTGAAACTGCGGCATTGTCTTGCGGTGATCGCCATTTTCATTGAAAGTACTTCCTGCATTGTAAGCCCCCGACAGCAGACCGTTCGCAAGGGGTGAGAATGCCACAAATCCGATATGAAGCTCTTCCAGTACGGGGAACAATGCTTCATAATTTCGGTACATCATGTGATAGCGGTTTTGTATCGCTGTCACGGGGCATACAGCATTGGCACGGCGAATAATGTCCTCGTCCACCTCGGAAAGTCCCCAATGAGTGATCTTGCCCTCTTTGATAAGATCAGCCATAACGCCTGCGACCTCCTCCACAGGAATATCCGGGTCTTGTCTATGCTGATAGTAGAGGTCGATGTGGTCGGTCTGCAAACGTTTCAGACTGCCCTCCACGGACTTCCTAATATTCTCGGGACGGGAATCGGGGATAATAGGCTTGTTGAGCGTTGGTGCAGAAAGGTCAAACCTCACGCCGAATTTCGTTGCAAGCACGATCTGATCCCGGTACGGTCTCAGTATCTCACCGAGCATTTCCTCGTTGTGGTGCGGACAGTCCGGCTCACCGTAGACCTCCGCAGTATCAAAGAATGTACAGCCTTTTTCAATGGCTGTTTCGATGAGCCTTTTCGCTTCATCGGGCGTGCTTTGTGAGCCGTATGCGTGGCTCATTCCCATACAGCCCAGACCTACTGCACTGACCTTTAGATCTTTTCCGATAATTCTTGTTTTCATAGCAAATAACCTCAATTCATTATTTTTCGTCTAAAAACTGATCTTCCCAGAATCTGACTGCATCGTATATCCACCCCTCTGCGACCGTTCCCGTGCCAAGTCCGAAACCGTGCGGCAGTCCCTTATAAGCGTGAAATTCTGTCGGGATACCGTAACTGTCAAGCGCATTCAAACGGTTCTGCATCGTTTTCCAGTTTGCGATGCCATCGCTTGTGCCGACACAAACGTAGGTGGGAGCATCTGCCTTTGATATGTAGGTATAACCTGTGTACTGCATGATGACTGCCGCAGCCTGTCCGATGTCGTTTCGTCCGGTAAGCTGTCTCAGGTAGTCCGCATTGCCAAGCGTTGCCGCCATTCTTGCCCCTGCCGAGCCTCCCCACAGGGAATGATCATCGGGGTCAACTTTCAGAGCTTCGGCATTATCGTGGATAAACTCTATCGCCCTTGCAAGGTCATCATAAGGAGCGTAGGGACGGTATATCAGCGCAAAGGCATTGTAGTCCATTTTGGAAAGCTCCAAAGCATGAGGAAAGCTGTCGTGCATTGCACCAACATAGGCAAAACCGCCGCCTGCATTGCATACCGCAAATTTCGCATTGTCCTCTCCCTTGAAAAAGAACAGTCCCGTATTTTGGAGAGAGCTGTCCGCCTGCATTTCGTCCTCCGTGTAGATGCTGTAAAATATCTGCTGACCGTTTTTAGCAGCATTTTTCAGGTGATTTACTATCTCCACCGTCTTTTGGGGCTTGATGTTGTTGTACCAGATATATGTACTGCTTGTGCTGATCTCTTTCAACGTGGCTGTATCGGGAACTATCCTGTCCACGGGAAAAAGCAGTCTGCCGAAATTCCCGAAAGCTGCATTTGCTTTGACCTCTCCGACAGTCGAATTTTCAATAAGATCATCGTTATGCTTCACGAGATCACCCCTAAAAAATAACGGCGGCTACAGTCTGTGAGAATTCCTGTAACCATCAGAAAAGGAAGTAAAAATTTCATTGTATGTTTCATGATCATAAAGCTGTTTCATTCTTCTGTCTTTATTATAGCAAAACAGAGACCTCATGAGAAGTCTCCGTTTGTTACTACCTATTAACCTTTGGGTTACAGCTCCGCTATATGCTTTACCGCATTCAGAAACCGCTTCACAGTCTTGCTCGGCTTCGGTGCGTGGAGCAAGCCGAACTGCATCGAGAAATCCCAGTCCACGGGGAGCGTTTTCAGCAGCGGGTGGACATTAGACCAGTTGTCAATGCACATCAGCACATTGTCGCTGTTTTCGCATTGGTTGAACACCGAAAGATCGATAAAATCGAAGGTCACAATGTTGACTTCGGGGTGTTCATCGTTAAGCCATTTACGAAGCCTGTCCGTTTCCTCATTCCAGCCCTCACGGATCAGCATTAGCGATCTGCCGTGAAGATCGCCCACCGTCAGTTTGTCTTTTTTCGCAAGGGGATCATAGATCGACACAGCACAACGCACCGGCACATCAGCCGTAAACTGCGCCGCACACTTCCAGTTTTTTAAGGCTCTGTCATCATATGGTCCGGCAACGATGTCGATGTTCCTGCCCAAATGTTTCAGTATCTCCCGTGCGTTTTCAGGCGTGTTCTCGAACGGGACGAGCTGAAACTTAATGTCGGATATTTCGTCCCTGATCTGTGTCCACATATCGACAACCGTCTGTCCGGGTGTCATGGGAGATGTGCCGATACGAAGCAAAGACGGCTCGGCGTTATCGGCTTTTTTCGCTCTCTCCACCGATTCTCTGCAATATGCGATGATGTATTTGGAGTCCTCATATAGTGACTGTCCGGCTTTTGTGAGCTGTAACCCTCTATGTGTACGGGTGAACAGGCGGACACCGAGACTGCTCTCCAGGAGATTTATCTGCTTGATGACCGCAGGCGGAGAAATGTAGAGCGCTTCCGCCGCTTTATTGAAGCTGCCGCTGTCGGCAACAACAATAAAAGTGTCGAGCTGAGGATTATACATAAGATCACTCCATTCACATGAAATATCTGCATGATCCTATTATAGCACACGAAAGCGAAAAAAGCAAGCATAAACCCATAGGTTCACACTTGCTTTTGCATTTTACCAGTTTTTCTTTTCCTTTTCGCTGCGGTTATTCTTCTTGCGCTCCTCGATCATCTTCACGAACCACTCCACCATCGCCGGATCGTAGTGGGAGAAGAACAGGCTTGAAGCCGTGTCGAGGGCAGCGATAGCGGTCATATCCTCGTCAGACAGCGTGAAGTCAAACACATCAAGGTTCTGGATCATGCGCTCCTTGTGGGTAGACTTCGGCAGTACCACAACGCCTCTCTGGATATTCCACCGGAGCATGACCTGTGCTGAAGTCTTGCCGTATTTCGCACCGATATTGACAAGCGTTTCATTCTCGAACAGACCGCCTCTGCCCTCACCGAAGGGTGCCCACGCCTCGATCTGAACTCCGTACTTGTCCATATACTCTTTAGCTGCCTTCTGCTGATCGAGGACATGAGTTTCCACTTGATTTACCATCGGCACGATATTCGCAAAGCTCGCAATGTCCACCAGTCTGTCGGGATAGAAATTTGACACACCGATCGCACGGAGAACGCCTTCATTGTAGAGTTCCTCCAAAGCTCTGTATGCGCCGTAGTAGTCCGCAAAGGGCTGGTGCAGCAGCATGAGATCAAGGTAGTCAGTTTTCAGCTTTTCAAGCGATGTATAGACCGACTTTTTGCACGCCTCATAGCCGTAATGCTCCACCCATACTTTCGTGGTAAGGAAAATATCCTCACGCTTGATGCCCGACTTTGCGATCGCTGCGCCCACTTCTTCCTCGTTGAAGTAGCTCTGCGCCGTGTCGATCAGGCGGTAGCCCACCTCCAGTGCATCGGACACACATCTCTCGCACTCGTCCTTTGTGACCTGATACACACCGTAGCCGAGTATCGGCATTTTGATACCGTTGTTAAGCTGCACATATTCCATGGTTCATACCTCCGTTATATGGTCCTGGGATTTCTGCCGGTTTATTGGCTGACATTGCTTTATGTTATTATCATATCACAAAAAAAGCCGTTTGGGAAGTTCCGATCGGTTATATGGTTTTAACCTTTGGGTTATATATCCTTATCACTTTGTTATGATATAGTATTTATGCCGTATATTACTATTATTGATCTTCTCTCAACAAGGTCACACCGTCCTTGCAGCCGATCTTGTAGGCTGCTCTCATTTCACCGGCGGCGGTATCACTCACGCAGTACAGGTTTTATAGTATCTGATCGTGGATCTTCTTCTATTTACTGCTTCGGAAGATATTTTCTCATCCCGTCCCATGTCGGCATGGGAGTGCCTTTGTGTGCCGAGCGGAATTTCTCAAACTCACTGTCAAGATATCTGTTCTCGGAAATGCCGTTTCGGGCGTGGTCTGCTACCATAAGATCACCAAGAATTGTTCGTGACATTATTCGGTACAACAGATACATCCCTGTTCCTTTTATCCCACCGCTGTAAAATCCGTCCTCCTTTGGCGGCATCACCTTGATGCCTGCACCTTTCAGATAGTGGAAGCATTCGCCTGTGGCTTTGATCATCTGCTTTATATCGCTCCTTTTCAGACGCTTAAGGTCATATTCTGCCTTGTAGCTCATAAGGATATACGGCATGATCTCGGCGATATGGTACATATAATAGGCGTACATATCATCTACCTCGGTGACTTTATAGCCCTTTGCCGCGAAAGCCCTTTTTACTCTTGCGGCAGCTTTGGGGTCAGACGGTGCGTGCGCGCCGCCCAGCACAAGCTCGGTAGTGGGCAGTACCCCTGCAAATGTTCTTCCTTTTTCACGATGACCTGCGGAATTCTGAAACCCGAACAGCACGACCTTTTTCGTGGTGCTGTGCTCTTTTATATAGCTTTCGCATCTGTCGCATTCGGGATTGTTGCCGACCATTACGATAAGCCTTGTATTGACTGCCGACAGCGTATCAAGCAATGAAAGCTGCTGCTGCCCCTGCATCACCGAAAAAACAATATCGTAATGCTGCGACATATCTGCTTCTTTTACAACGGCAGGCCGGTCTGTCGTGGTTTTTTTCTGCAAAACGTGTTCGATCACAAGACCGTTGCTTTTCAGCTCATCATAGGTGCTTCGTGCAACGACAGTTACATCGTTTCCAGCCTTACAGAGAAAATGAATAAGCAGTGAGCCTATCGCTCCAACACCGAAGACAAGTATTTTCATATCAATTCTCCTGTTCTGTATTCTTTTTGATCTCCGAAAGCAAATTCTCAAAACGACTGTCAATGATCTTTTCTTCAATGACCCCTGTCATTGAGAGCATCGTCAGCCCAAATAGCTCTATACATATACTGTTTATCAGAATATTGAGCCTATCGTTATCACAAATGAAAGGGCTGAGGATATTACGGAGCATATCCGCCGTTTTCTCGTGCTGTTGTTTTAACAGAGTCTCTCTTTGTTCTCTCGGAAAGCTGAAATAATATTCGTACAGTACCCAGTTGAGACTGTTCCTATAGTTCAGCAGTTCATGCTTTTCGCTCTCAAGGTATATACGGACCGCATCAAAAAGCTCCTGCGGATCTCTGGGACTGCCTATGCTCTCCCATATATCGTTTGTTTCAGCAGTCAGTATTTCCTTAACGATATCTCCGACCGTCCTGTAATGATAATACAACCCGCCCGCAGATATCCCCGAAGCCTGCGTCACATCGTTCATAGTCACCTGTGCGTAGCCTTTTTCAAGTATAAGCTGTTTCGTGACCTTCATGATCTCCTGCTTTGTTTCCTTTGTCTTACCCATATTAACTCCTCTCATTTTTCGAGAAAGCTCTCGGTTTTAAGTATAGCATACAAGTTTTTTCTTGTCAAGGCAAAAGGAAATAATCATTCGCCTTTTATAGGATCTGACAACATATCAGCTATGTATAGTTGCCAGTTTTGTGTAATGCCCAAATGAGCGGATATATGTGTGTTTATAAATTGCACGCCTTCCACTCAAGGAGAACATTGCCCTTTGCTTTTCTCATTTTTTTGAGATACGCCTTGAAGAAAAGCCGCCGATATGATATAATAGAAAGCGAATTAGTAGTATGACACATAGCTTCAGTAGTAAAATTGGTAGTATACCTATCCTCATTACCCTCGATTCTACGCAATACTCCGCAAAGATCCTTAGTAGTAAAAAGCCACGATCTTACTACTATTTGACTACTAGCGGTGTCCGCAATATGCTCAAATTTGCCGTATTTTGCATTTTTCGCCCCACGCTGGCAAATTGGTAGTAAGGCAAATGCAGTTCGTAAACTGACGCATAATACGGCATTTCAGGAAGGAAAATGATAGAAATGAAGATCATGTTCGTTTGCCACGGCAACATCTGCCGTTCGCCCATGGCAGAGTTCATCATGAAGAAACTGGCTGCCGAGAGCGGCATGGAGGAGCTGGTCATCGCCTCCTGCGCCACCAGCACTGAAGAGCTGGGGAACCCGGTCTATCCGCCGGCTCGGGCAGAGCTGGCAAGACACGGTATAGCCTGCACCGGTAAGACCGCCGTTCAGCTAAAAAAGGCCGACTATGGGCACTTCGACCTATTCATAGGCATGGACAGCGCCAATATCCGCAATATGCTCAGGATCTTCGGCAGCGACCCGGAGGAGAAGATCTGCAAGCTGATGGCCTTCGCAGGGCGGAGCGACGATGTCTCCGACCCGTGGTACACGAGAGATTTTTCCCGATGCTATGCGGATATCGAGGAGGGCTGCCGGGGACTTCTCCGGAGCCTTCGTGAAAGGATGTGAGGAGCCTTGGCAACATACGCCATGAGCGATATACACGGGATGTACGACAAGTATTCCGAAATGCTGAAGAAGATCGGCTTCTCCGACGAGGACGACCTTTTCGTTATAGGAGACATCGTTGACAGGGGACCTGAGCCTGTGAAGGTGCTGCTGGACATGATGAGCCGTCCAAACGTTTACGGACTGATGGGCAACCACGACCTGTTCGCACTGGACATCATGTCAAGGCTCACCGAGGTGGCGACCGAGGACAACATCGAGGCGGTCCTCAGCGAGGAGCTTATGGAGAAGCTGACAGGCTGGTACTCCGAGGGCGGCGGTCCGACGATCGACGGCTTCATGGACCTTTCTCCGGAGGAGAGGCTCGCTGTGGTGGCCTATCTTCGTGAGCTACCTCTTTACGAGGTGATCGACGTGGGGGAGCGCACATTCGTCATGGTCCACGCCGGGCTGGGAGGCTTCCGTCCGGGGAAGAAGCTGAGCGAGTACGATCCGGCGGACCTGATCTCCACAAGGTGCGATCCTACGGTCAAGTATTTTGAGGACGAGTCAGTGTTCCTTGTGACCGGCCACACGCCTACTCCTGTGATCACCGGGAAGGCCGAGATCCTGCGCTGTGGCAACAACTTCCTCATCGACTGCGGAGCCTTCTTTTCCGGGAGGCTGGGGTGTCTGTGTCTTGACACTCTGGAGGAGTTCTATGTGTGAAAACTCCCTGAGATGATAAAACTGCAAAAAACTTGGCCCCGAGGGACTGCCTCGGGGCCTTTTCAAATATCATGCTGAACCTGCAGATCTCGGTCTGTCTCAGTATTTTTTGCAGTCCTTGCTGCCGGTGTAGACCCAATCATCTGTGCTGAACATCACGACCGGCGCACCGCTGCTGTCGGTGACCTCGTAGAAGCTGTCGCCGACGCTGTGGCTGCTGCGGAAGCTGCCGTCGGGATCGGTGCGGAACGAGCCGTCAGAAAGCTCCACGATCCATGTGCCGTCGGGATCCTGAGTGATCTCGGTCACGGTGTACTCTGCGATATACCAGTCCTCTCCGGCAAGGCCGTACTTCTCCTGAACGTAGCTGTCGCTGATGACAGACTTTCCGTTTGCGACCTTGACTGCGGAGGGCTCTATATCGTGAGTGAGACCGAACCATGCAAGGAAGAGCCCTGCCACGATGAAGATGCTGGGGAAGATGATCATGATCGCAGTGATACCGGGCTTTATGGAGTCGGATTGCTCATGTATATCGTATGGGTCTGAGGGATCCACGTTGACGGTCCTGCGCTCTCCGACAGCGATCGGAGCTGCGCCGTAGTAGACCTCGCTGCCGATAGCCTGAAGGTACTGTCCGTCGTAGTAGTATTCATAGACCGGCGTGCTGACGATGAGCTTGTGGTTGATCCTTTTATCGGAGTTGAAGGTGCGGATATAGCCTATACATTCGCCCTCGGCCTCTACACCGAAGCCGCTGGAGGACTTGATCAGCCCGGCCACGGTAGAGACCAGGAAAAAGCCTCCGCAGAGGATAAAGCCGAGGCCTGCCGCCGCCACGATGATATTGGATGAGCCAATGGAGGTCTTCTTCTCGGAGAAGTACTTGATCAGCAGGGGGATCGCCATGATCAGCGCTCCCAGGAGCAGTACGAAGGTGGCGTTCTGGCTCTGCTTGAGGTCATTTCGCTTGGAGGTGTAGATCTCCGTCGGCTTGGCGACGAGCATATAAACGCCGAGGGTGAAGAAAATGAGACCGAAGATGAACACGCAGGCTCCCACATGGCCGGTGGAGCCGGTGATGATGAACGCAAGGAAGAAGCCGATAATGATGATCAAGGTCAGTGCGGTCTTTAGTGGAGAGACCTTTTCACTTGAGGGCGGCTTGAACACGCTGGAGAGCAGCTTTTGCTGGATCTGGGCCGATTCTTCGGGGGTTATCTCCTGCTCCTTGCTGAAAAAGACGTACTGGTCATCTGGATCAAATCTCATGATATGCCTCCGTTATCCGGCGGAGCTCCGCCTGTTGTTGAGATCATTATAGCAAATAAGCGAAGCGTTATGCTATAATTGCCCGATATGCAGGGAGCAGATCTTTGATCTGCGTATCTGCAAGGGCATTTGGATAAATATAATGGATGCGTTTGCATCCATTATAGCATATTCCTATGAAAAACGCAACAGTCTTGCATTTTCTTTTCGGCTGTGCTATAATAGAAAAAACTGACCACTGGTTTTCTGAAAGAAGGGCCGCTATGAACTTGTTCCTGATACTCACCTTTTTATTCGCTGTTGGTGGAGTCTCCGGCTGGGTGCTGGAGGTCTTCTACCGCCGCTTCGTCTCCCAGAAGCACTGGGTCGATCCCGGCTTCCTCACAGGACCGTGCCTGCCCCTTTACGGCGAGGCCCTGTGCATACTCTACCTCCTGGCCCAGCTCGAGGAGCACCTCCCGATCCAGGATACGGCCCTGCGGAAGCTCCTGCTCTTCGTGATAATGGCGGCGGCCGTTACCCTGCTGGAATTCGCCGTGGGAGCTATCATGATCCGCACCACCCATGTCCGCCTATGGGACTACTCCGACCGCCCCGGCAACATCATGGGGATCATCTGTCCGCTGTACTCCTTCTTCTGGATGCTCCTCAGCGCCGCCTACTACTTCCTGATCCACCCCCATATCCTTGAGGCGCTGGAGTGGCTGTCTAGAAATCTGGCCTTCTCTTTCGGGATCGGTTTTTTCTACGGAGTTTTCGTGATCGACTTCGCCTACTCAGCCCAGATCATCATCAAGATCCGGCGCTTCGCCGACGAAAAGCAGATCGTTGTGCGGCTGGAGGAGCTCCGTGAGACGATCAACTATGAGCTCGCCCAGCGCAAGCCGCATTTCATCTTCTCCCTTCGCACAGAGCAGCCCTTCCGTGAGGCCCTTGACCGCTATCATGAGCGCTATGAGGAGCTCCGCCGACGGATAAAAAGGAGATAGCACGGGCTTTTTTCGGAAATAAAAATTTTCCCTTGATTACAGTAGGAGATCGTGCTATAATAAATACAATGTACCCATTTTGAGTGACATCACTGATTTAACGCAAGGACTGTTATTTATGAAGAACGAGAACACCGCCCCTGCCGAAAGAGGAGGATTTGGCTCAAAGCTGGGCTTCGTGCTGGCAGCAGCAGGCTCCGCTGTGGGACTTGGCAACATCTGGAGGTTCCCATATCTTGCTGCGAAATACGGCGGAGGCATCTTCCTGCTGATCTACCTGATCTTAGCATTGACCTTCGGCTTCACCATGCTGGTCACCGAGATCTCTATCGGCCGCCGGACCGGAAAGAGCGTCATCGGCGCCTACAAGGAGGTAGACAAGAGGTTCGCACCTCTGGGCTGGGGGGCGGCCGTCATTCCGGCGCTGATCCTGCCGTACTACTGCGTTATCGGCGGCTGGGTGCTGAAATACATGATGATCTTCATCACAGGCTCCGGCTCGGAGGCCGCAAATGCTGTCTACAGCAGCTCCGGCGGAGACCTGAGCTTTTTCGAGCACTACATAGGCCAAGTCGGACAGCCCACGGTCTTCTTCGTGATATACGTCTTTCTGGGAGCCGTCGTAGTTATGCTCGGTGTTGAAAAGGGCATCGAGAAGGTCAGCAAGCTCCTCATGCCGCTGCTGCTGATTCTGATCATCGGTATCGGTGTCTACACCCTTACTCTGGACGGCGCCGCAGAGGGCCTGAAATACTACATCCTCCCCAATTTCAAGGGATTCACCTTCACGACCTTCATGAAGACGGTGGCCGGAGCAGTCGGCCAGCTCTTCTATTCCATGTCTATCGCAATGGGCATCATGGTGACCTACGGCTCCTATATGCGAAAGGAGGACTCGCTGGAGGGCTCTGTTCGCCAGATCGAGGTCTTTGACACGCTGGTGGCCTTCCTTGCAGGGCTCATCATCGTGCCGGCGGTATTCGTATTTTCCGGCGGAGACTCCGCAGCACTGAACGCCGGCCCCGGCCTCATGTTCATCACTCTCCCCAAGGTCTTCGATTCTATGCCTGCCGGGAACATCATCGGCGTAGCCTTCTTCATACTGGTGGCTCTAGCAGCCCTTACCTCGTCGATCTCCCTCATGGAGACAGTCGTATCGGTGGTCATGGAGAAATTCCGCCTGGGCCGCATGAAGAGCTGTATCATCGTGATCATGCTCACCCTTCTTCTGGGGATGCTCTCCGTGCTTGGCTACAGCGCATGGTCCGGCGTCAGGATCCTGGATATGCAGTTCCTTGACTTCTTCGACTTTATCACGAACACGGTGATGATGCCGATCCTTGCCCTGCTGTCCTGCCTGCTGATCGGCTACATCGCAAAGGTGAAGTACGTTCAGGAGGAGGTAGAGAGCAGCGGCCACAAGTTCCGCTCAAAGCTCCTGTACAAGGTCATGATCATGGTAGTCTGCCCCATATTCATGATAATGATCCTGATCACTCCATTCGTAACGAAGCTCTAACGCAAGGCTCCCATTTTGGGAGCCTTTTTTGCAAAGCGCAGCAAAGCCGTACCCATGAGGTACGGCTTTGCTGTCTGATCTGGCCCTTACAATAAAGTTTGGAATTATTGATCCTGCCCCGTGATTGTGCAGATAACGGCGCAGTATCTAACATGAAGCATTTTGGTGTGCCTGTGTCACACCTTCTGACTATAATTATATTCATAATTTAGTCAAAAACAACCCATAAAATGAAATTAAGGTGGATAAAACGCAGGGTATCCAATGTTTTCTTTGTTAACAAAAAGCAGGCCCGAAGGCCTGCCCTTATCCCTGAAGGAGGTTCCTGTACTGCACCGGCGTCATACCGGCGATAGAGCTGAACTGCCTCAGGAAGTATTTGCTGTCGAGGTATCCGCATTTCTCTGAGATCTCGATGATGCTCATGCTGGTGGTGGCCAGCTGGTACTTTGCCTTGGCTATCCTTGCGGCGATGCAGTCCTTGTGGAAGCTGACCCCGAAGCACTGCTTGAACACGCTCCTGAGATAGCCCGTGCTGCCGAGGAACCGTGAGTGGAGGGCGTCCGTATCGAAGGTGTCCTCGGGAGCCTCATAGACCACGTTCCTGATCTCGATCATTTCCTTGTAGTGGCTGATCAGGCGCTTGTCGGACATCTCCTTGGCCTTTTTGTCGGCGGAGGCGCTGCACTTGCTGATGAGCTCGTCATAGCGGCTGCCGTCACAGCGTGCAGTCACGCACACGAAGGAGTCCATGCCGTAGCGCTGAAGGTACTTATGGTGCTGTATAAGGATAGAGACCAGGCTGTCGGAGAGGACCTCCTCGTCGGCGTTGCTCTGGACCAGGGCCACAAAAGTCGTATCGCTGATCCTTGCACAGACGTCGTGGTTGCCGCAGAGCTGCCCCACCGCACGGGAGGCGTCGATGATCGCCTCGATACGGCGGCTGTTGTCCATATTCGTGATAGAGTCGTCGAATAGGCAGACCTTCAGCATGATCATGGAGAGCTGCTTGTCCCCGTGTGGAACAGCCGAGCGGTAGGCCTTCTCCATACCGGCGGCGTTGAACATACCCGTCAGGGTGTCACGCTGCTCCGAAAGGTCCTGTACCTTTGTCAGGTACTGTATATCGTTCTTCATTCGGAGGAACTCAAGGGCGTTAGAGACCGACTTGATCCAGTTCCTGAAAATATCGTCGTAGGTGTCGGGGATGTCGTATTTCAGCACCACATGGCCGAACATCCGGTCGCTGAAGAAAAGGGGCGTGAAGTAGTAGACCGCCGGCACCTCTCCCATAGAGAGGATCTCCGCCAGATCCAGCTTGTCGATGTCCTTTGGAGTAGTGTCCAGCCACGGCATGATCGTGCGGCAGCTAACGATGTTGGACATAGGCGCCTCGGTGTCGTACCAGTTCGATGCGAGGCAGATGAAGATGTTGTATACCGACCTGACGTGCCAGTGGTATTTGCCCAAGGTAGCGATGAACTCGCTCAGGTTCTGGCTTTGGGTGAGCTCCTGATCCACGGGAGTGAACAGGTTCCAGAACTCGAAATCCCGTTTGTTTTTCTCGGCGTCCAGCTCTGCAAGGAACTGATCCTTGTCGTGGCCGCAGGGACAGCTATCACCGTGGACGAGGGTGCCGGCCGGGGGGATAAAGGTATCCTCGGGGGCGCCTGTCAGCCTTGCGTGGAGGAGCTCTATAGCGGCCTTCCCAAGATCCTCACGGTTGCGCTGATAGGTAGTCAGCAGGGGAGAGTACAGCGTCCTCCGGCGGATATACTCGTACCCGACTACAGTGACCTGATCGGGGACCGAGATCCCGTTCTTTGCGAACTCGTCCAGTATGCCGTAGGCCATATAGTCGTTTGCGCAGACGATCGCCTGAGGCAGGCGGAGCTCTCCGCTTATGTAGCGCTGTGCCAGATCCTTGCCGGAGTCCATCCAGAAGGTCCCGTAGAAGATCCTGCTCTCATCGACGGCTATGTCATGGGAGATAAGGGCTTTTTTGTAGCCCAGGATACGCTTCTGTGAGGCCTCGATCTCGGCATAGCCGGTGATGAAGTCGATGTCGGTGAAGCCGTGCTCCTCGATGAGGTGGTCGGTGATCTCCTCCATATCGGCCTCATCGCTGGTGTTGATGAAGGTATAGCCGGGGAGGTCGAACTCCTCCAGATAGGTCCCGACCACGACTACAGGGACATCTCTTTTTTTCAGCTCGCCGGCAACGATCTTGCGGAGCTCCTCGTTGACGAAGGACTCGGCGATCAGCACGAATGAGCTGATGTCCTCAGAGCGTATGAGCTCATAGATGTGGTTTTCCGTAAAGAGAGAGACCTCCATGATATTGGGGTTGAAAACATTTGAGATAACGGCAGTATCATATCCGAGCGACTGTGCTCGGCCAACAAGGCCCTTTAGTATCTCACGCTGCTCGATACTGTTGGCCTCAGCAGCTATAACGCCGATCACGGGGCGTTTAAGTTTTGCCATTGGGCACCTCCGGTACTGATATATAAGAAGCTGCTCCCTATTACAGCTAAAAAGATCATACAAATTAAGAGAAAGGCCATGATCTTTATCTTTCCTATTTTTATTATATCCACTTGTGTGCTCCCTGTCAATACAAAACGGACAAAAAAAGGACATTATTTTATCATTTTGTCCACCTTTTCTATACATTTGGAGGTTGACATTAACAAAAAATGAATTTATAATGAATATATCGGAAATGTGCGTGCAAAAAACTATTTAAGGGAGGAATAATGATGAGACATTTCAGTAAGCTCAAGTCCGCTTTATCAGGACTTATCGCAGGTGCGATGCTCGCATCTGCTGCTTCAGTCGTTCCTGCTCAGCCCCTGAAGGCCGACGCAGCCAGCACCTGTACTATCAACACGAACAAGCTATATCAGTCTATCGACGGATTCGGAGGTATCAATCACCCCGAATGGTACGGCGACCTTACTGATGCTGACCGACAGATCGCCTTCGGGAACGGCGACGGCCAGCTCGGCTGTACTATCCTTCGTGTCTTCGTAAATCCCGACAGCAGCCAGTGGAGCAAGGCTCTTCCGACTGCTCAGTATGCTTCCAAGAACGGTATCACCGTCTTCGCATCGCCTTGGGAGCCGCCGGCATCCCTCGCTGAGGACGGCTCTGCTTACGGCGGTAAGCTCCACCTTCCAAAGAGCAATTACGCCGCTTATGCCGAGCATCTTAACAACTTCGGCACATATATGAAGAACAACGGCGTTGATCTCTATTGCGTTTCAGTCCAGAATGAGCCTGACTACGCCAAGGAGTGGACAGCCTGGACGCCGGACGAGACTACTGACTTTATCGCTAACTACGGCGATAAGATCACTAGCACAAGGCTCATGTCGCCTGAATCCTTCCAGTATGGAGCATGGGGCAACGGTAAGGACTATTACACAAAGATCCTTAATAACCAAAAGGCTTTTGAAAACTGCGACATATTCGGAACTCACTTCTATGGTACGCCCAGAAACAAGATGGACTTCCCGGAGCTGGAGAGCTGCGGCAAGAAGCTCTGGATGACTGAGGTCTATGTTCCGGACAGCAGTGTCGATGCAAATAAGTGGCCTGATAACCTTGAACAGGCTGTCAACATCCACGATGCACTGGTAGTTGGCGGTATGCAGGCTTATGTTGTATGGCCTCTCCGCCGTAATTACAGCATCATCTATGAGTCCACACACACCGTTTCAAAGCGTGGATATATTTTCGGTCAGTACTCAAAGTACATTCGTCCCGGCGACTACCGTATCGATGCTACTGAGTCTCCTGATACGAATATCCTCGTTTCTGCATACAAGCACAGCGATACTCAGATCGAGATCGTTGCGATCAACAATGGCACGACAGGGATCGATCAAGTATTCGATGTGAGCGGCAGAACTATCACTAACGTTGACCGCTACAGAACATCTGCAAACGAGGACCATGCTGCAACAAAGGCTATGGCAGCAAGCGGCTCGGGCTTCAATGCACAGCTTCCTGCACAGAGCGTTTCTACATTCATCGTTACTCTTGAGAGCGACGGCAAGGACCTTCCCGATGATCCTGACGGACCTGTTGTGAAGGAGCCCATAGAGCCCGACGCCAACGGCTACTACTACCACGATACCTTCGAGGGCGATACCTTCGATTGGACCGGCCGTGGAAACGGTACAGTCACTCTCAGCGGCAGATCGCCCTACGCAGATGCCGAGGCCCTCCTCGTACAGGACAGAGGCAGCGCATGGCACGGCGCCCAGAAAACACTTGATCCCATTACCTTCAAGGCAGGCGAGGAGTACAGCTTCAGCGTTGATGTTGCTTATCTTGACAGCGACTCCGCAAGTCAGGACTTCCTCCTGTCGATGCAGTATACAGGCTCAGACGGAGATGCCCATTACGCTCATATCGCAGAGGGGACTGCCGTAAAGGGCAGCTATCTCCAGCTCGCCAATACCAATTTCAAGATCCCCGAGGACGCATCGAATGTCATCATTTATGTTGAGACCGCAGAAGGCACTGACAACTTCTACATCGACGAGGCTATCGTGGCTGTAGCTGGTACTCAGATCGCCGGTCCCGAGGAGATCTCGTTCATCTTAGGCGACGTCACCTGCAACGGCAGGATCGATACCTTCGATGTTATCGCTGCAAAGCAGGGCCTGACCGATGGCCTTACCGGTGCAGCAGCTCTGGCGGCTGACGTTGATCAGGACGGCACCTTCGCTATCGCAGACGTTGTCCAGATCCAGCAGTACGTTCTGGGCAAGATCAAGGAGTTCTCCAAGGACGGGACTACAACAGGCGGCGGTCAGGAAGAGGTCCAGACTCAGGGCCAGTCCCTTTCCATGGCTGAGTACACTGAGAAGTATGCCTCCAATGTTGTTGAGCATGAGCCTCAGAGCTCATGGGAGGAAAAGAGCGGCGTCCAGTACGGAACTATCAAGAGCGGCTCGTATTACTCCACCACCTGCAACCGCAGCAAGAAGTACAATATCCTTCTCCCTGCAAACTACTCAGAGAGCAAGAAGTACCCCGTTCTCTACTGTATGCACGGCTATTGGGAGGATCAGGACAGAATGATCCTTACCGGCAACAACGGCAACAAAATGGTCACCCGTGAGATCATAGGGAATGCTATCGCAGAGGGCGCAGCCGAGGACATGATCGTAGTTTTCCCCTACATCTATTCCAGCACTACTCAGGAGTCATGCAGCGGTATGGACGATGCGAACAATGCGGCATACGATAACTTCATCAACGACCTTACCAAGGATCTGATGCCTCATATCGAGAGCACCTACAGCGTAAAGACAGGCCCTGACAATACAGCTATCACAGGCTTTTCCATGGGCGGAAGAGAGGCTCTCCTGATCGGTATGCAGAGATCCGACCTCTTCGGCTATGTGGGCGCTATCTGTGCAGCTCCCGGAGCAACAGGCTCATTCAAGTGGGACAGCGGCAAGGAGCCGCACCTTGTGTTCCTGACAGCCGGCGGAAATGACCAGACGGTCTACACTACTCCCGAGGGTTATCACAACAACTTCACCCAGAACGGAGTTCCCCATGTTTGGCACTATGTGACTGACGGCTTCCACGGCGACAACTGTATCCGTGCCCACCTTTACAACTTTGCAAGAGCGATCTTCAAAGCCTGACTCAAGCCCTCTCTGAAAAAATTATATAAAGAAAGTGCAGCTATGATCTTCCCTGTCACAGCTGCATTTTTCTTTGCCAAAAAACGGTGACGATCCCATGATATTTGTTATCCTAAAATAGCAAAATGATGACATCCTGTCCCCTTATTCCTGCGTAATGTACACCATTTCTGCATTTTATGAGTTGTAATAATGTGACGAAAAATGTATCATATTATTAACAGATATTTAACACAGGGAAAAGGAGGATCATCTATGACTTTTTTCAAGAGGGCTGCTGCGGGAGCCCTTGCATCAGCTCTCGTTTTTCTGAGCGCTGACGCCTTTCCGCAGAAGATCGGAGGCCTTGCTCCAATGGTGAGCTCGGCCGCTTCTACGTTCAACAATCCGGTCATTTGGTCGGACGTGCCTGATACTGACGTTATCCGTGTGGGCGACACCTACTACATGGTCAGCACCACTATGTTCTTCAGCCCCGGCGCTCCTATCATGAAGTCAAAGGATCTGGTGTCGTGGGAAATGTGCAATTACATCTACGATACTCTTGCCGACGGCGATGTCCAGAACCTGACCAACGGCAAGAACGACTACGCTCACGGACAGTGGGCCACCAGTTTGCGCTACCATAACGGCACATATTACGCCTTCTTTGGCAGCTACGGAACAGGCAAGTCCTATATCTACAAGACCGACGACATCGAGAACGGCACCTGGACCAGATCTGAGCTGAACGGTATGTACCACGACGCTTCTTTGCTCTTCGACGACGACGGCAGGAACTATCTTGTGTACGGCACCGGCGAGATCAAGATCAAGGAGCTCAACTCCGACATGACCGGCTTCAAGCAGGGCGGTGCTGACAAGACCCTGTTCAAGACCGGCATCGAGGGCTATGTTCCCGGAGAAGGATCGCATATCCAGAAGATCGGCGACTACTACTACATCTTCATCATCGCTTGGCCCAGCGGAAGCGTCAGAACTGAGTACTGCTACAGGTCCAAGGACCTCCTTGGCAGCTATGAGAGCAAGGTAGTCCTCAGCTCAGGTGTCGGCAGCTACGGCAGCGGCGCTGCTCAGGGCGGTATCGTCGATACTCCCGACGGAAAGTGGTACGGCATGGTGTTCCAGGATCACGGCGCTGTGGGAAGGATCCCTGTGCTGGTGCCTGTTGACTGGCAGAACGACTGGCCGATCATGGGCGTGAACGGCAAAGCGCCGGTGACCTTCACTATGGACACCGACCAGACCGGCACCTCTCTTGCCGGCGACGACGATTTCAGCTATACCTCCAACGATCTTGCGCTGGAGTGGCAGTGGAACCATAACCCGGACGATACCGCTTGGTCCGTTACCGAGCGTGACGGCTGGCTGAGGCTGCACAATAAGAGCATCGCCTCAAATATCCTCAACGCAAGGAACACTCTCACTATGCGTACCGAGGGTCCGGCTTGCAGCAGCTACATCAAGCTGGACACCGCAGGCATGAAGCCCGGCGACCGTGCCGGCCTGTCAGCCTTCCAGCTCAAATTCGGGAATATCGGCGTTTATGTCACCGACAGCGGCGCCAAGAAGATCTACATGGCTACGAACTCCGGAGACAGCGTTGATCAGAGCTCCGAGAAGATCCAGGCCGAGGCTGACCTGAGCGGCGACGAGGTATATCTGAAGGCCGACTTCACGTTCAGCAGCGTGGGCTCGGATATGAGCGCCTCCAACAACATCGACAAGGCGAATTTCTACTACTCCTACGACGGCAGCAACTGGACGAAGCTGGGCAGCGAGCTCTCTATGAGCTACGACCTGAAGCTGTTCACCGGCTATAGGAGCGCTATCTACAGCTATCCCACAAAGTCCACCGGCGGCTATGCCGACATCGACTTTTTCGAGTACGACCGCACTGCCTGGAACGGCGCTGACGGCGATGTTTCTGTAAACGGCAAGGGCGGACAGAGCGTTGAGCCCGATGAGGAGGGCTGGTACTTCCACGACACCTTCGAGTCAGGCACTGATAGCTGGAGCGGACGCTTCGCAGCCTCTGTTTCCTCCAGCAGCGATACTTCATACGCCGGCAGCAAGGCTCTTCTGGTAGAGGGAAGGAGCGAGTCCTACGACGGCGGCAAGAGAGCTCTGAGCAGCAAGGCCTTCAAGGCAGGGGAGAGCTACAGCTTCTCGGCGGACGTGACCTATACCGCCGGCTCTGACAACACCGACTTCAAGCTGACCCTCGAGTATACTGACGCAGAGGGCGAGACAAGATACGACCAGATCGCTGCCGGCACCTGCCCTAAGGGAGAGTGGCTCCAGCTTTCCAACGACAGCTACACGATCCCTGAGGGAGCGACCGGGCTCTCGATCTACATCGAGACCACCGACAAGACCAAGGGCGACTTCTACGTCGATGAGGTATTCGGCGGAGTTGCAGGCTCACATGCAGAGGGTCCCGGACAGCCCAAGGTCAGAAGAGAGCTCCCAGGCGACATCGACTGCGACGGAAGGATCTCTGTTTTCGACGTGATCATGGGAAGAGACGGCATCGTGAACGGCATCTCTGACAGCCTCTCAGCAAAGAACGCTGACGCTGACAAGAGCGGCGAGTTCGACATGAACGACCTAGTTCTGATCCAGCAGTTCGTCCTGGGCAAGATCAGCGAGTTCCCGGACAACTCTCCTCCGCCTCCGCCCTCAAACTACGACTATGATCCTGCTATCCAGTACCGTACAGCTCCCGGCGATTATTCAAATAGCTGCTCACAGGCCGGAACTGTCACCAAGGAGTACTATAACGGCATCAACGGCGACAAGGCTCTGAACGTGTATACTCCCTACGGATACGATCCTTCCAAGAAGTACAATGTTTTCTATCTGATGCACGGCGGCGGCGAGAACGAGAACACTGCTTTTGCCGAAAACAAGCTCCCTAACATTTTGGATCACATGATCATGAACGGCGAGCTTGAGCCTCTGATCGTGGTGACTCCTACCTTTAACGGCTGTCCTGCTCCTGACGGAAATATGGGTGCCGGAACTGTCTGGGACGAGCTGCGCCAGTCGATCATACCCTTCGTTGAGGGCAAGTATTCCACCTATGCCGACTCCACCTCCCTTAGCGACCTGAAGGCCTCAAGATACCACCGTGCTTACGGCGGCTTCTCGATGGGCGGCGGCTCCACATGGAACGTGTTCATCAACGATCTTGACATCTGTGCATACTTTATGCCTCTGTCAGGCCACTGCTGGAGCGGTCTTACCGGCCTCCAGAACGCTATCGACGGCGGCGGATACAAGCAGAACGAGTACTTCATCTTCGCTGCTACAGGCGACGGTGACATTGCGTATAACAATATGCTGGGTCTGGTGGGCCCCATGAAGCAGGATACTGCACACTTCACCTACACCTCTGACTTCTCACAGGGCAACTTCTACTTCCTTGTAGGCCCGGGTGAGACTCACTGGTGGGGACCGATCCGAAATTACATCTACAACGGACTTCCCACATTCTTCCACGAGGGCCAGTAAACGAAAACTCCCGGAGGCGCATAGACAGATACCCATATAGTAGTTTTGCCCCGAAGCAGTTAAATGCTTCGGGGCATTGCATTTGGATTCGGTTACTTAGATAAATCAGAATTTGTACTACTTATTTCTTTTCTTTGGCGTAGGTAATTCATCTACCATAGCAATCAATAGCTCATTCAAAAACTCTTTAGAATCTATGTCTTCAACCAACAGCATTTCTTTCGCTCCCTCATAAGGCAATTCAAGAGGGGCATTTGGCATAAGACTTTTAGCAGTCTTTGTAGGCTTGACAAGAAATCTATCATCATAAATACCGCCAACGATTTTTCCTTGATAATAAATGATATATTCTCCCATCATTGCCCTATATGTTATTTCGCTCAAATCAGATAATTGTTCTAAAACAAAGTCCAGATATTGTTTGCTCGAAGCCATAATATGCACCTTCCTAAATTCCGATTTATGTTAGTAATAATTATAGCACGACATCGCTGCAATGTCAATATAAAAAACGCCATAGTATTTCTGACAGGTATATCAGAAATACTATGGCATAAACTTCTATATTAGTGCCACGCTATTGCTTCCGGGAGTATTTTCATATCAGCTTTCCGCTGAAATGGTCGATCTCATGCTGAACGATCTGGGCCTCGAAGTCCCGGAGGGTCAGCTTTTTCTTTTTGTAGCTCTCGTCGAAGAACTCGACGCTGATCACCTTATGGCGAACTGCGGTGCGGGTCCCCGTCAGGGAAAGACAGCCCTCCTCGGCGGTGTAGACCTGCTTTGAGCGGTCCGTGATCACCGGGTCGATCATCACCACGATCTTCCCCTTGATCAGCGCCGCAAGGATAGTTTTGTTCACGCCGATCATATTTGCCGCCATTCCCACGCAGCGGTCACTGTTGGCAGCAAGGGTGTCCTTTAGGTCCCTTGCTGTCTCCATATCGGAGCGGTCGGCAGGGACTGACTTTTGCTGCAAGAAGATCGGGTCACGGATAATTTCTCTGACCATGGTAGCCTCCTAAAGGATAACTGGGATCTGGCCGGTGATCTCCATGGAATTTGGAGCCACACGGCACTGGACGGCGAGGATCTGTACGCCCTTCTGCTGGGCCAGACGGAGGGCCTGGCCGAACTGCGGGTGAGTCTCGTCGTTGGGCGAAAAAGAAACAGCGCCGCTCATCTGCACCACGAAGAGGACGTAGGCGCCGAAGCCGTTCTCCTTGGCACGGATCAGCTCGTTCAGGTGCTTGACGCCACGCTCAGTGGGAGCGTCGGGGAAGAACACACGGCGGTCCCTTTCCAAGGTAACGCCCTTGACCTCCATGAAGGAAATTTCCTCGCCCTGCCGGATACAAAGGTCGAAGCGAGAGCTGCCGTAGGTGTGCTCTCTGCGGATCTGTGCTCCCTTGCCGAAAACAGCTCCAGTGCTCAGCCACTCCTCCGCTGCCTTGTTGGGAGCCTGAGAGTCCATATTGATCAGCAGTGTGCCGGAGGGAGTCTCCTTCTCCACAGCGATAAGGTCGAACCTGGTCTTTCTGTTCCGGTTCTCCGGGACCTCCAGATAGACTCTTGCCCCGGGCACAAGGAGCTCCCGGCAGCGGCCTGTGTTCTTGACGTGGACGGTCTCGGTGACGCCGCAAATCTCCACCTGTGCTATAAAACGGTTGGGACGGCTAATGAACCGTCCCAATACCACATTGCTGTACTTCATCACACGAAGAGCATACTGATGTTATGCTCATGGGCGTAGCGCTCGGCCTTTTTGCGGTTGATCTGCTTTAGGATCTTTAGAGTGATCCTGTGGCCCTTTTTGATCTCGTCGTTGGATACGTCGGGCCTATCGAACTCTGTCACATGGACGTTGTAGATGTTCTCACAGCCGCAGAAGGCGTCGTCACGGATATCTCTGGTCATCATGCTGATGTTCAGCTCCGTCAGGTTCTGACAGCCGTAGAAGGCCCAGTTGCCCACGGTCCTCACTGAGGAGGGGATAGTGATGGTCTCCAGAGAGCGGCACCAAGAGAAGGCGCTCTCACCGATGGAGGTAACGGAATTTGCGATGATCACCTTTTTCAGCCCGTAGCACTCGGAGAAGGCTGCGTTGCCGATGCTGTCGATCGGGTCGGTGATGATGACCTTGTTGAGGTTCCGGCAGGAGAAAAAGCTCAGGTCGCTGATCTTCTTGACCTGGCCGGGGAAGATCACCTTGCGGATCGAGCTGCACCGTCCGAATGCGCCCTTGCCGATAGTTTTCAGCGAGGCCGGCAGATTCAGCTCCTTCAGGTGCTGGCATTTGAGGAAGGCATTTTCGCCGATAGACTCAAGGTTGTTGGAGAAAACGATCTCCTCCAGATGAGTGCAGTGGCAGAAGGCGAACTTGTCGATCGAGGTCACGCTGTCGGACATGACGACCTTTTTTGCGGCCTCGTTGCCACGGAAGGCGTACTTTCCGATAGACGTGATCGTGTCGGGGATATTGACCACCTCAGTGGTGCCGATGTACTTGATCAGGCGGCCGTTTTTGCCGACGGCCATGTTGTTGATGTCGTCGTATTCGATCTCCTCATCGACCTCGATGTCCTCCTCCTTGAGCATCTGGGCAAGCTCCTCGGATGTGGGGCCACGGCGCTTTTCCTCCTTGGGAGGAAGGGGAGCGGTGACAATCTCCTCATCGATCTTTGTAACAGGCGCAGGCTCCGGCTTTGCCTCGGGAACAGGAGCAGCTTTGGGCTCCGGTTTTGCCTCAGGAGCAGGAGCAGCCTTAGGCTCCGGCTTTGCCTCAGGAACGGGAGCAGCCTTGGGCTCCGGCTTTGTCTTAGGAACAGGAGCAGCTTTGGGCTCCGGCTTTTTCTCAGGGACAGGAGCAGCCTTGGGCTCCGGCTTTGCCTCAGGGACAGGAGCAGCCTTGGGCTCCGGCTTTGCCTCAGGGACAGGAGCAGCCTTGGGCTCCGGATTTGCCTCAGAAGCAGGAGCAGCCTTAGGCTCCGGCTTTGCCTCAGGGATAGGAGCAGCCTTTGCCGGGCGGACCTTTACGGCCTTGACCTTGACGGTCCTTCGGCCGGTCTGAGCCTGCCTTCCCTCTCTGGCACAGATCGGGCAGGCGTCGAATTTTTCACCGTTATAGTGGTGCCCCTCCGGGCATTTGATCATGTTCATAATATATCACTCCGGGTCGAAAATATTTCAGAAATTTCCATATAGATAAAAAATGAATATAACAAATTTATTATAGCATTTTCTACCAAAAAAATCAACTTCTTGATATAGTTAAATGAAAATTTTGTAAAACCTGACGAAAATCCCCTCCGGGAGGCTCAGGTATCCCGGATTTTTGGGACTTTCATGCAGCCTGATCTGTGCAAAGTGACGAAGAGCCGCTCCAGCCCATTGCTCCCCGAAACGAGGCGCTCAAAAAGAAAAGTCACCGAAGCTGCAAAAAGCTCTTGACAAACGGAAAAAAACGTGCTAAACTTAACTTGATAAAATGCAATGACGGAGAGAAGTAGCTCTGGTCGTCGTTACCAGCGAGTGCGGAAATGGTGTGAGCCGTGCATCAGAGCCTGAGCGAATAACACTCCCGAGCAGTGAGCTGAAAGGGCAGAGCCTTAGTAGGTGAGACGTGTTCCGCACGTTACAGCGGCCAAAAGTGATCGCTTTTGCGATAATTCAGGTGGCACCACGGGTGATATGCTCCCGTCCTGTATTCTCTACAGGACAGGAGCTTTTTTGTTTCTTCGTCCTGAAAATACGATGAAAGGAAGAAAACTATGAAACACATCGATGTCAAGGAGATCATCAGCTCAAAGGACTACGTCGGCAAGGAGGTCACGGTCTGCGGCTGGGTAAGGACCTCCAGAAATTCCAAGAGCGTTGCCTTTATCGAGGTCAACGACGGCACCTCACTGAAAAACGTTCAGGTGGTAGTCGATAAGTCCAGCGGCGATTTCAAGGAGCCCCGTGTGGGTATGTCAGTGAAGGTCACAGGCACCGCTGCCGAGGGCAGGAACGATACTGTCGAGATCAACGCTGTCCCTGAGAGCATCACCGTGCTGGGGGACTGCCCCACAGATTTCCCCCTCCAGAAGAAGGGCCATACGCTGGAATTCCTCCGCTCTATCCCTCACCTGAGAGGCAGATCCAATACCTTCAACGCCGTATGGAGGGTCCGCTCCGTGCTGGCTGAGGCTATACACAGGTATTTCCAGAGCAACAACTACGTCTATGTGAACACTCCCCTTATCACCGGCAGCGACTGCGAGGGCGCAGGAGAGATGTTCCAGGTGACTACTATCGGCTACAGCAATGACTATAAGTCCGAGGAGGACTACTACGCAAACGATTTCTTCGGCAAGAAGGCCGGGCTCTCCGTTTCCGGCCAGCTCGAGGGCGAGGTGGCTGCCATGGCCATGGGAAAGATCTACACCTTCGGTCCCTCCTTCCGTGCGGAGAATTCCAACACACCCAAGCACCTTGCAGAGTTCTGGCACGTTGAGCCTGAGGTGGCCTTCGCTGAGCTGGACGACGTTATCGAGATCGCTGAGGATATGCTCAAGCACGTCATCAGGGAGCTCCTTGATACCTGCCCGGACGAGATCGCATTCTTCGACGCTCACTTTGAGAAGGGCCTGAAGGCTCGCCTTGAAGAGCTGATCTCTCACGACTTCGGAAGAGTCACCTACACCGAGGCTATCAAGCTCCTCCAGGAGTCCGGCGAGAACTTCGTTTACCCCGTAGAATGGGGATGCGACCTCCAGACCGAGCACGAGAGATATATTTCTGAGAAGGTCTTCGGCAAGGCTGTTTTCGTTACAGATTACCCCAAGGAGATCAAGTCCTTCTACATGAAGCAGAACTCCGACGGCAAGACCGTTGCGGCAGTGGATCTGCTGGTGCCCGGCGTGGGCGAGATCATCGGCGGCAGCGAGCGTGAGGCCGACTACGACAAGCTCATCGCAGCTATGAACGAGAGAGGCATGAATTTGGACCTGTACAGCGACTATCTGGATCTTAGAAAGTACGGCAGCGTTCCTCACGGCGGCTTCGGACTGGGCTTTGAGCGCCTTATCATGTACACAACGGGCATGGCCAATATCCGTGACGTGATCCTCTATCCCAGAACTGTCGGCTCGATCAGGTAATGGCCTTCCTGATCGTAAGCGCCCTGATCATCTGCGGGCTCCCCATATGGGTCGTCTGGTACCGCCGGCACCGTATGGACAAAAAGCACATGAGCCAGATCAGCCTACAGGTGAAAAACGATCTTATCGGAAGAGGCAATTACGCTCCCCTTGACAGCGGTATCCAAAGGCTCGTCAGGGAGGAGATCCTCCGCCGGGACCTTACCAGCTTCATACTCTGCATGGGAGCTCTTGCGTTAGCCTTCCTGGTGGGCTGGCTGCTGAAGATAGAGGGCGCTGAGCTGTTCTACTTCTGGATCATTGCGGCAGGGATACTGCTCTTCCACATCATACGTCAGGTCATAGAGCAGCTAAGGCTGCCCAAAAACGGCCTCGTCAAGATCAGGGGCTTCATTTTCCGCACTATCAACGACGACAGGATCTCGGTCCTCTACTACGATATGCCGAAGATGAAGTACCGCATATTCTCCCAGAGCCTCTTCCTCAAGCGCAGGGAGCAAATGGAGCTGGGCACCTACGTCAACCTGATCGGCGTAAGGTACAAAAAACACGTCAGGATCGTCAGGGTCCTTTCGTTCTGAACAAGTACAGCACATCAGCCGTCAATGGCGCCGGCCGATGCTGAAATATCTTACAAAGGAAAGTGATCATTATGTCAAGAAAGCTGTATATCCCCGAGGGCTATAAGTCGGCCCTCACGCTGAGAGAGACTCAGCACGCTATCAAGTACATCAAGGACATCTTCCAGCAGGCGCTGTCCTTCGCACTGACTCTGGACAGAGTCTCTGCTCCGCTGATCGTCCGCAAGGGCAGCGGTATCAACGACGACCTCAACGGCGTTGAGCGCAAGGTGGACTTCACTATCAAGGAGATCGACGGCGAGGGCGAGGTGGTCCAGTCTCTGGCCAAGTGGAAGAGGATGGCCCTCTACCGCTACGGCTATAACGCCGGCGAGGGCATCTACACCGACATGAACGCTATCCGCCGTGACGACGACACCGACAACACTCATTCCATTTTCGTGGATCAGTGGGACTGGGAGAAGGTCATCACCAGAGATCAGAGGACCACAGAATTTCTCAAGGAGGCCGCTAAGTCAGTGGTGAAGGCCGTTGCCTACACCAAGCGGAAGGTGGGCCTGCGTTACCCTCAGATCGCGGGACATATCTGCGACGAGCCCTTCTTCATCACCACTCAGGAGCTGGAGGACCTCTACCCCGACAAGACCTCCCATGAGCGTGAGCGCCTTATCACCAAGGAGCACAGCACGGTGTTCCTCATGCAGATCGGCGGAAAGCTGAAAAGCGGCGAGAAGCACGACGGAAGAGCTCCCGACTACGACGACTGGCAGCTCAACGGCGACATTCTTATCTGGGACGAGGTCCTGGACGACTCGCTGGAGATCTCCTCCATGGGCATAAGGGTCGATGAGGAGTCGCTGAAAACTCAGCTCGCCGAGTGCGGCGCTGAGGACAGGATGGCTTACAAGTACCACCAGATGATCGCTGACGGCACTCTTCCTCTGACTATAGGCGGAGGTATCGGCCAGTCAAGGCTTTGTATGCTGCTGCTGAAAAAGGCGCATATCGGCGAGGTCCAGTCCTCGATCTGGCCTGAGGATATGGTCGAAAAGTGTGCAGAGAGCGGTATCACTCTGCTGTAAAAAACAAGATCCACGGTGCGAAAGGTTCGTGCCGTGGCTTTTTTGTCCGGAGAGAAATATTTGTGGATAAATTATTGACAGATCATGAAAAAACTTGTATAATGTTCTCAAAGAAATATCGCTCGGCTGCCCTCTCAGCCGGCTGATAGAAGGAGGAGTTTATGCTGCTGAAGAAGATCATTGCCGGAGCAGGCGCTGCTCTGGTGCTGCTGACTGCCGTTATCCCCGGGAATATCGGGAAAAAGGCGGCCTTCGCTGCGGAGGAGGGCGTTACCTTCGCCAGCTTCGATACGACCGTAAACGGCGGCGAGGTCATAAGGGGAGTGGACGTTTCCTCGGTGATCTCACTGGAGAACGCCGGAGTGAAGTTCTATGACGAGAAGGGCGCCGAGCAGGACATTTTCAAGACGCTTGCAGAGAACGGGGTGAACTATATCCGTGTCCGGGTGTGGAACGACCCCTACGACAGCGAGGGCCGCTCCTACGGCGGCGGCAACAACGACGTGTACACCGCAGGGCTCATCGCTCAGAGAGCTGCAAAGTACGGTATGAAGCTGCTGGTGGATATACAGTATTCAGATTTCTGGGCAGATCCCGCTAAGCAGACTCGGCCGAAATACTGGGCGGACCACGATACTGACACTCTTGCCTCTGAGATCTACAAGTGGACCACATGGGTGCTCCAGTCCGTCACCGATGCCGGCGGTGAGATCGGCATGGTGCAGGTGGGCAATGAGACCAACTGCTTCTTCTGCGGAGAGAACGACATGGATACGATCTGCAAGCTCTTCGCCAGCGGAAACAAGGCGGTCCGGAACTTCGACAAGGATATACTGATCGCTCACCACTTCGCTGACCCCTCCAACGTGGACTACTACCTTTGGTACGCAAAGGTGATGAACGACAATAAGCTGGACTACGACGTTTTCGCAACGTCCTACTACCCCTACTGGCACGGCACGACCGAGAACCTGACCAACGTTCTGAAGACTATCGGCGATACCTACGGCAAGTACGTCATGGTGGCCGAGACAGCCTACCCCTACACCGACAAGGACGGAGATCATCAGGGCAATGCGGTCTCCAGCAGCTCCAGCGGCGCCGAGCTCCGCTATCCGGTGTCGGTAGAGGGCCAGTCTCAGTGCATCAGGGACGTCTTTCAGGCGGTGGCGAATACCGGTAAATGGGGGATCGGCGTGTTCTACTGGGAACCTGCATGGCTCGGGGTCCCCGGGAACGACTACTATTCTCAGAAGGCCGTTTGGGAGGAGACCGGCTCCGGCTGGGCCACAAAGTACGCGGTGGGCTACGATCCGGACGTTTCCGATACGGGAGGATCCTCCTATGATAATCAGGCCCTTTTCAGCTCGGAGGGAAGGCCTCTTGAGTCGCTGAAGGTCTTTGATCAGGTCTATCCCAAGAAGGAGGTCAGCTTCCCCGAGGACGGCGCTGTGATCTCTGAGGGCAGCTACAGGATCCGCAACCTTGCCAGCGGTATGTACCTTACCGTGGAAAACGGCGAGGGCAAGGCCGGCGTCAACGTTTTCCAGTTCACGGCAGACGGAGCTGCGGACTACAACACATGGATCGTCCGCTCCGCCGGGGAGGGATATTATGAGATCTATTCGGCCATAGACGGGGGAGAGACCTTCCTCCTTGACCTTGACTACGGAAGGGCTGACGACCGGACGAACATCGGGATCTACACCAGCACCGCTGCGGACGCTCAGAAGTTCAAGTTCATGGAGACCGACGGCGGCTATGTGATCCTCACCAAGTCCAGCGGCGACAAGAGCGCAGTGGAGATCGCAGACCGCTCCCGTGACGACGGCGGCAATGTCCAGCAGCTCGCCCGAAGCGGAGCCAGTGAGCAGATCTGGGTGCTGGAGCCGGTGGAGGAGCTGACCGTTTGCGGAGACCTGAACGGCGACGGAAGGGTCTCGGTCTTCGACCTGATCCTCCTGCGGCAGAGCCTCCTTGACGGCTCACAGGAGGAGAGCTGCGACGTGAACAGCGACGGGGAGTTCTCCATGAACGACCTTGTCTCTCTACAGAGCTTCCTCCTTGGCAAGACGGAGATCGAGCGCCCCACCAGAGGTACTCCTCGGAACACGATCTTCCCCGGAAGATGATCTGAGCAGCTAAACTTAGGACTTAAAACGCAAAAAAGCTCATAAAGAAGGGAACTTCTTTATGAGCTTTCGTTTATTTGCAGCTATACTGCTGGGCCTCCTTGATCAGCTTCACGTCCACAAGTGCGTCAATCAGCGTGCCGTTCTCCTGATATTCCTCGGAGAAGACCTTCCCCTCGGCTCGGATCCGGCCGATGAAGGCCGTTTTGTCGTAGGGGATCAGCAGCTCCATGCGCCGGGCGGTCTCCGGGAGGTTCTCGGAGATACACCGCAGGAGCTTATCGAAGCCGGTGCGCTCCTTGGCGCTGATCATGACGGTCCGGCTGTCCTCGAAGACAGTGTCCGGGAAAAGCGCTGCGTCGGCCTTGTTCAGTACCTGTATCTTGGGTATGCTCCCGCAGCCCAGCTCCTCGAGCAGCCTCTCTGTGACCTGGGCCTGCTCTTCACGCTCGGGAGAGGAAAGGTCCTGCACGTTCAGTATTATGTCAGCCGAGGCTGCCTCCTCCAAAGTGGACTTGAAGGCCTCCACAAGGTCGTGGGGGAGCCGGCGGATCAGGCCGACAGTGTCGATCAGGAGCACGCTCCTTCCGTCAGGGAGCTCTATCGAACGGGAGGTTATGTCCAGCGTTGCGAAGAGCTTGTTCTCTGCAAGGACCCCTGCGTCAGTCAGGGCGTTGAGCAGAGTGGACTTGCCCACATTGGTGTAGCCCACGATCGCTGCACAGAGCACGCCGTCCTTCTTGCGCCGGGAGCGTGAGAAGTCACGGTGTTTTTTTAGCTGCTCCAGCTCGTCCTCAAGGGCAGAGATCCTCTTGCGGATATGGCGCTTGTCGGTCTCCAGCTTGGTCTCGCCGGGGCCTCTCGTGCCAATGCCTCCGCCCAGTCGTGACAGGGCAGTTCCTATGCCGGTGAGCCGGGGAAGGCGGTATTTCTGCTGGGCGAGCTCCACCTGGAGCTTTCCCTCTTTAGTGCGGGCACGCTGGGCGAAGATGTCCAGTATCAGGGTGGTGCGGTCGATGACCCTCACGTCAAGGATCTCCTCGATATTTCGCACCTGGACGCCTGAGAGCTCGTGGTCGAAGATCACCAGCTCGGCGTCCAGCGCCTCAAGCTGCTCCTTGAGCTCCTCCAGACGGCCGGCGCCCATGCAGGTGGCCGGGTCGTAGGACTGCTTCCTCTGGAGCACCTCGCCCACCACCTCAGCGTTGGCGGTCATGGCCAGCTCTGCAAGCTCCCCAAGGGATGCCTCGGCGTCGAATTCCCCCGTATCTACGCAGGCCAGCACCGTGCGGACGGGCTGGTCATCGGTCTTGTTCTCGTACATGGTCGCTCCTTATCCCTCGCTCTTAGAGGAGGCAGACTCAGCAAGGGCGGCTATCTCCTCGGGAGCGAAAACGTAGGTCTTTCCGCAGAAATGACAGGACACCTCAGTGTCCTTTCCCTCGGCGGCGATGGAGCGGAGCTCCCTTTCACCGATACTGATCAGCACCCTTTCAGTGCGGCTGCGGCTGCAATCGCATTTGTACTTGGGGCTGGAGGAGTCCAGCTCGTTGGGCTCCAGGCCGTCAAGGAGCATTGCGGCGATCTCCTCCGGTGCGGCTCCGTCGGCAAGCAGCGCCGATACCGGACGCATTTTCGATACGTTCTCCTCGATAGTGGAGATACACTTCTCGTCAGCGAAGGGCAGGAGCTGCACAAGGAAGCCTCCTGCCGACTTCACCGTAAGGTCGGTGTCCACCAGCACTCCCAGAGCGCAGACCGTGGGGATCTGCTCGCTGGTGGCATAGTAGCTGGCGATGTCCTCGGCGATCTCTCCTGAGACCAGAGGGATCACTCCCACATAGGGCTCACGGAGGCCCATGTCCTTCACTACAGACAGGGTACCGTCCTTGCCGCCAGCTCCGGCCACGTCCAGCTTGCCCTTAGCGTTCAGCGAGATCTCCACGACCGGGTTTGAAACGCTGCTCTTGACGTTGCCCATACTGTCCGCAACTGCCACGAGCTGTCCTGCGGGGCCGTCAGCGTCTATGCGAAGGGTGATGCTGTCGTCCTCGCCCTTCAGCATATAGCCCATGAGGGAGGCGGCCATGGACAGCCTTCCAAGGCCGGCGGTGACTACCGCCGATGTTTTGTGTATCCTCTCGATCTCAGAGACGATGTCCTTTCCGTCAAGGACTGCGGCGAAGGCCGAGCCGTCTGCTGAGATCATCCTGTATAGCTTTCCCATATTATTCTCCTTACTCAGTTTTTCTGCTCCTTGCAACGTACACGATCCGCTGTGAGTCGGGCTTTGGCGGCTCAAAGGAGTCCTCGCCGTACTTTGCCACCAGGTCCAGACCGCTCTCGTCAAGGAGCCTTTCGATGAGCTCCTCGCTGTAGGCCTTTTCCGAGAAGCTGTCAGAGCTCCTTGACCACAGGCCGTTCTCCTCCTGCTCGAAGAAGACCAGATCCATCCTAACCTCGTCGGTCTTTGGGTCAAGGGAGTTCTCCCACACACAGTAGACCCGGTCTGTTTCGTAGGTGAAGGTGTTGTTGGCCAGCACCTCTCTGTGCTTGTAGAGGGTGTTCACATCGAAGATGAACAGGCCCTGAGGCTCTGCAAAAAGGGCGACCCTCTCAAAGACCTGCCTCACGTCCTCCGGGGAGGCAAGGTGGTTTATGCTGTCGAGGGCGCAGAGCGTGACTCCGATCGTGCCGAACATATCTATGGTCCTCATGTCCTGCCGGAGGTACTGGATCTGGAGACCGCTGTCAAATTTCTTCTCGATCGCGATCCCCAGCATCTCGTCTGACAGGTCAACTCCGATCACGTCGAAGCCCTGTCTGGCCATTTCCTCAGAGATACTGCCCGTTCCGCAGGCAAGGTCCAGGAGGATATTATTGTCAGTTTTGTTGAAACGCTTTATGAGCTCCCCGAAGTAGGCAGCCCTGCCCTTATAGTCGATGTTGGCGGTCAATTCGTCGTAATATCGGGCAAAAACGCTGTATCCGCTCATTTTTCTGCTCCTTTATCCAAGGGGGATCTCCTCTGTGATCAGCTCCCCGTTCTCGTCCTGTACCAGCCGCTCCCTCATGTAGAGCTCCTCCGCTCCGTCGGTCACAGTAAAGTGGTCCAGCAGGATCTCGCTGCCGGAGGCATACTGCCGGTCGATGCTGACCAGCACAGGCTGGCCCTCCTCCCACTGGTACACCCTGTCCTCATAGTCGACTGCTGAGCCCTTTTCGTGGACAGTGAGAGTCCCGGCGGCGTCGTTTGGCTGGGTGTAGAAGCTGATCTGACTGAGCTCCGGCCACTCCTCAAAGAGGCCTTTTTCCGGGTCGTAGCGGAAATACACGCCAAGGCGGTTGTAGGGGGAGAAGCTGGTCTGCACGAAGAGGTCTGCGTACAGGTCGAAGTCGAAGTCGTCCTCCACGAGAACGCTCTCCGGATCGGAATACAGCAGGAGGGAAGAGGTATCGGCGCTCAGGAGCTGCACTGTCTGGCCGTCCTTCAGGTACTCCACGCCCTCCTCCGTCACCCAGAACTTCATCTCGGTGTTGTAGACAGCTCCGGTCTCGTCCTCGACAGGGAGGGGGAGGTCTTCCGGCTCAGCCTCCGGAAGGGTCTCCGCCTCCGTGGGAGCCTCCTCAATGGGCGCCTCGCTCTCGGAGGTGGTGATCTCCACCGGCTTTGAGCTCTCAGGACTGTCTTTTGTGCTGCCGCAGCCGGTAAGGAGCAGCAACGCTAAGATCATGGTCAGTTTTTTCATTTTCTTGCCTTTCATTGCTTCCACATCGGCTCAAGATCCGACTCTACAAAGAGCAGCTTATCCGGGTCGAAGCGGTAATAGATCCCTACGGTCTTGTCCTCCGGATCCGTGCGGACGAAGATGTCCATATACTGGTCCATATCGGAATTCACGGGGATGATCTCATCGTTGGGGCTGGCCTCGGCAGCGATCCAGTTGTCGGGCTTTGGGTAGGTGTAGCCGGAGAAGTCGCCCTCGATGGTCTGGACCACCCTGTCGTCCGAGCTCAGGTGGACGTATATCGCTGTGTCGGTCTTCTCAAAGTAGACCTGATGTGGGTGAACGAACTGCTCCTGCCAGCCGTCAGCGGTCCATTTCTCACGCCAGCGCAGAGGCCCCTTTTCGCCGTCATAGCAGAGGTAGTAGTCCTTGTATTCTGTGCCGTCGTCGTCGGTGCGGTAGAACTCCATGCAGTACATGATCATGCTGAAGCCGCTGCAATAGTAGTACACGTTCCCGCCGTTCATGGCCCTGACGTACACAGGGTCCAGCTCAGGGAAGATCTCAGGGTAGTCGCTGGTGCGGTCGAGGAGCTTGGTCCCCATATCCGGTGCGTCAGCGAACTTATTCTCATACTGGTCCCACATCCAGTAGACCCCGTCGTTTTGGTTCCGTGGAATGAAGAGGTCGTTTGCGCCGTCGGCGTTGAAGTCCCGGAAGATGATGTCCTCGTCCTTCACGGTGAAGTCCAGCTTTATGGTCTGCTTAGTGTAGCCGTACTTCACGAAGTCTATCTGGTCACCGGTGACGATCATATCCAAGCCGTGGATATTCCTTGCCTTAGGAACGGTAGGCGCCTCAGTGGGAGCTAACGTTGGAGGCTGCTCCTCTATGGGCTCCTGAGTTTTGCTGTCGGAGCACCCCCACAGCAGAGCGCTGCACATCAGCATTATCACAGCTTTTCTCATTGCTCTCTCCTTGCTTGCGGCCTTAGCCGGAGGCTGTAACTAAAAATACAGCCTGCCGGACCGACAGGCTATATGTTATTCAGTTTTTTCAGTCGTTAGCGGTGTCCTTGCCCTTGCAGCACTTCTTGTACTTCTTGCCGCTGCCGCAGGGACAGGGATCGTTGTCGCCGATCTTCTTCTTAGCTCTGACGGGTTCGTTGGAGAAGCTGCCGTCGCCCGATCCTGCATTGGGAGCGTCAGGCTGCTGGACCTGCTCACGCTCAGGCATAACGTTCTTCTGGAGACGTACTGTCAGCAGGCGGCGGATCGTATCCTCACGGATCGACTCTACCATTGCGTCGAACATCTCGAAGCCCTCATAGCGGTACTCGATAACAGGGTTCCTCTGGCCGTATGAGCGCAGTCCGATGCCCTTCTTGAGCTCCTCCATGTCGTCGATATGGGCCATCCACTTGGTATCTACTACCTTCAGCAGGATAACTCTCTCCAGCTCACGGATGATCTCTGTGCCGTACTCTTCCTCCTTGGCCTGATAGATCTCGCCGGCCTTGGAGCTCAGAGCGGAGATGATCTCATCCTTGGTGACGCTTCTCAGCTCATCATCAGTAAAGGTCAGGTCGTTCTCGTCGATGAGCCAGCCCATGAAGTACTCTCTCAGGCCGACGATGTTCCACTCGTCCTTTACGTCCTCGTCGATGAGGTAGGTATTGACTGTAGAGCTGATAAGATCCTCCATCATCTTGAGTATGCTCTCGTGGAGGTCCTCGCCGTCGAGCACCTGTGAGCGCTGCTTGTAGATGATCTCACGCTGAGTATTCATAACGTCGTCGTAGTTGAGGACGTTCTTTCTGATGCTGAAGTTCCTGCCCTCTACCTTCTTCTGAGAGGACTCGATGATCTTGGTGAGGGACTTGCTCTCGATAGGCATATCCTCGGCAACATTGAGGACCCTCATCATATTTTCAAGACGGTCGCCGGCGAAGATACGCATAAGGTCGTCCTCAACTGAGAGGAAGAAGCAGCTCTCGCCCTCGTCGCCCTGACGTCCGGAACGTCCACGGAGCTGGTTGTCGATACGTCTTGACTCATGGCGCTCGGTACCGAGGATGAACAGGCCGCCTGCCTCCTTGACGGCAACAGCCTTCTCCTTTACCTCGGCGTTGAACTTATCGTAGAGCTCTCTGTAGAGCTTTCTTGCGGCCAGGATCTCCTCATTATCGGTATCAGCGAAGCCGATAGCCTCGGAGATGATCTCCTCAGGGATCTCACGCTTGCGGAGCTCTGCACGGGCCAGGAATTCAGCGTTACCGCCCAGCATGATGTCGGTACCACGTCCGGCCATGTTAGTTGCGATAGTGACAGCGCCGTACTTACCGGCCTGAGCTACGATCTCGGCCTCCTTAGCGTGGTGCTTAGCGTTGAGGACCTCATGCTTTACGCCTCTTCTTTTCAGCATAGCGGAGAGGAGCTCGGACTTCTCGATAGAAACTGTACCAACGAGGATCGGCTGGCCCTTGTCGTGGCACTCGATGATCTTCTCGATGATAGCGTGGTATTTGCCCTTTTCGGTGCTGTAGACCTGATCGTTGTGGTCGATACGGATCACCGGACGGTTAGTGGGGATAGCGATAACGTCCAGCTTGTAGATCTCCTTGAACTCGTCCTCCTCGGTCATAGCGGTACCGGTCATACCGGAGAGCTTTGTATACAGGCGGAAAAAGTTCTGGAAGGTGATAGTGGCGAGGGTCCTTGACTCGCTCTTGATCTTAACGCCCTCCTTGGCCTCGATAGCCTGGTGGAGGCCGTCGTTGAACCTACGTCCCAGCATAAGACGGCCGGTGAACTCGTCAACGATGATGATCTCGCCGTCCTTAACGACGTAGTCGATGTCGTTCTTCATGACGCCGTTGGCCTTGAGAGCCTGATTGATGTGGTGGAGGAGGGTCATGTTCTCGGGATCCATGAGGTTCTCCACACGGAAGGCCTGTTCAGCCTTTTTGACGCCACGCTGAGTGATTGTAGCGGTCTTGGCCTTCTCATCGATGATATAGTCAGCGGTATCGCTGATAGCGTCCTGATCTGCCTTGTCGTCCATTTCGACTACAGTTGTAGGAACGAGAGTTTTTGCGAAGCGGTCAGCGATAGCGTAGAGCTCGGTAGATTTGTCGCCTCTGCCTGAGATGATAAGAGGGGTCCTTGCCTCGTCGATGAGGATCGAGTCCACCTCGTCCACGATGGCGAAGTTAGGCTCACGCTGTACACGCTCCTCCTTGTGGGTGACCATGTTGTCACGGAGGTAATCGAATCCCAGCTCGTTATTCGTACCGTAGGTAACGTCGCAGTTATAAGCTGCACGGCGCTGGTCGTTGTTCAGTCCGTGGAGGATACAGCCCACTGTAAGTCCCAGCCAGCGGAGGACCTTTCCCATTTCCTCAGCCTGGGTCTTAGCAAGGTAGTCGTTGACAGTAACGACGTGTACGCCCTTGCCGGAAAGGGCATTGAGGTAGGAGGCTACGCAGGCCACGAGGGTCTTACCTTCACCGGTCTTCATCTCAGCGATACGGCCCTGGTGGAGGACGATAGCGCCGATGATCTGTACGGGATAGGGCTTCTTTTCAAGTACACGCCAGGCTGCCTCTCTGACAGTTGCCAGAGCCTCGGGGAGGACGTCGTCGAGAGTCTCGCCGGCCTCCAGCCTGTCCTTGAACTCCTGAGTTTTAGCCTTCAGCTCAGCATCAGTGAGCTGCTGATATTCCTCGTCAAGATCGAGGACTTTATTTTTAATAGGCTCGATACGCTTCAGCTCACGGTTGCTGTAGGCATTAGCGCCGAACACACTTTTGAATAATCCCATTTGTTTACCGCCTTTTCTTAAAAAGTGAGCATATATAAATACACATACAAATATTTTACTACATTATGCCGGTTTTGTCAATACCTCACGGGGCAAAAACAGGTTTTTCTCCACAAAATAAAGCCTGAGGCCGCAGCGCTCAGGCTTTGCTAAGGTCATTTGCTCTCCGGGAGCCTTTTGAGGATCTGCTCAAGGAGCTCGTTGGTGCGCTCGGCTGCCCTTATAAGGCGGTCCAGCTTGTCCTCCTCCGGGGGAGCAGGGGAGGCCTTTTCCGGCTCAGCATGGCTGATGCCGGCCTTTTCCTCCAGCACTCTGCAAACTTTCTCAAGGTCCGGAGCGGCCCTGCCCTCGCTTTTGAGCTGGGCAACGGTGGAGCTGTTCTCCAAGAACCACTGACCGAACCTGCCAAAGGCACGGATATGCTCCGGGAGCACCGAGGCACCCGGGCGCTGTCCGCCGCCGGCAAGGGACTTGTTCCTGATGAGGACTCCCAATGGCTCACGGGCGGAGCTTCCGATATATCGGGCGGTAAGGGCCTTTTGTGGAGAGACCCTCATGTCGGTCTCGCCGTTTTCCCTTGCAAGGAGGGTCACGATGTTGTCAGTGATCCTGCCGGTGAGCATGATGATGAAGCCGGGGAACTCCGGGTCGGCAGGGGAAACGTGGCCTATGACCGCAAGGAAGGACTCGGCGTCGTTTGCTATAGTTGCGGCAAGGTCTCTTGGTGTCAGCTCAAGCATAGTATCACCTCAGAATGATGTCGGCGATCTCGGCCGGAGAGCCTGCGATGAAGTCAGCGCCGGCCCTGCGGAGCTCCTCCTCGCCGCGAAATCCCCACGGACAGCCGATCGAGATCAGGCCGGAGTTTTTGGCAGTTTCGATATCCACGCTGCTGTCGCCGATCATGAAGCAGCTCTCGGGCTCATGGGGAAGGTCTCTCAGGATCTCACGGATGATCGCCGGATCAGGCTTTTTCTCACGGTCGGAGCGGCCTCCCAGGACCTTCACGAAGGGCAGTCCCGGCAGGAGCTGGGCAACGATGGTCTGAGCGAAGTTCTCAGGCTTATTGGTGGCCACGGCAAGGACCACGCCCTCCTCGGAGAGCCTTCCGAGCATTTCCGGGACCCCGTCGTAGACAGTGGTCTTGTCGAAGAAATGGGCGCCGTAATACTGGCTGAACAGCCTGTGGAGCTCCTGTGTCAGATCCTTCCTGCCCTCGGGAAGGGCCCTCTCGCAGAGCTTTACCGCACCGTTCCCCACGAAAAACCGGTAGCTGTCATAGGGGTGGGTCGGCAGGCCGAGCTGTTCAAGGCCGTTATTGGTGGCGTCCGCCAGATCCTTCAGGGTGTCAGCAAGAGTCCCGTCCAGATCGAATATCGCTAAAGTCATGTTTTTTCCTTTCGTTGGGTCAGATCCTTGTGGCAAGGAGCTGCGAGTATCTGCCTCGGAACTGCTCGAAGCGCCCCTCGTCGATCGCCTCACGGATCTTCTCGGTAAGGGTATTGTAGAACCAGAGGTTGTGCTGCACTGCTAGCCTTCCGCCAAGCTGCTCGTTGGCCTTGAACAGGTGACGGACATAGGCGCGGGAGAAGTTTTTGCAGGTGGGGCAGCCGCACTCCTCGTCGATAGGACGGGGGTCGGTCTCGTAGCACTTGTTGCCGATGTGCATTATGCCGCTCCAGGTGAATACCGTGCCGTGACGGGCGTTCCGGCTGGGCATGACGCAGTCGAACATATCCACTCCTCTTGCGACGGCCTCGATGATGTTGGAGGGCGTGCCTACGCCCATGAGGTATCGGGGCTTGTTCTCAGGCATGAAGGGCTCCACCACGTCGATGATCCGGTACATCTCCTCAGTCGCCTCGCCCACGGCAAGTCCTCCGATAGCGTAGCCGTCAAGGTCCAGCTTTGCGATGTCTTCCATGTGATTTATGCGAAGGTCATCGTAGGTGGAGCCCTGATTTATGCCGAAGAGCATCTGCTTTTTGTTGATAGTGTCGGGCAGGGAGTTTAGCCTCTCCATTTCCTCCTTGCAGCGGTAGAGCCACCTTGTCGTGCGCTCCACAGATGCCGCAACATAGTCGTGAGGAGCCGGGTTCTCTATGCACTCGTCGAAGGCCATTGCGATCGTGGAGCCCAGATTTGACTGGATCTGCATACTTTCCTCCGGTCCCATGAAGATCCTTCTGCCGTCGATATGGGAGGCGAAGTATACGCCCTCCTCCTTGATCTTCCTGAGCTGAGCCAGTGAAAAGACCTGAAATCCGCCGCTGTCGGTGAGGATCGGCTTGTCCCAGTTCATAAATCTGTGCAGTCCGCCCATCTCCCTCACGATATGGTCGCCGGGACGGAGATGAAGGTGATAGGTGTTGCACAGCTCCACCTGTGTTTTCAGGCCTTTAAGGTCTACTGAGGAGATCCCGCCCTTGATAGCGGCGGCAGTCCCCACGTTCATGAAGCATGGTGTCTGGAAGGAGCCGTGGACCGTTTCCACAGTACCACGCCTAGCCCTTCCGTCTTTTTTCAGTAATGTGTACATCGTACCTCCTTAAATGCAGGCGCCGGCTCTGTCAGTCGATATAGTATTCCAGAGAAGTATCCGGAGTCCTGCTTTCATGCATACTTGTAAAGCCGATGAGTTCCTTGTTGCTGTCTCTTATGGCGACTATATAAATGTCGGTATTGTTCTTGTCCTCATGATAGCCAAAGATGTAGTTCTGGTCCTTGTTTTCCTTGAAATACTCGATGATCATATCGATCTTTGTCTTAGCCTCAAGGCCGCAGTGATTGTACAAAAGCTGGCCGATAAGAGCTTCGCCGCCGAATTTTTCGTAGGCGGTCTTGGCATAGGCGTTCATGAAAATGATCCTGTAGTCGAGGTCGCATATAACGACCGGTGCAGGCTTTGAATCGATAAGTCCGATAAGGTAAGTTGATAATTCCATTGTTCTGGCTCCTTTGTAAAGATGATGTCAGTGTCCTTGTATGTCGGTCGAAAAGCAGCTCTTGGCGATCTATAATATACACATTGAGTCGCCGAAGCTGAAGAAGCGGTATTTTTCCGCGACGGCAGTCCTGTAGGCGTTCATAGTGTTATCATACCCCATAAATGCTGAGACAAGCATGATCAGCGTGCTTTCCGGCAGATGAAAGTTGGTGATAAGGCCGTCTATGCACTTGAACTCATAGCCGGGATAGATGAATATGTCGGTGTAGCCCTCGCTCTCGGAGATCTCACCGCAGAACGTGGCCACGCTCTCAAGGGTCCTGCATGAGGTAGTCCCGACAGCGATGACCCGCCCGCCGTTTTTCTTGGTCTCGTTGATAAGGTCTGCTGTCTTCTTTGGGAGGCAGTAGTGCTCGCTGTGCATCTTGTGCTCCAGCACGTTGTCCTCCTTCACCGGCCGGAAGGTACCCAGCCCTACATGGAGAGTCACGAAGGCGGTGTTGATCCCCCGGATTCGGAGCTCCTCCAGCATTTCCTTCGTGAAGTGGAGCCCGGCCGTTGGCGCTGCCGCAGATCCGAGCTCGTTGGAGTATACCGTCTGATAGCGCTCCTTGTCCTTCAGCTTCTCCTTGATGTAAGGGGGGAGGGGCATCTGTCCCACGTCCTCAAGGGCGGTGAAAAAATTCCCCTCGCACTGGAACTGGACCACTCTGTTGCCGTCGTCCTTTACCTCCACAACCTCAGCGGTCAGTCTGCCTCCGCCGAAGGAGAATCGTGTGCCCACCTTGGCTTTCTTTCCGGGGCGGCAGATGATCTCCCACAGCTTGTCGCCCTTTTGCTCCAGCAGCAGGAACTCGATGAAGGTGCCGTTGCCGATCTTCTCGCCGTAGAGCCTTGCCGGGATGACACGGGAGTCGTTCATCACCAGCAGGTCACCCTTTTTCAGGTGGCTGCATAGATTGTAGAAGTGGTCGTGGGTGATCTGTCCGGTGCTCCTGTCTACGCACATCATCCGTGAGGCGTTTCTCGGCTCTATGGGAGTCTGTGCGATGAGCTCCTCGGGCAGCTCATAAAAAAAGTCGGATCTTAATAGTTCCATTGGATCTCTCCTTATGCTTTCAAGCCTCGCAGGTACTGCTTCTGCTCATCTGTTATGCGGAAGCTCTCTGCTGCCTTCTGTATCGTTTTGTTGTGGGTCCATGTGTCGAGGCGCCTGTTCTCCAAGTACGGCAGGACCTCGCTGTAGTTTTTTGCAAGTGCAGTTGCGAAGTACCACGCACGCATCATGTTTATGTAGTATTCCTCAGAGCTCACCGCAGCGACCCTGTCTGCGTATCCGGTAAGGAAGCTCTCCCCGAGGAAGTACCTCATGAGAAGGCCTATCCCGAACCTTACGGTGTAGGTGTGCTCCGAGCGGAGGAATTTGTCGATGAGTGGCAGCAGCTCCTCACTGTGCTTTGCAAAGATCTTTGGCGAGAGCTGGTCGCAGGTCGCCCAGTTGTCAACAAAAGGGAGGAACTTCTCCGTCAGCGTGACGCAGCGGCCGAAGTCCTTCTCCTCGGAGATGATGAACGAGTGGAGCTGGTCCTCCTCGAACCACCTGTGAGGCAGGGCTGCAAGGAACTCGCCGCAGTCCGGCCGCTTTCTGAGCTCCTTTGCCAGCTTTCTGAGCGCCGGTGTCTTGACGCCGATGAAATGCTCTCTTTCACGTCCCGGAACGAGCCTTTGCATGAAGACAGCATATTCCTCGTCGCCCAGCTCTGTCAGCTCCTGCTCAATATCAGTGAAAATACTCATAGCCGCCGTCCTTTATCATATTTTTTCGTAAAATTCGTAAAATTTACAAAAACTGTTGACAACCGGCCGCTAAAGTGCTATTATGTAAACAAGGTAGAGGTGCGGCTGCGATCAGTACCCGTTCTCCCGGACGACCGGTCCTATGGGAGACGGCGAAAGGCAATGCCGCCGAAGAGCGGTCTTTGGTAAATTCCGCTCTGGCCGTCGGCTCAATAGGTCTGCGGCTGTCATCATGGTTTTGATGGAGAGCTACTTGGCATTACGGTACAGCGCTATGTCAACATTTCTATTATAACTCATGATGAGCCGGTTTGCAACCGGTTTTTTGTATTTTTTGTAAATTTTTATTTAAGGAGAGAAGCTTATGAAACAGTATAACGTTGGTATCATCGGCGCTACGGGAATGGTGGGCCAGAGATTTGCCACGCTCCTTGCAGACCACCCGTGGTTCAAGGTCAAGGTGCTGGCAGCTTCCCCCAGGAGCGCAGGCCAGACCTATGAGCAGGCTGCCGGCTCCCGCTGGAAGATGACGGTGCCCATGCCGGAGGCCATGAAGGATATGATCCTTATGGACGCTTCGGCTGACATCGAGAAGATCGCCTCTATGGTGGACTTCTGCTTCTGTGCAGTCGATATGAAGAAGGACGAGATCAAGGCTCTGGAGGAGGCATACGCTAAGGCCGAGTGCCCGATCGTTTCCAATAACTCCGCCCATAGGTTCACACCTGATGTGCCTATGGTAGTCCCGGAGATCAACCCCGACCACATCGAGATCATCAAGGCTCAGCGTGAGCGCCTCGGCACAAAGAGGGGCTTCATCGCTGTCAAGTCCAACTGCTCGATCCAGAGCTATGTCCCCGCTCTGCACCCCCTGAGAAAGTTCGGCCTGACGAAGGTGCTGGCCTGCACATATCAGGCTATCTCCGGCGCAGGAAAGAACTTCGAGACTTGGCCCGAGATGGTGGATAACCTTATCCCCTATATCGGCGGTGAGGAGGAGAAGTCCGAGCAGGAGCCTCTGAAGGTATGGGGCGAGATCAAGGGCAATGAGATCGTTAAGGCTCAGTCTCCTCAGATCACGACACAGTGCCTGAGAGTGCCTGTCTCCGACGGACATACGGCTGCTGTTTTCGTATCATTTGAGAACAAGCCCTCCAAGGAGGAGATCCTCCAGCTCTGGAAGGACTTCAAGGGCGTTCCTCAGGAGCTCGAGCTCCCCAGCGCTCCCAAGCAGTTCATCCACTACTTCGAGGAGAACGACCGTCCCCAGGCTAAGCTGGACAGAGGTCTTGAGGGAGGCATGGCAGTTTCTACGGGCCGCCTCCGTGAGGATACTCAGTATGACTATAAGTTCGTGTGCCTGTCACACAATACTCTCAGAGGAGCTGCCGGCGGCGGCGTCCTTCTGGCGGAGCTGCTCGCTGCAAAGGGCTACTTTGACTGATCTGATGTGATCTGCGGCGTAGGGGCGGACCCATGTGTCCGCCCGGCCGGTCACTTTTATACACCGATATGAAACTTCCATGTGTCAGGAGATCTTATCCCTCCTGAACGCATTTTATCCGACGAAGGGAGAGGAAAAATGAAAAACACCATTTTCACCGGTGCGGCAATTGCTATCATCACTCCCATGAATGCCGACGGTTCTATCAACTTCGATAAGCTGGGAGAGCTTATCGACTCCCAGATAAGCAGCGGCACAGACGCTGTCGTTATCTGCGGAACTACTGGTGAGTGCTCCACTATGTCCGACGAGGAGCACCTCGACTGCATCAAGTACGCCGTGGAGCGTGTCGCTGGACGGGTGCCCGTTATCGCCGGCACCGGCAGCAACGATACTGCCTACGCTGTGAAGCTCTCAAAGGAGGCTCAGGAGGCCGGAGCTGACGCTCTGCTCCTTGTCACTCCTTACTACAACAAGGCCAGTCAGAAGGGCCTGATCCTCCATTTCACCGCTGTCGCTGACGCTGTGGATATCCCGATCATTCTCTACAATATCCCCGGCAGGACCGGCGTGAACATGGACATCTCCACGCTGAAGACACTGTCTAAGCACAGGAACATCGCTGCCGTAAAGGAGGCCAGCGGCAACATCAGCTATGTGGCTAAGCTCATCGCTGAGTGCGGCGACGACCTTGACGTTTACAGCGGCAACGACGATATGATCGTTCCTATCATGTCTCTTGGCGGAAAGGGCGTCATCTCGGTGCTCTCGCACGTTATACCTGCCGAGACACACCGCATGGCACAGCTCTGTCTGGATAATAACTTCGCCGAGGCCATGAAGCTCCAGATCCAGTATCTGGACCTCATCAACGACCTCTTCATCGAGGTCAACCCCATTCCTGTAAAGGAAGCCATGAACATGATCGGCTTTGCAGCAGGTCCCTGCCGTCTGCCCCTCTGTGAGCTCACTGACGAGCACAGAGAGGTCCTCAGAGCGACCCTGGCAAGACACGGTCTCATCAAGTAAATAACTGCGACAGGCGGCGTATCTGCCGCCTTGTCAGTATGAAAGGGAAGTGGAAATATGACAAGGATAGCTATTTGCGGCGCAAACGGAAAAATGGGCAGGAACGTCTATGACTGCGCCAGTGAGCGTGAGGACTGTACCGTTATCGCCGGTATCGATATTTATACCAAGCAGTATGCCGAGTTCCCCATTGTGGAAGCTCCTGCACAGCTCCCCGAAAAGCCCGATGTTATCATAGATTTCTCGAACCCGGCCTCTCTTGACGGACTTCTGGACTACTGCCTCTCAACAGGCACTCCGCTGGTGATCGCCTCTACAGGCTACAGCGATGAACAGATCAGGCAGATCAAGGACGCTTCTTTGCAGATCCCGGTGTTCTTTACCTTCAATATGTCTCTGGGGATAAACCTGCTGGTGAACCTTGCGAAGAAGGCCGCTGAGGTCCTCGGGGACCGCTTCGACATCGAGATCGTGGAGAAGCACCACAACCAGAAGATCGACGCTCCCAGCGGAACTGCCATTATGCTGGCGAACGCCGTGAACGAGGTCTTCGACGACAGCAAGCATTATGTGTATGACAGGCACTCTCAGCGCAAGAAGAGGGAGAAGTCCGAGATCGGTATGCACGCTATCCGCGGCGGCACGATCGTGGGCGAGCACGATGTGATCTTCGCCGGGAAAGACGAGGTGATCACGCTCTCTCACAGCGCAGCCTCGAAGAGAGTGTTCGCAGAGGGCTCTGTCAATGCGGCGGTGTTCCTGAAGGACCAGCCTGCGGGTCTGTATGATATGCAGAAGCTGCTGGCGGATCAATGAATGACGTAAAAGACCAGACCTCAGAAGGCTCCCAGGAGGACAAGCCCGTTAGAGCCGGCTGCCTTGGAGCGCTGATGAGATCCGTGGGCCTAACAGCCCTTGTGATCATCTTCACGATCGCGGTCATCATCGTACTTCTGCTGTGGTCCATGGACGGCACAAAATACACCGTTTTCGGTAAGAAACGCACCGCCAAAATGGAGGAGATCTTCGGCATTCTCGTTACTGATGAGATCACGCTGAGCGTGTATAACGGTTACGCCGGTTTTGACGATGATCAGGAGCTTGAGCTGCAGACCAAGGACTATCAAGGCTTCCTTGATGATCTAGTCAAGGGCACCAAGCTGGAGATTCGTCCGGCAGATCAGGGCATTTGCGCCTTTTCATACGAGTGGAAGGGCGATACTGTTTACGGTGAGGTCTGGCAGTATGAGTTCAGACATGGACTTTACACGGTCGATCTATGGATAGACTGATCATCAGACTAGGGAGAGTTACTGCGCTTATTCAGACTCCACTGGCTGACTCTCCTGATGATCTGGATCAGGCAAAAACGTTCAATGCTTTCGGTCAATGATGACAGGAAGTAAATATATTTCAAAAGGAGATCATTCCAATGAGCAAACTTAGAATAGGTATCGCAGGCTACGGCAACCTTGGAAAGGGCGTTGAGCTGGCTATCAGACAGAACGACGATATGGAGCTGGCCGGCATCTTCACACGCCGTGACCCTGCTTCACTTGAGCCTCTTACACAGGGAGCTCCCGTTTTCAGCATGGATGACATCCAGTCCAAGAAGGACGACATCGACGTGCTCATCATCTGCGGAGGAAGCGCAACTGACCTTCCCAAGCAGACCCCTGAGCTGGCACAGTACTTCAACGTTATCGACAGCTTCGACACTCACGCCCGTATCCCTGAGCACTTTGCCAACGTTGACAAGGCCGCTAAGGAGTCCGGACACCTTGCCTTCATCTCACTGGGCTGGGATCCCGGCCTGTTCTCGCTGAACAGACTTTACGCCGAGTCGATCCTTCCCAACGGCAAGAGCTACACCTTCTGGGGCAAGGGCGTCAGCCAGGGCCACTCTGACGCTATCCGCCGTGTGGAGGGCGTTAAGAGAGGCATACAGTACACTGTACCGATCGAGTCTGCGATGGAGGCAGTTCGCTCCGGCAGCCAGCCCGAGCTTACAACCCGTCAGAAGCACCTGAGAGAGTGCTGGGTAGTCCCCGAGGAGGGCGCTGATCTTGCTAAGATCGAGGAGTCGATAAAGACCATGAAGAACTACTTCGATGAGTACGACACGACTGTAAATTTCATCACCGAGGAGGAGTTCGACGCTGTTCACAACAAGATGCCTCACGGCGGCTTCGTTATGAGGAGCGGTCTCACTGGTGACGGCGAGAAGACCCACCAGATGATCGAGTATTCTCTCAAGCTGGAGTCTAATCCTGAGTTCACAGCAAGCGTCCTGATCTGCTTCGCAAGAGCTTTAGGCAGGATGAAGGCTGAGGGAGCTACAGGCTGCAAGACTGCCTTCGATGTTCCTCCGTCTTATCTTTCGAGGCTCTCCGGCGAGGAGCTGAGAGCTTCCATGCTTTGATCTGAGCGGCTGAGAAATGATCCTCCGGCAGGCCTTTAAGCGGTCTGCCGGAGCCTTTATATCCGATTCACACATTTTCAACAAAAAGGAGACATAATGAAAAAACACATCGCAATACTTACTGTGATCCTGACACTGACCTGCGCTTTTGCCTCATGCGGCGATAACGGCCGATCGAGCTCCTCCGAGAGCACTTCCGAGAGCTCCGCTGAGACCGTAAGCGAGAGCTCTGAGGAGAGCGAGGATCCTGATGAGACCGGCGAGGAGGCCTCCGGCTATGAGACCAGCGAGGAGGCGATAAAGGCCTTCTATGACTGTATCGCCCAGGAGGACTACGACGGCGCTCTGTCAGTGAAGATGCCGAAAAAGATCCGGAACTTGATCTGGTATACTATCTCTGAGGAGTCCGGCGGCAAGCGCTCCGTCGATTGGGACGAGGAGCTGCTGGACGACCATTTCGGCTACTGGGACTATTACCAGAAGCCTGTCTTCAAGGAGATCCTTTCTGAGGAGCCGGGGGACGATGATGATCTGGCCTACATAAACGCAGAGCTCTGCTGTGTCGAAAGAGCAGCCGATGCCTTCGATGAGCTGCCGGAGCCGGAGGAGCTGGAGGAGAAGATGGATCAGATCTACGACGAGCTGGTGGACGACTATACAGGCCTTTTGAAGTCAGACGCAGAGCTCGGCAGTTATCAGGCCTCTGAGATGAAGTCCTCCAAGGTGCTCCTGAGCGACAGCCACGGCGTGGAGCTCTACCACACTGTCCTGACCTACTATGTGGACGGCGAGGGCTGGTTCGTGCTGGGAGCCGACGAAGAGGACAAGGACGACTGGCAGGACGGGATCGTTGGCCTTTCCGACCTGGGCGACGGGATATACCGTGCAACTGCCGATGTTCTGAACGGATTTTTTGCCGAGAACAAGTTCGGTCTGGCTGACGAGGACTGGGTGACAACTGTGCGTGTGCTTTCTCCCGACCAAGAGAAGTGCTATAACTTCGATCCGGAGGCGGCGAAGGCAGCCTGTGACGGCATTGCAGAGGCAGTTGAGGGACTGGACGGTGTGGACTACTTCCTCGTTATCGTCGGCAATGAAACTGAGAATATCGTGATCTCCAGGAAGGAAAAGCATAACATCGTCATGATCTATCCTCACGGCAGTATTGATTTCAGCGACGACGACTATGTGAACGCCTCTGACCTAAGCTTCGAGCAGGCCTACGAGGTCTACATGGAAAAGATAAAGTCTGAATAACGGATAAAAAGCTCCCTTCGTGCAGATAATAGCAGCGAAGGGAGTGTTTTTATGATAGAACAGGACACAGTGAAGCTGCTGAGGGAGTGCCATTCCGGGATAGAAATGGGCCTCTCGGCGATAAACGAAGTGATCGGACGGGTCAGCGACGAGCAGATGAGGAAGAGGCTCAGCCAGAGCCTTGACGAGAACAAAGGGCTGAAAACTGACATTCGGGAGCTTCTGGACATCTACCATGACAGCGGCAAGGAGCCGCCAACAATGGTGAAGGGTATGTCCAAGCTGAAGACCGGCTTCGAGCTGGCGGTCGACGGCTCGGACGGGAAGATCGCCGAGCTGATGATCGACGGCTGCAACATGGGAGTGAAGTCCCTGAGCAGGTACCTGAACCAGTACAAGGCGGCGGACGAGCGCTCAAAGGATCTTGCAAAGCGGCTGATCTCTGCGGAGGAGAGGCTCTCCTGTGATATGAGGGGCTTTCTCTGAAATGCAGGGACATTTGTCGAGTGAGCTCCACCGATAGTAATTGCGTGGGGAAGGGAGCCTCTGGTGGGGTGTCAAAGCCCCAAAAAAAGCAGCCCGTCTGGGCTGCTTTCGTTTTACAGTTGGCTGTGGAAGGTACGGGAGATAACGTCGTCCTGCTGCTCCTTCGTGAGCTTCACGAAGTTCACCGCATAGCCGGAAACTCTCACGGTGAGCTGGGGATACTTCTCAGGGTGAGCCTGAGCGTCCAGCAGAGTTTCACGGGTGAAAACGTTCACGTTCAGGTGATGTCCGCCCTTTTCAACATATCCGTCTATGAGCTCGATAAGGTTATCGACCTGCTTCTGATCGTTCATAATAGTTCCTCCTTAGTCTTCATCTTCGTCGATCGCATTTTCAGTTGGCTGACAGCAGGCTCCCTTTGAGGTGCCGCAGTCATTGCTCTTCACTGTATCTACCCTCACGCCTGACTCTCCGGCAGCGATGTTGACGTGTCCGCTGCCCTGAGCCATGAGCCGGTCGATGAGGTCGGCGAGCTCCTCGGGAGATCCGCCGCTTTTCAGGTCAGTCATCGTCTTCCTCCCTGAGCTTGTCAAGGTCGATATCCCCTACGAATACCTGCATATCCTTGCCCAACGCATCAGGTACGATCGAGAAGGTATTCGATATGCCGTCCTGAGCGTGGCGGAAGGGCAGCTTTGCCACAGAGGACAGTGAAGCCGTTGCGCCGTGGGTGTCTCTGCCGTGCATGGGGTTGGCTCCGGGAGCCAGCGGCACGCCATGCTTTCTGCCGTCGGGAGTATTGCCCGTCTTCTTGCCGTAAACAACGTTCGAGGTGATCGTCAGGATCGACATGGTGGGTACTCCGTCACGGTAGGTGTGGTGCTTTCTGACGCAGTCCATGAACTTGCGGACAACGGTAACAGCAAGCTGGTCCACACGGTCGTCGTTATTGCCGTATTTGGGGAAGTCTCCCTCGATCTCGTAGTCCACCACGACGTTCTTGGTCACACCGGTAACGTTGCCGGCCTTGTCCTTGATCTCGATATCCTTCCGGATAGGCTTAACCTTGGCGTACTTGATAGCTGAAAGGGAGTCGGCGACTACCGAAAGACCGGCGATACCGGTCGCAAAATAGCGCTTTACGTCCCTGTCATGGAGAGCCATTTGCAGGCGCTCATAGCTGTACTTATCGTGCATATAGTGGATAACGTTGAGAGTGTTGACATAGAGGCCTGCCAGCCATTCCATCATGTCCATGTACTTCTCCCAAACGTCGTCGAAGTCAAGATACTCGGACTCAACGGGCCTGAACTTAGGACCTACCTGCAAGCCAAGACGCTCGTCCACGCCGCCGTTTATGGCGTAGAGCAGGCACTTTGCAAGGTTAGCTCTTGCGCCGAAGAACTGCATCTCCTTGCCGACCCTCATTGAGGATACACAGCAGGCGATAGCGTAGTCGTCGCCGTGGATGACTCTCATCATATCGTCGTTCTCGTACTGGATAGAGGAGGTCTTGATCGACATCCTTGCGCAGTACTCCTTGAACTTTCTGGGGAGCTTCTGGGACCAGAGCACGGTCATGTTGGGCTCAGGAGCAGTACCTAAGTTCTCAAGAGTGTGCAGGTAGCGGAAGCTGTTCTTAGTGACTAAGTGGTGACCGTCAACATCCACTCCTCCGATAGACTCGGTGATCCAAGTGGGGTCGCCGGAGAAGAGCTCGTTGTACTCCGGGGTGCGGGCGAACTTCACGATACGCAGCTTCATGATGAAGTGGTCGATGAGCTCCTGAGCCTGCTCCTCGGTGATGATCCCACGCTCAAGGTCACGCTGGATATAGATGTCCAGGAAGGTAGAGGTCCTTCCCAGAGACATAGCGGCGCCGTTCTGCTCCTTTACAGCGGCAAGATAGCCGAAGTACAGCCACTGGACGGCCTCCTTAGCAGTGCTTGCGGGGCGTGAGATGTCGAAGCCGTAGATCCTGCCCAGCTCCTTCAGGTCCTGAAGGGCACGCACCTGCTCGGAAAGCTCCTCACGCAGGCGGATATTCTTCGAGGTCATCCTCACAAGGGAGGTCTCGATCTGGTGCTTCTTGTCAGCGATGAGTATATCGATGCCGTAAAGTGCCACACGCCGGTAATCGCCGATGATACGGCCTCTTCCGTAGGCGTCCGGGAGACCTGTCAGGATCGCCGAATGTCTTGCAAGGCGCATCTCGGGAGTATAGGCGTCGAAAACGCCCTGGTTATGGGTCTTTCTGTACTTGGTGAAGATCTCCACCACCTCGGGGTCCACCTCATAGCCGTACTCCTTGCAGGATTGCTGAGCCATGCGGATACCGCCGAAGGGCTGGAGCGAGCGCTTGAAGGGCTTGTCTGTCTGGAGGCCCACGATCCGCTCTAAGTCCTTGTTGAGGTAGCCGGCGCCGTGGGAGGTGATAGTCGAGACGATCTTGGTGTCCATATCGAGGACACCGCCGGCTTCACGCTCCTGACGGGTAAGGTCCATGACCTGCTCCCAGAGCTTTTTGGTGGCCTCGGTAGGAGCGGCGAGAAAGCTCTCATCACCGTCGTATGGGGTATAGTTCTTCTTGATAAAATCTCTTACATTGACGGAGGTATTGCTCCATCTGCCGGGTGCAAAGCCTTCCCACTCGGGGGGGAACTCTTCCAGGTAATGTAACATCTGATCACAGCTCCTTTACAGAAATATCATACCTATATTATAAATGTTTGACGAAGTTTTGTCAATCTTCTTATGTCCAAAAACGGGGAAATTGTGCCGAGGACAAAACGAAAACATTTAACAAAATGCTCCCTAGCTTTGGCGAAGCTATGGGCAAAGGAGGACGAGGCTCCGCTTGGTCACAAAATATGCCTTGAATTTTCACCAGATCCACTAAATATAGTGGGAGGCTTTTGTTCATTTGAGAGATTTTTACTTTTTCTTTTTGCTGCGTTTTTTAGCCTTCGGCTGGGGCTGTTTAGCCGGAGCCTCCTGCTTCTGAGGTGCCTTGGGAGGGACAGTCTCCGGCGGAGCCTTTGGCTTTTCAGGGAGCTTTCCTCCGGCAGCGCTCTCCTTGGCCTCAAGGCTTTCAAAGAACAGCTTGTAGACAGTTGCCGCAAGGGGGACTCCTAAGATCATGCCGAGGATACCGAAGAGGCCTCCGCCTAGAGTCACCGCTGCCAGCACCCAGATACCCGGCAGGCCAACGGAATTCCCCACCACCTTGGGGTAGATGATGTTGCCCTCGATCTGCTGGAGTATGATCAGGAAAATGAGGAAGATCAGCGCCTGCATGGGGTTTTCAGTGAAGATGATGAAGGCACTGACTCCGGCGCCGATAAAGGCTCCCACGATTGGGATCAGAGCCGTCACGCCTACAAGAGTGCCGCTCATCGCTGCGTAGGGGAGCTGCAGGATCTTCATTCCGATGAAGCACAGCGAGCCTAAGATCAGGGCCTCCACGAACTGTCCGATGATGAAGCTGCGGAAGGTCTGGTGGGCGGTGTCGAGGACATGGCCCAGCCTGCGGTTGGTCTTTTCGGAGAAGTAGACGTTCTGGGCACGCTTTGCGTCACGGATCAGAGTGTCCTTGCGAATCAGGAGGTAGACTGCGAAGATCAGCGCCAGGACTATATTCGTGACCGTATCTGTAACGGCTCCCACGATGCCGACTGCCGAGCTGATGATCCCTACCACTCCGGTCTGGAGCACTCCGGTGATCTTGGCAGTCAGAGCTGCCCAGTCGATCTCCTTGGGGTCGAACTGGCTGAGGGCTTCGGTGATCTGAGCCTGGATCTCGGGGTATTCCTTGAATTTCGCCACGAGGAAGTCGCTGCACCGGACCGCAAGGGGCGGTATCCCGGCAGTTACCAGCTTCACCGCACGGATCAGCTCAGGTATGACGATGTTCAGCACCAGTGCGATGATCAGTATGACTATCAGGAAGGACAGCCCTACGCAGACCGGCCTCCTAGTAAGAGCTGCGGCCTTCCCTTGGCTTTTGGGGAAGTAGTGCCGCTCAAGGCTGTTGAGTATGATGTTGAACAGGTATGCGAACACGCAGCCCAGCACCAGCGGATACATCGCCGTCAGCAGCACCGAGACTCCCTTAGTGAAGAGGGAGAGGTTCTGCACGGCAAAGCAGACGATGATCGCCAGAACTGCGATGATAAGGTATTTGCGGAATTCTTTTTTGTCCATTTATCTGCCTCCGATCGTGGACGGCTGAGAGCTCTGACTGAACAGAGCAGCATTGCTTTTTTATATGATACAACACCTAAGTGATGAATTGAAGAGCTAATTTGTAAATTTTCTGTTAACACCTCCCTTGACCTTCCGGCTCAGCCATGATATAATATACAGGAAGGGAAGTGAGACTATGGCAGAGCGTTCTGCTTTACTTGAGAGCCGGCTCTATTCTGTCGGAAGGGTCGTCGTTGATAAAAGTCTGCATACACAAAGCGCAGACGAGGCGTTCTTCAGCTTTTTCGGCAACGATGTTATCTACTCTATCCGGCGTACTATAGACGAAAACGACTACGAAAGGATCACCGAGTGCGTGGAGAGCGTCCGTGAGGGCGAGATCCGCAGGACGGTGGTGCGTATGAAGGGCATCAGCGGCGAGTACCGCTGGATCCTTGCCTCGGTGAGGCTGCTGCCCGGCGAGGGAGAGGCAATGTACAGCATCGCCTTCAGTGATATACTTTCCCTTGAAGGACAGGCTTATTCCCGTGAAAAGCAGCTTTCGGAGTACCGCCATATCCTCAGCCTGAACAGCGATCTGGCCTTTGAGTACAGCTTCGAGACAAGGCGGATCAGGATCTATATGTTCGACTGCTGGCGGGAGATCGTCCTCATCGACCGTGACCTTGATCAGTGGCAGAGTGAGGCAGTGGAGAACGGCTACATACTCTCCCGTTACGCCGATACCTTCGACAGGCTCTGCAGCGATATACGCCAGGGCACATACCGCTTCGACCACGAATTCGAGGCCTCTGTGCTGACCTCCGGCAAGACAAGGGAGCTCTGCCTGTTCCGGGGAATGACTCGACACGACGACCCAAATACCCGTCACGTCACGGGGATAATCTCTGTGGTCAGCTCTCAGCGGAAGTCCAAGGACGTGAACATCGCTCTTGAGGCCAACCGGGACTCTCTCTCGGGGCTGCTCAACAAGCAGGCGGTCACGGCCTTCGCAACTGAGCTACTTGCCGAAAAACCGGCGTATAACGTGAATTTCGTTATTCTTGACATAGACAATTTCACTGACATAAACAGCAGCTACGGACACCTCTTCGGCGACGAGGTGATCTTCACTATCGCCAGCATCGTCAAGGCCGAGATCGGCAGCCGTGGCATGGCCGGAAGGATCAGCGGAGGCGGCTTCCTGATTGTCCTTGAAGGCACCCGTGACGAGGAGGACCTGCGAGGGATCCTCAGGGCGATCCGCACTAAGACCGAGGCGGCTTTCTCCGACCGTTTCGAAAATTTCCGGCTGACCTGCTCGATGGGCATATCCACCTATCCCGTGGACAGCTCGGACTATGACGAGCTCTTCATGCAGGCTGACAAAGCCCTGTATATCGCCCAGGAGAAGGGCAAGAACCGCTACGTCATCTACGACATCGCCAAGCACGGACCTGTGGAGAAGGACATCGAGAACAAGATCGCCTTCCTCAGCGACAAGAAGAACACTACCGAGAAGCTGGCTTTTGCCGGGCGGCTTGCGGAAAATCTGGTCCTCGGCCGCCTGCCGGACATCTCAGTCCTCATGGAGCAGATCCGCTCCCAGTTCGCTATCGACGACATCTGCGTTTTCGCCGGCAACGACATGAGCCTGATCCTGAGCTGCGGCAATGCCAGCTCACGAAATGCGGCGTATCTCCTTGAAAACGGCTATACACAGCGGTTTTCCGGCGACGGGATCTTCGCTATCGACAACGTCAACGAGCTGGAGGGCCGTGACGATACTGCCTTCCGTCAGCTCAGCGAGGAGAACATCGGCGGTGCGGTGCAGTACCTTATGACCGAGGACGGCCTCGTGAAGGGCATGATCTCCTTCTGCTACATCGGCCGATTCAAGAAGTGGTCGGTGTCGGATATGAACTATCTTGCGGTGATCGGACACGTTATCAGTGCGGTCCTAAAGAAGCAGGCCTTCATTTGATCTCCGGGAAAAAGCGCTCCTGAAATCCCGGCGGGGGCGCTTTTATTTCTGTCTCGTTAAGGTAGGAAAGGGGAGAGCTCTCCGGGAAGCTGAACCTGAGCGCATAGGCGCAAAGAGCCTGCCTGAAAACTCCGAAGCGCTTGTTTGCAGCGATATTTCCGTATTTCCCGTCGCCCAGCACAGGAGCTCCTACATGGGCAAGATGAGCACGGATCTGGTGGGTACGGCCGGTGTAGAGGGTCACCTGCACAAGGCAGAGGCTGCCCCTCTTGGCAAGGACCTGATAGCCCGTGCGGATCTCCTTATAGCCCTCCGTGGGAGCGTCGCTGATCCGGACTATATTGCGCTCAGAGTCCTTCCTGTGGTAGGCCGTGATGATGTCGGAGCTCTTCGGCGGCGGTGAGGCCGTCACGCAGCGGTAGATCTTGCGGATATTGCCGCTGCTGATCGCCTCGTTGACCTCCCGGAGGGCGGCTGCGGTCTTGGCGGCGGTCACAAGGCCAGAGGTGTTCCGGTCAAGGCGGCTGCACAGGGCCGGCGCAAAAGAACTCTCGCTCTCGGGGCGGAACTCGCCCTTTTCATAGAGCCTGCGCTTGATCCTGTTGATCAGCGTATCTGCCGAATTTTCGCCATTCGAGTGGGAGTCAAGGCCCTCCGGCTTGAAGGCGATGAGGATGTTTTCGTCCTCGTAGATCACCTGGAGATCACCGGGAGCTGACATGAAGCTCAGGTCCTGCTTTTTCTCAGTAGCTAGCTCCTCCTTGACGTAGACCGTCACTACGTCGCCCACGCTGAGCCGGTCGGAGATCGTGCAGCGCTTGCCGTTGAGCTTGATGTCCTTCTTGCGGATCAGGCGGTACATCATGCTCTTTGGCATATCAGGAAGCGCCTTAGATATGAATTTGTCCACACGCTGGCCGCTGTCATTTTCGTTAATTTTGAATTCTTTCATTTGTATAATTCCTCTAATGTAACAGTCAAGATACACAAAAAGCAGATGTGCAGTTGTGCAGGGTGCACAATGTTTTTTTGAACGGACTGTTTTTTCGTCAAAACGGTTGATTTTTTGAGCCGCATATGTTATAATTTGTATAAATGGATAGGGTGATTACTTAATGTATTTTAATTATCTGAAAAAGGAGTTTGATCGACCATGAGCCTACCAAAGAAGCTGCTTTCCGCAGCTTTGGCGTGTGCTATGGCTGGGATCACGATCTTTTCTGCACCGGCTCCCTCTGCTGATGCAGGCTTTGCGCTGTCCGATAAGATCGTCGAATTCTATAATAGCATAAAAACTGCGGAAAGTAAAGTGTCAGCTTTAGTCACTGACGAGGAGACCGCCGAGACCACCGAAGCCCCCTTCGATGTTTTCGGGATCTACAATGCCTATAACGGCATCGGTCCCTCTCAGTTCCCACCGGTGACTTCTTCTTCCGCCGCTGTAACTTCCACATCGACTACTACTACCACGACCACCGCTGTCGAGGTCACGGCTCCGGCTGTGACAGAGCCCGTCACTACAGAGGCCCCGGCTACTGCCGCACCTGTGACGACCATTACGACGACGGCTGCCGTTACTACTGCTGAGATCACCACTACGGTGACTACAGCGACTACAGCTCCTCCCACTACCACCACTGAGGAGACCACGACTACCTCCACTACTACGGAGGAGACCACTACCACTCAGACCACCACGACTACGACCCAGCCCACTACCACTACCACCGCCGGGCCGATACCCCCTACATACCTCAATACCAAGGGCGTTGACGTTTCAAAGTGGAACGCAACTATCGACTGGAAGAAGGTAAAGGCCGCCGGTATCGACTTCGCCATTATCCAGGCCGGCTACGGCAACCTTACCTCTCAGAAGGATCCACGCTTCGATGAGAATGTTGTCAATGCTCAGGCCGCCGGTGTCGATGTAGGCGTTTACTGGTACAGCTACGCCAGGAGCGTAGAGGGCGCCCTTCTTGAGGCTAAGGCCTGCTATGAGGTCGTTAAGGCCCATAAGTACACATATCCGATCTACTTCGATATAGAAGAGCCTTATATCCAGTCCAATCTCTCGACTGCTACGGTCTCGGCTATGATCCAGACCTTCTGCAACTACCTTGAGGACAGAGGCTATTTCGCCGGCGTCTACAGCTACGCTTCCATGCTCAGCACCAGAGTTTATGACAGCGTTCTTGAAAGGTACGCTGTTTGGGTAGCTCAGTACGGCTCCACAAAGCCTACTCTGAGCCGCACCTACGGTATGTGGCAGTATTCAGCCAACGGCTACGTTGACGGTATCTCCACGAAGGTAGATCTGAACTACGGATATATCAACTACCCGGCTATCGTTTCACCGTCGACCTACAAGGGCCCGCTGGTGTATCCGGATAACCCGACAGTCACCATACCGCCTGTCACTACCACGACCACCATGCCTTTGGGAGTCTATGTCGATAATACCTACGGCACTGAGGTCAACTGGGCCGCTGTCAAGGCTGACGGCGCAAGCTATGCGGTAGTTTCGGCCGGATCTGGAACTGACGGAGCGGACGAAAATTTTGCCGCCAATGTCAGCGGAGCTCATTCCGCCGGACTTGGTGTAGCAGCTCTCTGGCACGCAAGCTCCACTACGGTGGACGGCATAAAGGCAGAGGCTGCGGAATTTGAACAGGCGATCGCCGGTCAGAAGTTCGAGTATCCCATATGCCTTGACCTTTCTGACTCGGCCATAACAGATGCAGGTCTTTCAGCCTCTGGATATGAGGATCTGGTCAGCGCCTTCTGCTCATACTTTGAAGGCAAGAAGTACTTCATCTCAGTAAGGTGCAGCCTGAGCTTCATCAACAGCTCGCTGGATACCAGCCTCTTCGACAAGTATGATGTCTGGATAACCTCCTACAGCAATACTAAGCCGAACATCGGCAAGACCTACGGTATCTGGAACTTCAGCTCAGGTGCGATCAACGGCATTTCGGGCGATGTTGATAAGTTCTATGCTTACAAGAATTACCCGAGCATCATGTCCTACAACCACCTGAACGGTTTCTAAGCTGAATATCGATATTACGCATACTGTTCCGGCAGTATGCGTAGTTTTTTACAGGAGAAAAATATGTTAGAGTTCATCACAGGCCCTTCCGGCAGCGGAAAGACCAGTCTAATGACAGAGCGGATCAGAGGATCCGCAGACAGCGGCCGGGAGCAGTGCATAATCGTCCCGGAGCAGTATTCCTATGAGTTCGACAAGAAGCTCTATAAGAGCATCGGCGCCGCCGGCTTCAACGAGCTCTTCTCGCTGAGCTTCACCAGCCTTGCACGAGAGCTCTTCCAGCACTACGGAAGAATGGGCAGAAAGGGCGAATACGCCGGAGAATACGCAAAAATGATCATGATCTATGAGGCCGTCAGCGCTGTTCAGGGCAGGCCCGAGGCTCTGAGCTTCTTCCGCAGGCAGAGCTCCCAGAGCGGCTTTGCGGACGAGGTGCTGGGCTTGATCAGCGATATGAAGCGCTCCGGGATCCGCCCCGAGGAGCTGAGGGAGCATTCGGCTGCTCTTGACGCAAAGCTCATGGACAAGACCCTGGACGTCGCTTCGATCTATTCCGAGTACGAGCGGCTCATGGCTGAGTACGGCTTCAAGGACAACCTTGAGAGCGTTCGTGAGGCCGCCGGGATAGCTGCTGCAAATGGCTATTTCAAGGGGAAAACTGTCTTTCTGGACGAGTTCGAGAGCTTCACCGGCGACCAGATCGACATGATAAAGGTAATGATCTCATCAGCGGACGACGTGGTGATGACGCTCCGGACAGACGACGTTTCTGCCGGGAAATACACCCTTTTCGAGACCGTCAACAAGACCTTCGCCCAGATCTGTCAGATCGCACGGGAGCTCCACAAGGAGATCAGGATCACTCCGCTGAAGGGCAGCTACCGCTTCGCCACGCCGGATCTTGCCTATCTCAGCGAGCACGTCATGCGGAACTTCCACTACACCCCCGCCCAGACACCGGCTCCGGAGCGGATCAGGATCTTCGAGGCACGGGATATGTACAGCGAGGCGGAGTTCGTCTGCGCCACCATGCGCCAGCTCATCTTCGCCGACAAGAGCCTGCGCTACCGTGATATGGCCGTGATCTCCAACGACATGGGACAGTACGCCGAGGTGCTAAAGGCCGCCTTCGCCCGGTACGACATACCCTTCTTCCTGAGCATGGAAAAGCCTGTGGGCCACACCTCGGTGATGACCTATTTCACGTCACTTCTCGACCTTCTGACTGCCAGGAAGCTCCGGTCGGAGCAGGTCTTCCGAATGATAAAATGCGGCATTTCGGGAGTCTCTCCCGAGGACTCTTCTCTGCTGGAGAACTACTGCTACAAGTGGGGCGTTGACGGGGATATGTGGGACGAGCCCTTTGCCGCTCCCGACCCGGCCCTTAGCCGGATAGAGGCCCTGAGAAAGACCGTGGCCGAGCCTGTTGCGGCCCTTAAAAAGAAGCTGAGCCGGAAGAGCTCCGCCCAGAAGATCTGCGCTCTGCTCTACGAGCATTTGACCAAGTGCCAGACCGAGACCGAGGTGGCCAAGATCATCGACGGGCTGATCCGCCGGGAGCGTGATACCGAGGCCGCCGAGCTGAAAAGGCTCTGGGGCTGCCTTATGGAGATCCTTGACAGCGTTGCGGAGACCCTCGGCGAGAAGGAGGTCTCATTCAGCGAGATCGCCAAGATGATGAAGTCCATGATCGGCAGGCTGAAATACTCCGAGCCGCCCCAGACCTTAGACGGCGTGTCGGCTGCTTCGGCAAGGACCGCACGTCTGAGCTCCCCGAGGGTGGTCTTCGTCATGGGCTGCACCGACGGCAGCTTCCCCAACCAGGTCAGCCTCCACGGGCTGTTCTCCGAGGGCGACAAGCAGAAGCTGGCAAAGCAGGGCATCAAGATCGCACGGCCACTTTCCGACCTTATCGCTGCGGAGAGACTTATCGTGTACAAGTCCCTGTCGGCGGCCTCTGAGAGGCTGTATATGACCTATCCGCTGTCAGATCTGGGCGGACAGGCCTGCTACCCGTCTCCGGTGATCGACCAGACCATAGCTATGTTCGGCAGGGAGGATATACGCCTGACCGAGGACAGGCTCACTCCCGACTACTACGCCGTGACCCTGCGCTCTGCCTACTACCACTATATCCGTGAGATGAGGAGCGCTACGGCTGAGATCGCCTCGATAAAGGAGGTCCTGACCGAGGATCCGGAGTACAGGAGCCGGATCGAAGGGGCTCTCCGTAGCTCACGCCACAGCCACAGCTACAAGATCGACAAGGAGGTCATGGCGAAGCTGAAGGACACAGATCCTCTCCAGATCTCGCCGTCGGCCCTTGACAGCTACAATAGCTGTCCGTTCAGCTATTTTTGCAGCTCATGCCTGAGGCTGAAGGTCTGCGAGGAGGTGGACCTTGACGCAAGGATCGCCGGAGATATGGCCCACGAGTGCTTCTGCGGGATCCTCAGCTCAAGGACCAAGGAGGAGTTCCTTTCCATGAGCTTCGACCAGATCCGCAGCGAGGTCATGGAGCGTGCCTGCGGCTACCGTGACAGGGAGCTGGCCGGCGAATTCGGCAAGACCCCACGCTTCCCGCTGATCTTCGACAAGGTGACGGAGCGCCTCTCCGAGGTCTTCGTCCATACCCAGCATTCACTTATGGCCAGCAGCTTCGCTCCGGCCGACTTTGAGCTGGACCTGAGAAAGACCCACCCCGTAGAGATACAGCTCGGAGAGGGAAGGCGGCTCAGCTTCGGCGGTATCATCGACCGTGTGGATACCTGCGAGGCCGGCGGCAAAAAATATATCAGGATCATCGACTATAAGAGCAGCCGGCGCTCGATAGATGCGAAAACTCTTGCAGGGGGCATAAACCTGCAAATGCTGATCTACCTCTTCGCTGCCACCGACAAGGGCGGCCTGTACGAGGGCTATGAGCCGGCAGGAGTGCTGTACTCGCCGATCGCCTACTCCGAGGTGAAGGCTGAGGCGGCAAAGGATCCCAACGTCAGCAGAGGCGACTCCGAGCTAAAGGCCTCCGGTCTGGTGCTGTCAGACGAGGAGGTAGTGGAGCTCATGGAGCACGGCGGCAGGGGCAGGTTCGTCCCCGTGAAGCTGACCGGGAAAAATGTGCCGGATCAGTATTCCTCAGTGATCTCCGCAGAGGGCCTTGGAAGGCTGAAGGACTTCGTCTACCGGGAGCTCAGCGGCATGGCTGAGGCTCTTCTCGACGGGCAGGTGCCGGCTTCTCCGCTGAAAAAGCAGAACGGCACGCCATGTGTATTCTGCGACCACGGGGATATTTGCGGAGTTTCCGATCCGGAGGAGCCTCGTCTGCCGGACGAGGGGAGGCTCCAGGAGGCGGCTGAGATCCTCAAAATGAACGATTATAAGCGAAAGGAGGGGGACTGATATGAACTGGACCAAACAGCAGGAGCAGGCAATCGAGGCCCGTGGCTGCTCAGTGATCGTTTCGGCGGCGGCCGGGAGCGGAAAAACTGCCGTTCTAACGGAGCGCCTTGTGCAGCTCCTTGCGGATCCTGAGTCCGGGATCAGCGCCGACAGGATCGTCGTCGTGACCTTTACCAACGACGCTGCGGCAGAGATGAAGAGCCGCCTTGACCAGAGGCTCAGGGAGCTGATCAACACCGATCCCTCCAACCAGCACCTCCTAAAGCAGCAGGTCCTTCTGCAAAGCGCAAGGATCTCCACCATCAACGCCTTCTGCTTCGACCTCCTCAGGGACAACATCTCAGATCAGGGCATAACTTCGGGATTTGGGGTCCTTGACGACACCGACAGCAAGGTGCTCCGCTCACGGGCCATGGACGACTTCTTCCAATGGTACACTGAGAACGACTACGAGACCCTGTCCCGGCTCTACGACCATTTCTGCTCAAAGAGCGAGGCAGGCCTGATCGACGTGATCCAGAGTGCGGACAGCTTCCTCGGATCCGTGGCGGTCCCCGAAAAATGGCTGGATAAGATCTGTCAGGAGTACGAAAAGCCCTTCCGGGAGTCGGTCTACTACAAGAGGCTGATCCAGTCTGTGACCGGGATCCTAAAGGAGGCGCAGCGCCTTGCGGAGGCGGATCTTGACACTGTCTCTCACCTCTTTGACCAGATCCGTGAGGGGCGTCCCAGCGGCAAGCTCTACGACAAGGTCCTTGACGACCGTGAGAGGGTGCTGGGCGCCTTAGGCGTGCTGGAGGAGGGCGAGCTCCTCTCTGACGAGCAGGCGGCGGAGCTGGACAAGCTGATCGGACTGACCTCCCTTGGCAAGGAGGAATACGATCAGGGCAGGTACGAGCTGTTCAAGGCTCGCCGGAAGGAGCTCAAGGAGCTGCTGACAAAGGCCAAGGAGAACCTGCTCTCCGCAGAGAACGACTACCTTGTCTCCCGTGAGGTCACCGGGCTTTTGGTGAAGGCCGTCAGGAAGTATCGGGAGCTGATCTGGGAGCGCAAGTGCCGGAAGAACGCTCTTTCCTTCGACGACGGCGAGCGCCTTGTGCTGGAGCTCCTGTCCCGTCAGGAGGGCGATCAGATCCTACAGTCCGAGACAGCTCAGCGGATCGCCCAGTCCTGCGATATGATCATGATCGACGAGTATCAGGACTCCAACAACAAGCAGGACCTGATCTTCAAGCTCATGTCCAGGAACTACAAGCTCTCAGAGACCGGCCAGCCCATGTATGGCGACAATGTGTTCCTGGTGGGCGATGTGAAGCAGTGCATCTACCGCTTCAGACTGGCAAATCCGGGGAATTTCATCGAGACCATGAAGAGCTCCGTCCCCTATGATGAGGAGGGCGACTACCCTAACCGCTCGATCGTGCTGAACCAGAATTTCCGCAGCTCTCCGGAGGTGATCGACTTCGTCAACTACGTTTTCTCGAACGTTATGTCCGAGGAGGTGGGCGAGATCGCCTATACCGATCAGGAGAAGCTCTACTTCGGCGCAGAGCCATATTTTCCACCGGATAAGAGCCGACTGACACATTTCAGCTTCATCATCGACGACCCCGGCAGCGAGGAGAAGATCCCGGCCGGCACCGAGGCCAGAGCCGTTGCTCAGCAGATCGCTCAGATGATCCGCAGCGGCGCCGAGGTGATCGACAAGAAGGGCGGGCGCCGTCCGTGCAGGCCCTCGGATTTCTGCGTGCTGGTGCGGAAGAACGAACAGTCTAGGATGTACGCCGAGGCGCTTTTGGCGGAGGGCGTGGCGGCTGAGGGCAGCGAGGAGAAGGGCTACCTGAAGTCCCGTGAGATCACGGTGCTCATCGACCTGCTGAGAGTCATCAGCAACCCGTTACAGGACGTGCCGCTGGCGGCTGTCATGACCTCGCCGATGTTCATGTTCACTATCGGAGATCTGGCGCTGCTGCGCTCCCTTGACAGGAGGAGCTCTCTGTACAGCGTAGTGACCATGGCGGCAAAGGGGGAGCTCAGCGGCCTCAGCGACAGCTTCCTCCCGGGGAAGTGCCGGGCCCTCCTCGCCCAGATCGACCGCTTCCGGCTGGACTCGGTCACCATGACGATCGGGGAGCTCATACGCTCGATCTACGATGCAACGGACTTCATCTCGGTCATGCAGCTCTCCGGCAACGGCGAGAAAAAGCGTGCCAACCTTCGTGCTCTGATCCAGTACGCCCGGAGCTTTGAGGAGTCGACGGCCTTTGAGGGCTCCGGCGGTCTCAGCAGCTTCCTGCGGCACATCGACCGGATCATGAAGACCGGCGACTACGCTCAGGGCAAGATCGCACAGGCCTCCGGGGACTACGTTTCCGTCCAGACCCTCCACGGGTCGAAGGGCCTTGAGTACCCATTCGTGTTCATTGCGGAGTGTACCACCGGCTTCAAGTACGACTCCAACGCCATAATGTGCTCCGACGACGGACGGGTGGGCTACACCCTCTACGACAAGAAGACCGTCCAGAAATTCCACACCTTCCAGCAGCTCATGCTGATCGAGGAGAGGAAAAATTCCTCCCGCAGCGAGGAGATGAGGCTGCTCTATGTTGGTCTAACAAGGGCAAGGCAGCAGCTCTTCATAAGCGTCAAATGCGGCGAGCCGGAGCGCAAAAGGCTCTCGTCGATCATTCGTGAGTGCCGGATAAACGGCGACGACCCGAGGGATACCGTCAGAAGGGCAGACTGCTTCTCAGACTGGCTGTGGAGCTGCCTGATCCTGCACAGCGAGTTCCCGGCGATCGCCGAGGCTCTGGGTGTTGACGGGGGAGAATTCGGCTATCCTGAGCCAAAGGAGAGCAGAGAGCTCTTCACCTGGCAGACCCTCTATCCGGAGGAGACCTCTGCCGTGGAGGAGGCTTCCGACATCCCCGAGGCTCTTCCCGACGAGAAGATCACACAGCGGCTCAGAGAGATCATAGCTGCGCCCTACGACAAGGAGCTCTCAGAGACTCCTGCCCGGCTCAGCGTCACACAGCTCTCACACCGCCGCTCAAAGCAGACCCCCTTCGACCTTCGGCTGGAGCGTCCACGCTTCATCACAGGCTCTCAGAAGCTGACAGGCTCTGAGCGTGGAACGGCGATCCACACGTTTTTCCAGTACTGCGACTTCCCTGCGGCAATGGCCGACCCCGGTGCCGAGATCGAGCGTATCGGCGAGCTGGGCTATCTGTCGGGGCCGGAGGAGGAGTCCATCGACCGTGACAAGGTCTCGGCCTTTTTCAGGAGCGGCCTCTATGGGAGGATCTCCAGTGCCAAGAGAGTTTGGCGTGAGAAGAAATTCATGGCGGCGGTGGCGGAGCTGCCGATCGAGGATCCCTCCCTTGACAAGCTGCGCCGCTCAGACGGCATGATCAAGGGCATCATCGACCTGATGTTCGAGGAGGAGGACGGGATCTTCATCGTTGACTACAAGTCCGACCGCGGCGTTTCCGAGGAGAAGCTCCGTGAGCGCTACACCATGCAGCTCCGGCTGTACAAGGCGGCAGTGGAGCTCACTACCGGCAAAAAAGTCATCGGCGCAAGTCTCTACTCCTTTGAGCTGGAGAAGGAGATCCCGGTCAAGATATGAAAAAAGGCACTGTTCGATGTGAACAGTGCCTTTTTGTGAGGTATAGAGCCGATCCCTGATAGGATCCGGTCAATCTCTGTCGTTCTTGGGAGCGGTGGTAGGCTGCTCATCGTCGCCGGTGATGTTGCGTGCCTCCTGGAGGGTGACCTCCAGCTCGATGTCCTCGCCGCTGCGGTAGACGGTGATCGTTATGGTATCGCCGGCCTTGTACTGGTTCTTGACCTTGTTGAGCTCCTGGCCGGTCTTTATGGGAGTCCCCTCGATGTCGATGATGATGTCGCCCTTCTTCATGCCGGCCTTTTCAGCAGCGCTGTCCTCCTGTATCGACTGGACCAGGACTCCCATAGGCATACCGAGATATGCGGCATAAGCCTCGGTAACGTCGCTGGTGCTGATGCCGATCTGAGGGCGGCCGGTAACGTAGCTGTAGTTGATCAGGTCGTCGATGATCACCTTGGCCTCGTTTATGGGGATCGCAAAGCCCAGGCCCTCGATAGTCGCCTGATTTGAGCCGTAGCTGCTGGAGAGCTTTGCGGAGTTTATGCCGATGACCTGTCCGCAGCTATTGAGGAGCGGTCCGCCGGAGTTTCCGTTGTTGATAGCGGCGTCGGTCTGGATCAGGGTCATCTCCTTGTCGTTTATAGAGATCTGGCGGTTCAGTGCGGAAACGATACCGCTGGTGACTGTGCCGAAGAGCTCGAAGCCCAGGGGATTTCCAACTGCGATCACCAGCTCGCCCACACGGAGATCGTCGCTGTCGCCGAATACAGCCGGGGTCAGCTTCGTCTCGTCGATCTTCAGGACCGCAAGGTCTGTCTCGGTATCGTAGGCTATGATCTTGGCGTCGTACTTGGACTCATCGCTGAGCAGGACGGATACCTCGATAGCTTTTCCGGCCTTGTACTCGCTGTCGTCGTAGATAACGTGAGCGTTGGTGACGATATAGCCGTCCTCGGTCATGATAATGCCTGTGCCGGTGCCGACGGCCTGCTGGGTAGTCTCCTCAGGCTGTATGCCCATCCAGCCCCAAGAGTTGTAGGTCTGGGTGAACTCGAATGTGGAGGAGATCCCCACTACTGAGGGCTCGATCTCGTCAACGATGTCCGGGAGGTATTTTGCGTCCTCACGGGCAGCGATCTGGATAAGGCTGGGAAGCTCCTCGCCGGAGGGCTTTTTGCCGCTGTCCTTTGGAGCAGGCTCCCTGAGATCGGCGTTTGCCGGACGGTCCTCCTCCGAGGCAGGCTCGGTGTAGTCCAGCTTAGTGTCGTTCATGAATTTATGCACCTGCCACCCGGTAGCTCCGATAATGGCCACACACAGCAGTATAGCCACGGCCTTGAGGCCACGGTGCTTGTTGGGCTTTTTAGGCTTAACGCTCTCGGAGCTGTAGGAAGCTCCGTCATTGTCGTAATTCTGGTCGCTGTAAAGATCTGACATGGATCTTTCCCCCCTGTTTTATTTATACAATTATAATTATACCCCGGATCGTGATAGAATTATGATAATGTATAGAAAAAAAGGGCTCCGTATGTGAAAATTACAACGGAGCCGCTTTGTTATCTCGTCAGCTTTGCCTTGGCCTTTTGGGTGAAGCGTTCACCGAACACAAGGAACCTTTTGTGGGTGCCTCTGCCGATCTCTCCGCACTCATCTGAGGCGGTGACACAGAAGCTGATCTCTCTGCCGTTCACAGCCGTTACCTCGGCCTGAGCGGTGACCTTCATGCCTTGGGGGGTCGCAGCGACGTGGTCGGCGTTCATCTGGGTGCCTACTGTGGTCTCGTCCCCTTCAAGGAAGGGCTCCAGAGCGCTGCACGCAGCCTTTTCCATGAGCATTATCATGACCGGGGTGGCCAGCACCTCGAGACTTCCGCTGCCCACATTGACGGCCAGCTCGGAAGCTGTGACCGTAAGGGAAGCGCTGCCCTTTGTACCTATAGTTATCTCTTTCATTTTTGGCCTCCTCAGTCGCTGTTTTTGCTGGTCTCAAGGAGCTCATCCGGGATCGGGCAGGGCGACATCACATCGCCGATGACTCTGTCGTAGGTGAGCACATCGAGCTCCTCGTTGTCGGGTATCGTGTTATCGTAGTCCAGCGAATATATCGGCACGGTCTCCATGAAATCGTTCATCTTCTCGATGAAGGCATCTCTGGGAGCGTCGATGATGTTCAGCAGGACATAGGGCATATAGAAGAATGACACGTTGTTCTCCGGGATCTTGGAGAAGTCTGCATCGTAGTTGCTCCAGATGAAGTATCTCTGCTCGTAGAGGACGCTGCAGGTAACGCCGTCAAGGTAGAGCTGGTTGTAGACGCTGGTCTCACCTCTCAGTGAGGGGAAGTGATCGCCTACGAAGAACACCAGGGTCGGCTCGTCGATGTTTTTCAGCTCGTCAAGGAAGACCGTCAGGCCCTCGTTGCTGTGCTGTACCCACTGGAGGTAGTTGCCGAACTCGTCGTTGGGATCCTCGCCCTGATCGTAGGGCTGGTGGTTCTGCATAGTGGTGGTGTGGACGTAGAGCGGATCGTCGGTGGTCTTGATCAGGTCGATGAGCTGGTCGTAGACGGTCTTGTCATCGACGTAGGTGCCATAGTGCTCGACAGGAACAGTGAAATCTGAAACGTTGTCGATGTCGTCGTGGAAGATCATCTTGTCGAAGCCGAACTCTCCGTAGATCTTAGAGCGGCTGTAGAAATTGCTCTGGAAGGGGTGGACGTAGGCTGTAGAGTAGCCCCAGCTCTTGTAGTACTGGGCCAGAGCAGGCTGCTCACGGTCTGCCAGCTCTCTCTGAGGCATATTGGGAGCGTTCAGTCCACGGACCGGAAGTCCGAACAGCAGCTCGAACTCAGAGCGGACCGTATAGCTGGCGTAGGTGGGAGTTATAGCCACTCCGCCGTAGCCCTCCTCGACGGCCTTGTCGAAGCCCTCGTAGTATTTGTCGTCCACATCGAGCTCGTCGAAAACTCGGAAATCGGCGTAGGACTCGCTCATGATCACTACAACGTTGGGCTTTTTGCCGCCGTTGAAATCCTCGGAGGGATCGGTCTTTACGTCGGTGATCTCGTCAACGTAGTCCTCGGTGTAATTCTCGGGCTTCCTCAGCCGGTTGGCGTAGCTCTCCGAGGCGGTCTCCACGATGAAGGCCAGGAAGCTGTTGCTGTCGAACTTCTCATTGAGGATGAAGGCGTTCGTTGCAGCGGTGGTATCCAGCTTGAAGAACTTGTATACCGGGTTGTAGAAGGAGGGGAACACGATGAGCCCCACCCATGAAACTACGCAGCACAGCCCTGCGACGACTCTCTTTACAGGGATATGTCTCGGGAGCTTGGGGTTGAAATAGGCGATGATCAGCGCCACGGCCACGACTATGAGGCAGTAGATGATCAGCCTTGGAGTGATCTTTATGTAAGCGAAGGACTTCAGGCTCTTCACGCTCTTGAACAGCTTCATGTCCGATAAGATCAGGTGGTTGCCGTTGGTGCCGTACTTGAACAGCTCAACGATGCTCAGCGCCATGTATATGAAGCTCTGGACGGCCACGGCCACCCAGCCCTTCCGGAAGAGCGCCAGCAGGAAGATGAACACCACCGCCGCAATGAGTATGTCGAAGAAGATGACCGTGGGACGGTCTGCGGCGAAGGCGAAGAAGGAGCCCACCTTCTTGAACTGGTTGATCTCCGCCATGCAGGTGATGAAGACGGGGAAGAGGACCATCAGCACCATGTTGAGGAGCTTGAAGCGGGAGGTGTTCTCCTCTCGTTTCTGCTCAAGGCGTGCGAACCAGCCGGTCTTTTCTGTATCGTTAATATTTTTGCTGTTTGTCATAGTATCTCCCTCTATCAAAAAAAGCGCAGAAAGGTGTTGTTTTTCTTTCAATTATACTATATCATATGAAAAATCAAACTTCAAGCACAAAATATGATATATCATCTACTTTTCACGAAGTTCGTCTCCTTTAGTAATAGTATACGGAAGAGAAAGGAGATATTTGTGCATTTTGACGAGGCTTATTTAAGCCAGCCCTTGCTCCTTGCGTCGTCGATCAGGGAGAGGATCAGCCTGCCAAGCACGGGGGAGTTCTCCACTGTTGCTGTGTTCCGCTCACGGACCTGCTCTGCGGCGATCCCGTGCTCGGTCCAGGCTCGGCCGTTGTTGGTGTAGTTGAGCAGCAGGGGCTGGACCCGGTCAAGGACCCCGGCGAACCTTGCCTCGGGAGTTTTTTTCTCCTCGAATTCCCTCCAAAGGCTGTACATCTCCTGCTGCTGGTCCTGAGGAAGGAGCCCGTAGAGCCGCTGTGCGGCCTTCTCCTCACGGGCGGCCTTGGTCCTGTTGCCCTCCTCGTCGTAGAGGTAGGTGTCACCGGCGTCGATCTCCACCACGTCGTGGAGCAGCACCATTTTCATCACATGGAGCAGATCCACCGGCTCCGGGAAATACTCCGCCAGAAGGAAGGCCATCACCGCTAGGTGCCAGCTATGCTCGGCGTCGTTCTCGGTGCGGTCCTCGTGGAGGACGTAGGTCTGCCGGTAAAGGCTCTTCATCTTGTCCAGCTCCAGCACGAAGCTGAGCTGCTTTTCAAGTCTCTGGTCCATTTTGCTCCTCCTTGTGGATCTTCTCCATGAATTCTTTCAGCTCCTGCTGTTTTTTCTTCTTGGTCTTATGCCAGTAGATCAGCAGGGGCAGTATGAAGGGCGAGGCGACAGCTCCCCCGATCAGCAGGACGCTCATAAGCACGCCAGGGTTTGGGATCATCATGATCGCCGCATAGAGCAGCGCTCCTGAGCCTATGATGAAGCGGATCACCTCACGGAAGATGAACACTGTCTTTGAGTACATCTCCGCCACGGTAAAGCCGCCGAAGATCACCAGCAGCAGGAGAGGGAGGAACACTGTTTCCTGCACTGTGTCGAAGTGGTAGTGCAGCCTGTTCTCGTTGAAGCTCCAGAGGGCAGCGATAACGGCTGCTGCGCCGGAGGTCAGTGCCGGGAAGATGCACAGGGCCTGCCGGAGGCGTCTCTCGTATTCTGTGTCGAGCATGGTATCACTCTCCGTTCAATGGGCAGTAGCCGGCCAGCTCGATGATCTGCTGGCCCTCGTCGGTGAGAAGGTAGTCTCTCAGCTCCTTGGGCTTGCCCTCCTGTCCCTCTGCCATGACGGCGTAATAGGCCGTAGTGAAGGGGTAGCTGCGGTCGGCAAGGTGTGCGTTATCGGGAGCTATGCCGTCCACCTTCAGCACCTTGATGTCGTCGCTCTTGTAGAGGTTGTTCAGGTAGTAATAGTAGGTGTAGCCGATGCTGTTGTCCTTGTTTTCGTACTCGGCGATCTTCTCGATGAGCTCGCCCATGCCCACTACCTCGAAGTAGGCCTCCTTGGGCTCCATGAGGCGGACGTCCTTCATGACGAGCTGCTCCATGGCGGTCTGGCTGCCGGAGTTCCTCTCACGCTGGTAGGGGATGATCTCGGCATCGTTACCGCCGACCTCCTTCCAGTTGGTGATCTTCCCGGAGTAGATGTCCTGTATCTGCTCTACGGTAAGGCTGTCCACGGGATTGTCCTTGTGAGTTATGAAAACGAAGCCGTCCAGCGCCACGGGCGTCACGTCCATGGTCTTGCCCTCATGCTGAGCGATCTTGATCTCGTCCTCAGAGGGCTCTGTGACGAAGATCAGGTCCTTGTCCTTATACTTGGAAAGGGAGCCGTGAACGGTGTACCGTGCCTGATCGTAGAGCAGGTACTCGTAGGCGTAGTGGGTGGTGTTGTGGTCAACGAAGCTCTCCACCTCGTCGTCGGAGGCATTGCAGAACTGCCTTGCCAGCTCTGCGGTGATCGGGATAGTTGCCGTTGAGCCGTCGATCCAGCTAAAGTCCTCCTTGCTGAGGCTGATTTTCCCGGACTGGATGATGTGCCAGTCGTCAGGCCGGGTCAGCATGACGTTGATGTTGCTGCTGCGTCCGGTCTTGTCCTCAACGAAGTCCTTGCCCTTCATGTACACGATCAAAGAGCGCAGAGCTACTGCGAGGACGATCACGGCGGCTATCCCTATGATAACGAGTGGGAGCGGGTTTGCGGTCTTGTTTTTCATGGTGCAAGTCTCCTTATGTCAGTATACCCATATCATATCATAATTTTTTTACGGAAAAATTATTTCTCGGTCACAGTCCGGTTAAAAAACGTTACAGTTCAGATCACCATGCCGCCGTTGACGGCCAGCACCTGACCTGTAATGTACTCGGCCTTATCCGAGGCCAGAAATGCCACGGCGTCGGCGACGTGTCTCGGCTCCCCGAAAACGCCCAGGGGGATCTCCTGACGGATCAGCTCTAAGTCCTCCGGGGAGAAGCTGCTGTTCATCTCGGTCATTATGAAGCCGGGGGAGACGCAGTTCACCCTGATCCCCGAGGGAGCGCACTCCTTGGCCAGCGCCTTGGTGAAGCCGATGAGCCCGGCCTTCGCTGCGGAGTAGTCCACCTCGCAGGAGGCCCCAACCTGTCCCCACATGGAGGAGATGTTTATGATCCCGCCGGACTTTCGGCTGATCATCCCCGGCAGGACGGTCCGGGCGCAGTTCATGGCGCCTATGAGGTCGGTCTCTATTATGGACGATGCCTTTTCCGGCGAGATCCGGTCGAAGGTCTCGATATAGGAGATCCCGGCGCAGTTCACCAGCAGGTCGATCTGTCCGGCGGCCCCAAGGGAGGACTCCGTCTGCCGGCGGTCCGAAACGTCGAAGCGCAGGCTCCTTCCGCCCAGCTCCTTTGCCAAGGTCCGGGCTTTTTCTTCGGCGCTGCGGCAGCAAACGATCACCTCCCAGCCCTCCTGTGCGAGCTGCCGGCAGACCGCATCTCCGATTCCGCCTGTGCCGCCTGTGACGGCTGCTGTTCTCTTCATGGCAGACACTTCCTTTCTGAAACTATTATAGCACATTTTCGCTCTGTAAGCAACAGCATTATTGCGGATCTGTGAGGTCATGGCTAAAGGCTAAGGCTCTCAGGGAATATTGACATCTTGGGCGAATTAGGGTATAATCAGAGTAACACGCCGCAGGCCCTGCGGCAGAGCAACTGGAGGATAAAATGGATCAGAAAAAATTAGACCGCATCAACGAGCTCGCCCATAAGTCGAAGGCCGCGGGCCTTACCGAGGCGGAAAAGGCCGAGCAGACCGAGCTGCGCAACGAATACCGTGCATCAGTCACCGGGAACTTGCTGGCTCAGCTCGAGAATACATACATCGTCGGCCCCGACGGGAAAAAGCGGAAGATCGGCCACGGAGGGAAAAAGTCATGACCAACGGAGAGCTTTTTTCTATGGCAGTAAAGGCCGCAGAGAGCTCCTACAGCCCCTACTCTAAATTCCGGGTGGGAGCCGCTCTGCTTTCCGGCGACGGCAGGATCTTCACCGGCTGCAATGTGGAGAACGCCTCGTTCTCGCTGACCAACTGCGCCGAGCGTACTGCCCTTTTCAAGGCGGTCTCAGAGGGCGTTAGGGAGTTCAGAGCCATAGCGGTGGCCGGGAGCTCCACAGACGACTTCCGCAAGCCCTGTCAGCCCTGCGGAGCCTGTTTGCAGGTCCTCAGCGAGTTCTGTGGCGACGACATGATCGTGATCCTCTCCAACGGCTTCTTCAAGCTGTCGGACTTCCTGCCCCTGAGATTTGGTGCGGAGAACATGAAATGATAAGGCTCGTCACTGAGGACAAGCGTGACTATATGGAGCTCCTGCTCATGGGCGACGAACAGGAGGAGCTGGTCATGGGCTATCTTGACAGGGGAGAGCTCTACGTCCTTGAAGAGGGCGGAGAGGAGGTGGCCGTCTGCGTCGTCACCGACGAGGGCGGCGGCACCGCTGAGCTAAAGAACATCGCAGTTTCTCCGGAACACCGCAGGAAGGGCTTTGGCAGAGCTCTCCTTTCCGCCCTGGAGGAGATCCTTGCCGGGCGCTTTGACCGGATCGTCCTCGGAACAGGCGACAGTCCGCTGACCGTTCCCTTTTACGAGAGCTGCGGATACCACCGCACACATACCGTCCCAGACTACTTTACCAAAAACTACGACCACCCGATCATCGAGGCCGGCGTCCTGCTCAGGGACATGGTCTGCTTCGAGAAAAGTCTCCGGAGGGAAAAATGAGTACACTGAAAGAAAAGATCGAGAAGCACCTCCTTGAGGTACAGAAGCCCTCACGCTACATCGGCGGCGAGGTGGGCAGCGTCATCAAGGACAAGTCCAAGGTGGACGTTCGCTTTGCATTCTGCTTCCCGGATACATACGACATCGGTATGTCGCATTTGGGCATGAAGATCCTCTACTCCCTGACCAACGAGAGGGAGAACTACTGGTGCGAGCGCTGCTTCGCTCCCGGCCTTGACTTCGAGGAGATCATGCGGAAGAACGACATCCCCCTTTATGCGCTGGAGTCCCTTGACCCGATCAGGGACTTCGACTTCATCGGCTTCACCCTGCAATACGAGCTGTCCTACACAGGCGTGCTGAATATGCTGGATCTGGCAGGAGTCCCTGTTTTCGCAAAGGACAGGACCGAGGAGCTCACCCAGATCGTCGTGGCTGGAGGACCCTGTGTCTGCAACCCGGAGCCCCTGGCAGACTTCTTCGACATCTTCATCTTAGGCGAGGGCGAGGAGGTCAACCTTGAGCTCATGGACCTTTACTGGGAGATGAAGCAGCAGGGCGCAAAGCGCATCGACTTCCTGCGCCGTGCCGCACAGATCCCCGGGATCTACGTTCCTCAGTTCTACCGCTTTTTCTACAAGGAGGACGGCACGATCGACCGCATGGAGGTCACTGACGGCGCTCCCGAAAAGGTCACCAAGCGGATCATCAGGGACTTCGACAAGGTCTACTACCCGGATAATTTCGTGGTGCCCTTCACTGAGATCGTCCACGACAGGGTCTCAGTGGAGGTCCTCCGTGGCTGCATAAGAGGCTGCCGGTTCTGTCAGGCAGGCTTCATCTACAGGCCGTTCCGGGAGAAGTCCACCGATACGATCGTTGGGGAGACAAGGGCTCTCTGCGAGAACACCGGCTATGACGAGGTGTCCCTTGCGTCCCTGAGCACCAGTGACCACTCCGAGATCGACCCCATGCTCACAAGGCTGATCAAGTACACCGAGGGCGAGAAGGTCAACCTCTCGCTGCCCTCGCTGCGTGTGGACAATTTCTCCGAGTCGCTGCTCAACAAGATCAAGAAGGTCCGCAAGTCCGGACTGACCTTCGCCGCTGAGGGCGGTACCCAGCGGCTCCGTGACGTTATCAACAAGAACGTCTCCGAGGAGGAGATCATGAGCACCTGCCGGATCGCCTTTGAGGGAGGCTACGCTGCGGTGAAGCTCTACTTCATGATGGGGCTCCCCACCGAGACCGACGAGGACATCGTGGGGATCGCAGAGCTGGCACAGCGGATCATCGACCTGTTCTACAGCATCGAGGACAGGCCCCGTGGAAAGGGCGTCCAGATCTCCATAAGCTGTGCGACATTCGTGCCGAAGCCCTTCACGCCCTTCCAGTTCGAGCCTCAGGACACCCGTGAGATGATCGAGCACAAGCAGAAGCTGCTGATGGACTCAGTCACCTCCCGAAAGGTGAAGGTCAGCTACCACGATCCCAACGTAAGTATGCTGGAGGTCATCCTCGCAAAGGGCGACAGGAGGCTGTGCCGGTCGATCTATACCGCTTGGAAAAAGGGCTGTAAGTTCGACAGCTGGAGCGAGCACTTCCGCTTCGACCTGTGGCTGGAGGCCTTTGCTGAGTGCGGCATAGACCCGGCCTTCTATGCAAACCGCCGCTTCGAGTATGACGAGATCCTGCCTTGGGATCATCTGGACTACCTTGTTTCCAAGGAGTTCTTCATTCGTGAGAACAAGACAGCTCATAGGGCTGTGACTACTCCCAACTGCCGTGAGAGATGCTCAGGCTGTGGAGTGAATAAAGCTGTGGGGAGGGAATGTTTTGCTAAGGATCAGAGCGACCTTTGAGAAAAAGGGGAGGGCGAAGTACATCTCCCACCTGGATCTGAACCGCTGTATGCTCAGGACCTTCCGGCGGTCCCGGCTGCCGATCTGGTACACCGAGGGCTTCAATCCCCACCCCTACTATTCCTTTGCGCTGGCCCTGTCGCTGGGATATGAGAGCAGCTGTGAGATCCTTGATTTCAACCTGACTGACGACAGTATCACTATGGAGGAGGTCCGGGACAGGCTCAATGCCGTCATGCCGGAGGGCATGAGGGTCGTTTCTGCGGCCGTTCAGGAGCAGAAGATCACCGCCATAGCCAAGGCCGAGTATGCCTTTTCTCTGAGGACCGATCGGCCGGAGGAGCTTTTTTCTGCGGTGGAGGAGCTTCTTGCGGCTCCGGAGATCCTGATCGAGAAGAAGACCAAGAAGGGCATGAAGACCGTGGATATAAAGCCGGATCTGGAGGTGCTGACCTGCGAGAAGGCCGACGATCGGGTGGACATGATCATGTATCTGCCGGCCGGGACCCAGACCAACTACAACCCCAGCCTCTTCATCGAGGCGCTGAAACGGGTCACTGAGATACCTTTCGAGGCCGAGGATATTCGCCGCACAGCGATCCTGTGCGCCGATAACTCACCGTTCAAATAAGGAGGTACCATGGATATTTTCAGCAGAGAGATCGACGGAGGAAAGACCTTCGACTGGGGGAGGACCTCCTCTGATTACGCAAAATACCGGGACATCTATCCGCCGGAGTTTTTCGGCAGAGTGGCTGACCTAGGGCTGTGCATCGGCGGCCAGAGGGTCCTCGACATCGGCACAGGAACAGGCGTAGTTCCCCGAAATATGTACCGCTACGGCGCAAAGTGGACCGGCGCCGACATATCCAAGGAGCAGATCGCTCAGGCGAGGATCCTTGCAGAGAGGGCCGGCATGGACATAGAGTTCGTCGTGTCGCCGGCCGAGGAGCTCAGCTTTCCTGAGGGCTCCTTCGACGTGATCACCGCCTGTCAGTGCTTCTTCTACTTCGACTACGAGAAGGTCATACCGAAGCTGGCAAGCCTTTTGAGGACAGGCGGAAAGCTGGTGATCCTGTTCATGGCCTGGGTGCCGGGAGAGGATCCTGTGGCAAGAGCCAGCGAGGAGCTGGTGCTTAAATACAATCCTTCCTGGAGCGGCGCCGGCTATGAGCGCTCTCCCGTTTTTGTGCCGGAGATAGCCGAGAGGTACTTCCGAACGGCCCTTTCGGAGGGATACGACCTGACGGTCCCCTTCACCCGTGAGAGCTGGAACGGCCGCATGAAGGCCTGCCGTGGGGTGGGAGCCTCTATGAGCGGGGAGGAGATCGCGCTCTGGGAGGCCGAGCACCTGAAAATGCTGGCCGAAACGCCCTCAAATGAGCTCAGGATCCTCCACCATGCTGCTATGGCGGTGCTGGAGAAGAAGTAAAAAGATCTTATTTTATATTTTTTCCAAAAAACACTTGCAATTTATTTCGATATGTGGTATAATATCAGAGCATTTGAGTTCCGTCCGGCTTTTGCCAGACGAGAGTTAATGCCGAAAGACATTAAATCGAGCAGTCCGCTGCCTGAGCTGTCCTCCGGACGGCGTGCGTCAAGGCGCACCTGCGAGCAAGCCTCGCCCATCATATTTTTTCTGCGGACACCGGTGGCTGAGCCGGCGTTTGCGGACAGGTAAGAATGTTCGGAAAATTTAGGAGGAAATGAAAATGGATGCACTCAAACTCATCAGCGAAGCAAGCATGAAGGAAAACGTACCTCAGTTCGAGATCGGTGATACCGTAAAGGTACACGTTCAGATCAAGGAAGGCGACAAGAGCCGTATCCAGGTATTTGAGGGAACTGTTATCGCCAAGAAGCACGGCGGTATCAGCGAGACCTTCACAGTAAGACGTGTTGCCCACGGCGTTGGCATCGAGCGTGTCTTCCCTGTACACTCTCCTGTTGTAAGCAAGGTAGAGGTCATCAGACACGGTAAGGTACGCAGAGCTAAGCTCTACTACCTGCGTGACAGAGTCGGCAAGGCAGCAAAGGTCAAGGAACAGATCCGCTGAGCAAGCGGTGCAGACGGGGTCCAGCCGGGTCATTCCGGCCGGCTCGTCTCTTGCCCCGAGGGACGTGAGCGTCCCTTTTTTGCTACATTTAGGAAAAAGTAACCAGTCAGATGAGGTGCGGCTTTATGGCAGATAAAGAGAACAAAAAGGAAAATGAACAGGAGCGTGAGCTGACCCCTGAGGAGAAAAAGGCTCAGCTAAAGCAGGATATCATCGACATCGTGGAGTCTACACTGATCACGATGTTCTTCATCATAATGACCTTCACCTATGTGCTGCACCCGGTAAATATCGTGGGTCAGTCCATGGTGCCTACTCTGAACAAGAACTTCATTGCGACCGACTCTGAGTCTACCTCGGACAAGATCTTGATGAACACGATCTTCTTCAAGCTCCGCTACGGCGATATAATCGTTATCGACAACGATGTCCCTCACCTGATCGACGAGAACGGCGAGGCCTATGTCCCTGTGGGCGTCAAGGCTCTGGAGGAGTGCATAATCAAGCGTGTCATCGCCACCGAGGGCCAGACCATCGACATCCGTGACAGTCGGGTCATCGTTGACGGGAAGGTCCTTGACGAGCCCTATATCAACGAGGGCTCCACTACATATGACCTCGGCGCTTTCGAGGGCCAGTACCCGATCACTATCCCCGAGGGCTACTGCTTCGTTATGGGAGATAACCGCAACCGCTCTACAGACAGCCGTGCGGTCAGCGTGGGACTTATCTCCACCGAGCAGATCTACGGAAAGGCGATCGTCAGGTATTCGCCTTTGAAGGACTTCGACATTCTTACGGATTCATGGAAGGGATCAGCTAATGACTGACAGCAGGAAAAGATCTGCAGGCTTTCTCAGGGAGCTCCTCAGCTTCACCGAGAGCCTGCTCATCGCTCTGTTCGTCATTACACTGATCTTTACCTATATTATAGGGATAGTGACGATCCAGGGCGACTCGATGAAGAATACCCTCTTTTCGGGGGAAAGGGTCATCATGGTGAAGCCTGTGTCCCCTGAGAGAGGGGATATCGTCATCATCAGCGCAACTGACGCTGTTACCCTTGGGGAGGACGGCTCTCCTGTAGTGAAGAGCGGTCTGCAAAAGGTGATCGTCAAGCGTGTCATCGCAGTGGGCGGTCAGCAGCTCGACATCGACTTCAACAGCGGTGCTGTGTATGTTGACGGGGAAAAGCTCCGGGAGGACTATCTGGCCCTGGGACTGACCCATATAGACAACGGCGCCTTCACCTATCCCATAACTGTGCCAGAGGGCTATTTCTTCGTCATGGGCGATAACCGCTCTGTCTCGAAGGACAGCCGCTCTGTTGACGTAGGCCTCATCTCAAGGGAGGAGATCCTGGGAAGGGCCTTCATCCGTATTTCCCCGAAGGAGAGCTTCGGGCTCATCGGCTGAGAACAGGAGGCTGATTTGGAAAATAATACCGATATGAGAACGATCCAGTGGTTCCCCGGGCATATGGCCAAGACCCGCCGTGCGATCGCCGCTAACTTAAAGCTGGTGGACGCTGTGGTGGAGATCATCGACGCCCGTGCTCCCATGAGCAGCCGGAACCCTGAGATCGACCAGATAACTGCAAAAAAGCCTCGGCTGGTGCTCCTCAATAAGTGTGACCTGGCCGACCCCGGCGCTACTCAGGGCTGGATAAACGCCTTGAAAAGCAGCAATGTGGAGGCTCTTGCGGTGGACTGCAAGTCCGGAAAGGGGCTGGGCAGGCTGATGACGACGCTGAAGTCGACAGTTCTTGCGGAGCTCATGGAGAAGCGTGCCAAAAACGGCATGACCGGCGCTCCCATAAGGCTGATGATACTGGGTATCCCCAATGTGGGGAAGAGCTCCCTGATCAACCGAATGGCAGGATCAAAGCGCACTAAGGTGGAGGACAGGCCCGGCGTTACCCGCACGAAGCAGTGGGTAAAGCTGAAGGACAACACCGAGCTCCTCGATATGCCCGGAGTCCTCTGGCCGAAATTCGCGGATCAGGAGGCGGCGATAAGGCTGGCCTTCACCGGAGCCATAAGCGACGAGATCTTGGACGTGGAGACTCTGGCTATGAAGCTGCTCAGCTTCCTTGCAGGGAGCTATCCGCAGTCTCTCACCGACAGATACAAGATAGAGCTCTCCGAGACCGACGACGGGCTCGCCCTTCTGGAAAAGGTGGGCAAAAAGCGTGGCATGGTGGTCTCGGGAGGCGAGATAAACACCGAGAGAGCGGCCATAACCGTTCTCGATGAGTTCAGGAGCGGAAAGCTGGGAAGGATCACTCTTGAGCTCCCGGAAAGGAGCTGACTATGGCAAGAGTTATCCTCCACGAGGAGCTTTTCGAGTACGACAGCGCCGTCAGGAACGACTATCCGGTGATCTGCGGAGTCGATGAGGCGGGGCGAGGTCCTCTGGCCGGGGACGTTTACGCTGCCGCCGTGATTTTGGAGGACGGCACGCTTATCGACTACCTGAACGACAGCAAGAAGATCTCAGAGAAGCGCAGAGAGCTGCTGTTCGACGAGATCAAGGAGAAGGCGAGGGCCTGGTGTATCGCCACGGCTTCTGTGGAGGAGATCGACAGCCTTAATATCCTGCAAGCCACTATGCTGGCCATGAAGAGAGCCGTGGAGGGCCTGGGGATCAGGCCGGATATGGCGCTGGTGGACGGCAACCGCCTGCCGGAGCTTGACTGCCCTGCACAGCCTGTGATCAAGGGCGACGCAACATCAGCCTCCATTGCGGCTGCGTCGGTGCTGGCTAAGGTGGCAAGGGACCGCTATATGAGGGAGCTGGATCAGGCCTACCCTCAGTACCAGTTCTCCCAGCACAAGGGCTACGGCACAAAGCTCCACTGCGATCTGCTCAGGGAGTTCGGCCCCAGCCCCGTCCACAGGAGGACCTTCCTCAAGAAGATCTTGGGTGACGGGAATGGATAAGGCTCAGACCGGAAGGCTGGGAGAGGAGGCCGTCTGCCGATACCTTCAGGAAAGGGGATACTCCCTCCTTGCAAGGAACTACCGTATCCGTGGCGGTGAGATCGACATCATTGCTGAGAACGGAGACTGCATCGCCTTCGTTGAGGTGAAGTCCCGGAAGCCTGACAGCCTTGTCACCGGCTTTGAGGCCGTGAACAAGCGCAAAAGGGGACTCATCATCAAGACCGCCAGCGATTACTGTGTGAAGCACCCGAACCTGCTCCAGCCACGCTTCGACATCGCTCAGGTCATCATCGACGGCGGGACGGTGGTCAGCATCGACTACATCGAGAACGCCTACGACACGACAGGCTACGATTTTTATTTTTGAGAACGGGCCGCTTTGCCGGCTAAATTATAAAAAAGGGTGATCATATGTTTTATAAGAGCACAAGAAACAGCAGCGTGAGAGTCTCCAGTGCAGAGGCTATCACTCAGGGCATATCCGTTGACGGAGGACTTTTCGTGCCCGAGCAGATCCCGGAGCTGACCCTTGACGAGATCAGGGCCGTTGGCGAGATGAAGTACGCTGACAGAGCGGCTCATATTTTCGCAAAGTACCTGACGGACTTCACTGAGGCTGAGATCCGCTACTGCACCGATAACGCCTATTCTACCAAGAATTTCGAGACCGAGAGCATTGCCGAGATCGCTCACCTCTTTGACGGCACCTATATGCTGGAGCTGTGGCACGGTCCCACCTGCGCCTTCAAGGATATGGCTCTCCAGATCCTGCCCTACTTCCTGACGACTTCTGCCAAGAAGATCAAGCTGGACAAGAAAATCGTTATCCTGGTGGCTACCTCCGGAGACACCGGAAAGGCCGCTCTTGAGGGCTTTAGGGACGTTGAGGGGACCTCGATCCTTGTGTTCTATCCCGAGGACGGCGTAAGCCCCATGCAGAAGCGCCAGATGAAGACCCAGGAGGGCTCCAATGTGGGAGTTTGCGCTATCAAGGGCAACTTCGACGACTGCCAGAACGGCGTGAAGGCTATCTTCACCAATGACAGTGTGAAGGCACAGCTCGACCAGAACGGCATGATGTTCTCCTCTGCAAACTCTATCAACTGGGGACGCCTCGTTCCTCAGGTGGTGTACTACGTTTCCGCCTACGCTGAGCTGGTAAAGGACGGCGAGATAGAGCTGGGCGACAAGATCAACATCGTTGTCCCCACCGGCAACTTCGGAAATATCCTTGCTGCTTACTATGCAAAGCACATGGGAGTGCCGGTGAACAAGCTGATCTGCGCTTCCAATATCAACAACGTGCTCACTGACTTCATCAACACGGGCGTTTACGACCGCAACAGGAAGTTCTACGCTACTGTTTCTCCCTCGATGGATATACTCATCTCCAGCAATCTGGAGAGGCTGCTGTACATCATGACGGGCGGCGACGATGCAGTTATCCGTGAGTGGTTCGGAAAGCTGGCCTCAGAGGGCAGATACGAGGTAACTGACGATGTGAAGGCGAAGCTGAAGGAGGAGTTCGCTGCCGGCTTCTGCGACGATGAGCAGACAAAGGCTACGATCCACGACATCTACGATAAGTTCTCCTACACCTGCGACACTCACACGGCAGTTGCTGTTAAGGTCTACAACGACTACAAGGCAGAGACCGGCGATACTACAAAGACAGTTATCGCCTCTACCGCAAGCCCCTACAAGTTCAGCGCCGCTGTTCTGGAGGCTCTGGAGGGCAAGGCCTCTGACATAGACGAGTACGACAAGGTGGACCGTATCGCTGAACTGTCAGACATTCCTGTTCCCGCTGCTCTGGCAGACCTGAGGACCAAGCCTGAGCGCTTTGGTGATGTGATCACCAAGGAGGAGCAGAAGGACTACGTTCTCAGGACCCTCGGTATCTGATGAGCCTGTACGTTATAGGAGATCTGCACCTGTGTATCTGCGACCCCTCAAAGACCATGAGCATCTTTCCGGGGTGGGAGAACTATCAGGAGCGTATCGAGAAGAACTGGCGTGAGACCGTTGCGCCGGAGGACACAGTGGTCCTTGCAGGCGATCTTACATGGGGGATGTCCCTCCAGCAGGCCGAGCCGGACTTCCGGCTGGTCAACAGCCTGCCGGGTACTAAGATCATCATAAAGGGCAACCACGATTACTGGTGGTGTACAAGGAAGAAAATGGAGGACTTTTTCGCCTCCTGCGGCTTCGATACGCTGCATATCCTCCACAACGACCACTACGCCTACGGGAAGTACGGGATCTGCGGCACGAGAGGCTGGGTGAACGGCACGGACTCCAAGGACGTTCAGGACGAGAAGGTCCTGAAAAGAGAGGTCCAGCGTCTGGAGACATCGATCAAGTCGGCTGTCGATGCTGGGCTGGAGCCCATAGTTTTCCTGCACTATCCGCCGATCTTCGCCTCGAATTTCAACTATGACATACTTGAGGTGCTGTATAGGTATAAGATCAAGGAGTGCTATTACGGGCATATCCATGGCCGCTCAGCCCATGAGCTGTGCGTGACAAACACCTATGACGACATAAATTTCCACCTAATCGCTGGTGATTACCTACAATTTGTTCCGGAAAAAGTTATGTAATTTGTTGATAATGTAGAAGTGGATCATTTTTGTAGAAAATATTTTTGAAATGTGGTATAATGTACCAAGTATGTTATTGAAGTGCAGTATCTGCATATCAGTATATAAGTAATGGAGGACATATAAATCATGAGTTTGAAATCATCTAACAAGACCGATGTGAACACAACTGAACTGGTGATCTCTATCGACCCTGAGACCTTTGAGGCCGCTGTCGAGAAGGAGTACCAGAGACAGAAGAAGAATATCCAGCTCAAGGGCTTCAGAAGAGGCAAGGTATCCCGTAAGCTGGCTGAGAGAGAGTTCGGCGAGGGCGCTTTCTATGAGGGCGCTATCAATTCCCTCCTCGGACCTGAGATCGACGCTGCTGTTGCCGAGACAGGCATCATCCTCGTTGATACTCCCAGCATCGACGTTACCTCTATCGATAAGGAGACCGGCGTGGAGCTGAAGGCCATCTGCGTTACTAAGCCTGAGATCGAGATCTCTGACTATAAGGGCTTGAAGGCCGCTAAGACCGTAAGAGAGATCACTGATGAGGACATCGACAAGCAGGTCGAGATCATCAGAAAGAAGAACGCCCGTATCGTTTCCGTTGACGACAGAGCCGCTCAGCTCGACGATGAGGTCATCATCGACTTCGAGGGCTTCTTCGGCGACGAGGCCTTTGAAGGCGGAAAGGGCGAGGATCACCCCCTCAAGCTGGGAAGCGGACAGTTCATCCCCGGCTTCGAGGATCAGATCGTTGGCCACAATATCGGCGATGAGTTCGACGTGGTAGTTACCTTCCCTGAGGATTATCAGATGGAGGACTACGCCGGCAAGGAGGCTACCTTCAAGACTAAGCTCAAGGCTATCAGCTTCGAGGAGCTCCCTGAGATCGACGACGACCTGGTAAAGGACGCTACTGATTTCGACAGTGTGGAGGAGTACAGAGCTGACATCAAGTCTAAGCTGGAGGACGCCGCTGTACAGCAGGCTGACGCAGCCTTTGAGGGCGCTCTTATCGCTGACCTCATCGAGAAGGTGGACCAGCCTATCCCCAATTGTATGTTCGAGCAGCGCATCGACTCACTCATGCGTGCCTTCGAGCAGCAGCTCCAGCAGCAGGGCATGGACCTGAACCTCTACTTCCAGTACACAGGAATGGATATGGACTCCTTTAGAGAGACCTACCGTGAGAGAGCTGTCGGCGAGGTAAAGCTGAGACTTGCTCTTGAGAAGATCGCTCAGATCGAGGGCATTGAGATCTCCGACGAGGAGCTGGACAACGGCTTGGCTGAGATCGCTGCTGCAAATAACGTTGACGTCGATACTATCAAGCGCTTCATCCCAATCAATGAGTACATCAACGACATGAAGGTGCAGAAGGCTATGGCCCTCGTCAAGGAGAACGCTGTTGTTGACAACACAGCAGCCGAGGAAGAGGCTCCTGCTGAAAATACAGACGCAGAATAAGTATATCCGTGAGTTGGCCCGCATTTCTATTGTGGGTCAACCGCATTTAATAAAGAAAGGGCGATGAGTTATGAGTTTAGTACCAGTAGTTGTAGAGCAGACCAGCAGAGGAGAGCGCTCCTTTGATATTTTCTCAAGACTGCTCAATGACAGGATCGTTATGCTGTCAGATCAGGTCAACGACGTTACAGCCAGCCTCGTTGTTGCACAGCTCCTTTATCTGGAGAGCCAGGACCCCGAGAAGGACATCTCGCTGTATATCAACAGCCCCGGCGGTTCGGTAACAGCAGGAATGGCTATCTACGACACCATGAACTACATCAAGTGTGATGTTTCAACTATCTGTATAGGTATGGCTGCTTCTATGGGAGCCTTCCTGCTCTCATCAGGCGCTAAGGGAAAAAGGATAGCTCTGCCCAACAGCGAGATCATGATCCACCAGCCTCTGGGCGGCGCTCAGGGCCAGGCTACTGAGATCGAGATCGCTGCACGCCATATCCTCAAAACTAAGGAAAAGCTCAACAAGATACTGGCCGACAATACCGGCAAGCCTATCGATCAGATCGCTCTTGACACTGACAGAGACAACTGGCTCTCCGCACAGGAGGCTCTTGAGTACGGACTTATCGACAAGGTGATCGAAAAGAGGTGATCGTCAAATGGCAGAAAGCTTTAAGTCATGCAGCTTTTGCGGAAAGGGCGAGAACAGGGTACACAGTATGTTCTCCGCCGGAAGCGCTAATATCTGCGATGAATGTGTCTGCTATTGCTATGAGATGATCTTCGGTCCCGGCGTTGTGAAGGCACAGAGAAAGGCTGCTAAGGCAAATGACGGCAATTTCTCGCTGTCGTCTATGAGACTGCTCAAGCCTATGGAGATCAAGGAGTTCCTGGACGACTATGTTATCGGTCAGGACGACGCAAAGATCTCGCTGGCTGTTGCAGTATACAACCACTATAAGCGTATCCTCAGTCAGGACGAGAAGGATCTGAGCAGCAAGTCCGACGGCGTGGAGCTCCAGAAGAGCAATGTGCTCCTCCTTGGACCTACCGGCGTGGGAAAGACCTTTTTGGCCCAGACCCTGGCAAAGCTCCTGAACGTGCCCTTCGCTATCGCAGACGCCACCACTATCACTGAGGCAGGCTATGTCGGCGACGACGTCGAGAACGTGCTCCTCCGCCTTATACAGGCCGCAGACTTCGATGTGAAGGCTGCCGAGAGAGGCATCATCTATATCGATGAGATCGACAAGATCGCAAGGAAGTCCGAGAACACCTCACTTACCCGTGACGTTAGCGGTGAGGGCGTTCAGCAGGCTCTCCTGAAGATCATCGAGGGCACTGTCTCGAACGTTCCTCCTCAGGGCGGCAGAAAGCACCCCAATCAGGAGGTCATCCAGATCAACACCAAGAATATCCTCTTCATCTGCGGAGGTGCCTTCGACGGTCTTGAAAAACAGATCCAGAAGCGTATCGGCAAGGCGCCTATCGGCTTCGGAGGCGAGATCAAGAGCAAGAGCGAGGAGAAGAACAACATCTTCAAGCACGTTATCCCCAAGGACCTTGTGAAGTTCGGCATGGTGCCTGAGTTCGTGGGACGTCTGCCGGTGATCACTGTCCTTGAGGAGCTGGACGAGGCTTCTCTTGTTAGGATCCTCACTGAGCCCAAAAACGCCCTTATCAAGCAGTACAAGAAGCTGTTCGATTACGACGACATCGAGCTGGAGATCGAGGACGACGCTCTCATCGAGATCGCTAAGAAGGCGATCGCCCAGAAGACCGGCGCAAGAGGACTTCGCTCCATACTGGAGGGGATCCTCATGCATACCATGTTCGTGGTGCCCTCTGACGGGAGCATCGCAAGGGTCATCGTCAATGCAGACTGTGTGCTCAATGGTACTCAGCCGCTCCTGATGAACAGGCGCAACAAGATCGTTACTATCGCATAAAGGCAAAAGGCTGCCGGAGCTCGCTCCGACAGCCTTTTTTACCGGCTCAGCATCCGCATCCGCAGCCATTGTTGTTGCCGCAGTCGTTTCCGCAGCCGCAGCCTGACAGAAGGATGAACAGGAGGATGAGAAGGATGATCCACCAGCAGTTGTTACCGTCGAAGCATGAGTTACACATAAAGAAAAACTCCTTTTATTGATGTATTTGAGGCGCTTTTGTCTGCGCTTCATAGTACATAGTATGCCATGGCGAAAAATGTGTGACGATTTTTTCGGCAAAGTTTTCTTTCGACTGTTATCGCAGGGAAAAGGTGGCATAATATTATCACCAAGAGAGATACAGGAGGCAGAAAAATGACAGATCCGGAAAAATTTTCAAGAAAGAGCCAGAGGCTCATCGAGGGCGCTATCACCGAGGCTCAGGAGCTTGGCCACACCTACGTCGGCAGCGAGCACCTGCTCCTTTCCATTTGCGCAGACGGAACTACCTCTGCGGCTGAGATACTTGTGACGAACGGAGTGGCCTATGACGAGCTCAGGGCAGGGATCATAGAAATGGTGGGCCAGGGAGCTCCTACCTCGCTGAACAGGAGGTACTTCACCACCGCAGCCAAGCGGATCCTGGAGCTGGCATGGGGGATCGCGGTCAAGGATAAGAAGAAGCAGGCGGATCCGGAGCACCTTCTTGCGGCTATGATCCGGGAGTCCTCTTGCAGCGCCAGTGCTGCGGTCAAGCGGATCGGCGGAAATTTGGGCGGCATCTGCGACGGGCTGAAGATCATCGGCTCCTCTGAGGTCAGGGGCGAGCTCTATGAGGCGCTAAAGCCCAAGCTGTCCCACCTGCCGAACCTCTTCCGCTACGGCAGGAACATCACTGACATGGCGCTGATCCGGAAGAACGACCCTCTCATCGGCCGGAGCCGTGAGGTGGAGCGTGTCCTCCAGATCCTCTCACGGCGCAGCAAGAACAACCCCTGCCTGATCGGGGAGGCCGGCGTCGGGAAGACTGCGATCGTGGAGGGCGTGGCGGAGCTCTTCGTTCGGGGACTGGTGCCGGACGTGCTGAAAAACAAGTTCATCTTCTCCCTCGACCTGACGGCTATGCTCTCCGGGGCAAAATACAGGGGAGATTTCGAGGAGCGGATCAAGGCCTGTCTTGACGAGGCGGTGAGCTCCGGGAACATTATCCTCTTCATCGACGAGATCCACACGATCGTTGGAGCAGGGGCTGCGGAGGGCGCTATCGACGCCGCAAACATCATGAAGCCTCAGCTTGCCCGTGGGGAGCTCCAGATCATCGGCGCTACCACCTTCGAGGAATACGCCAGAACTATCGAGAAGGACGCTGCTCTGGAGCGGCGCTTCCAGCCGGTGAAGGTCAGCGAGCCGGCTCCTGAGGAGTGCGTCACGATCATCAGGGGCCTCCGTCAGAGCTACGAGGAGTTCCACGGGATCGGGATCAGCGACGAGATGATCGCTCTTGCGGTGAACGCCTCGGTGCGATACATCACGGGGCGGTTCCTGCCGGACAAGGCGATCGACGTGCTGGACGAGGCCTGTGCAAGGGCGAAGATCCGCAAAAATTCGGGGATCTCCGAGACTGACCATGAATATATCGACATGGAGAAAAGGGGAGTGAGGCTGTGGGAGCTGGGACGGGTCCTGAGCAGCGGCTCTCCCGGGGAGGTCTGCGCCGAGGACATCTTTTCGGTGATCTCCACAAGAACAGGGATCCCTCTTGACCGAGTGGCGGAGGAGTCACCCACTGAGCTTGCACAGCTAAAGCAGAGGCTTTCGGAGCGTGTGATCGGCCACCCGGAGGCCGTCCGCCTGGTGACGGACGCTGTCTGCCGGGCCAGGTCCGGGCTCCGGGACGGCAGTCGTCCGGCGGGAGCGTTCATGTTCGCAGGGCCCACCGGTGTGGGCAAAACTGAGCTGGCAAAGGCGCTGGCGGAGGCGCTTTTCGCCTCTGAGGACCGCATGATCCGGCTGGATATGTCGGAGTATATGGAGAAGCACTCGGTCTCGAAGCTGATCGGTGCGCCGCCCGGTTACGCCGGCTACGACGACAGGTCCCCGAACCTCTGCGAGAGGGTCCGCCGGCAGCCCTACTCCCTGATCCTATTCGACGAGGTGGAAAAGGCGGATCCGGAGGTGCTGAACATCCTATTGCAGATCCTGGACGACGGGATCCTGACAAGCTCCTCCATGCGCAGGGTCAGCTTCCGGAGCTGTATCATCATCATGACCACCAACGTGGGCGCCGAGACCATCGGAGGCCGTGCGCTGCTGGGATTTGGGGGAGAGACCGGTAACTGCGCCGTCGAGCGGATCAGGGAGCGTGTCCGTGAGCACTTCTCGCCGGAGTTCATAAACCGCCTTGACGAGATCGTGGTCTTCCGGCCGCTGGAAAGCGCTGACCTGCTCAAGATCGGCAGGAAGGCTCTGGAGGACCTTCGCCGCCGTGCCTCAGCCTTGGGGATAGACCTGAGCTATACCGATAAGGTGGTGGAGACCGTGGCTCTTGCCTCAGATACGGAAAAGTACGGCGCAAGGCCCATAAACCGCCGTGTTACGGACCTTATCGAGAACGAGATAGCGAAGATGATCGTCAGGAGCAAGCTGAGCTCCGGGGACCGTATCCGGATCGACGCCGAGGGGAGCTCTCTCCGCTTCACCAAGGGAGTTGCAGTATGATAACACAGGCAGCCACGCTCGGCTGCCTTTTTTGCTTGACATAGACGGGCAGTAATGATATAATAATAATGTATGCAGTCAGAAGGAGCTTCTGGCTGAAAAAGCTGCTTACGGAGGTCATAAAATGAGTAAGTCAAAAAAGAAAAGACCGGCGGCAAAGCCTGCTGCGCCGGCTGAGGATAAAAAGGAGATAAAGGCTCCTGTGGAGGAGTCTCCCGAAAAAAAGAAAGCCCCTGAGAAAAAGGAGGCTCCTGAGATAGAGGAGGAGGCCGCCGCTGAGGCTGCTGCCGAGACCGAGGAGAACCTGGCGGCTGAGGCCCTTGCTGAGGGAGAGGCTCCCGATACCGAGGAGGAGCCAAAGCTCTCCCTAAAGGACCTGATCGGTAAGGCCAAGGGCTTCCTGGACGACATCGGCATACCGGATATGCTCCTTGTCAGATTTGTGGCGGTATACTTCATGTTCGCAGGCTTCCTTGTCTCCGCAATGAGGGACACCCTGAGCCCTGTGGAACGCTGGCAGGACTTCATCAAGGAGGCTTCTCTGGGCAAGTACGTCATGCTGGGGCTCGTGGCCTTCATACTGCTGACGGTGATCTACGACCTGATCCCCAAGCGCTTTAGGATCGTGGACCAGTCCCTTGCCATAGCCTCGGTGCTGTTCTTCGATATACAGGCGCTGTGGCGGATCAATAAGTCCTACGTTTCGATCGCCTTCGTGGTGGTATCACTGGTCTTCATCTACTACTGCCTTGGCAAGCTCCCCTCAAAGAAGCTGTACAAGAAGGTGCCTTGGTGGGCCAGCGGCATAGTCGTTCTCATCGCAGCCGGTCTCGTATGCTTCTTCGTGGCACTGACCACTGTCTACAGGCACAAGACCTTCGGCACGGCCTGTCACGACTTCGGTCTCTTCGTCCAGATGTACCACTCGCTGACCGAGAATTTGACCGCAGTCACCACCTGTGAGCGTGACTACACTGTCTCGCACTTCCTCGTTCATGCCTCTTACATTTTCTACGCTCTCGTTCCTGTGTACAAGCTCTTCCCCTATGCGGAGACCCTGCTCGTATGCCAGGCTATCCTTGCCATGGGCGGTATCGTTCCCATGTTCCTCATCGCAAAACGCCACAATTTCAAGGGAGTTTCCCTGATATTCATGGGCTTTGCCTACGTTTTCTGCATCGGGCTCATAGCTCCCTGCTATTATGAGTTCCACGAGAACGCCTTCCTCCCCACGCTCCTGATGTGGCTGCTGTGGGCGGTGGACGGCAAAAAGATCATTCCCTTTTACATCTTCTCAGTGCTCACCTGTATCGTCAAGGAGGATGCTCCTCTTTACATCGTGTGCATTGCGATGTATATGTTCTTCCGTGACAAGGGCTCTGTAAAGAGGCTCCACGGGATCATCATGGCAGCTCTTGCGGGCTCCTACATGATCATCATAACCAACTACCTTACAAAGAACGGCGACGGCCAGATGATGACCTCATCACGCTTCGGGAACCTTATGATCGACCCCGAGGGCGGCTTTGCTGAGGTCATAAAGAACGTCCTTGCCGATCCGGCATACTTCTTCAGCCTCCTGATCCAGGAGCACTCCATGGAGTTCTTCATTCAGGTCATGCTGCCGCTGCTGTTCCTGCCCTTCTTCACGAAAAAGATCCACCGCTTCCTGCTCATGCTGCCCTTCGTCATCATGAACATGGTCATCGGAGCCGGCTACGGATATGCCTGCTCTATCGGGTATCAGTACATCTTCGGGCCTGTTTGCCTGCTGCTCTATATGTGCATCATCAACCTGGACGACATGGGCGCTGCAAAGAAGCACGACCTGCCGATCCTCATGGGCTCAGCAGCAATGATCCTGACTATCGGTACTCAGTCCCACAACATCGGCTCCTATGAGTCCTACAAGAACGAGGAGGAGAACGGTGCGAAGTACTACTCCACCCTTGAGAGCATGATCCAGTCAGTTCCCGAGGACGCCTCACTTGCGATCGACACATGGCTCCTGCCCCACGCTGCCAACCGTGACAGGGTATACCTCTTCGACAACGGCGACATCGAGATCTACAATCCCGATCAGGTGGCCGAGGGCGAGGCTGCTATCGGCACGGTAAAGGATATCCAGAAGTACGATTTCTTCATTCTTTCCGAGAATTGGGAGAACTACGGCATATGCACTCAGGCCTTCGAGCAGTACGGTATCACCATGATCGACGAGATCCCCGGACGCATAGCACTTTTCAGGAGTAGCGCATATGCAGCGGACGAGCTCACCTGACGTATGCACTTTTCAAGAACAGCCCGAATAACGGCTGATCAAGGAGGAAAAAATGATCAACACAGCAAAGCATGACCTGATCCCCGACAACAAGCTCACCGGCCTTGCAAGGTGGGTCATCGGGGTACTGATGATATTCATTATGGCAGTCCTGACCGCCGCCAGCCTTCTTCACACCACCGGTATGGAGATCGTCGGTGAGGGCATGGGCTACGACACCAGCGTGAACCGCCTCCGGCAGGGCCTGGAGGTAGTCATCTACTACAACGACAATATCTTCTCTAACATCTTCTGGCTGGCCTTCGGACTGATCGCCTGCTGGATCGTGATGCCTTTGATGAAGAAGATCCCCCTTTGGGCAGAGCTGGTCTTCATCGGCCTGTGGACAGCGGTCCTGTCCTACATCTGGATCCACTCCTCCATGTGCGCTCCCTCGGAGGACTCCGGCATGGTGACCAGTGCTTCCTGGGCCTTTGCACACGACGACTTCAGCGCTCTGACCGGGGATGAGAGGTATTTCAAGAACTACTCATTCCAGTTAGGCTACGTCCTCTTCAACGAGATCATCATCCGTATCGCCGAGGTGTTCGGGCCTCTGGAGGACCTTCTGGTGCTTGAGGTCATGAACGGCGTGTTCTTGGCTCTTGCCTACGTTGGCATAGTGCTGATCAACGACACGGTCTTCGCCGACAAGCGTATCCGCCATATCACAGTTTTCCTGCTGACGTTCAGCGCAGCACCGGTGATCTTCACCACCTTCATCTACGGCATAATCCCCGGCTTCTGCTTCGCAGTTTGGGCCATTTACTTCGAGATCCTCTTCCTGCGCAGCGAAAAGCTGCCGAAAATGATCCTCTTCGGCCTGCTGTCAGCCTTCTGCATTACGATCGCAGTCATGATCAAGTCCAACAACCTGATCGGCCTCGTGGCTGTCTGCGGAGTTGCCTTTGTGGGACTTTTCAAGGAGAAGAGGCTGATCCCCAACATCGCCTACATCGTTTGCGCTGTCGTCATGGCAGTTTCGATCTCACCGATCGTCAAGTCCAGCTATGAGAGCAGGAGCGGCGCAGACCTAGGAGAGGCTGTTCCCTTCGTGTCATGGTTCGCTCTCGGTATGAACGAGCCCTCCTTCATCGAGACAGCTCCCGGCTGGTACAACTACGGCAGCACTGTCTCCAACTTCGAGGTCCACGGCTTCGATCCCGACGCCGCAGGTGAGGCCTCTAAGGAGAACATCAAGGAACGCCTCAAGTATTTCAGCGAGAACACTCAGTACCGCAACGACTTCTTCTACAATAAGTTCGTTTCTCAGTGGAACGAGACCTCCTACCAGAGCATCTGGAACAACAAGGTCCGCTATCACTATGAGGAGATGCACGCCCTTGCGAATTGGGCCTGCAACGACCACGAGCAGGGCGTCAAGAGGTACATGGACATCATCGCACAGCTAGTGTTCTTTGCGGTGCTCTTCGGACTGATATTCGCCCTCAGGGACAAGAATTTCCTTGCCCTTGTGTTCCCTCTGGTGATCTTAGGCGGAGTCCTCTACCATATGCTGGCGGAGGCGAAATCTCAGTACGCAATGCCCTACTACATACTGATGATCGGCTTTGCAGGCTACGGCCTTTGCGGGATCAGGGTTCATCTCCCGGAGAAGCTGGACGCCTTCCTCGGAAGGTTCAGGTTCCTGTGCGAAAAGGGCCCGATCCTTGAGGGCGCTGCTGCCGCTGCGGAGGAGCCGGCTTCTGTGAAGGCTCCCGTCAAGGCAGAGGAGCCTGCTGCTGAAAAGGCAGAGGCCGAGCAGGAGGAAGAGCTTCCGGAGGAGCCTGCTGAGGAGGAGCCCGTCAAGGAGGCTCCTGCGAAAGAGGAGAAGCCTGCTCCGAAGCAGCAAAAGCCCAAGCAGGGCTCCGGAAAAAAGAAGTCCGGAAAGAAAAAATAGACCCAATAAAAAACGGAGGCTGAGCCTCCGTTTTTTTGTTATTTGCCGCTCTCGCCGTAGTTTGAGAGGACCCTTGCGGAGGGATCGTCCACGTTGCAGCCCTCCCAATCCTTGTTGGGCATCCAAAAATCTACGATCATCTCGCTGTTGCCGGGGTAGAACTTCTCGAAGATCTCCCGGTAGAGGAGAGACTCTTTGGTGAAGGGACGTGCGTGGGAGAACCTCTGGCACCTTTCACGGAACTCCTCGTCTGTGTAGCAGCCCTCGGCGTACTCCTTCAGGTGGTCCACCATGGAGTGCCCCACAGCATCGGAGAAGGCGGCCTTCTCCCGGAAGAGTATGTCGTGTGGGAGGTAGTCTCCCTCGAAGGCGTGGCGGAGGAGGTACTTGCCCTTGTTGTACTTGTTCAGCTTCATCTCGGGATCGATAGCCATGACGTACCTTACGAGATCCAGGTCTCCGAAGGGCACTCTCGCTTCAAGGGAATTTACCGAGATACAGCGGTCCGCACGGAGCACGTCGTACATATGGAGCTCCCTGACACGCTTGATGCTCTCCTGCTGGAAGGCCTCTGCGGAGGGGGCGAAATCCGTGTACTTATAGCCGAAGAGCTCGTCTGAGATCTCGCCGGTGAGCAGCACCCGGATGTCTGTCTGCTCGTGGATCGCCTTGCACAGCAGGTACATTCCCATGCTGGCACGGATCGTAGTTATATCGAAGGTCCCGAGAAGGTGGATCACGGTCTCAAGGGCGCCGATAACGTCCTCCCTTGTGATTATGACCTCGGTGTGGTCGCTGCCGATGTAGTCCGCCACCTGCTTTGCGTATTTCAGGTCGATAGCGTCGGTGCTCATACCGATAGCGAAGGTCTTGATCGGCTTTTCGCTCTTGCGCTGTGCAACTGCACAGACAAGGGAGGAATCCAGTCCTCCGGATAGCAGGAATCCCACCTTTGCGTCAGAGTCAAGGCGCTTCTCGATGCCGGCCACCAGCTTCTCACGGATATTCCTGCAAACGGTCTCAAGATCGTCCCGGATGACCTCGTCTACTGCCGTGATGTCGCAGTAGCAGGTGAACTTCCCGTCCTTGTAGAAATGTCCCGGTGGAAAGGGCATGATCTTTTCGCAGAGCCCCACAAGATCCTTGGCTTCGCTGGCAAAAACGATCGTCTCGCCGTCGTAGCCGTAGTACAGGGGCCTAATGCCGATCGGGTCACGGGCAGCTATGAATTGTCCGGTCTCTCCGTCGTAGATCACGCAGGCGAACTCTGCGTCCAGGGCGGCGAACATATCCGTCCCCAGCTCTTTGTAAAGGGGAAGGATGATCTCGCAGTCAGAGTCGCTGCGGAAGGTGTAGCCCTTCGCCCGGAGCTCCTCACGGGTCTTTCTGAAGCCGTAGAGCTCGCCGTTGCACACAGCGTAGCTGCCGCCCAGCTCAAAGGGCTGCATACCCTCGGGGGTGAGCCCCATTATGGAGAGCCGCTGAAATCCCAGGACACCGGCTCTCAGGTCGATGATCCGGCAGTCATCAGGGCCTCTTGAGACCGTTGCCTCCAGCCCCCTTGTGACCTTTTCCATACCGCCGTCAGTGCCGCAGTAAGCCATGATCGTACACATTTTCTATACCTCCGGTAAATTTTCTTTCTGTCTCATTCATTTGTGTATCTTTTCGTCGAATTTATTCTTGCAGCCGGCTCCCGAAACGTCCACAGGATAGCTCCCTGTGAAGCAGCCCCGGCAGAAGCCCTCACGTCCGCCGACAAGTCCGCTGAGGGACTCTACCGGCAGGAATGCGAGGCTGTCCGCACCGATGAACTGTGCGATCTCCTGACAGGAGCTGCACTTTCCGGCGATAAGGTTCTCCTCCGAGTCTATGTCGGTGCCGAAGTAGCAGGAGTGCAGGAACGGCGGCGATGAGATCCTGACGTGGACCTCCCTTGCGCCGGCCTCCCGGAGGAGCCTTACGATCCGGGCAGAGGTGGTCCCTCGGACGATCGAGTCGTCGATCATGACCACACGCTTGCCCTGGACGGTCTCCTGGACGGCCCCCAGCTTGATCTTCACGGCGCTCTCACGCTGGTCCTGCTGGGGCTGAATAAAGCTCCGGCCGATGTATTTGTTCTTGATAAAGCCGATCCCGTAGGGGATACCGCTCTCGTTTGCGTAGCCAAGAGCTGCGTCGATCCCCGAATCCGGCACGCCGATCACTATGTCGGCCTGTGCAGGGGAGTGCTTTGCCAGCAGCTCGCCGGCCTTCAGCCTTGCGCCGTGTACGGAGACTCCTTCGATGACTGAGTCCGGACGGGCAAAGTAGATGTACTCAAAAATGCAGATGTTCCGCCGCTGTGTGCAGTTGGTCCTGATCGAGCGCAGCCCCTTCGAGCCGATCACGACGATCTCGCCCGGGTCAATGTCCCGGATCAGCTCAGCGCCAACTGCCTCCAGAGCGCAGGACTCAGAGGCCACCACATAGGCCCCGTCATGGGCTCTTCCAAGGCAAAGGGGCCGGAAGCCGTCCGGGTCCCGGAAGGCGATCAGCTTTGTGGCTGTCATGAGGATACAGGAGTAGGCGCCCTTGATGTAGGGCATAGCACGCTCCACGGCCTCCTCGGTGGAGGAGCAGGTCAGGCGCTCACGGACGATAGCGTAGGCGATCGCCTCGGTGTCGCTGGTGCCGTGGAAGATCGCTCCTGACATCTCAAAGGAGCGCCTTAGCTCTCCGGCGTTGACCAGGTTGCCGTTGTGGACGAGTGCGAGATTTCCCTTGATATGGCGGATAACAAGTGGCTGGATATTGTTGGGGCTGTGGCCGCCGGTAGTGGAGTAGCGGACGTGTCCCACCGCCATATCCCCTCTGCCGAGGCGGTCCAGCTCACTGCGGTCGAAGACCTCGGAAACAAGGCCGTCGGCCCGCTTGTGGCGGATCACGCCGTCGTCACAGACTGCGATCCCGCAGCTCTCCTGACCACGGTGCTGTAGGGCGTAGAGCCCGAAATATGCAGAGGAAGCCGGGTCAGCCTTCTGGCTCTCAAAAATGCCGAAGACCCCACATTCCTCGTGTATGCTGCCAAACATTTATACACCTCTGTTACAAATATTGCTCGTTCAGCTTATCGATCATCTCAAGAGCAGCGATGCTTTTCTTTTTGCGCTTGTTCATAGCGTATTGCTCAAGGTATGAGTGAGCCTCGTCCTCGGTCATGCCCTTGAATTCCATGAGCATGAACTTGGCCTTGTCGATAGCCTGGATCTCACGGATCTTCTCCTCAAGGCGGATATTCTCCTTGTACAGCTTAAGCGACCGGTTTATGGCTATATCCAGCGTTTTGACCAGCTGATACAGGAGAGTCCTGCTAAAGGGCTTTCCCACGACGATGATCCCGATCTTCTCGGCACGTTCGCCGATCTTTTCGGCCTGCTCCTCCTTGATCATGAAGATGCAGTTCGAGGCTGTCTTTTCGACGATGTATTCCGCAAGCTCAAGGCCTGAGCCGTCCATAAGGGGGGAATTTATCACGGCAAGCTCCACTGAAGGGTCCTTGTCCAGATAAGTCCGGGCCTGATAAGCCGACTCCACCACCTTCGGGGTACACATGAAGGAGTCACGGAGAAAGCTGACGAGTGCTTCAGAGGCGCTTTTATTACTTGAGATAACAAGTACCTTTTCCAAAGCAGACCTCCGTTACAGACTGTAGAAATATTCCTGATCCTGGAAGGCGTCCTTGTCGTAAGCGGTGGAATAGCGCTTCCACTCCTCACGGCTCTGGGCAGTTATGACACTGAGCACCTTCTCGGGAACGTACTTTTTGATGAACTGAGAGCTCTCTGCACAGTCGGCAGCCTCGTTAAGATCTGCCGGCAGGACCCTCTCACCGCTGCCCTCTTCCGGGAGAGCAAGGCCGCTGCTTATGCCTTCAAGGGCAGCGTATATCATTAGGCCGAAAACGTAGTACGGGTCGCAGACGCAGTCAGCAGCCCTCAGCTCGATCGGGTCGCCGGAGTTCCCGGCCATGCGGATGAGCTGGTCGTTCTCCTCGCTGCTCCAGACGATCCTCCTCGGGGAGGAGAACTCGCCTAGTCTTTCGTAGGAATTTACCGTAGTATCGGTGAAAATGGTGAAGTCACGGATATGCTCCAGGATACCGGCAGCCGCCTGTCTGAGGATCGTGTCGCCCTCGGGGGACTTATCCTCGAAGAGGTCGCTGTCCCGGAAGATATTGCAGCTTATGTGCATACCGTTCCCGCAGTCGTTCCTCAGAGGCTTCGGCATGAAGCTGGCATGGACGCCGTGGTTCTCGGCCACTGACTTTACCGCTGATTTGAAGCTGAGGAAGGTATCCGCAGCCTTCAGCGCAGAGGAGGCGTTGAAATCGATCTCGTGCTGTCCGCATCCGCTCTCGTGGCGTGATGAGACAGGGTGGATCCCCATCTGTTCCAGCGTCAGGCAAACGTCCCTGCGGATATTCTCCCCCTTGTCGTCAGGGGCTGTATCGCAGTATCCGGCGTGGTCGTGGGGAGTTTTCAGTGGGAGTCCCTGCTCGCCCAGCATGAATAGCGTGAACTCACAGCTCGTCCCGAAGCGGAAGCAGTACCCGGCCGAAACAGCGGCCTTCATCGCCTTTTTCAGGAAGTACCGCCCGTCCCCTTCAAAGGGGGTCCCGTCGGCGTAGCGGATATAGCAGAACATCCTGATGACCCTGCCCTGCTGAGGCCGCCACGGAAGGACGGTCATGGTCTGGACGTCGGGGAAGAGGAACAGGTCCTTTCCGCCGGCAGTCTCAAAGCCGAAGATCTTCTTGCCGCTGATCCTGACTCCTCTTTCAAAGGTGGAGGCCAGCTCCGAGGAGAGGATCGAGATGTTTTTCAGTCTGCCCTTCAGGTCGCAGAAGGTGAGCTTGACGAACTTTACGTCATTTTCGTCGATATACTGTAGGATCTCATTTTCCGAGTAGATCATAATTTCCTCCGTTATTTTAGGTTCGTGTAGCCCATGAGGAAGCAGTCCACCTCAGCGGCGGCATCTCTGCCCTCACGGATCGCTCTCACAACGAGAGACTGTCCAATGTGCATATCTCCGGCGGCGAATACCTTGTCTGCGCCGGTGGAGAAGCCTCCCTTTTCTGTCGATACATTCGTTCTCTTGTCCAGCTCAGCGCCGAAGGCCTCAGCGACGTAGCTCTGTGCTCCCAGGAAGCCTGCTGCGATAAGGCAGAGCTGACAGGGGAGGGTCTCCTCGCTGCCCTCGATCTCCTTGGGAGATCTCCTGCCGGTCTCCGGGTCGGTGACGAACTCCAGCTTCACGGTCTTTACTGCTGAGAGCTTTCCCTCGCCGTCCTTGATGAACTCCTTGACCGTAGTGCAGTACAGCCTTGGGTCGTGGCCGAAGAGGGCGATCGCCTCCTCCTGACCGTAGTCTGTCTTGCAGACCCTTGGCCACTCCGGCCAGGGGTTATCGGCGCTGCGCTCATCGGGGAGCTTTGGCATCATCTCGAGCTGGGTCACGGACCTGCACCCGTGGCGGATCGAGGTCCCGACGCAGTCGTTGCCGGTGTCGCCGCCTCCGATGATAATCACGTCCTTGCCCTCTGCGGAGATGTAGCTGTCCTTTGCAAGGTCATGATCCAGAAGGCTCTTGGTGGTTGACTTTAGGAAGTCTACCGCAAAATAGATCCCTTCTGCATCTCTGCCCTCAGCCTTTATATCACGGGGATTCGCCGAGCCGCAGGCAAGGATCACTGCGTCGGAGCTGTCGAGGATCTCCTGAGCGGAAACGTTCACGCCTACGTTTGCACCGGTGACGAACCTTACGCCCTCGGCCTTCATGAGCTCAGTGCGCCGCAGGATCACGGATTTTTCCAGCTTCATATTGGGGATACCGTACATCAGCAGACCGCCGGGCCTGTCCTCACGCTCGTAGACGGTAACGCTGTGGCCACGCTTGTTGAGAGTGTCCGCAGCGGCCAGACCTGCCGGCCCGGAGCCGATGACTGCGATGTGCTTACCGCTCCTTACCGCCGGGATCTCCGGGCGGATAAATCCGCTGTCGAAGCCGAACTCAACGATCGACCTCTCGTTCTCCTTGACCGTAACGGGGCTGTCGTTTGCTCCGCAGGTGCAGGCCTTCTCGCAGAGCGCCGGACATACCCTTGATGTGAATTCCGGGAAGCTGTTGGTCATGAGCAGCCTTTTCAGAGCCTGTTCCTTCTGCCCACGGAAGAGCAGATCGTTCCACTCCGGGATCAGGTTGTTCAGAGGACAGCCTGAGATCATTCCGCAGAGCGGTTTGCCGTTCTGACAGAAGGGGACTCCGCAGTCCATGCAGCGTGCCGCCTGATCACGGCGCTGCTCCTCGCTGAGAGGAGTGTGGAACTCGCCGAAATGCTTGATCCTTTCAAGAGGCTCCTCACAGGTGCTCTCAGCTCTTGTGTATTCCATAAAACCGGTAGCCTTGCCCATATTCACGCCTCCTTTTTATTGATGAAAAACGCTTCGATCTCCGCCTGCTCGCTGTCCATGCCCTTTTCCTCAAGTGCAAGGACGGTGCTGCGGATCTTTGCGTAGTCGTGGGGTATGATCTTTTTGAATTTGGGGATATATTCATCGAAGCTCTCAAGGATCCTCTTTGCCTTCTCTGAGCCGGTCGCCTCAGCGTGCTCGGTGATGAGAGCCTTTAGCTCCATGATGTCGGCCTTTTCGCTGACAGTTTCCAGAGAGACCAGAGCCTTGTTCAGCCTCATGTACAGGTCACGCTCCTCGTCGAGGACGTATGCGATACCGCCGGACATACCGGCAGCGAAATTCTTTCCGGTCCGGCCGAGGACTACTACTCTTCCGCCGGTCATATACTCACAGCCGTGGTCGCCTACGCCCTCGCAGACAGCCACTGCACCGGAGTTCCTCACGCAGAAGCGCTCGCCGGCGATGCCGCTGATGAAGGCCTTTCCGGAGGTCGCTCCGTAGAGGGCGACGTTGCCGGCGATGATGTTATCCTCGGCCTTGAAGCCTGAGCTCTTAGGCGGGAACAGCACCAGCTTTCCGCCGGAGAGCCCCTTTCCGAAATAGTCGTTGCAGTCTCCTGTCAGCTCGATGGTCAGTCCCTTGGGTATGAATGCGCCGAAGGACTGTCCTCCGCTGCCCTCACAGTGAACGGTGTAGGTGTCCTCCGGGAGAGCTCCCTCGCCGTGGAGCCTTGTGATCTCGGCCCCGAAAAGGGTCCCGAAGGAGCGGTCGGTGTTGGAGACCTTCAGTGAAACGGACTTTGCCTCGCCCTTCTTCAGAGCGCTGCCCATTTTCTTCAGGAGAACGCTCCTGTCGGGAGTTTTCTCCAGCTCGAAATCGTAGATGTCCTCCGGGTCGAAGTGCTGCTTCTGGGTCTGGTCCGTCCCGGCAAGGATCTGCCTTAGATCGATGCCCTCAGCGGCGGCGTTCTTCTTGGGGAAGAGCAGATCCGTCCTTCCTACCAGCTCATCGACTGTCCTAACGCCCAGCTTAGCCATGTATTCTCTCAGCTCCTGAGCGATGAAGTGCATGAAGTTCACCACGTACTCAGGCTTGCCCTTGAAGCGCTTTCTCAGCTCAGGGTCCTGAGTAGCGATACCCATGGGGCAGGTGTCTAGGTTGCACACCCTCATCATGACGCAGCCCATAGTTACCAGAGGAGCCGTAGCGAAGCCGAATTCCTCGGCTCCCAGCATCGCCGCAACAGCTACATCTCTTCCGGTCATGAGCTTTCCGTCGGTCTCGATGACCACACGGGAGCGCAGGCCGTTCTTTATAAGGGTCTGATGAGCCTCAGCCAGTCCCAGCTCCCAGGGCAGTCCAGCGTTGTAGATGGAACTCTTGGGAGCAGCGCCTGTTCCTCCGTCATAGCCGGAGATCAGTATCACCTGTGCGCCGGCCTTCGCAACACCGGCAGCAACGGTCCCCACGCCGGCCTCAGAGACCAGCTTCACGGAGATCCTTGCCTTGTCGTTGGCGTTTTTCAGGTCGAAGATCAGCTGCGCCAGGTCCTCGATAGAGTAGATGTCGTGGTGGGGCGGAGGAGAGATCAGGCCGACTCCTGCGGTGGAGCGGCGGGTCTTGGCGATCCAAGGGTATACCTTCTCCGAGGGCAGATGACCGCCCTCGCCGGGCTTGGCGCCCTGAGCCATTTTGATCTGGATCTCGTTGGCAGAGACAAGGTACTCACTGGTGACTCCGAACCGTCCCGAGGCCACCTGCTTGATAGCGGAGCACTTGTCGGAACCCAGTCTTTCGGGAGACTCGCCTCCCTCGCCGGAGTTGGACCTACCGCCGATACTGTTCATCGCCACGGCCATGCACTCGTGAGCCTCCTGAGAGATCGAGCCGTAGGACATGGCTCCGGTCTTGAACCTGCGGCAGATCGACTCGACGCTCTCCACCTCGTCGATCGGTACGCCTCCGTTCTCGTCGAACCTCAGCTCCATGAGGCTCCTGAGAGTCATCTCGCTGTCCTCACGGGTGAGACATTCTGTATACTTCTTGAACAGCTCGTAGCTGCCTGTTCCTGTGGCCTTCTGCAAAAGGTGTATAGTCTCGGGAGAGTACAGGTGCTCGGTCTTGCCGCTGCGTAGCTTGTGGCTGCCGGAGCTTGTGATCCCGTCTCTTGTTTTCAGTCCCAGGGGATCGAAGGCCGCTGTGTGGAGAGCCTCCGTCCTTCTGCTCAGGTCTGGGAGGCCAATGCCTCCGATACGGCTGACAGTTCCCGAAAAATACCGGTCTATCAGCTCCTGAGAGATCCCGACCGCCTCAAAGAGCTTGCTGCCCTGATAGGACTGGATCGTGGAGATGCCCATTTTCGATGCGATCTTTACGATACCGTGGAGGACTGCGCTGTTGTAGTCGTCCTCAGCAGCGTAGAAGTCCTTGTCCAGCATACCCGTGTCGATCAGGTCACGGATCGTTTCCTGAGCGAGATAGGGGTTCACGGCGCAGGCTCCGTAGCCGAGGAGCGCCGCAAAGTGGTGGACCTCTCTGGGCTCGGCCGACTCTAAGATCATAGCCACGGCCGTCCTCTTCTTAGTGGAGACCAGGTGCTGCTGGAGGGCCGCAACTGCCAGCAGCGACGGGATCGGAGCACGGTACTCGTCCGTATCTCTGTCAGAGAGGATCAGGATATTTGCGCCCTCTCTGTAGGCCTTGTCAGCGTCGTTGAACAGCTTCTCCACCGCACGCTCAAGAGTCGTCCCGATGTAGTAGGTGATCGGGATAACGGCAGTTTTCAGGCCCTTGATGTTCATGCTGCGGATCTTGAGCATATCTGTCTCGGTGAGGATCGGGTTCTCGATCTTCAGCACATGGCAGTTCTCAGGGCGCTCCTCCAGGAGGTTGCCGTCCTTGCCGATGTAGACGCTGGTATCAGTAACGATCTCCTCACGGATAGCGTCGAAGGGCGGGTTGGTGACCTGAGCGAAGAGCTGGCGGAAGTAGCTGAACAGGGGAGGCGACTGCTTGTCCAGAGGCGGAAGAGGTATATCGCTGCCCATGGAGGCTATGGGCTCAGCGCCTTTTTCAGCCATGGGAAGGATACTTGTCCTGATCTCCTCATAGGAATAGCCGAAGGCCTTCTGGAGCTTTTCCAGCTCCTCCTTGGGATAGCTTCGCACGCCCTTGTTGGGGATGTGCAGGTCATGGAGCCGCACCAGATTTGCGTCCAGCCATTCGCCGTAGGGCTGACGGGATGCGTAGGTGGATTTGAGCTCGTCATCGTCGATGATCCTGCCCTGCTTCGTGTCAGCAAGGAGCATCTTTCCGGGGCGGAGGCGGTCCTTCTTCACGATCATCTCCGGGGGAACGTCGATACAGCCGGTCTCGGAGGAGAGGATCAGGAAGCCGTCCTTGGTGATGCAGTAGCGTGAGGGGCGCAGGCCGTTCCTGTCAAGCACGGCGCCCATCATCTCGCCGTCTGAGAAGAGTATGGAGGCCGGGCCGTCCCAGGGCTCCATCATAGTTGCGTAGTATTGATAAAGGTCGTATTTCGCCTTAGAGATCGTCCTGTCGTTCTTCCAGGGCTCCGGGATCGTTATCATGACAGCCAGCGGAAGGGGCATACCTGCCATGACCATGAACTCCAGAGCGTTGTCCAGTCTTGCGGAGTCAGAGCCGCTGACATTGATCGCCGGGAGGATCTTGCTCATGTCGTTTTTCAGCAGCTCGCAGGACATGGACTCCTCACGGGCCAGCATCTTGTCGGCGTTTCCGGTGATCGTGTTGATCTCGCCGTTGTGGACGATCAGACGGTTGGGGTGAGCCTTCTCCCAGCTGGGCTGAGTATTTGTGGAAAATCGTGAGTGTACCATCGCTATCGCAGAGACCATATCCTCGGCCTGGAGGTCGGTGTAGAACCGCCTGAGCTCGTGGACCAGGAACATACCCTTATATACGATAGTGCGGCTGGACAGTGAGCAGACGTAGGTGGAGCCTGCGGACTGCTCGAATTCTCTTCTTGCGATGTAGAGCTTCCTGTCGAAGTCTGCGCCCCTTGCACAGCCCTCAGGCCTTTTCACGAAGGCCTGCATGATGCAGGGCTTGCTGTCCAGGGCCTTTTTTCCAAGGATCTCAGGGCAGGTGGGGACCTCCCTCCAGCAGATCAGCTCCATGCCGTTCTTATTGATGATGACCTCGAAGAGCTTCTTGGCCTGATCACGCTTCAGAGCCTGAGTGGGGAGGAAGAACATACCCACGCCGAAGTCGCCCTTCTCGCCGAGGTCCTTGCCCATGAGAGAGAGCTCTCTGCGGAAGAGCTCCGCAGGGATCTGAAGGAGTATGCCTACTCCGTCGCCGGTCTTGCCGTCGGCGTCCTTGCCGGCACGGTGCTCCAGCTTCTCAACGATAGTCAGGGCGTCCTCAACTACTCTTCTGGAGGGCTCGCCCTTGATGTTCACCACAGCTCCGATACCGCAGTTGTCATGCTCGAACTGTGGTCTGTAGAGGCCCTGCTGATGTGAGGGGACCTCATTTCTCAGCTTTTCCATATAGTAACATTCCTTTCAATACCTGCTCGCCATTGAACAGGCATGATAAAACAAAAAAGGCGTCCCGACAGACAGCTAGTCCGTCGAAACGTCTTTGTTCCTAAAGAATATATTAGCACGCTGAAGCGGAAATGTCAAGGGGGAGGGTCGAATTTGTAGGCGCATACAAACAGTTTTGCGCTTTTGATCACTGAAATTGTACCGATCGCCGAAAATCGATTTTACCCCTTGACATTTTCGCCGGGGAGGTCTATAATGGCATTGTAAACAGCAAGGGAGCTGCGGATATGGGTCCGCAGCTCTCTTTTTTGGTTTATAGCGCTAATTCCATACACAAAGGGGTGTATGAGGTCCTAAGGGCCTCTGCACCCCTTTGATATCTATGCTGTTACTAAAAAAGGAGGAAAACATATGGATATTCAGAGTATTATAGATCAGGTAACAGCCAGTACGAATGAGACGATATTCGGCGTATGGTTCATGATCGCTGTTGCGCTCGTATTCTTCATGCAGGCGGGCTTCGCAATGGTGGAGACAGGCTTCACCCGTGCAAAGAACGCCGGCAACATCATAATGAAAAACCTGATGGACTTCTGTATCGGTACAGTAATGTTCATCTTCATCGGCTTCGGACTGCTCCTTGGAGAGGACGCTGCCGGGCTCATCGGAAAGCCGGGGCTGGATATATTCACGGCCTATGACGCCTTCCAGTGGGATCAGTTCGTTTTCAACCTTGTGTTCTGTGCAACTACTGCTACTATCGTTTCCGGAGCGATGGCCGAGAGGACGAAGTTCCTTTCGTACTGTATCTACTCCGGAGTGATCAGCGCTCTCATCTATCCGATCGAGGCACACTGGATCTGGGGCGGCGGCTGGCTGGCTCAGATGGGCTTCCACGATCTTTCGGGCTCCTGCGCTATCCACATGGTAGGCGGTGTCTGTGCTCTTATCGGCGCAAAGATCGTCGGTCCCCGTATCGGAAAGTTCCACAAGACAAAGGACGGCGAGATCAAGGTCAACGCTATCCCCGGACACAACCTGACGATCGGCGCACTGGGCTGCTTCATCCTTTGGTTCGGCTGGTATGGCTTCAACCCTGCCGCAGCCTCCAGCGTAGGACAGCTCGATTCGATCTTCCTGACGACTACTATAGCTCCTGCCGTTGCAACGGTGACCTGTATGATCTTCACATGGCTGAAGTACGGCAAGCCCGATGTTTCCATGTGTCTGAACGCATCTCTTGCAGGCCTTGTAGGTATCACGGCCGGCTGTGACGTGCTGGACGCTCTCGGCTCCTTCATCGTAGGTGTAGTTTCCGGACTCCTGGTATGCTTCGGCGTATGGCTCCTGGACTACAAGCTCCACATCGACGATCCTGTGGGCGCAGTTGCTGTACACATGATGAACGGTATCTGGGGAACTATCGCAGTTGGACTTTTCGCAACTAAGACCTCTCCCGGATACGCTATACAGCTCGAGTCCGGCGGGATCAAGGGCGAGGGCCTCTTCTACGGCGGCGGCGTTGAGCAGCTCGGCATACAGCTCCTTGGCTTCGTTTCAGTCGCTTCCTTCGCAGCAGTAGCTATCACGATCACCTTCCTTATCATTAAGCACACGATCGGTCTGAGAGCCTCCGAGCAGGAGGAGATCATCGGTCTGGACGTTACAGAGCACGGCCTTATCTCTTCCTATGCTGATTTCGCTCCCTCGATGAGCGACGCATCGGTCTACGGCTACACAAAGGACGACGCAAAGAGCGTCGAGAAGGCCGAGAAGCCTGCCGTTCCCGCAGTTCCTGTGGAGAAGGCAGTAGAGGTGGAGAGCTACACAGCACCTGCTCCCAACGGACAGCCTAAGCTGACCAACATCGTGGTCATTTTCAAGCAGCAGAAGCTCCAGGACTTCATACAGGCTATGGAGGCCATCGACGTCAAGGGCATCACTGTGACCAACGTGCTGGGCTGCGGTATGCAGAACGGCCAGCGCAACTACTACCGTGGAACTACCGTTGAGATGGATCTTCTGCCCAAGATCAAGGCTGAGATCGCTGTTTGTGCAGTCCCTGTGGACAGGGTAGTCGCAGCCGCCAGATCTGCTCTTTATACCGGAAACTACGGCGACGGAAAGATGTTCATCTACGACATCGAGAACGTCATCAAGATCCGTACCGGCGAGGAGGGCTACAATGCGCTCCACGATTCCGAGGAGTGGGAAAAGTCATAAGCTATGGACGGTATCCGCAGAGGACCGCTCCGGCTGACTGCGGATACCTTCTCATAAATGTTTTTCAAGGAGCATGAGCAAATGTCAAAATTCATTTTCGTCACCGGAGGAGTCGTTTCCGGCCTTGGCAAGGGCATAACGGCGGCTTCTCTGGGAAGACTTCTCAAGCAGAGGGGCTACAAGGTCACGATCCAGAAGTTCGATCCCTACATCAACGTGGATCCCGGGACCATGTCTCCCTTCCAGCACGGCGAGGTGTTCGTTACGGACGACGGTGCCGAGACAGACCTTGATCTGGGGCACTACGAGCGTTTCGTTGACGAGAACCTGTCCGTCCACTCCAACGTGACCACCGGTAAGATCTACTGGAACGTGATCACCAAGGAGCGCCGGGGAGATTACCTTGGCGGAACGGTGCAGGTCATCCCACATATCACTAACGAGATCAAGGACAAGGTCTACAGCGCCGCAAAGGAGGCTGGAGCCGATGTGGTGATCACCGAGATCGGCGGCACCGTGGGAGACATCGAGTCTACTCCCTTCCTTGAGGCCATACGTCAGGTTGGCACCGAGCAGGGGAGAGGCAATGTGTGCTACATACACGTCACTCTGGTCCCCTACATCGCCGGCTCAGAGGAGCTGAAATCCAAGCCCACTCAGCACTCCACCAAGGAGCTGCTCTCGATCGGCATACAGCCCGACGTGATCGTGCTCCGCAGCGAGCGCCAGATCCCGGAGGATATGCGTGCCAAGATAGCGCTGTTCTGCAATATAAGGCAGGAGGACGTTATCCAGAACCTGACAGCGCCCTCCCTTTATGAGGTGCCCCTTTGGCTGGAGGAGGAAGGCCTTGCCCATTCAGTGTGCAGGAGCCTTGGACTTGAGGACAGAGAGCCTGAGCTCGAGGAGTGGACGGAAATGGTCCGCCGTGCAGAGAACGCCCATAAGAAGGTCACGATCGCACTGGTGGGCAAGTATGTGGAGCTCCACGACGCATATCTCTCAGTTGCGGAGGCCCTTCGCCACGGAGGTATCGTCAACGATGCGGCCGTAGAGATCCGCTGGGTAGACTCCGAGAAGGTCACGGCTGAGAACGCTGCTGAGACCTTTGAGGGCTGCGGCGGTATCATCGTTCCCGGAGGCTTCGGCCACAGAGGTATCGGCGGAATGATCGAGTCGATCCGCTTCGCCCGAGAGAACAAGATCCCCTTCTTCGGGATCTGTCTGGGTATGCAGATGTCGGTGATCGAGTTCTCAAGGAACGTGCTGGGCCTATCTATGGCAAATTCCACGGAATTCGGCGAAACGCCAGACCCTGTGATCGACATCATGGAGGAGCAGAAGCACATCTCAGAAAAGGGCGGTACCATGCGGCTGGGACTTTATCCCTGCAAGCTCTCGGAGGAGTCACGGTGCCGCAGGATCTACGGCGAGGAGCTGATCTATGAGCGCCACCGCCACCGCTGGGAGTTCAACAACGCCTACCGCAGACAGCTCACAGCAGCCGGCCTGAGGATCGCAGGGCTCTCTCCCGACGAGAAGCTGGTGGAGATCGTTGAGATCCCGGATCACCCCTGGTTCGTGGGAGTGCAGTTCCACCCGGAATTCAGGTCCCGACCCAACAAGCCCCATAAGCTCTTTGCTGACTTCATAAGAGCTTCCCTTGAAAACTAAGCGCATCAGCGGAGACGTCAAAGATGCCGTCTTCTGCTTAAAATATCACTATGGAGGAAATAAAAATGGAAAAGGTAACAGATTATTTCGGCACTATGGTCTTTGATGACCGCATCATGAAGGCTACTCTTTCTGAGAAGGTCTACAAGAGCCTGAAGCGCACTATCGACAGGGGTACTCCCCTTGATATATCTGTGGCCAACGCCGTAGCCGCAGCCATGAAGGACTGGGCGATCGAAAAGGGTGCCACACACTACACACACTGGTTCCAGCCAATGACAGGCGTTACCGCTGAGAAGCACGACAGCTTCATCTCACCTGCTCCCGACGGAAGAGTCATCATGGAGTTCTCCGGCAAGGAGCTGGTAAAGGGCGAGCCGGACGCCTCCTCGTTCCCCTCAGGAGGCCTCCGAGCCACCTTCGAGGCAAGAGGCTATACAGCCTGGGACCCCACATCCTACGCCTTCATCAAGGACGGCACGCTCTATATCCCCACGGCCTTCTGCTCCTACACCGGCGAGGCTCTGGACAAGAAGGTGCCTCTCCTGCGCTCAATGGAGGCCCTCAACAGACAGGCTCTGCGTATCCTGAAGCTCTTCGGCAACGACAAGGTAAAGAGCGTCAAGACCTCAGTCGGCCCCGAGCAGGAGTACTTCCTTGTGGACAGAGAGCTCTGGAAGCAGCGCAAGGACCTGATCATGACGGGACGCACGCTTTTCGGCGCTATGCCTCCCAAGGGCCAGGAGATGGAGGACCACTACTTCGGTACGATCAAGCCCAGAGTAGCCGAGTATATGGCGGATCTGGACAAGGAGCTGTGGAAGCTGGGGATCCTTGCAAAGACCAAGCACAACGAGGTCGCTCCTGCACAGCATGAGCTTGCCCCGATCTACGATACTACAAACATCGCTGCCGACCACAACCAGCTCACCATGGAGGTCATGCAGAAGGTGGCACAGCGCCACGGCCTTGTGTGCCTGCTCCACGAGAAGCCCTTCGCAGGAGTGAATGGTTCCGGCAAGCACAACAACTGGTCTATCTCCACGGATCAGGGCGTGAACCTTCTCTCGCCCGGTGAGACTCCCTACGAGAACGCACAGTTCCTGCTGTTCCTGGCCGCTGTCATCAAGGCAGTTGACGACTATCAGGATCTGCTGAGGCTCTCTGTTGCAACAGCCGGCAACGATCACCGTCTTGGAGCAAACGAGGCTCCTCCGGCAGTCATCTCCATTTTCCTTGGGGACGAGCTGACCTCTGTTCTGGAGGCTATCGAGAACGACGCTCCCTACGGCGGCTATGAGAAGGAGAAGATGCAGCTGGGCGTCGATGTCCTGCCGAAATTCAGCAAGGACACCACCGACCGCAACCGCACCTCGCCCTTTGCATTTACCGGAAACAAGTTCGAGTTCCGTATGCTGGGATCCTCCAACAGCATCTCCTGTGCAAATATCCACCTGAACGCAGCAGTTGCCGAGGAGCTCAGACAGTTCGCTGACCAGCTCGAGAAGGCCAAGGACTTTGAGTCCGCCCTCCATGAGCTGATCCGTGACACGATCAAGGCCCACAAGAGGATCATCTTCAACGGCAACGGCTACGACGACGCATGGATCGAAGAGGCCGAGAAGCGTGGCCTTCTGAACCTTAAGACTACCGCAGACGCAATGCCTAAGATCTGCGATAAGAAGAACGTTGAGATGCTCACCTCTCACGGTATCTTCACCGAGGCCGAGATCTTCTCACGCCGTGACATAATGCTCGAGAACTACATCAAGACCGTCAACATCGAGGCTCAGACCATGATCGACATGGCCCGGAAGGAGATCATCCCTGCCGTTGCGAAGTTCGCCGCTGATACAGCTTCTGCGGTCTCTGTGAAGAGCAGTGTTGCGTCAGTTGCCTGCAAGTACGAAAAGAAGCTCATCACCGAGCTGTCCGGCCTTGTGGACGAAATGGACGAGGCTACTACCGTACTTGAAGAGAAGGTAGCACAGCTCAAGGACATCGAGGTGATCGTTGAGGCTGCTGAGTTCATCCGTGACGAGGTACTTCCTGCAATGGAGGCTCTCAGAGCTGCCGCTGACAAGGCCGAGCCCGTGACTTCTGCGGAGTACTGGCCCTTCCCAACTTACGACAAGCTGCTTTTCGGAGTCTGAAAAGGCTCCGGGGGCTGCTAGTATTTCTCCCCGTCCCTCCCGTTTTGGGAGGGATATTTTTTTGCAAAAAAAGAGAGCGTGCCGCCTGACACGCTCTTGCTTTTATGAATTTACCCGGCTGAGAAAGCCTCTCAGCTCGCCGATCGGGATAGGCCTTGAATACTTGTAGCCCTGCAAATACTTGGCGTTCATGGAAAGGCAGCTCTCCTCGTCGGTGTCGTTCTCCACGCCCTCGAAGAGGATCGCATAGTCCAGCTTCCTGAACATACTTGCGAAGGTGCTGACCATGTAGTAGGACTCAGAGCTCTTCCTTGACTCGATCAGGAGGGTCCGGTCGAACTTGATGATGTCGAAGGGGATCTCCATGATCCTCTCGAAGTTGGAGTAGCCTGTCCCGAAGTCGTCCAGGTAGAACTTTATGCCCAGCTCCTGGAGCTGAGTCACACGCTGCTTCATGATGTGGAACTCCGCCTCGCTGCGGCTCTCGGTGATCTCCACAGCGATCTTGCTGTATGGGATACCGTTGCGGTCGATAGCCTGCTTCACATCGGTGAAGAAGGACTCCTGCTGGAGCTCCAGAACTGAGATGTTCACTGAGACCCGGCGAATGTCGAAGCCGTCCTCCATGAGGTCCCGGATAGCGTAGCAGGTCTTGTGGAGGATTATCATGCTGAGCTGGTGGATAAGGCCGTGCTCCTCGGCCAGCTCGATGAACTGTGCCGGCATGACGATCCCGGTCTTGTCCAGCTCAAGGCGCACAAGAGCCTCAGCGGTGTCGTAGCTGCCTGTGAGGATATTGAACACAGGCTGGCAGTAGATCAGCACACGCTTGTCGAAGGGGTCCTTTTTATCGGCGATGTCCTCCAGCTGACTGAGGATATAGCTGCTGTTGTAGTATTCGCTGATGTCAAGGGTGCTTATCCGGTGGACCTGGTTGAACTGCATCTTCTTCTCGGCCAGAGCGATCAGCTTTTCGTAGTCCTCTGCTGCGGAGATCTCGGGGCTGGTCTTGATGATGACGATCTTGTAGTCCAGACCGAAGACCTGATAGCTTTTCTGGAAGTCCTCCAGCATCTTGTTCATAAGTGGCTCCATGTCCTGCCCACGCTCCTTGGTAAGGGAGAGGATCAGGCGCTCGCCGGAGAAGTTGTACAGCACGCCTCTCTTGACGTTCTGCCGGAAGAAACGGTAGAACTCGTATCTCAGGGACTTATCGGCGACGATCTTCTTGGAGAAATCACTGATCCGGCAGCTCATGAGCACGATCTCGCCGCCGTGCTCGATGGCGCTTTTCAGCTCGTCGATCAGATACCTTCCTGAGATCGCACCTGTGTCAATGTCATAGGGGTTGGAGTGGAGCATGAAGACTATCCCTATGACAGGGAAGAAGTAGGCGGAAACGGTGTATGAGACCTGATCGTGGGTCCCCTGTAGGGCCAGTATGAACACAGAGATGATGTTCACGCACAGCAGTCCCCAGAAGACCTGCTTGATGACACGGCTGCGGTACCTAATGATCATGTGGAAGATCGTTATTGCGAAAAGCGCATAGACTATGCTGTAGACGTTGATCCCGGAGTGTATCTCCCTGTCAGTTATGAAGAAGCTGAAGGGGAGCTTCATGACTGTACCGTAAACGTCCAGCACCACGGCAGCAGCCAGCACGACGGATGCGATCAGGACGTAGCGCTTCTGAGTTTTTTGCGGGATCCAAAGGGGCTCATGGAGGTATCTTATGTACAGGAAGAGCACCACGGTCAGCAGGATATGGTGAGCGATCCTAAGGCAGTATACCGGCAGGGGAGAGATCCTTTCGGCGTTGAGAAGGCTCTCATAGAAGATATTTGTCATAGAGGAGAAAACTATCCCGCCAAGGATCAGCACGATCGTTTTATAGTTGCGGTCTCTGTGGATATAGGTCTGCAGCATAAGGACCACCATGATAAGGCACAGTGCCATGACGATTATGTCGCCGACAGGCGTATACCTTGCGGTATTGAGGATATGAGTATCGACCATAGCTCTTCCCCCCCCTTCCAATAGTTAAGGTTATAGGTATTATACTATTTTTTGCGGCAAAAGTCAATGATAATTAGCATTTTTGTAGCAATTGACAAAGAATTTGACGCAAATAAATATTTCATGCAACAATTTCGGATCCCCATAACAAATTCGCCTGAGAGCGATATGCTCTCAGGCGATCATTGTTATCTTATTACGATCTCAAGTCCCTGTGCGCTCTCGGCGGTGAAGGGCTTGTCAGTGCCGGAAACGCTGACCTCGATGATGTCTCCGGAGCGCCTTGCGGTGATCTGAGCCGCCGGCTGAGCCTTCATATCGTAGACGGTGGAGCTGATCTCTCTGCCGTCCTCAAGGCCGTAGATCACGATCTTCATGTTGTCGGTGTAGTCGTACTCGACGGTCTTCTTGAAGTCGCCGAAAACTATCATGGAGTTCGGCTTCGCATAGAGGGGGAGCCCGAAGTAGTCATAGGTCTTGGTGTACCAGCTCCCGCCGGGGAGCTCCTCGCCGGTCTGTATATCGGTCCAAGTGCCGCAGTCAGGCAGGTAGAAGCTGCACTGGCCGTCCTCGCTGAACACAGGCGCCACCAGCAGCGAGTCGCCCAGCATATACTGAGTGTCCACGGTGAGGGCCGCTCTGTCGAAGGCATAGTCGATGACCATCGCCCTCATCATGGGAACACCGGTCTTGTGGGTGTTCACGGCGTTTGCGAAGAGGTAGGGCATGAGCCTGCCCTTGAGCTTTACGAAGTGACGGGAAACGTCGCAGCTCTCCTCATCGAAGTTCCAAGGAACTCGGTAGGAGGCGTTGCCGTGATAGCGTGAGTGAGTAGACATAAGGCCGAAGGCTGTCCAGCGCTTGTAAAGGTCCGGGGAGCCTGTTGCCTCGAAGCCGGAAATATCGTGTGAGAAGAATCCGAAGCCTGACAGACAGAGGGAAAGTCCGCCTCTGAGGGTCTCCCACATGGACTCATAGTTCGAGAAGCAGTCGCCGCCCCAGTGAACAGGGAACTGCTGGCCGCCCACAGTTGCGCTCCTTGCGAAGAGGCAGGCATTGCCCTCGCCCTTGGCCTCCTGGAGAGCCTCAAAAACTGTCTTGTTGTACAGGTATGTATAGTAGTTGTGCATCTTGTATGGGTCTGAGCCGTCGCTGTAGACCACGTCAGTGGGGATACGCTCGCCGAAATCGGTCTTGATAGCGTCAACGCCCAGCTTGGCCAGTCCCTTGATCTTGGAGGCATACCAAGCTCTTGCACCGGGGTCGGTGAAGTCGATGATAGCCAGTCCCGGCTGCCACATATCGCACTGGAACACCGATCCGTCCTTGTTCTTGATGAAATAGCCCTTCTCCACGCACTCGTCGAATACAGGAGCTCTCTGGCCGACGTAGGGGTTGATCCACACGCAGATCTTCAGGCCCTTTGCCTTCAGACGGGCGATCATTGCCTTGGGGTCGGGGAACATATCCTTGTCCCACTCAAAGGAGCACCACTGGAACTCCTTCATCCAGAAGCAGTCGAAGTGGAAGACCTCAAGGGGTATGTCCCGGCGCTCCATCTCGTCGATGAATGAGTTCACGGTCTCCTCGTCGTAGCTGGTGGTGAAGGAGGTGGAGAGCCACAGTCCGAAGGTGTAAGCCGGAGGAAGTGCAGGCTTTCCGGTAAGGTCAGTGTAGGAGGAGAGAACGTCGGCAACGGTCTCGCCGCCGAAGATGAAGTACTCCATGTGCTGGCCCTGGACGGTGAAGGAGGTCTTTGAGACGGTCTCACTTGCCACCTCGAAATTCACGTTCTCCGGGTGGTCAACGAAAACGCCGTAGCCTCTTGATGAAACGAAGAAGGGGATAGACTTGTAGCTCTGCTCCGAGCAGGTGCCGCCGTCGTTGTTCCAAACGTCAACGGTCTGGCCGTTCTTCACGAAGGTGGAGAACTTCTCGCCGAAGCCGTAGATGTACTCGCCCACGCTGATCCCCAGCATCTCACGGATATACGAGGTCTCGCCGCTGTCTGACTTGGCGAAGAACCGTGTGCCCTCCTGTGAGAGCTGCCTGTTCTTGGTGAGCCATTCCTCCTCCTCGATAAGGGAGGTGGTCCTCCAGCCGGTCTTTGTCAGCAGCCTGTCGCCGTACCAATAGCTCACGTCCCAGCCGCAGCCCTGAGGCCCGATCTTTACCTTAGTTTCGCCAGAGATCAGCTCATAGGAGCCGTCGTCCTCGTTCTTTTTTACGACAGGCTTGAAGGAGGCGTCCTCATAGAGGGTGAATTCGGGTGCCTTCTTCTTGGTGCCTGTGAAGTGGTCGATGTCTACCTTGATGCTGTTCTTCAGTGTGGAGGAGAACCTGACAGTCAGCATAGGACCGCCAAGGGTCATGCCACGGTTGCCGATCCACTGGTCGGTGGCATACACAGTCACCGAGGTCTCGTCGGCCTCGATCGTGTACATCTGAGTGGCATAGTGAACGTTGTAGCCCGGCTTGTTCAGCCAAAATCCGTCTGAGATCTTCATAGAAAAAACTCCTTTTGCGATAAATGTCTGAGGGTTGACGTTATCATTATACTATGGTATAATAATAACATCATTACAGGAATTATTCTATCAATATACAGGCAAAAACTATAACGATAATGCCAAAGGAGGCTACTGACATGGAGAAAGAACAGAAAGCAGCTCCCCTTGACCGGTCACGCTACAGAGAGACCGCCGTCCACGGCACGCCCATGTTCCCCATGAGGGTCTACGCCAACGATTTCAGTTGGTACGCCGGCCATGTCATCGACTGGCACTGGCACCCTGAGATCGAGATAGCGGTGGTCCTGTCGGGAAGGGTCCGCTGCCACATCAGCGATACGGTGATCGAGGTGGGCCAGGGCGAGGGCTTCTTCATAAACTCCAACACCATGCACATGGAGACTCCCATAGAAGGCCAGCCCGATCCGATCATGAACACGGTGGTATTCATGCCGGAGTTCATCGGCGACTGCGGCGAGGACCTGATCTATAAGCGCTACGTTCGGCCGGTGACTTCGGATACCTCACTGAGAGGCTTCAAGCTCTCCTCACAGATCCCATGGCAGGAGGAGATCCTCCGCCGGGTCCGGGAGCTTCTTGCCCTTGCACAGGACAGGAGCTGGGGCTATGAGCTGCTGCTGAGGAACATGATCGGCCAGATCTGGTACACCCTTGCGGTGAACCTACGGATCGGCCAGACCGAGGCCCTTCCGCCGTCGACTGGGCTCTCTGAGAGCCGGATCAAGAAGATGCTGTCGTTCATACACGAGAATTACGGCAGCGACATCACCGTGGAGGACATCGCTGCTTGTGCGAATATCAGCAAGAGCGAGTGCTTCCGGTGCTTCCGCCGTACCATAAGCAAGAAGCCGATAGCCTACCTTAACGAGTATCGGCTGAAAAAGGCCTCGGAGCTGCTGATCTCCGGGGATATGCCGGTCACGGAGATCTGCCTTGCCTGCGGCTTCGACCACATCAGCTACTTCGGGAAGATGTTCCGCCAGCAGTACGGCATGACGCCGAGGCAGTTCCGCACAGAGGCGGCTCCTCTGCGCCAGAGGGAGGATCTCTATCAGCCTCAGGAGGAGGCTCAGGCCGGCGGCAACTGAGGGCTCCGATCCGGTGAACATTTGTTTGACATAAGACGATCTTTGTGATATAATATAAGGTACAGCATTTTGCAGGGGAGGTGCAGGCTATGTCCGATATAAAAGAGATCCTTGAGAGCGTTCTCCACGACGAGAAGCTGCTCAGCAGCAAGGCCTTTCGGGAAAGGGTCTACTCCGACCAGCTTATCCTTCGGCCGGCCTCTCAGATAAAGCGCCCGGAGACTCCTGCCAAGCTGCGTGAGATGAAGGCCCTTGCCTACACCCCCGAGGCCTACTGGAAGACCTCCGCTTGGCTCTTCGTCCAGCAGGGGCAGTTCATGGCCGACTATGAGGACAGCTTCCCCACTCCGGAGGAGTTCGAGATGCCCTTCCCCACATACCGGGACATGACCTCCGACCAGCTAAGAGGCTATTTTGCTTGGCGGAGCGCCCTTCGCCGCGGGAGTTTCCAGCCTGCGCCTTTGCCGTTCCTGACCATGTACGCCTTCGAGCAGATCAACCTGATCGGCACCGACAGCCCGGAGGAGGCCTTCTGTCGGCTGGGGCAGCTCAGAGAGAGCTATCCCCAGAGGGAGGAGCTCTGCCGCAGGATCCTTGTGTGGCAGAGGGACTTGGCGGTCCGGTATGAGCTGCCAAGAGAGATCTTCGCTGAGCTGCCGGATCTGGAGATCGACCGGCTCCTCATGACGCTGATCCGCTGGGACAAGACGGACGACGGTGAGCTCTTCTCTGCGATCACTCAGCTCTCAGCCTACCGACCCGACAGCTCACGGCTCTTCGCCGAGCAGCCGGAGCTGTTCCGGGCCGGGGTCTGTGCAGCTTACAGGAGGCTTGCGGAGTTTTACCGTGACAAGCGGAAAAACAGCCTCTTCGAGAAGCTCTTCGGCAAGCTGGCGGACTCGGCCTATCATCTGTTTGCCGACGGGATCTACTACGAGCGCAAGCCGGACCTGAGCCTGTGCTGCGCCCTCAGCGATATACAGATCTACACCTGTGAATACGGCCGGTGGAGCGTCATGCGCTTCCACAACAGAGGCCGCAGCAAGGCCCTTGGTGAGGTGGTACGAACGGTCGACAGCCTCCTTCGTGAGATCTCCGGCTACCGCTTCAAGGTGGGCCTTGGGGAGGTCAGCAAGCAGACCTGCGCCCTGCTGAAAAAGGAGCTGGAGGGCCTTTGGGAGAGCCGGAAACGCTCTCAGGCGGTGAAGATCGAGTTCGATCTTTCCAAGCTCAACGCTATCCGAGCGGCTTCTGAGGCCACCTGCGAGAAGCTGATCGTGGACGAGGAGGAGCTCCCTGAGCTGACCGCAGCTGAGGAGGAGCCGGCTGCCGAGGAGACCTCCGCCGCAAATGTGCCCCTTTCCCCGGGGGAGCTGCCCTTCCTCCGGGCCCTGCTGACAGGAGGGGACTGGGCCGGCGCTGCACGGAGCGCAGGATCAATGGCGTCCCTCCTTGCGGACAGCATAAACGACCGGCTCTTCGACCGCTTCGGCGACACTGTCATCGAGTTTTGCGGTGAAGCTCCCCAGATCATAGAGGACTACGCAGAGGAGCTCAGAGAGCTCCTAGGCCTGAGATAGAAAGGAACTGACCATGCAGATACCAAAAAGAATCGCCTCGGCGGTCATCAATTCCCTTAAAGGCGGAGTCGTTCCCCGGACCGGCCTGCCCTACATCACCGTGGGCCGTGAGGCCGAGATCGACGCTCTGCTCCGTGATGTGGAGATCATCAGCGACGGCGGTGCCTCATTCCGCTTCATAGTGGGAAAATACGGCAGCGGCAAGAGCTTCCTGCTGCAAACTATCCGCAGCCACGTCATGGACAGAGGCTTCGTGGTGGTGGACGCAGACCTCTCGCCGGAGCGCCGCTTACAGGGCACCAAGGGGCAGGGCCTTGCAACCTACAAGGAGCTCATGAAGAATATGTCCACCAAGACCCGTCCCGACGGCGGAGCCCTCTCCCTGATACTGGACCGCTGGATCAGCTCGGTCCAGTCCTCGGTCATGACCGAGAAGGGGATCTCTCCCGAGGATCCGGGCTTTTCCGCAGCCGTTGACAGGGCGATCGCCGGCGTTATAGGCTCCTTGAGCGAAATGGTCCACGGCTTCGACTTCACCCGGCTGCTGACTCTGTACTGCCATGCCTGCACTGGCTCCGACGATGAGACCAAGGCCAAGGTGGTCAAGTGGTTCCGAGGGGAGTACACGACTAAGACTGAGGCCAAGAACGACCTTGGCGTAAATATCATCATAACTGACGACGACTGGTACGAGTACCTAAAGCTCTTTGCGCTGTTCCTGAAAATGGCAGGATACAGCGGCATGATGATCCTTATCGACGAGCTGGTGAACATCTACAAGATCCCCAACGCCATTACCCGGCAGTACAACTACGAGAAGATCCTCACCATGTACAACGACACCCTCCAGGGGAAGGCCAAGTATCTGGGGATCATCATGGGAGGGACTCCCCAGTGCATCGAGGACACACGCCGTGGAGTCTACAGCTATGAGGCGCTGAGGTCAAGGCTCTCCGAAAGCAGGTTCGGCGGCGAGGAGGTCCGGGACATGATGGCTCCCGTGATCAGGCTCACGGCCCTGACTTATGAGGAGATGCTGGTGCTGACGGAGAAGCTCTCCGACATACACGCCGGGCTATTTGGCTATGCTCAGCGCATAACTCAGGAGGAGATGGTGGCCTTTTTGCAGAGCGAGTTCGGCCGGATCGGCGCCGACAGCCACATAACTCCCCGTGAGGTGATCCGTGACTTCATCGGCCTTTTGGACATCGCCTTCCAGAACCCTTCGATACCCATTGCCAAGCTGATCGGCGAGCTGCCTGAGACCTCCTCCGATGACGGAGAGGACGGCGAGGGCGCTCTGTTCGCCGAGTTCGACATCTGAGGAGGGAGATATGGACGTTTACGACCGCTATGCTCCTTTTATACAGGACTTCATCTACCGCAACGGCTGGGAGTCCCTTCGGGGAGTACAGGCTGCTGCCGGCGAGGCGATATTCGGCACCGAGGACAACGTCCTCCTGTCGGCCTCAACTGCCTCCGGAAAGACCGAGGCGGCATTTTTTCCCATACTCACGCTGTTCTCAGAGGATATGCCAAGGTCAGTGGGAGCTGTGTACATCGGGCCGCTGAAGGCCCTGATCAACGATCAGTTCTCACGGCTCACAGAGCTTTGTCAGGAGGCGGAGATCCCCGTCTGGCACTGGCACGGTGATGTGGCCCAGTCCCACAAGACGAAAATGCTGAAGTCCCCCTCAGGGATACTCCAGATCACGCCGGAGTCCCTTGAGGCGCTGATGCTGCGAAAGCACGCCCTGATCCCGAAGTTCTTCCACGACCTGCGCTTCGTGGTGATCGACGAGATCCACTCACTCATGCGTGGGGACCGTGGAGGCCAGACCATGTGCCTGATCGAAAGGCTGTCAAGGCTCTCCGGCTCGGACCCCAGAAGGATCGGGCTCTCGGCTACGATCGGGGATATGGAGGCCGCCGGAAGGTTCCTCTCCTCCGGATCCTCCAGAGGCACGGTGATCCCCAAGATCCAGTCCAAGGGCGACCGCTGGAGGCTGTCCATGGAGCACTTCTACATCAGCCAGCAGAACGTTCCGGAGGAGAATGAGGCTCCCGAGGGCGCCATGCCTGTCCTTGACGAGAAAACGGACAGCGCTCCCAAAAACGCAGACCCGGGGATGGGCTATATCTTCGAGCATACACGGGGCCGGAAATGCCTTGTTTTCGTCAATTCTAGGGAGGAATGTGAGGCTGTCACTACCACCCTGCGCTCCTACTGCGAGGCCAACGGCGAGCCCGACCGCTTCCTGATCCACCACGGGAACCTTTCCGCCGCCTACCGTGAGACTGCCGAGGACGCCATGAAGGACGACGACATCTTCATGACTACCTGCACCACGGCTACCCTTGAGCTGGGGATCGACATAGGCCGTCTGGAGCGTGCTTTCCAGATCGATGCGCCCTTCACCGTGTCTTCATTTTTGCAGAGAATGGGACGCACCGGCCGCCGTGGGCTGCCTCCGGAGATGTGGTTCGTCGTTCGGGAGGAGCTGCCGGAGCCACGGTCCATGCTGCCTGAGACCGTTCCGTGGAAGCTCCTGCAAGGCATAGCGCTGATCCAGGTCTATCTGGAGGAGCGCTGGGTGGAGCCGCCGAAGCTGGACAGGCTGCCATTCAGCCTGCTCTACCACCAGACCATGAGCACGCTGGCCTCATCCGGGGAGATGTCTCCAAGGGAGCTGGCGGCTAAGGTGCTGACACTGAACTGCTTCAAGCGAATCACTCAGGAGGACTATAAGCTCCTGCTCCGGCACCTGCTGGAGACCGAGCATATCCAGCGCACTGAGGAGGGCGGACTGATCGTAGGCCTTGCCGGAGAGCGGATCGTGAACAGCTTCAAGTTCTACGCCGTTTTTCAGGAGAACGAGGAGTACACCGTCCGCTGGAACTCACAGGAGCTGGGCACGATCGTCATGCCGCCGCCGGTGGGTGAGAAGGTGGCTATCGCCGGCCATGTTTGGGTGGTGGAGGAGCTGGACCACAAGCGCCGTCAGGTCTACGTCGAGAAGATCAAGGGCAGGGTCCCGGCTTATTTCGGGGACTGTCCCGGCGACATCAACACCAAGATCTTAGAGCGCATGAGACAGGTGCTCCGGGAGGAGAAGAGCTACCCGTACCTGATGAAGAACGCCGTTCTGCGGCTGGATCAGGCAAGGGCGGTCTCCCGAAACTCCGGCCTTACGGAGTCTCCCCTCATCTGCCTTGGAGGGACCATGTGGTGTCTGCTGCCGTGGCTGGGATCCTACGCATTTCTGGCAATGGAGCGCTTTCTGAAGATCCGCTGCGGTGAGCGCCTCGGCCTAAAGGGGCTGAGCTCCTCACGGCCTTATTTCATACAGTTCACCATGAAGGTCAGCCCTGAGGAGTTCCTGAGGGTCCTCATCGAGGAGGCCGAAAGGGAGCTTGATCCTCTGGAGCTGGTCTACCCCGGCGAGGTGCCGCTCTTTGAGAAATACGATGAGTTCGTCCCGGAGGAGCTGGTCCGGAAGGGCTTTGCCTATGGGATACTGGGCATCGACGAGATGAGGAGCAGGATCCTTGGCTGGAAGGAGCTCATACAGTAAAAAAGAGCCGCCCATGCCGGACGGCTCTTCTTGCAATACGAGCAGAATTATGGTATAATGGGATCACTTGCTGATGAGCTCAAGAGTATCTCTTGCGATAAGGAGCTCCTCATTTGTGGGAACGATCCATACCTCGATCTTTGAGTCGGGAGTGGACAGCTTTGTGAGCTTGCCTCTGATGGATCTGTTCAGCTCATTGTCGATCTTGATGCCGAAGTAGTCCATATCCTCGCATACAGCCTCTCTTACCTCCCATGAGTTCTCGCCGATACCGCCTGTGAAGAGGATAGCGTCAAGACCGTTCATGGCAGCGGCATAGGAGCCGATGTACTTCTTGATCTCGTATGCGAGCATCTCTGATACCAGCTCAGCTCTCTTGTTGCCGTGGTTAGCAGCCTCCTGTATGTCACGGTTGTCAGAGCCCACGCCGGAAACTCCCAGGAAGCCGGACTTCTTGTTCATGTACTCGCTCATCTGAGAGGGAGTGAAGCCGTGCTTGTCTGCAACGAATGTAACAGCAGAGGGATCAACTGCACCTGTTCTTGTTCCCATGACAACGCCGTCCAGAGGAGTGAATCCCATGGAGGTATCGACGCTCTTTCCGCCGTCGACAGCGGTGATAGAGGAGCCGTTGCCAAGGTGACATGAAACGATCTTAAGGTCCTTTACGTCCTTGCCCATAGCGTCAGCCAGAGCCTTTGAAACGAACCTGTGAGATGTGCCGTGGAAGCCGTACTTCCTTACATGGAGGGTCTCATAGTCATCGTAGGGGAGACCGAACATGAAGGCCTTGGGGGGCATGGTCTGGTGGAAGGCAGTATCGAAAACTACTACCTGAGGAACGTTTGCAGGGATAACGCTCTTGCAGGCCCTCAGAGCCAGAGCGTGTGCGTGGTTATGTACGGGAGCCAGCTCACGGAGCTCGTCGATCTTGTCGATGATCTCGTCAGTTACGAGAACGGACTTGTCGAAAACATCGGCGCCCTGTACGATACGGTGGCCAACGGCTGAGATCTCGTCCATGCTGTCGATGACCTTAGCGTCGCCTGTAGTAAGAGCCTCCACCAGCTTCATGAAGGCCTCGGTATGTGTGGGGAACGAGCAGTCCTCATCGAGGGTCCTGCCGTCAGCGGCCTTGTGGTTGATATGGCCGTCGATGCCGATACGGTCGCAGTTGCCCTTAGCGATAACGCTCTCATCCTCCATATCTATGAGCTGATACTTCAGTGAGGAGCTTCCTGCGTTTACAACTAAAATGATCATAAAAGAAATTCCTTTCCAAATAATATTTTGCATATACTATTATATACCATTCTGAGAAAATTGCAAGTATTTTTTGTAAATTTTCCTCTCACTTGCAGTATTCCCGGCTTTTTCTTCGGCAAATCGGACAAAATGACTGCCGGAGAGCCGGGTTTTATGTAAACTAAATGAAAATTTCCCTAAAACCATTGAAATAAATGAAAAGAGGTAGTAAAATGAAAGTCAGCGGGATCATCTGTGAGTACAATCCATTCCATAATGGCCACGCCCGGCATTTAGCCGAAACAAGGCGGAACGGTGCCACCCACGTCGTGTGCGTGATGAGCGGCGGCTTCGTTCAGCGGGGCGACGTTGCCATAATGGATAAGCTGGATCGGGCACGCCTGGCGGTAAGGTCAGGGGCAGATCTGGTGATCGAGCTCCCTGTGCAGTATTGCCTTGCGCCGGCGGAGAAGTTCGCCGAGGGCGCTGTGTGGCTGCTGAACAGCCTTGGGGCCGTGGACGAGCTCTCCTTCGGCAGTGAGTGCGGAGATATCTCCGGCCTGGCCCATGCCATGATAACCTCTGAGACTGCCGCTGTGGAGTACAGCGAGGAGATAAAGAGCATCATGGAGAAGGGCTACACCTACCCAAGGGCCCTGAGCTCCGTGATAAACGGCATGGACCATGAGGCGGCCTCTGTGATCAGTGAGCCGAACAACCTCCTTGCGATCGAGTATCTGAGGGCCCTCAGGAGCTTTTCGTCGCCTATGCGCCCCTTCACCGTGAAGCGTGACGGTGCCGGCCACGACAGCGCCTCGCCCAAGGACGGAATCGCAAGTGCCTCCTTCATCAGGGAACAGATAGCTTTCGGAAATGACATCTCAGCCTTTACCTCAGCGCTTTGGGCAGAGGCGGTCGAAAGGGCAGTAAATGCCGGAAAGACTGCGGATATCGCAAGACTTGAGCGAGTCCTGCTCTATAAGCTGCGGACCTCTTCACCGGAGGAGATCGCAGGCCTCAGCGATGTCGGTCAGGGACTTGAAAACAGGATCTACGGCGCAAGGATGTCCGGCTCCTTAGAGGAGCTCCTTTACGCCGTCAAGACAAAAAGATATACTATGGCTCGTATCAGGAGGATACTGCTGTCGCTGCTGATCGGCATAACTCGGCAGGATATGACCCACCTTCCGCCCTACGGCAGGATCCTTGCCTTCAACGAGGCAGGAAGAGAGATCCTTGCTAAGGCAAAGGATAAGGCGTCGATACCCTTCGGCTCGTCGCTGGCGAAGCTCTCACAGAAGAACAGGATCGCCAGGCGCTTTGCCCAGCTCGAGGGCGCTGCATCGGACATCTACGGCCTTGCTCTTGATACTGTGACATCCTCACAGGAGGACTTCCGGGCGAAAATACAAATAGATATGGAGTAAACAATGATAGGAAAGATCGTAAAAACGGCTGCTGCGGCCGTGCTGTGTACCGCTATGGTATCATGCGGGAAGACAGTACAGCTCGCAGGCAGCAACGAACAAAAGGATCCGGACAACAGCAGTACAGACATAAGATCTCTCACAGATGAGATACCTATAGACGAGGAGACAGAGCCTGTAACGGAGGAGCCTACGGATCCCCCGAGACCTGTCGCCCCGGATAAGTTAAGCGTGGATACGGATATGCCCTCCGGATATGAGCTTCCTGAGAGCTTCGTGCTGGACTTCGAGACGGTCATGCAGGAGCCTGAGCTGCCTACGGGCTGCGAGGTGACGGCCCTGACCGAGACCCTCAATTACTACGGCTTCGGCATCGACAAGGTGGACCTGTGCGATGAATACCTCCCCAAGGACTATGAGGGGTATTACTACATGGACGAGGCCTATGTGGGCGACCCCCATTCCTATAACGGCTTCGGCTGCTATGCCCCGGTCATCGTCAATACCGCCAACGATTATTTCGAGTCGATACAGTCCGACTGGTACGCCAAGGACCTTACCGGGTGCAGCCTTGACGACCTCTGCTATCAGATCGAGCAGGGAAGGCCAGTGATCGTTTGGGTCACTATGGATATGCGTGAGACCTATCCCAATTTTAAGTTCACGACCGGCAACGGCAAGGACTTCATGTTCAACGACTATCAGCACTGTGTGGCCATTTACGGCTTCGATTTCGGTGCAAGGACCATACATACCGCCGATCCTCTGGTGGGCAACATCGAGTACGACATGGACCAGTTCGACAAGATTTTCCAGATCCAGGGCAACCAGGCCGTCATCCTTCTTGGGAACGAGGAGTCTGCCGGGACCGTCTATGCTACAGATGAGGAGATCCAGGCTTGGTTCGAGGAGAAGCACCCCTCAGAGAACGAGGAGGAAAGCTCCTCCGATGAGGACGAAGGCTATGACGTGGAGGACTACTACGATGAGGTCTTCTATGAGGGCTGAGAGGCCCATAAAAGCGGTGATCTTCGACCTTGACGGCACCCTGATCGACTCCATGGGGATCTGGTACCGGATCGACAGGGAGTTTTTGATGGAGAACGGCGTCACTGAGCCGCCGGAGGACATCTCTGAGCGCATGAAGCGCCTGACCGTTGAGGAGGCTGCGGAGCTCTTCATAAGTGAGTTCTCTCTGCCCCTTAGCCGGGATAGCGTCATAAGGCGGATCGAGGAGCTGGTCCGTGAGGAGTACGAGGAGCACATCGCCCTAAAGCCCTGTGCCGAGGAGCTCCTTGACACGCTGAGCAGGAGCAGGATCCCCTGCGGCATCGCAACAGCGACCTACAGATCTCTTGCGGAGGCTGTGCTCAAAAGGCACGGGATCCGTGAGAGGTTTGACTTTATACTGACGGACAGCGAATACCCCATGGGGAAGTGCCGTCCGGATATTTTTCTGGGAGCCGCCTCACGCCTGGGGAGCGCTCCGGAGGAGACCCTCGTGATCGAGGACTCCCTCCACTGCATCGAAACGGCCTCTGCTGCCGGATTTGTGACAGCGGCGGTCTATGACGAGGCCTCTGCCGGAGAGAGGGCGGCGATCCTCTCGGCGGCGGACTATTACTTCGAGGATCTGGGAGAGGCAAGGATCCTCTTCTGAGGAAGAAAGGAACGTTATGAAGAAGGTCATGGTGGGAATGAGCGGCGGAGTAGACAGCTCCGTTGCGGCGATGCTCCTCCGGGAGCAGGGCTTCGAGGTCATGGGCGTCACCATGAAGCTGTTCAGTGACGAGGACATAGTGGAGGCCGAGAAGGAGGGCAAGACCTGCTGCGCTCTCAGCGATGTCTCCGACGCAAGGAGCGTCGCACGGCGGCTGGGCTTCGATCATGTGGTCTTCAACTTCCGTGACGTGTTCCGTGAGCACGTCATGAAGCAGTTCGCAGAGAGCTATCTCTCGGGAAAAACTCCCAATCCCTGCATAGAGTGCAACCGCCATGTGAAGTTCGACAAGATGCTCCGGCGAGCGCTGGAGCTGGGCTACGACTACATCGCAACAGGCCACTATGCCGTGAGGGCCTTCGACGAGGCCTCAGGCAGGTATCTGCTCAGGCGCCCTGCCGACCGCAGCAAGGATCAGACCTATGTGCTGTACTCCCTCACTCAGGAGCAGCTGGCTCACACGCTCTTTCCGCTGGGTGAGCTGGACAAGTCTCAGGTGAGGGCCCTTGCGGAGAAGGCCGGCCTTGTGAACTCCAACAAGCCTGACAGCCAGGACATCTGCTTCGTGCCGGACGGAAAATACGCCCAATTCATCGAGAAGTTCACAGGCCTTGGAGCTCCCGAGGGGGATTACCTCGACATGGCCGGGAACGTGATCGGCCGCCACAGGGGAGTGATCTGCTATACGATCGGCCAGCGCAAAAGGCTTGGGATCTCTCTTGGCAGACCGGCCTATGTGGTCAGGAAGGACGTCTCGGCCAACACAGTCACTCTTGGGGAGGAGAAGGATCTTTATACGGACAGCCTTTTGGCAGAGGACGTGAACCTGATCTCAGTGCCGGAGGTCGAGGCTCCCATGAGGATAACTGCAAAGACCCGCTACAGCCAGACCGACCAGCCGGCGGTCCTCTCAAAGGCGGAGAACGGCCTTTACCGGGTGGAGTTCGACAGCCCTCAGCGTGCTGTCACCAGCGGACAGGCGGTGGTCTTCTACGACGGAGACATCGTAGTCGGCGGAGGGACTATAGTTTGAAAGGTAACGCAATGGTATACAAATACGAAAAGCTGACTGATAAGATATGCGTCTGTGCAAGCAGCGACCACCGCTTCGGCACGGACGCTTTTCTTCTTGCGGATTTCTGCGGCTACCGGAGGAAGGACAAGGCCTGCGACTTAGGGACAGGCTGCGGGATCATACCGCTGATAATGCAGAAGCAGGATCCGCCCCAGATCACCTACGCCGTGGACATACAGGAGGGCGCTATAGAGCAGCTCCGCCTCGGTCTGGAGCGCAGCGAGACCACCGGGATCGTTCCTGTCCTTGCAGATCTTAAGGAGCTCTGGCCTGAGGCGCCTTTGGGGAGGCTGGACCTTGTGACCTGCAATCCGCCCTATAAGGCTCCCGGAGCCGGCTTCGAGAGCGCTCTCACGGCCCAGCGTATCGCCCGGCACGAGGTGCTGTGTACGATCTATGATGTGTGCCGGGCGGCGGCGAGGCTGCTGAAATTCGGCGGAAGGCTCTGTCTGTGCAACCGTCCGGAGCGCCTGAGCGACGTCATGGACGCTATGAAGCAGAGCGGCATCGAGCCGAAGCGGATACGCTTCGTGTCAAAAGGCCCCGAGGAGGCTCCGTGGCTGTTCCTGATCGAGGGGAAAAAGGGCAGCAAGCCCTTCATGAAGGTGGAGCCTCAGCTCTACGTTCGCAGCGAGGACGGCTTCTCAGAGGAGCTGAAAAGGATCTACTCCATAGGAAAGGAACAGATATGAGCGGCATATTATATATAGTGGGAACTCCCATCGGCAACCTTGACGACATCACCCTCCGCCAGCTCAGGACATTAGAGGAGGCGGACTTCATCTGCGCTGAGGACACCCGTGTGACCTTGAAGCTCCTAAATCACTTCGAGATAAAGAACAGGCTGATCAGCTTCCATGAGCACAGCTCTCATGCGGAGGCCCAGAGGATCGTCGAGAGACTGATCTCCGGGGAGAACGGCGCTGTGGTAACTGACGCAGGTATGCCCTGTATCTCGGACCCGGGACAAGTGCTTGTGGAGCTGTGTGCTGAGCAGGGGATAGACGTGAGGGTCGTCCCCGGACCTACGGCAGTGGCCTCGGCTGCGGCTCTTTCAGGGATGAAGATCAGCCGCTTCACCTTCGAGGGCTTCCTGCCGGTGCAGAAGAAGGAGCGCCGGGAGAGGCTGGAGCTATTGAGGAACGAGACTGCGGTGATGATCTTCTATGAGGCTCCACATAAGCTGCGGAGCACCCTTGACGATCTGGCGGAGGTCTTTGGGGGAGAGCGAAGGATCGCTCTTTGCCGGGAGCTGACCAAGCTCCACGAGGAGACCCTTCGCACAGATCTTGCCGGAGCGGTCAGTCATTTTGCCGAAAACGAGCCAAGGGGCGAGTTCGTCTTGGTGGTGGAGGGCAGGAAGGAGCCTGCCGGAGAGGTCTCGCTGGAGGCAGCCCTGGAGCAGGTGAGGGCACTGATCGAAATGGGAGAAAAGCCTACAGACGCCTGCAAGGCAGTCGCCAAGGAGACCGGCCTGAAAAAGGGGGAGCTGTATTCAGCTCTGCAAGATCGATGAAACGGAGAAATTTTGCACAAAAATACTTGCAATTTGTCGCAAGATATGCTATAATGTATATCGCTGTGTAGACTTTTGAGCTCCGACATCATTTTTTGCAGCATAAGAAACCGCTTTTTGGCGGCGAAAGAAGGTACTATAATGATCTGCGATCTGCATTGTCATACCAAGCTCTCTGACGGATCCCTCGGCATTGAGGACGTCATAGCTCAGGCAAGACGAATGAACATCGACTGGCTCTCTATCACGGACCACGACACAATGGCGTCCTTCTCACGGGCCGACGTTATCGGTCAGCGTGAGGGCGTTAAGATACTTCACGGGGTGGAGCTCTCTGCATGGGACAAGGAGAGGAACAGCAAGGTGCATATCCTCTGCTACGCTCCTCAGAAGCCCGACAGACTTGAAGGCCTCTGCCTCAAATCCTGCGAGATCCGAAAGGAGTGCTCCAAGGAGATGATCGAGAAGGTCATGGAGAAGTTCCCCATAACCCTTGAGAGCGTCCTGAAGCATACCACCGGCTCAAAGAGCATTTTCAAGCAGCACATCATGCGTGCTCTCATCGACTACGGCTATGCGCTGGAGTTCTACGGCGACCTTGACAGGGAGCTCTTCAACCCCCAGACCGGCAGCTGCTACGTCGAGCGTGAGTACCCCGATGTGAACTTCGTCATCGACCTTATCCATACCGCAAGAGGAGTCGCTGTCATGGCTCACCCTGCTCAGTACGACAATATGGAGCTGCTGGAGGAGCTGGCGAAAAAGGGCAAGATCGACGGCGTTGAGATCGGTCATTATTCCGCTGACGAGAGCTACCGCAGGGAGCTGACCGAGATCGCTGACAGGTACGGCCTCATCAAGACCGGCGGATCGGATTTCCACGGGCTGTACAACAGCGTACCCACTCATCTGGGCAGCGAGACTACGGCCGAGGAGGAGCTTGACAGGATACTGAAGCTGGCAGCAAAAATGCAGTGAGGACTTACTATGGATCTCTTTATCAAGGGCATAATGATGAGAGCTGTACCGGCTCTCATTTCTTTTATACTTCTGATGCTGTTCATACTTCCCGTGATACGCATCGGCAATATCAATATAGGGAATATCGCCGGGGGAGCTGTCAGCCTTGGGCTGCTGCTGATCTTCCTCTTCCCCGGGAGCTTCCGGCGGCTGATACATACCATTAAAGAGACTGCCGGAGGTAGAGCTCTCCTGTGGGCGGTAGGGATCATAGTCGTGATCTGTGCAGCAGCGGCGATCGTCATCAGCTGCTTCATGGTGAGAGCTGTCAGCGATCCTCCCACGGGACCTACTACTGTGGTTATCTTGGGCTGTCAGGTGAAGAACGGCGGGCCAAGCAAGATGCTCCGGCGGAGGCTGGAGGCTGCCTACAGCTATCTCTCTGAGCACGAGGAGGTCATGGTGGTGGTCTCCGGCGGAAAGGGCGACGACGAGGAGATCAGCGAGGCTCAGTGCATGGCGGAGTACCTTACGGCAAAGGGGATCGCTCCGGACCGGATCTTCATGGAGGACAAGTCCACCAGCACCGAGGAGAATTTGAGCTTCTCCAAGGCCGTGATCGAGGAGAACGGCCTGTGCCCAGACATAACTATCGTGACTGACGGCTATCACCAGCTCCGGGCAGAGATCCTGGCAAGGCGGCTGGGGTACGAGCCGTGGCATATCTCCGCAAAAACTGCCGGCTGGCTCCTGCCCACCTACTGGGTCAGGGAGTGGTTCGGCGTGGCATATTACGTTTTATCGGGTATCAGATAGTACCTATTATTAAAGGAGTGATCATATGAGGAGTTTTGGCCGGAGGGCTGCGGCAGCGGTCTCTGCTGCGGCGCTCAGCACAGGCTGCTTCCTCCCCGGCGGAGCTCAGGCGGCTCCCCGGATCCCGGAACAGGAGCAGCCTCTTAGGCAGGAGGAGCTCAGAGTGTCCCTCTCAGAGCCCGCATTTCAGCAGGATCCCCTCACCGGCGAGCTTACGGCCGTGCCGGTTTATGAGGTCTCGGAGGAGAACACAGATCTCCTTGCGGCGGCAGAGAGCCTTCCCTCCAGCTTCGACCTGAGAGAGGAAAAGGCCATGAGCCCGGTCCGGGACCAGTCCGGCTTCGGCACCTGCTGGGCACACTCTGCCTGTGCCAGCGCAGAGGCGAGCCTTCTGGAGAGGGTCCCGGACATCGACCTGTCGGAGTTCCACATCGCATACTATTCCTATGAGGGCTATGACCAGATCGACATCGGGGACCTTGATCTGAAGGAAAGGCTAAACTACGGCGGGACCGCCGACATCGTCACTAACCTTTGGGCCCAGTGGATCGGGCCGGTCCGGGAGGACAGGATCCCCTACGGCGACCTGGAGTTCTTCTCAACGGACAGCGTGTACGACATGAAATATTTCGCCGACTATCACCTGGACAGCGCCTGCATCTTCGACTACAACTGGGAGCACGACGATACAGAACAGGTGGGAGCTCTGATCAAGGAGCTGGTCTACAGCGGTTCTCCCGTGGACGTTTCCTTCTACTCCAATTCCTCGGACTGCTACAGCACCCTCTACAACAGCACCAACAGCAAAAAGCGGCCACGGTTCGCAAATCATTCCGTGACCATAGCCGGCTGGGACGACAGCTTCCCTAAGGACCACTTCCTGATCCCTGCGGAAAATGACGGCGCTTGGCTGGTGAAGAACAGTTGGGGGCCTGACTACGGCTCGGGAGGCTATATGTGGATCTCCTATGAGGATGCCTCGCTCTCGGAGTGCGTGGCCTATGAGCTGGCCGACAAGAACGAGTACAAATACTCCCACCAGCACGATTCCTTCGTGCATGTGCAGTCTCTCAGTGCCTGGGACGACGCCGAGGATACCCGCGGCTCCTACATGGCCAACATCTTCACGGTCTACAGCGATGAGGAGATCGACGCTGTTTCCACTTATATAAGAGAGCCCGGCACCGAGTACGAGGTGACGGTCTACACGGGGCTCCCCGACAAGAGCCGTCCCGATCAGGGGGAGGCCTCTGCCGTTTCAAGGGGAACTATCGACAGCATGGGCTACTTCACTATCCGGCTGGACGAGCCTGTTTTCGCAGCCGCAGGCACTGACATAGGAGTGGTGGTGAAGCTGACGAACCCCAACGATCCCTTCGTGATCCCTCTGGAGAGCTGCCTCATCGTCGAGGACGGCGAGAAAGTCACCAGCCTCAGCGGTCACACCAGCTATGACGGCATCATGAGCTGCACCGGCGTGGGCGAGAGCTTTTTCAGCACCGACGGGGAGGAGTGGACCGACGTCACCGACGGAAAGTATACCTACTCCGACGCTGAGGTGGAGGAGCTCATGGGCTCTATCGAGATCCAAATGTACGACGGCATCGAGCCCGACGACGAAGCCGGACTTGCTCAGGCAGAGAAAAACGTGGAGACCTACCGGGAGATCCTGAGCTCCGGACAGGTCTCGCTGATCATGGGGAACATCTCCCTGAAGGCCTTCGGCAACGACTGGGGAACGGTGAAGTTCTCCCATGGCTCAGGTCAGATCATGGCCGGCGAGACAGTGGAGCTCTCCGCAATCTCCGGGAAGATCCTTTACAGCATCAACGGCGGCGAGGAGCAGGAGTATACCTCGCCTATCGAGATAACTGAGGAGACAAAGATCTCCGCCACAACTGACGGGATCAGATATTCCGAGAGGATCTACAGCCCGGCCAGCGCTCAGCTCATGGCCTTGGGCTATCAGGAGGGCACGGGACAGGTGGTCCGCACAGTGAAGCAGGCAGAAAAGACCGGCACCGGCCAGTACCTGATCAGCCTTGGGGCAGACAAGAAGGGCCTCAGGCTCTACCCGGAGACCTACGCCCAGGCGACTCTTGACGGCGCAGAGCTGGAGAGCTTCGCACTTTCGGAGTACATCGAGATCCCCTACGGCGAGACCGAGCTGACCCTTCTTCTTTCCGAGGAGGGGAAGGCCGACAGTACAGCGACCTTGACGGTCAGGAGGCTGCCCTGCACGATCGACCTTGATGCAGAAACGATCGACCTGGGATCTGCCGAGTCTGTGACTGCGCCGGACGGCACGGCTTTGCAGACCGGAGACAGTGTCTCGGACTACGCCGGGCAGTTGCTCACAGGCGTGGCCGAGGGGGAGGGCTTTGAGATGAAGGTGCCGGAGAGATATGCTCTCCCCAAGCTCAGCGAAAATTTCCGCCGGGAGACCCTTGACGGGATCCCCTCGGAGGCCTATAGCCTGCTGGAGGTCTCGGTCAACGGGAAGGACTTCCTGCCGGCGTCCATGAGGCTCTCTGAGCCCTATGATACGGAGAACGTCAGCCTTAACATCATCCCCGGAGAGACAGTTTCTCTGCGGACCAAGGCCGGGAACGGCTGCTTCGCCGGGATACCGGTGGAGTACCGGATCAGCGATCCTCCGGAGGCTCCCGAAAGACTAACGGGGATCTCTGTGAAGGCCGGTGAGCTGATCCTCCCGGAGGGAGAGGGCGTCCAGATCGGCGCTTATCACGAGAACTACGGACATTTCCTCGAGATCTGCGCCGACGCCTACGGCTATCCTTCCCTCGATGAGGTGAAGGCTGCCATGGAAAAGCGCTACGGCCTGACAGATGCGATCGAGACCATGAGCGCAGCGAACGTGCTCTGGGGAGAGACTGAGGGGATCGGCTATGGCGACAGGATAGCGGTGCGTTATCCGGCCAGCGATACGGCCTACGCCTCGAAGGTGCTGATCACGAGAGCGGTCCAAATGGGAGACACCGACGCTGACGGGAATGTAGACTCGACTGACGCGAGTCAGGTACTGGAGCACTTCGCCAGCACCTCCACAGGAGGAGAGGGAACGATCCCCGAGGACCTGCGGCCCTTTGCCGACATGGACGGGGACCGGATCATCGACTCCACCGATGCGAGCGCTATACTTATCTTGTATGCCGAGCTGATGACCAGTTCATCGGACCAGACGTAACAGGCAAACTTGAACAAAAACGGCCCTGACTGAAAGGGGAAAATTTTACCGGTTGGGCAATAGGCATAGATCCGAGACGTCAGATATGTGTAATAGAGTCAAAAAACACTGAGTTACCGAATTGTAACTTTTTAATATTTTCATCGTCGATTATGTAATATTAGACGAAGAAATGATGTTGAAAGTGTACAATGTGCTCAAAAAATATTAAGAACCGATACAAAGCATTGACTTCTCAAAAAAAATAGGGTATATTTTAAGTACAAAAACAGCACGCCTGCGATATAGAAATATGCAGGGTATCGGCTCAGGACTTAGTCCGAGGAACTTCGGTGCAAGGTGAAAACGTCACTGGCTCCGCTGCGGACAGGAAAAGGGCCTATCGGAAAACTCCCGAGCAAACGGCTGTTTTGGATGATCACAAGGACGCAAGTCTTGTGTTATATCGCTCATTTTTGAGCACTCGGCCAAACCACAAAGCTATTATGCGGCGGGTGAGGACAGTCATTCGAGCTGAGAACGCAAAAGGGAAGGGCCGGCAACAAACAATCACATCTCAAACATATTATATTTCATAAGAAAATATAATATACATAATTAAGGAGGAAAAATCTAATGAACACACTTAAGAAGACATTAGCATTAGTAGCTACTCTCGCTATGGCAGCAACTGCTTTCGTAGGCTGCGGCGACGACGCTTCATCCAGCTCTTCTTCTGAGGCTTCTACTGAGTCTAGCGAGGAGTCCAGCGAGGAGTCCGGCGAGGAGTCCAGCGAGGAGACACCCGCTGAGCCCTCTGGTGAGATCGACGCTTCTGTTGCTACAGGCGGCGACCAGTTCACAGTAGCAGCTTGGAACGCTGACGATGTACCTTACCTCATCGCTCAGTGGAAGGGCATCAGCTTTGACACTATCGCTGACGATCTTGCTAACGGCAAGGTAGACGGCATCAACTTCATCAACTTCGGTGTAGGCGGCGGCGACGCTTCCGAGAAGTACGATCAGCTCTTCCAGAGCGGCGAGGATCTCGACGTTTACTTCTGTGAGGCTGACTGGGCTCTGAAGTATGTAAACGACGACACTAAGACACTTGCTCTTGAGAAGCTCGGCCTTTCTGATGCTGACTTCCCGAACCTCTACAGCTACACTGACGAGATCGGTAAGGCTACAGACGGCGCTAACGCTGGCAAGCGTGTAGGTGTTTCATGGCAGGCTGCAGCAGGCGGCTTCTACTACAGAGCTGACCTGGCTAAGGATTACCTGGATGCTGATTCACCTGAGGCAATGCAGGAGCAGATCTCTGACTGGGATAAGTTCGTAGCTGCTGCTGAGACAGTTGCTGACAAGTCTGGCGGTAAGACAGCTCTGGCTGATACTCTCGGTGGTATGTGGCAGGCTTACGCTTGCGGACGTACACAGCCTTGGGTAGTTGATAACAAGCTCGTTATCGACGACTTCTGCAAGGACTTCGCTGACACAGCTAAGAAGCTCTGGGACATCGGCGGTATCACAAAGAACGGCCAGTGGACAGATGAGTGGACAGCTGCTGGTACAAACGACACCTGCATGGGTTACTTCGTATCTACATGGGGCTTCGGTGGATTCGCACTCGACGCTGCTGGCGGCGAAGGCGGAGCTACATACGGCAACTGGAACGTTTGCCAGGGTCCTCAGGCCTTCTACTGGGGCGGTACATGGATCGTTGTTAATCCCGCTACAGATAACGGCGATCTCGCTAAGGAGTTCATCATCTCTGCTACTTCTGACGAGGCTCAGATGTCTGAGTACGCTAAGAACAAGCCTGAGTATGTTAACAACAGCAGCGTAATGGATAGCCTCATTTCTTCTAACACAGTATTCAATGAGACTATCACAAACAACCTGGGCGGACAGAACTTCTATGCTGCTCTGGCTGACAATGCTAAGTCCATCAACTTCAATGGCCTTATCACTCCTTACGATGCTACTATCAAGACCAACTTCATCAACGCTGTTCAGGAAGAGTACCTCGACGGTTCTGGTGATTGGGATAAGACTCAGGAAGCATTCAAGGACAAGGTTGCTGAGGCTATCACAGACCTGGAGATTGACTAATTACAAACAAATATACCTTGATCTAAATACGATCATGATGCCTACGGAATACTTCGGTATTCCGTAGGTGTATATTTATTTAACAATTGATTCTTTGAGAGGGTGTGTGTTATGGCATCAGCTGCACAGAGGCGAATTAAATCCATCAGCTATGCAAAATATGGCTACTTATTTATTCTGCCGTTTTTTATCGTTTATTTCATTTTCCAGTTATGGCCTCTGATCAATACCTTCATCATCAGCTTTAAGGGCAACGGTAATGCCGAGGCTCTTGAGACTTATGTGGGATTTGATAACTATAAGGCTATCCTCTTCGGTGGCGAGAACCGTGCCATCAAGATGGTCCATCAGAAATTCCTGGCTTCACTGGTCAACACTGTTATCCTGTGGGTAGGTAACTTTATTCCTCAGATCATTCTGTCTCTTTCCCTTGCTGTATGGTTCACTGAGGCTAACCTCAAGATCCCGGGAAAGGGATTCTTCAAGATCGTTATGTATCTCCCGAACATCATCACAGCAGCTTCAGTTGCTGTACTGTTCCTTCAGCTCTGCGGTGAGGCTGAGAACGGCCCTGGTGCCCTTAACCTCCTGCTAAACAAGATGGGAGTAGTTAGTCAGGACGCTACATCCGAGAAGTATGATACTATCAAGTTCATCACCGGTGTTTGGCAGTCCCGTGGAGTCGTAATGTTCATCCAGACATGGATGTGGTTCGGTAATACCATGATCATGCTCATGTCCGGTATCCAGGGTATCAACCCCTCACTGTTCGAGGCTGCTGCTATCGACGGTGCAAGCTCGGGACAGGTCTTCAGAAAGATCACCTTCCCTCTGTTGAGCCCCATTATGGCTTATACTCTGGTAACCTCCATGATCGGTGGTCTCCAGATGTTCGATATTCCTTATCTCTATCATAAGGATCCTAACAAAGTCAGTGATAACCTCAAAACTGTTGCTGTTTATATTTACGAATATTTCCACGACATCGTATCTCCTAAGATGGGCTACGCTGGTGCAGCTTCAGTTATACTTTTCTTTATCACTCTTGTTCTGGGCTGTATCGCCTTCTATCTCACCCGTGACAAGGACGAGATCGCTAAGAAGAAGCAGCGCAAGAAGATCGCCCAGCAGGCAAAGAGAGAAAGTAAACAGTTTGGAGGTCTTTCGATATGAGTAATATGAAATCTGTTTATGGAACAGGCAAGGATAACTATACCGCTAAGATCAGACTGAAGTCAACAGTTCTCTTCATTTGGTTCGTTATTCTTACTATCATATGCCTCCTTCCTATTTACATCCTTATTATCAATGCTACCCGTGAGAATTCTGAGATCGCAAACGGTATCTCCTTCATTCCCGGTACTAACCTTGGAAAGAACATCACAAAGCTCTTCAAGGACGTAAACTATCGTACAGTTTACGATGTATGGATCGGTTACAGGAACAGCCTTTTCATCACAGGCTTTGCTACCGTTTTCACAGTATTCTTCTCTGCAATGACAGCTTACGGTATCCACGTTTACGACTTCAAGCTCAAGGAGATCTCCTACACAGTCATCCTTCTCGTAATGATGGTACCTGTGCAGGTAACTTCTGCCGGATTCGTATCCTTCATGCTGAAGCTGAAATTGACAGATACATACTGGCCTCTGATCGTGCCCTCGATCGCAGCACCTGCGGTAGTTTACTTCATGCGTTCCTACATGAAGTCATCCTTCCCGCTCGACATCGTTGAGGCTGCCCGTATCGACGGCTGTAACGAGTTCAGGACCTTCGTATCCATAGCGATACCCATGATGAAGCCCGCTATCGCTGTACAGGCTATCTTCGCCTTCATCGCTAGCTGGAACAACTTCTATACACCTAACATGATCCTTATCAGCTCCAAGTTCAAGCAGAAGACCCTTCCTATGATGGTATCTGCTATCCAGGCTTCTGATAAGTTCACAGATTACGGTGCTATCTACTTGGCAATTGCGCTGAGTATCCTGCCTATCGTTATCGTTTACATTCTCCTTTCCAGATTTATCATCGCAGGCGTTGCCCTCGGTGGTGTAAAGGAATAATATCAAAGCAGCACACTTCGGTGTGCTGTTTTTTTTGCGGACGCCGATCGGCGTCCTTTTTTTGTCATAGCTGCTCCGACCCGTGAATATACTTTGGTGTAAGGAGTTGATGAGGTGGACCACAGTACAAGCTATGAGATCATTGCAAGATACCTGCCCCAAGCTGTCCGGGAGGCCATGAGGAGAGTTCCCCAGTCGGCCAGAGAACGCCTCAGTGAGGTCCGGCTCCGCAGCGGCCGTCCAGTCAGCTTCGTTTATCCGGACAAGTTCCGCTTCCTCGCAAGGGACGGGAGGCTTTCCCCTGATCATAGGGCTCAGGGCCTCCTGACGACTTCCCCGGAGGAGCTTTCTGCCGTGGTGCAGGCGCTGGCTCGGTTCTCGGTCCACAGCCGTCCCCGTGAGCTTGCCCAGGGCTATTTCGTCATTGAGAACGGGATCCGGGTGGGAGTTTCCGGGGCCTTCTCCGAAGCGGATCCGCCTGTTCTCAGGCAGTTCACAGGCCTGAATTTCAGGATCTCCCGTCAGGTCATTGGCTGCGGAGCGGAGATCCTCCGCCTCATGGAGCGCAGCGGCGGCAGCGTTCTGATCTGCGGAGAGGTCAATTCCGGAAAGACTACGGTCCTTCGGGATCTGTGCCGGCTCTGCGGAGACCGCTGGAAGGTGACCTTGATCGATGAGCGCAGCGAGATCGCTGGAGACTGCGACGTGGGGGCCATGACGGACGTGCTGTCCGGGTGCAGCCGCTCCCACGGGATCACAATGGCTGTGCGGACCCTTTCCCCGGATCTGATCTTCTGTGATGAGATCTCTACCGATGCTGACCAAGAGGCTATTTTTCTGGCTTTGGGAACTGGCGTGCGCTTTGCCGCAACGATCCATGCTGGCAGCTATGAGGATCTTTTTCGGCGAAAGACAGCCTCGGAGCTCCTTTCAAGGGGAGCGTTCAGTCACGCTGTTTTCCTGACCGGCAGCAGCTTCCCGGGGCGGATCTCCGAGATAAGGAGGCTCGGCCGTGGTTAGGGTCGTGGGAGCGCTTCTGCTGACTCTCTGCGGTGGTGGGGCAGGCGTGATATTTGCCGAAAAATTGAGGGAAACACGAGATCTCTCCCGGCAGACATCTGACCTTATTCGTGCTCTTGCAGCCTCGGTCCGTGGGAGGGAAACTGACCTCTTCCGGCTTATCGGGCTGCTGAGAGCGGACGACCGCCTTGGTCTGCTGACCTTTCTCAGTGATCTGCCGGAAGATTTCGCACCGGAGACCGATCTTCCGGCGCTATGGAGGCAGTCAGCCTCCTCTCAGCCGGGAGCCTCGCCAGCCCAAAGGCAGCTCCTCTCGGAGATCAGCTTCGCCCTGACCGCAGCCGACTCGGAAAGCGTGCTCCGGTCGCTGGAAGTGCTGGAGGAGCGCTCCCGGCAGCTTGAAATGACGGCGCAGGACAGGCTCGAAAGGTGCGGAAGGCTCTATCGGAGCCTGGGTCTGCTATTTGGCGCAATGGCCGGGATCCTCGTAATATAGCCAAAAGGAAGGGATAAAATGGATATAGACCTGATTTTCAAGATCGCCGGAGTCGGGATCATCGTGTCGGTGCTGAGTCTGGTGCTGAAACGGGCGGAACGGGAGGAACAGGCCATGATGACCACGCTGGCCGGCCTGATCGTGGTCCTCGTGCTAATCGTTCAGGAGATCGGCGGCCTCTTCGAGCAGGTCAAAACGGTGTTCGGCCTATGGTGAGGGACAGCCTTTCGACTGCCGGATTTTGCCTGTGTTCAGCCATTTTGGCGGTCCTTCTCCGGCAGTATTCCCGTGAGCAGTCCATGGCCGCAGCCCTTGCCGCCTGCATTGTGGTGGCTGCAGCCGCCCTGTCCATGGGTGCGCCGTTGGTGGAGGAGCTCCAAGAGCTCTTCTCGGAGTCTGGCCTTGCAGAAGGCTATTTTTCGGTAGTTTTCAAGGCCATAGCCGTTGCGTTCATCACCCAGATCACGTCAAGCCTCTGCCGGGACTGCGGTGAAACTGCGATCGCTGCAGCAGCCGAGATGTGGGGCCGTGGAGCCCTCGTTTTTCTGAGCCTTCCGCTGATCCGGGAGCTTGTAAGAAGGGCAGGTGAGCTGCTGTGAGAAGGACAGTCTTAGGGCTGATGATCGCCTGTATTTCGGCAGTTTTTCTTTTGTGGGGAGCATCGACTCTTCCGGCATTCGCACAGGAGGAGGCTCAGGAGCAGATCCTTTCAGAGATCGACCAGATTCTTTCTGAGTCGGATCTGGAGCTGAGCTGTCAGGAGGCAGCGCAGCTCTCTCCCCAGGGCTTCCTTGAGACTGCAAAGACCGCAGTGATCAGCCGTTTGGGAGCTCCTCTGCGGCTCCTAGGGAGCCTTGTGCTGATAGCTGTGTTTTCCACAGTTGTTGGAGCTCTTTCCGAGGGCGGATCCCAGGCCGGCCGGCTCACCGAAATGGTCGCAGCGCTGGCGGCGGTGGGAGTAGTCCTGCCCCAGATCTGCGTAGTTTACGAGACCGCCGCTCAGGTGATCTCCCGGACCGGAGGCTTCATTTTGGTCTTCGTTCCGGCCTTTGCCGGGCTTACGGCGGCCTGCGGAGGCCTGACCTCGGCAGGAGCCTACGACATGATGATCCTTGGGGCCTCCCAGCTCATCGTCGCCCTTTCTGAGAGCTTTCTGATGCCAGTTTTGGGCGTAGTTTCGGCACTTTCCATTACCGGGAGCGCTTTTCGCAGCCGCCCCTCGGACGCTCTGGTGACGGCTCTGCGGAAGGTCATCGTGTGGGCGATGACAGTTGTGATGACCCTGTTCACCGGCTTTGTGAGCCTGAAATGCACGATCGCAGGCCGGGCGGACAGCGCCCTCTCGAAAACTGCTCGCTTCGTGATCTCGGGAGCGGTGCCGGTGGTGGGCGGAGCGGTCTCAGATGCCTATTCTTCGGTCCGTGGGAGCTTCGACATCCTCCGCTGCACGGTGGGAGCCGCCGGTACTGCTGCGATCATTCTGATCATGGTGCCGCCGGTCTTGGAGCTCCTCCTCTTCCGGGGAGCCCTCAGCCTGGGAGCGGCAGCGGCTGAGATCTTCTCAGCGGAGGCCCTTTCAAAGCTGCTCAGGAGCTTCGACAGCGGACTAGCGATAGCGCAAAGCCTGCTGGTGAGCTACGGGCTGATGTTCCTCATCAGCTCAGCCATTCTGATACAAAGCGGAGGTCTATGACTATGGAAGGCTTAAATTCGGCAGTTAGAGCACTTTGCGCAGTCTCTGCCGGCATATGTATGGTGGAAGCTCTGGCCGGAGGGACTAAGCTGAGGGCCCAGCTACGCCTGATCCTTGACCTGATCCTAGCGCTGGTGCTGACGGCGCCTTTCGTCAGCGGCGGACTGGACTTCCGGCTGCCGGCGGTCAACGAGGCGGACCTGAGCGCCTACGGCTACTCTCAAGAGGCCTATCTTGCCCAGATGAGGGCTCAGTCTGAGGAGAACATCGCCTCGGTCCTGGCGGAGCAGATCGCTGCGGCCGGGATAAGCTGCGAAAAAGTTTCGGTGGAGGCTGATATTTCGCCGGACATGAGCATATATATTACTAAGGTGGAGCTTGAAACGGACAGCTTTTCCGAAGCCGCACAGGTGGTAAAGAGCAGTCTCGGGGCAGAAACGGAGGTCGTAAATGGAGATCGCTAACAGGCTCAGAGAGCTGCTCAAAAACCGAAGCGGCACGGCCATCGTCGTACTTTTGGGAGGGGCCGGGCTGCTGCTGATCCTGCTCTCGTCCCTATTCCCGGGAGCTTCCCCCAAAGAGGAGCCCGACCAGCCCTCTGCTGAGATAACGGCGGAGGAGTACAGGCTCTCGGCGGAGGCAAGGCTCGAGGAGTTCCTTGGGGGGATCGAGGGCGCCGGACAGGTGAAGGTATGCCTGACGGTGGGGAGCGGACAGCGCCGTGTCTACGCTTCAGAGGACAAGGTCAGCCGCTCGGCGGACCGGACAGAGGAGGAGAGGAAATATGTTATAGTTGGCGGGAACAGCGAAAGATCTGCGCTGGTGGAGAAGGTGGAGCTCCCGGAGATCACCGGCGCAGCGGTGCTCTGTACCGGCGGAGGGAGCCCGGTGGTGCAGGAGAGGATATACAAGGCGGTCACGGCGGTGCTGGGACTGCCTGCCGGAAGGATCTACGTTACTGAACTCAAGGAGGAATACAGATGAAAAAGCCATCAATGATAATCGGAAAGAAGCAGATAATCATGACCTGCCTGACCCTGATGCTGGCGATCGCAGTGTACATAAACTATACGGCAGCTCCGCCGCTGGGGGGACGTGACAGCGTGGGAGTCTCTGAGAAGGAGAGCTACGGCGAGACTGAGTTCGTCAGCGCCGAGGCCGATCCCTCCGAGGAAAACGCCGAGGACTTCTTCGCTCAGGCAAGGCTCGACAAGATGAACGACCGTGATCAGGCGGTCCAGACCCTCCAGTCGATCATCGGCGGAGGAGACCTTACCGAGGACGAAATGGTGGTCAACGCTCTTGACGCTGTGGAGGTCTCACGGCTGATCGAGTCCGAGGGAACGATCGAAACTTTGATCAAGGCTCAGGGCTTTGAGGACTGCGTTGCCTATCTTGACGGGGAGACTGCCAAGGTCGTGGTCCGCACAGAGGGCCTTGATAAGGCCCAAGCAGCCTCTATAAAGGAGATAATTTTGGGAGAAAGTGAAGTTTCTGTAGAAAATATAAGAATTTTTGAGGTAAAGTAGTTGAATAATGAGAATTTTTTTGGTATAATATACGAGTAGGGGTGTATAGCAAGTAATAATTAAAAGATACACCCAAATCTTTGGACTTCCGGAGGTACAATATGGACGAAGTAAAAAAGCCTGCTGCAAGCAAGCTGAAGATATCAGAGGACGTTATCATCACCGTCGCCAAGCTGGCAGCCCTTGACGTCAAGGGCGTTGCCGGTCTGGACGGCGAGGTGGGCAAGATGAGCAAGCTCCGCAAGAACGGACCTATCTCTGCGAGCATGATCGGAGACGTTGCCGCTATCGAGATGAGGATCAAGGTAAGGGGCGGCGAGAAGGCTACCGCTGTTGCACAGGAGGTGCAGTCTGCCGTAAAGGAGAACGTTCAGAATATGACGGGCGTTACCGTGGCAAGAGTAAACGTTACGGTCAACGGCGTGGTATTTGAATAAAGGAGAGGTCAAATGACAAGACGTGAAATAAGAGACAGCGCTTTCAAGCTGCTTTTCGAGCAGCTATTGCGTGACGACGATATACAGGAGCTCTATGACATCGCTGAGGAGATCGACGAGATCTGCGTCAACGACGAGGTCAAGAAGCTGGTGGACGGCACCCTCGCCCATAAGGACGAGCTGGACCAGATCATTTCCGGCTACAGCAAGTCGAGGAGCATCGCCCGTATCTCAAAGCTCAACCTTGCTATACTGAGACTTGCCATGTTCGAGTCCCTCTATGACGACAACACTCCCATGAATGCTGCCATCAGCGAGGCCATAAAGCTGGCAGGGACCTATACATATCAGGAGGACACCTCCTTCATCAACGGCGTTCTGGGAGCGTTCTCTCGGGACAGAGTGAAGGAAGCGACGGAAAATGCCTGATTTCCTCGGCATAGACACCAGCAACTATACCACCTCAGCAGCTATTTTCCGCAGCGATGAGGGCTCTATCGTACAGGCCAGAAGGCTCCTCCCCGTCAAGGAGGGCGAGCTGGGCATGAGACAGAGCGACGCTGTTTTCCACCATACGAAGCAGCTCCCGGATATGGTGGAGCAGATCTGCGGAGAGTACCGCTCAGAGGCGCTGGCGGCAGTTACGGCTTCCGCCCGTCCCAGAAATATGGAGGGCAGCTATATGCCCTGCTTTCTCTGCGGTGAGGGCTTCGCAAGGAGCCTTGGAGCGGTCACAGGTGCGCCGGTGTACACTACCTCCCACCAGATCGGGCATATCCTTGCGGCGCTGTATTCGGCCGGGCGCCTGGATCTGGTGAAGGAGCGCTTCATCGCCTTCCACGTCAGCGGAGGGACTACGGACTGTCTCCTGTGCGAGCCGGACCGTGATCTCCTCATAAAGGTCACTGAGCTGGGGAGCTCCCTTGACCTGAAGGCCGGACAGGCCGTTGACCGTGTGGGACTTATGCTGGGGCTCCGCTTCCCCTGCGGAAGGGAGCTGGAGAGGCTTGCGGAAAAGTCAGGCCGCCATTTCAAGGCAAGGCCCGTTCTGAAGGAGGGGAGCTGCTGCCTTTCCGGAGTGGAGAACAAGTGCCGCAGTATGCTGGATAAGGGCGAGAGCCCTGAGGACATCGCAGCGTATTGCCTTGACTTCATCGCAGAGACAATAACGGAGATGACCGGCTGGGCGCTGGAAAAATGCGGTGGGCTCCCCCTGATCTACGCCGGGGGAGTCATGTCGGACCAGCTCATCCGCCAGAGGATCATTTCCCGTTTCCCAAATGCAAAATTCGCAACCCCGGAGCTTTCCTGCGACAACGCCGTGGGAACAGCTATTTTCGGCTATCTTATGCAGTCAGGAGAATGACCATGCCGGCAAAAACAGTTACTCAGCTCACCGATGAGATCGCGTCTGCGATCGAGGGGAGCAGACAGTTCCAGTCAGTGCTGGTGCAGGGGGAGCTCACAGGAGTTTCCCGGTATCAGCGTGACGGACGGCTCTCGCTGTACTTCTCATTGAAGGACAGCCAGAGCCTGATAGGTGCGGTGATGTTCGACCAGAGCGTCCGGCGGATGAGGTTTTATCCCGAGGACGGCATGAACGTCATCGTCATGGGTTCTGTGGCAGTCTATAAGCCAAGGGGCGTGTACCAGATCAAGGTCACTGAGATGGTACAGGCCGGGGCAGGCTCCGAGAGCGCAGCTCTTGAGCAGCTAAAGACAAGGCTGGAGAAGGAGGGCATCTTCTCGGCCTCCCACAAAAGGCCCATACCCGAAATGCCTCGTAGGATAGGCGTTGTCACCTCTTTGAGGGGAGCGGCTATCAACGATATAAAAAAGGTGCTGCGCAGACGGTATCCCTTGGGAGAGATCTACGCCGTGGACGCTGTCGTCCAGGGCGAGGAAGCCCCGAATTCTATCTGCCGCGGCATACTAAGGGCCGAGGCCGCAGGCTGCGATGTGATCATCGTCGGCCGTGGAGGAGGCTCTGCCGAGGACCTGAGCGCATTCAATGCCGAGAAGGTCGCCTACGCCATATACAACTGCCGGGTGCCGGTGATCTCGGCTGTGGGACACGAAAAGGATGTCTCCATCGCCGATCTTGCCGCCGACCTGAGAGCTGCGACGCCTTCTGTTGCAGCGGAGCGTGCGGCTGTTTCTGTAGACGAGCTCTTCGCACGGATCGAGGTCCTTGAAAAACGAGCAGAGCAGGGAGCTCTAAGAGCTCTTGACCGCTGCTCGGACCGCTTTGCTGCAATGAACGCAAGGCTGGCTCTACAGTCCCCTGAGCATAGGCTAAAGCTCATGAGACAGAAGGTGGAGTCACTGAGCGAGCGGAGCAGGACTGCGGCAGCAAGATACCTTGAAAGGCTGGACCACCGCCTTAGCGGAGCTGTTGGAAGGCTTGACAGCCTCAGCCCGCTGAAGGTCCTTTCACGAGGCTATTCGCTGGTCTACAGCGGAGACGAGCTGGTCAGGAGCTCGGAGACATTGAACGAAGGCGACAGCGTTACCCTGAGATTTGATAAGGGCGGCGCTGAGGCCGAGATAAAGAAAAAGTGGTGATAGAATGGAAGAAAAATCTACGTTCGAGCAAGATCTTAAGGAGCTCGGCAGGATCGTTGCTGAGCTCGAAAAAGGCGATATCCCATTGGAAAATGCAGTGGAGCTCTACGGCTTAGGAGTGAAGCTGGCAGCAAAATGCAGAAAACAATTGAGCGATGCTCAGCTAAAAATCACGGAGGATGACGGCACAAAGCCGTTAGAATGAGTTATGAACAAGATATATGAAGAACAGCTTAAAAAGTACATCGACCTTACTGACAAGAACCTGAAGGAGTTCCTGAGCAAGCCCGGCGAGAGCGAGGCTCAGAGCAAGCTCATCGAGGCTATGAGGTATTCTCTTGAGGCCGGCGGAAAGAGAGTCCGCCCCGTGCTGGTGTATGCCTTCTGCGAGGCCTTGGGCGGAAATTACAAGGACGCTGTCACAGCGGCCTGCGCTATCGAGATGATACATACCTTCTCGCTGATCCACGATGACCTTCCGGCTATGGACGACGACGACTACCGCAGAGGCAAGCCCTCATGTCACAAGGCCTATGGCGAGGCCATGGCGATCCTTGCCGGCGATGCTCTGTCAGTGCTCCCCTTCGAGATGATCGCCGACGACAGCAAGCTCTCATCAGACCAGAAGATCAGCATCGTTTCTCTCCTTGCGAACGCAGTCGGAAAGGACGGCATGATCGGCGGACAGGTAATGGATATGTCCTATGAGAAGCGCAGCGACATCACCGACGAGATGCTGCGTGCTATGTACCGCAACAAGACAGGCCAGCTCATCGCTGTTTCCTGCGTTATGGGCGGCATCTGCGCCGACGCTGAGCGTGATAAGCTCAGGACTGCCGCAGAGTACGGCTTCCGTCTGGGACTTGCCTTCCAGATCATCGACGACATCCTTGACGTTACCGGAACTGCCGCTGAAATGGGCAAGCTCACCGGCAGCGACGAGAAGGACGAGAAGACCACCTTCGTTACTATCTACGGGGTCGAGAAGGCTCAGGAGATAGCCGATCAGATCACCAATGAGGCCCTTGAGTGGCTGGACGATTTCGAGAACACGGGCTTCCTCAGAGAGCTCACAGAGCTTCTTCTCAGACGTAAAAAATAACAAGGAGTGCGGAGTTTTCCGCTTGATATACAATGAGTGAATTTATCAATGACGGGAGCAGAGTGCTGCTTTCTGAGCTGAGCCTGCCGGAGGACCTGAAGGATCTCTCTCTGCGCCAGTGCAGGTATCTTTGCAGCGAGATCCGCAGCCTCCTTGTTTCGACTGTGTCAAAGAACGGAGGGCACCTTGCTTCCAATCTAGGCGTGGTGGAGCTGACTATGGCTATACACCGCAGCTTTGACTCTCCTGAGGACAAGATCATCTGGGACGTGGGACATCAGGCCTATGTCCACAAGATCCTCACCGGCCGCCGGGACAGCTTTGCTACCCTCAGGCAGGAGGGCGGTATTTCCGGATTTCCCAAGCCGGAGGAGAGCGTCCATGACGTGTGTATCTCGGGCCACAGCAGCAACTCAGTGTCTGTTGCCTGCGGTATCGCCGAGGCCATGAAGCTCCAGGGCAGCGACCGGTACGCCGTGGCTGTTATCGGCGACGGCGCTATGACCGGCGGTATGGCTTATGAGGCGATGAACAATATCTCCCGGACGCCGGGCTGCAACTTGATCGTTATCCTCAACGATAACAATATGTCCATTTCAAAAAGCGTCGGCTCGCTGCAAAAGTACCTGACCGACCTGAGAAATTCCGAGAACTACCTTGACACGAAAAGGCGTGTCGAGAAGACCATCACAAATATCCCGGTGGTGGGAAATAAAATGGCCAAGGGCATCAAGCGCACCAAGGATTCGCTGAAATCCGCCCTTCTGGACCACACTATGTTCGAGGACATGGGCTTTATATACCTAGGGCCTGTCAACGGCCACAACCTTGCCGAGCTGGAGGAGGTCATGCATATGGCCAAGTCCTACCACAAGCCGGTATTCATACACGTCAAGACCGTTAAGGGCAAGGGCTATATGCCGGCGGAGAAGAACCCCGGCGAGTACCACGGGATCTCAAGGTTCGACATCATGACCGGAGATCCGGAGGTCTCCACGGACGAGTGCTATTCCACGGAATTCGGCCATGAGCTGGTGAAAATGGCGGAGCAGGACGACAGGATCTGCGCTATAACGGCTGCCATGAAGTACGGCACAGGCCTGCAATTCTTCGGTGAGCGCTTCCCTGAGCGCTTCTTCGATGTGGGCATTGCCGAGCAGCACGCCGTCACCTTTGCGGCAGGGCTGGCATCAATGGGCATGATACCGGTGTTTGCGGTGTATTCCACCTTCTTGCAGCGTGCCTACGACCAACTGGTCCATGACGTCGCTATCGGAAGGCTCCATGTGGTGCTGGGCATAGACCGGGCAGGCATAGTGGGCGAGGACGGCGAGACACATCAGGGACTTCTGGACGTGCCGATGCTGACCTCGATTCCGGGAACGGTGATCTATTCGCCCTCCTGCTATGACGAGATGAAACTGTGCATGAAGAAGGCCGTCTACGCCAACAAGGGCCTGATCGCGATCCGCTATCCTAGAGGCACCGAGGCCGTGGACTTCCACAGGGAGCTCCTGAGCACCGACCATATCCTCACACGGCAGGGCAGCGATACCCTGATCGTGACCTACGGAAGGCTGTACAACGAGGCCTACAATGCGGTGGAGGCTCTCGGCGGCGAGGGCATCACCTGCGACCTGCTGAAGCTGACCAAGATCTACCCGATCGCCCGTGACATCGTGGGCGAGCTCTCAGGCTACAAGAGGATCTTCTTCTTCGAGGAGTCCATGGGCGAGGGCAGTATCTCCGAAAAGATCGGCGATATGCTGGCGGAGTCCGCATATAAGGGCGAATACACGAGAGTCACGGCTGATCACTTCGTGAAGCAGGCCTCTGTGCGCTCTGCACTGGAGCAGCTCGGGCTCACTGACGTGAAGATGGCGGAGCTTGTCCGCAGCAGGATAAATGGCGAGGCTTGACGCTGAGCTGGTGGCGAGAGGTATCGCCCGCAGCCGTGAGCGTGCCAAGGAAATGATATCCGCCGGCGCCGTTACTGTCAACGGCCGGGCGGCTGTGAAGGCTTCTGCTCAGGTAAGTGAGGAGGATGAGATCCTTTCCGCTGAGCAGGAGCTTTACGTCGGCAGGGGAGCTCTGAAGCTGGAGGGCGCTGCAAAGGCCTTCGGTCTGGACTTCACAGGGAGGACCTGCCTTGACATCGGGGCCTCCACCGGGGGCTTTACGGAATACCTCCTGATCCACGGGGCGGCAAGGGTGTTTGCCGTCGATGTGGGCCACGGCCAGCTTGCGGAGTCCCTTCGCAGGGATGACCGTGTGGTGAATATGGAGGGCACTGACATACGGCAGGTGACTGTGGAGGACCTTGGCGGCCAGGCGGACTTCGTCTGCGGCGACGTGTCCTTCATCTCACTGGCTCTCATAGTCCCAAAGCTGACAGAGCTCCTGAGAGAGGGCTGCTCGGCGGCTCTGCTGATCAAGCCCCAATTCGAGGCCGGAAAGCGTGACATAGGCAAGGGCGGCATAGTCAAGGACCGGAAGGTCCATATCCGTGTTTTGGAGGAGCTGGACGGCTCGTTCAGGGCGTTAGGGCTCTCTCCCGTGAGCTATGCCTACTCTCCCGTGAAGGGCGGCAGCGGCAACATCGAGTATCTGGTCCACCTGATCAAAGGCGGCCCTCAGGCTCCCGTGACCGATATGGTGCGCCTTGTGGAGGAGGCCTTTTCCCGGCTCTGAGGGAGATACTGCATTTTACGGAGGTCATATGAAAGCAGCACTTTACCCGAATTTTCAGAAGAAAAACGCACTGAGCTGTGCTAGAGCGGCCTGCGATGTGCTCAATGACGCCGGTATCGGCGTCAGCGTCAGCATGGAGTTCTGCGGAGATTTCGCCGATAAGAGCTTCGTCCGGTTCGAGAGCATCGAGGAGTCGGTGGAGACCGCCGACGTGGTGCTGGCTATCGGTGGCGACGGAACGATCCTGCGCTGCGCCAAGAAGCTCATCGGCACGGACACCAAGCTGCTGGGGATAAATACCGGCACCTTGGGCTTTATGGCAGGCCTTGAGGCCGACCAGCTCGACAAGCTGCGGCTCCTGACCACAGGTGAGTACGAGGTCTCTGAGCGCATGACGATCGACGTGGTGATCCACAACGACAGCGGCGACACGGTCCTTACCGCCCTCAACGAGGTGGCGGCCCGCTCTGGCAGCTTCAGGATCTGCGATTTTGAGGTGTTCTCGGAGGGCTATCTTGTGGGGAGATACCGGGCGGACGGCGTGCTCTTCAGCACTCCCACTGGCTCTACGGCCTACGCTCTCTCCGCAGGAGGACCGGTGATCGAGCCGGATCTTGAGTGCATCGAGATGACCCTGATCTGCCCACATTCCCTTTTTTCAAGGGCAACTCTTTTCTCCTCCGGCAGGACCCTGCGCCTGACCGACCGCACCAGCGGCGGCGAGAGCATGGTGATCAGCGTTGACGGAGAGATCAGCAAGAGGCTCCAGGAGAACGAGTCCATCGAGCTGAGAAGAGGCAGACACAACATCAAGTTCGTTGACCTGATCGGGAATTCCTTCCACGAATCCCTGTGCCGGAAGCTGTGCCGGCCTATCAAGTGAGGATCGGAGCAAGTTATGAAGAACCGCAGACATGAAGAGATCCTTGATATAATCGCCCAGCGCCCCGTGGCCACTCAGGAGCTGCTGATCCAGCTCCTTGCTGAGCGTGGGATAAAGACCACTCAGGCCACTCTTTCCCGAGACATCCAGCAGCTCTCTCTGGTCAAGCAGCGAGACTCAGCCGGAGTGTACAGGTACACCCTCCCGGCCGCCGCAGTCACAGAGAAGAGCCTTTTTGCGGAGTCCGTGGAGTCGGTGGACTACGCCATGAACACGATCGTCCTCAAGTGCAGGGCAGGCATGGCTCAGGGCACCTGCGCCGCTATAGATCAGGTCCAGCATGAGGGCGTTGTGGGAACTATAGCCGGCGACGACACTATTTTCATTCTTGTAAGGAGCGAGTCTGACGCCAAGAAGCTCTCAAAAAAATTCAGGAACGAGCTCCTGAGCGGAAGGTAGGAAGCTGATAGATGCTAAAGGAGATATACATCAAGAACCTTGCTGTGATCAAGGAGGCGGTGATCCCGCTGACCGACCGGCTCAACGTTTTCACCGGAGAGACCGGCGCCGGAAAATCGATCCTCATTAACGGGATCAATGCTGTTCTGGGCCAGCGCAGCAGCAAGGACATCGTCCGCACGGGCTGCGACAAGGCTGTGATCACGGCGCTTTTCACGGATATACCCCGTGCTGCCGAGGAAAAGCTGGAGGAGCTGGGGCTGCCCTGCGACGGCGGAGAGCTGACCCTGACCCGTGAGATAAGCGCAGACGGCGGAAGCGTCGGCCGGATAAACGGGCGAACTGCCACGGCCTCGATACTGCGTGAGGTGGGGAGCCTCCTCATCAATATCCACGGCCAGCACGACAACCAGATCCCCCTGGACAGCGACAGGCATTTGCAGATCCTGGACGATCTTGGAGGAGACGACAGCCTCCTTGAGAGCTACCGGGAGTCCTTCCGTGAGCTCCAGAAGACAGCAAGGCGCCTCGGTGAGCTGAAAAAGCTGGAGAAGGAGCGTGTGGAGCGCACACGCAGGCTGAACGAGATCGTTGACGACATCGGCGAGCTGGAGCTGACCGAGGGCGAGGACGACCGCCTTGAAAAGGAGTACGAGCTTGCAAAAAACTCCGAAAAGACCGTTATCGCCCTGAAAAATGCTGTTCAGGCCCTCTCCGGGGAGGATGCCGCCGGGGATATGCTGGTGTCTGCGGAGACCGAGATAGCGCAGTTCACTGACAGCTCCGAGGAGCTGTCGGCCCTCTACGAAAGGCTCAGTGCCGCTGAGATCGAGATCGCCGACATTTCTGCCGAGCTGGAAAGGGCTGCCGACAAGATCGAGCTGGACGGCGCAAGGCTGGACTTCCTCAGAGAGAGACTGAGCGCCGTGAACAAGCTGAAGCGGAAGTACGCCGAGGACTGCGACGGCCTCATAAAACTATACGACGACGCCTGCCGGGAGCTGAGCCTGCTGGAGAGCTCCGGGGACGAGATCGCTGAGCTCACAGGCCAGCGTGAGGCCCTTCTTCACAAGGTCACTGAGCAGGCAAAGGCTCTCTACGACTACCGTGAGCAGCTTGCGGAGCGCTTCACAAGGCGAGTTACCGAGGAGCTGGAATTCCTCAATATGGCGGGAGTGATCATCGCTGTCCGCCACGAAAAGGGCAAGCTCACCGTCAACGGCATGGACACGGTGGAGTTCCTGATCTCGGCCAACAAGGGCGAGGAGCCACGTCCGATCTCACGGATCGCTTCGGGAGGCGAGCTGTCCCGTATCATGCTGGCGCTGAAGAGCGTCATCGCCGACAAGGATAGTATCCCCACCATGATCTTCGACGAGATCGACACGGGCGTCAGCGGCAAGGCTGCCCAGAAGATCGGCATAAAGCTCCGTGAGATCGGGAAGGTGAGACAGGTGCTCTGCGTCACACACCTCTCCCAGATCGCTGTTATGGCCAACGAGCACCTGATGATCGAGAAGCAGGTGGTGGGGGAGCGCACCGAGACCCACGTCACCGTCTTGGACGAGGAGGGCCGCACCGCCGAGATCGCCCGGATCATGGGCGGCGAGGATCCCAGCCAGCTCATGCTGGAGACTGCGGCGGCTGAGCTGAGAAAGGCGGCAGAGCTATGAAGATATACTCTACCCGTCACGGTGAGACGGACTACAACAAGCAAGGGCTGGTCCTGGGGACCACTGACCTTCCCCTTAACGAGACCGGAAGAGCTCAGGCCGCAGATCTGGCGGAGCGTATCGCCCGGCTCGGCGATGTGGAGGTCATCATCGCTTCCCCTCTGAGAAGAGCTCAGGAGACCGCTAAGGCCGTTGCGGAGCGCTGCGGACTGGAGATCATAACTGACGGGGATCTCCGGGAGTGGGACTACGGTAGCTGCGAGGGCAAGAGCTATTCTGTGGCTGAATTCGGCAAAAAGAAGCGTGAATTCGGCGTCAGGATGGGGGAGAGCGGCGAGTCGCTGCTCCAGCTTGCACACCGGGTGTACTCAGTGCTGGACAGGATCATCGCCCAGTACAGCGGCAGGACGGTACTGATCGTCAGCCACGGCGGTGTCTGCCGCATGATAGAGACTTATTTCCACAACATGACCCAGCAGGAGTTCAGCGGCTGGTTCATGGGGAATTGTCAGATATTAGAATACGATACCGAAAAGGAGACCTGATATGAGAATAGGTGTTGATCACTATCCCGAGCAGTGGGATAGGTCTTTGTGGGAAAAGGATGCCGAGCTCATGGCAAAGACAGGCGTCAGAGTCGTTCGCATAGGCGAGTTCGCTTGGTCGAAGCTGGAGCCCCGTGACGGCGAGTTCGACTTTGAGTGGCTGGACGAGGTGATCGCGATATTTGAGAGGTTCAGCATTGGAGTAGTCATGTGCGCTCCCACCAATTGTCCGCCGCTTTGGTTCTACAAGGCCCACCCGGAGGCTGTACAGGTAGGCCCTGACGGGGTCCGCATCCAGACAGGGATCCGTGGGCACCGCTGCATTAATTCGCCGATCTTCCTTGCATACGCAAAGAGGATCACTGAGCAGCTCATCCGCAGATATGCCGGCAGGAAGATCATCATCGCCTGGCAGCTCGACAATGAGCTCGAGGCCTATCCCTGCACCTGTGAGGTCTGCAAGGATAAGTTCAGGAGCTGGCTCTCGGACAGATACGATAATATCGAGGCCGTCAACAAGGCCTTCGGGAACAGCGTGTGGAGCCTTGGATACAGCGACTTCTGCGAGGTAGAGCCTCCCACGGCCTACCCCAAGGCCTGGCAGAACCCGGCGCTGTGCATGGACTGGTACCGCTTCATAAATGACTGCCTCTACAGCTATATCAAGGAGCTTTCGATCGTTATCCGCAAGGAGGACCCGAAGGTGCCTCTGACCACGAATACATGGCTCTGCGAGAACGCACCGGACTTCTACAAGCTCTTCGACAATTTGGACTTTGTCTCCTATGACAACTACCCGGCGCTGACTATCCCGAAGGACCCGGAGGAGTTCTACTCTCACGCCTTCCACCTAGACCTGATGAGGGGCGTCAAGGAGCAGAGCTTCTGGGTGATGGAGCAGCTCAGCGGCGCTACGGGGAGCTGGACGCCTATGTCTCCCACCCCGAGACCGGGCATGATCATGGGCTACGGCTTGCAGGCTATCGCCCACGGAGCCGACACTGTTGTACACTTCCGCTGGAGAACGGCAGTCTCAGGCGCTGAGATGCACTGGCACGGCCTTATAGACCACAGCAACGTCCCCGGAAGGCGCTTCTTCGAGTTCTCCGAGCTGTGCAAGACCGTCTCGAAGCTGAAGGTCCTGGAGAACACCCAGATGATCTCTGAGATCGCGATCCTGTATTCTCCCGAGAACGATCAGGCCTTCAAGATCCAGCCCCAGACCGAGGGCTTCTACTACCTTGAGCAGCTCAAATACTTCCACGCAGCCTTTACAAGATACGGCGCAAATATCGACGTAGTTTCCCCTGAGAGCGACCTGTCCCGCTATAAGCTGGTAGTCGCTCCCACGATGTACATCGGCGACAAGAAGGCCTCAGAGAACATCTATCGCTATGTTATACAGGGAGGGACCCTTGTCCTGACCAACCGCAGCGGTGTCAAGGACGAGAACAACAACTGCGTCATGGACACTCTCCCGGCCTCATACAAGGAGCTGATCGGCGCAGAGATCTCGGAGTACGACCCGATCGGAGCTCAGGAGCAGACGATCAGGGACTTCGCCGGGAACGAGTTCGTGTGCCGCCAGTGGTGCGACATACTCCAGCCCACTACTGCAAGGGCCTATGCTGAGTACAACGACAATTTCTACCGCTGCTGTCCGGCAGTCACCATGAACCGCTACTGCGGAGGAGTCGCCTATTATGTGGGGACAGTCTGCAAGTCTGATTTCTACGAGAGCTTTGCTTCAAATTTGATGAAGCAGACCGGTATCCCAAGGCTCAAGGGGCTCCCCAGAGGAGTGGAGGTAACTACACGCACCAACGGCCTTGACGACTTTATCTTCTTCTTCAACAACTCCGACGCTCACGTTACGATCCCGCTGCCCAAGCCCATGTACAGCATCATCGACTCAGTGGGCAAGGATAAGCTGGAGCTGGGGCCCTTCGAGGTCGATATAGTTAGGAAGTGACCTATGAGGATAGTTTTGCAGCGTGTCTCCTCTGCCAGCGTAACAGTTGACGGGGAGGTCACCGGAAGGATCGGCACCGGCTATCTGGTGCTGCTGGGAGTCGGTCAGGGCGACACCGAGGAGGACTGCCGCCGGCTGGCTGACAAGATCATAAAGCTGAGGATCTTTGCTGACGAGAACGGCAAGACCAACTTGGATCTGGCCGCCGTGGGAGGAGATCTGCTGGTGGTCTCACAGTTCACCCTATATGCGGACTGTCGCAAGGGTAACCGCCCCAACTTCATACAGGCCGGCGCTCCCGACGAGGCCGAGCGGCTGTATGACTACTTCGTCTGGTACTGCCGCAGCAAGGGCCAGCGTGTGGAAACGGGAGTTTTCGGCGGCGACATGAAGGTGGAGCTCACCAACGACGGGCCCTTCACAGTGATCCTCGAATAGTATATTTTCACCTCTTTTGCAGATACTTGCAGAAGAGGTGATCTTTTTGCGCAGACGGGCAGAATTTGGCATAATAGCGCTTGCGGCGGCGTTTTTTCTGATGTTCACGGCGGTGGGGCTGAACTACTTTCGGCTCTCTCAGGGAGGAGCGGCCGTGGGAGCAGGTTCCTCTCAGGCTTTAGTGGAGCTCTCGGCCGGGGAGTCACAAGGCACGATCTTCGACCGGGAGCTCCGCCCTCTGACCAACGCCTCTGTCAGGTACAGAGCGGCGGTGGTTCCGGGGATCCTAGAGGAGGACCTGAGCGCCTACGTTCTGGATAAGGAGGAGCTCCGCCAAAGGCTGGCCGAGGGGGAGCCCTTCGTCATCGACTGCGTGAAGGGAGCTCTCGAGAGCGACGCTGTGACCGTGTTTGAGATCCCGGAGAGGTATACCGGGGAGGAGACCGCCCCTCATGTTATCGGCTATCTTTCTCAGGGGAAGGGCGTTTCCGGGCTGGAATTCGCCTACGACAGGCTCCTTCGGGAGGGCGCTCTGGACAATAGGGTGATCTACTCCGCCGACGGCTTCGGGCAGGTCCTTGCCGGTGACGGGAAGTCCGTGTCCCGGAGCTCTAAGGCTCGCACCGGCGTGGTGACGACACTTGACAGGGACCTCCAGCAGATCTGCCATGAGGAGGGCCTTGCCATGGAGAAGGGCGCCGTGGTCCTCTCGGAGGTGGGGACAGGGGATATTCTGGCCCTTTGTAGCTTTCCGGAGTTCAGCCGTGATGACATCGCCTCCGCCCTGACGGACTGGGACAGTCCCCTGATAAACAGGGCGCTGTACTCCTACAGCGTGGGGTCGGCCTTCAAGCTGGTGACGGCCTGTGAGGCACTTTCCGAGGGCGCAGGAGGCTTTATCAGCACCTGCACCGGCAGCGCAGACATCTCCGGCCAGATCTTTTCCTGCCACCGCTCCGACGGCCACGGCCAGCAGGACCTCTCGCAGGCCATGACCAACTCCTGCAACACCTACTTCATCGAGCTGAGCCGGATCCTTGACACAGCAAAGCTCCGGGATCTGTCCTTCAGTCTGGGCTTTGGCCGGGAGACCCACCTATGCTCCGGGATGACGGGCTCTGCGGGCGTCCTCCCTACGGTGGAGGAGCTGATGATCCCGGCGGAGCTGGCCAACTTCTCCTTCGGACAGGGAAGGCTCACCGCCACGCCCCTCCAGGTCAACCAGCTCACAGGAGCCATTGCCGGGAACGGCGAGCTTGCCCTCCTGCGGCTCATTCGGGGGATAACTCTTGACGGCGAGAGCGTGGCCAACGAGAAGGCGCCTCAGCGCTCGGCGGTCATTGATCCGGAGGTGGCCGAGGAGCTGAGACTGCTCATGATCCATGCGGTCAGCGACAACGAGAGCTCAAACGCCCGCAGCGACATCGTGACCGTGGGAGCAAAGACCTCCACCGCCCAGACCGGACGCTTCTCAGAGGAGGGCGAGGAGCTGTGCAACGCCTGGATCACCGGGTTTTTCCCGGCATATTCCCCCCGGTATGTGCTGACAGTGCTGGTGGAGGACGGCGGCTACGGCAACGACGCGGCGGCTCCTATTTTCCGCAGGATCGCCGAGAGGACAGCGGAGCTCAAAGGCTGATCTGGTCAAATACTTGACAAAAGGAGAAGTTTCGTGTAAAATGTATTTGTAAAGCTGCGCTCTCATGCGGCTCATCTTCGATAATGGAGGTTTACTATGGACCAGAACAACAGGCCCCGTGCCAGAGGGAAAAACGTTACGTCTGGCGGAAGCGGCGTTCATAAAAGAGGCGACGGCCTCGGTACAGGCAAGGTCGGCTCAAACAGTCAGGCCGGCAAAACTGCATCAGGCGGCGGTGGAGGAAAGCGTGCTGCGGCCGGCGGCGGATCCCTGCTGCTGATCCTTGCGCTGATCTTCCTGCCTAAGCTCCTTGGCGGCAGCGGCGGAGGAGGTACCAGCTCCGGCGGCGGTCTTGGAGACTTAGTGGGCTCTCTTCTGGGAGGAGCAGGCTCCTCTCCGGAAGGCTTCAGCTTCGCAAACGAGGACTCCAACAACTCAGGATATTCGGCCAGCGGCGGCGGAACTGTAGATAACAGCGTTGCCAGCGGCTCCCGTGCTAAGAGGACGAATATCATCGGCAATAACCAGGACACCGTGACCCTCATGGTGTATATGTGCGGAACTGACCTTGAGTCCAAATACGGCATGGCTTCCTCCGATATGGCGGAGATGGCTGCTGCTACATACGGCGACAACGTGAACATCATCTGCTACACCGGCGGCTGCTCTCAGTGGAAAACTCAGGGCATCAGCAATAAGGTCAACCAGATCTATCAGATCAAGGACGGCGGCCTGAGACAGCTCGTAGCTGACGACGGCAGCAAGGCTATGACCAACCCGGACACTCTTGCAGGCTTTATCCAGTACTGCGCCAAGAATTTCCCGGCCAACCGCAATGAGCTGATCCTTTGGGACCACGGCGGCGGATCTGTCAGCGGCTACGGCTACGACGAGAAGAACAAGTCCTCGGGCTCCATGGATCTTGCCAATATCAGCAAGGCCCTCAAGAAGGGCGGAGTGACCTTCGACTTCATCGGCTTCGACGCCTGCCTCATGGCAACGGCTGAGACTGCCCTGATGCTGAACGACTACGCCGACTACATGATCGCCTCTGAGGAGACCGAGCCCGGCGTGGGCTGGTACTACACCAACTGGGTGACAAAGCTGGGCAGCAATACATCTATGCCTACGGTGGAGATCGGCAAGAACATCGTTGACGACTTCGTGACCACCTGTGCGACTAAGTGCAAGGGCCAGAAGACCACGCTCTCCGTTATCGACTTGGCTGAGTTCTCAAATACCGTTCCCAGCAAGCTCAACGCCTTCGCAAGCAGCATCAGCAATAAGATCTCCAGCAACGATTATCAGTCGATCTCTGACGCTAGATACGGCGCAAGGGAGTTCGCTCAGAGCTCTAAGATCGACCAGGTGGATCTTGTGCATCTTGCGGAAAACGTTGGCACTAACGAGGGATTTGAGCTCTCCAGCGCACTGAAGAGCGCTGTCAAGTACAACCGTACCTCTACGAATATGACCAACGCTTACGGCGTTTCGATCTATTTCCCGTATCAGCGCACATCCTATGTGGACACGGCCTGCAACACCTACAGCCAGATCGGCATGGATCCCTCTTATTCAAAGTGTATCCGTCAGTTCGCTAAGCTGGAGACCGGCGGTCAGATCGCTGCCGGCGGCACAGGCTCGCCCTTAGGATCTCTGTTCGGACTTGGCGGCTCCGGCTCGTCCAGCTCCTCAGGGAGCGCTGACATGATCGGCTCACTTCTGGGCTCCTTCCTTGGCGGAGGAAGCTCGGGGCGCTCGATCGCCGGCCTTGACAGCTCCAACAGCGACTTCATGAACGAGAGCAGCGTTTCCAACGACGATGCTGCGGAGTACCTGTCACTGAACTACTTCGACGCAAATAACCTTGTCTGGGAGGAGGACGGCGACAGCTACCTCATGGATCTCCCGGAGTCTCAGTGGAAGCTGGTCCATAAGCTGGATCTGAATATGTTCTACGACGACGGCGAGGGCTATGTGGATCTGGGTCTGGACAACGTCTACTCCTTCGACGACAACGGAAAGCTGGCAGCTGACGTTTCCAAGAACTGGCTGGCTATCGACGGCCAGACCATCGCATATTACCACATGGATACCGTTGACAACGGCGACGACGATTGGTCTATAACAGGCTATGTTCCGGCATTCCTCAACGGCGAGCGTGTGAATTTGATCCTTGTTTTCGATAACGAGGAGCCCAACGGCTACATCGCCGGCGCAGATACGGATTACTCCAAGACCGGCGACACTCAGACCGTTGCAAAGAGCCTTGAAGAGGTGAAGGCCGGGGACAAGCTGGAGTTCATCTGCGACTACTACACCTACGACGGCGAGTATCAGGACAGCTATATCCTTGGGGACGAGATCACCCTCGGGGACAAGGTGACTATCAGCAATACCGACGTGGGCAGCGGTCAGGTGAGACTGATGTACTGCTTCACAGACATCTATAACCAGGAATACTGGACAGAGGCTATCGTGAAATAAGATCTTTGAGCCGCAGCTTTTCCGCTCATGACGGAGGCTGCGGCTCATTTATCCGCTTTTTCGTGAGACACGGTATCATCGAGGAGGAAGGGGCGCTCTTTTTTGCAGGAAAACCCTTGACAAAATGCCTGCTATGAGCTATAATAAATTTGTATGGCAATGACGGGAATGACTGGCAGGATCACCTTCAGAGAGAAAGCGGACGGTGGGAGCTTTCGGCGGTCGGTCAGGTGCTCACCCTGAGCCTTTCCGGGAAACCGGGGCGTAGCTCTGCGTTAAAGAGAACGAGGAGGGGAGAGCTCCCCTTGAATTTGGGTGGTACCACGAGAGCCTTCGTCCCATTGCGGCGGGGCTTTTTTTGCGTACTGACAGCGATCATTTATAAAAGGAGATATATCACATGGAATGGACCGGACTTAATGCCCTTCGTGAGAAGTACCTTTCTTTCTTCGAGGGCAAGGACCACACAAGAATGGCAAGCGCTTCACTTGTTCCTCAGGGGGACAAGAGCCTGCTGCTGATCAACTCAGGAATGGCTCCGCTGAAGAAATTCTTCCTCGGACAGGCGACTCCTCCCAATCAGAGAGTCACCACCTGCCAGAAGTGCATCAGGACCCCCGACATCGAGAGCGTTGGCAAGACCGCAAGACACGGCACTTACTTCGAGATGCTGGGAAACTTCTCCTTCGGCGATTACTTCAAGAACGAGGCGATCGATTGGGCGTGGGAGTTCCTCACTAAGGTGCTGGAGATCCCGGCCGACAGGCTCTGGATCACCATTTATGAGAGCGACGACGAGGCCGAGCAGATCTGGGAGAACAAGATCGGTATCCCTCACGATAGGATCATCCGCCTTGGCAAGAAGGACAATTTCTGGGAGCACGGCTCAGGTCCCTGCGGCCCCTGCTCTGAGATCCACTTCGACAGAGGCGAGGCCTACGGTCCCTTTGAGAGCTTCGAGCAGGCCAGCGACTGCGACCGTGTCATCGAGATCTGGAACCTTGTTTTCAGCCAGTTCGACAGCGACGGCAACGGCCACTACGAGGAGATGAAGAGCAAGAACATCGATACAGGCATGGGCCTTGAGAGACTTGCCTGCGTTATGCAGGGCGTTGACAACATCTTCGAGGTGGACACCGTCCAGAACATCATGAAGCACATCTCTTCTATCGCTGATGTACACTACGGCAGCGGCTCAAAGACCGACGTTTCCCTCCGTGTCGTAACTGACCATATCCGTTCGACTACCTTCATGGTGGGCGACGGCATTCTCCCCTCCAATGAGGGCAGAGGCTATGTCCTCCGCAGACTTCTGAGAAGAGCTGCCCGTCACGGCAGGCTCCTTGGGATCACTCGCCCCTTCCTGTGTGAGGTCTGCGACACAGTCATCAACGAGAACGCAGATGCCTACCCCGAGCTGGCCGAGAAGCGTGACTATATCAAGAAGATCATCGGCGTCGAGGAGGAGGCCTTCGCTAAGACCATCGACAAGGGCACTGAGCTGCTGAACCAGTTCACCTCCGCTCTGAAGGCTGAGGGCAAGACCGTCCTCTCAGGCGACGACGCCTTCAAGCTCTCCGATACATACGGCTTCCCGATCGACCTTACCGAGGAGATCTGCGAGGAGCAGGGCCTGACCGTCGACCGTGAGCGCTTCACTGAGCTGGCCAAGGAGCAGCGTGCAAGGGCTAAGGCCGACCACGCAGCAAAGGCAGGCTCCTCTTGGGCCGACAACAGCATCAAGGTGAACGCTCCTGCAACTCTCTTTACCGGCTATACCGACTTTGAGGTCAGCGATGCTGAGATCCTTGCTATCTACAAGGACGGCGAGGAGATCGCTACCGCTGTTGAGGGCGACAATGTTGTGATCGTCCTTGATGTGACTCCCTTCTACGCCGAGAGCGGCGGACAGGTGGGCGATACTGGCGCTCTGATCAGCGGAGCGAGCATCGCTTCCGTTGCAGATACGATCAAGTCGGAGGGGCACTTCCTCCACATCGCAACTGTTGAGCAGGGCAGCCTCTCCAAGGGCGAGAAGGTCAATGCCTCTATCGACAAAGAGCGCAGGCTCGCTATCATGCGCAACCACACCACAGCTCACCTTCTCCAGTATGCTCTCCGCCAGGTGCTGGGCGACCACGTCCACCAGGCCGGACAGCTCGTCAACGAGAAGGCCTGCCGCTTCGATTTCAACCATTTCAGCGCCCTCACCGATGAGGAGCTGGCTAAGGTGGAGGAGCTGGTGAACGCCGAGATCATGAGCGCAGTTCCCGTAACTATGCAGGAGATGCCTATCGACGAGGCCAGAAAGCTGGGAGCTATGGCTCTCTTCGGCGAGAAGTACGGTGACACCGTAAGAGTCGTTACTGCGGACAATTCCATTGAGTTCTGCGGAGGTACACATATCTCCAATACCGCTCAGATCGGCCTGTTCAAGATCGTTTCCGAGAGCTCAGTTGCTGCCGGAGTAAGACGTATCGAGGCAGTTACCGGTCTGGGAGTGATCGGGCTCCTTAACAGCTATAAGAACACTATCATCAGCGCCGCCAAGACGCTGAAGCTGAACAATTTGAGCGAGCTGGGGGCAAAGTGTGCCGCTGTTATGGGCGAGCTCAAGGAGAAGGACGCTAAGATCGAGTCCCTGAACCAGCAGATCGCCAACTCACAGCTCTCGGATATCCTCAAGGCCGCTAAGGAAGTAAACGGCGTGAAGGTAGTTTCCTCCCTCATGTCAAACGTTGGACCTGACATTCTCCGCAAGCTGGGCGACAGCATCAAGGAGCGCACCGAGCCGATCGTTGCTCTGTTCGCCGGATTTACCGAGGAGAAGGGCAACTTCTATTGCGTTGCCACCAAGGAGGCCGTAAATAAGGGCGCTCATGCCGGAAAGATCGTCGGCATCATCGCAGCAGTTACCGGCGGAAAGGGCGGCGGACGCCCTGACAGCGCTATGGCCGGTATCGGAAAGACCTACATGATCGACGAGGCCGTCAACCACCTCGACGAGACTGTGGCTACATTTATCAAGTAAAGGAGTATCACTATGGACTGCTTATTCTGTAAGATAATCGACGGAGAGATCCCCAGCACAAAGGTCTATGAGGACGAGTACGTTTACAGCTTCAAGGACATCGCTCCTATCGCTCCGGTACACTACCTCATCATACCCAAGGGACACATCAGCTCCGCCAATGAGATTACTGAGGAGAATTCCAGCCTCGTGGCAAAGGTCTTCGAGGCTGCCGCAAAGATTGCTAAGGCCGAGGGCATCGAGAGCTACCGCATCGTCAACAACTGCGGAGAGGACGCCGGCCAGACCGTCCACCACCTGCACTTCCATATGCTGGCAGGCGTGAAGATGGGCTGGGGCCCTGAGTCTCTGGGAAAGACTGAGTAAGGGGGCGCAACAGTGGCTGGCACATACAAAATGACTATCGCCGGACTGGAGAGGGAGCTCCCTCTCTGTCCTCTTAACGAAAAGATCGACATCGCTGCCTTCGTCATGTTCTCAGACGTTGAGCTGACTGTGGCCGTGAGCGAGGAGCTGCTGAAAAAAACTCCGGACTTCGACATCATATTGACAGCCGAGTCCAAGGGCATACCCCTTGCCTATGAAATGGCAAGGCAGTCCGGAAAGCCCTATGTGGTGGCAAGAAAGTCTGTGAAGCTCTACATGACCGACCCGATCACAGTTACCGTCAAGTCGATCACAACTGCGGCTCAGCAGACACTCTGCCTCTCCAAGGAGAAGGCCGAGATGCTCTGCGGCAGGAAGGTCCTCCTGCTGGACGACGTCATCAGCACGGGAGAGTCCCTTGTTGCCCTTGAGAGGCTGTGCGCAGAGGCCGGCGGCGAGATCGCCGGGAGCGCAGCAGTTCTTGCGGAGGGCGATGCCGCTGACAGAGATGACATAATTTTCCTGGAAAAGCTGCCTCTCTTCTTTAAATAAGTAATATATGGAGCGAAAAATGATCGGAGCAGCCACAGCGTATATTGCAGGATCGCTTTTCGCTTCCCTTTTTTCTCCGGGAGCCGGAGCAGTCATCGCCTTGGGAGCTCTTTTAGCTGCCCTTGTCGCACTGAGGCGGAAAAGGGAGCTCCTTCGGGACGTGATCATGATCGCTGTGTGCTGGACCATATCCTTTACGGTGTACAGCCTGGCTGATCTCCGCTATGAGGGACTGGGCAGGGCTCTTGACGGAACTGAGGGCGGCTTCTCCGGCGTGGTGGAGGACTTTAGCTCCTACGACGGAGGAAAGGCCTCCTACACCCTTTACGGCAGGGCCAACGGCGGAGCCTCCATGCGTGTGAGCTGCTACTGCGACGACCTTGGGGCCGAGCTGGGCGACCGGATCGACCTGAAGGACTGCCGGTTCGAGCTGCCGAGCGGAGACTTCCTCTACGACAGCCGAGACTACTGCAAGTCCCAGAGGATCGTTGTGAGGATCACCGGCGGAGAGCCTTCCCTCACGAGAACGGGGGCACGGCGGATCGGAAACGCCCTGCGCTCCTACAGGGAGGAGATGATCCTCCGTTTCAAGGGCAAGCTGGGCGAGGAGGCCGGAGGCTTTCTTGCAGGCATGGTCTTCGGCGAAAAGCAGAGCCTTGACCCGGACCTGAGGACCGCCCTTTACCGGACCGGTATCGGCCATATCCTGGCAGTTTCGGGGCTCCATGTGTCGATCGTCGCCGCGCTTGTCATGGCTTTGATGAGAGCTTTGAGGGTGGGGAGGTATGTCTCCTTCGGGGCGGTGAACGTGGTCATGATCATGCTGATCCTGCTTGCAAAGTCCCCTGTATCGGCCATTAGAGCTGCCATAATGCTGGACCTGATGTACTCAGCAGGGCTCTTCCTGCGCCAGAGCGATCCGCTGAACTCACTGTCCATAGCAGCGCTGCTGATCTGCATAGCCGACCCTTTTGCCATTCACAGCGCAGGCTTTATGCTGTCACTGTCAGGCACCTTCGGGATCGCAGTTTTCGGTCCCTACATGACGAAGGATCTCCCCACGGAGACCCTTCCTCAACGAATTTTCAGGGACTTCGCCATTGCGTTCTTCACAACGCTGTCCGTATTCCCGCTGAGCCTTATGTACTTCGACGAGGTCTCGGTGATCTCTCCCGTGGCCAACCTTTTGCTGGTGCCGCTGAGCTCCGGAGCAATAATCTTAGGCCTGATCTACACGGCCACCGCAGGGCTCCTTCCCACGCTCTATCCGGCAGGTGTGCTGATCCGGGCGGTGCTCAGGGCGGCGGAGCTTGTCTCCGGCACAGGCTTTTCACACATTTCCCGGTCAGGAGCTCTCCTGCCGGCTCTTGCCGCAGTCATCGGTGCAGCGGTCCTTGTGACCTACGCTATTTTCCGCAGGCGCAGGGCAGTATTTATCGCCCTGATCATCGGGACTGCGGTCTTTTCCGGGACCGTCCTCACCCAGGCTATGATCCGCCGGAACACCTTCCGCATCGCAGTTTTGGGCAGAGGCAGCAACGCCGCCGTGGTGGTCTCCTACAAGGGCCGCCGGGACGTTTTCGACCTGAGCGGCAGCTACAAGAGCCCGGAGTACGTCCGAAAATACCTTATGCAGGACGGCGCCGGAGGTGCCGACAGCGTCTTCCTGACAAAGAACATTCAAGCCCAGTATTCCGCATATTTGGCCGAGCTTAGGGGGTTCCCCTCACAGACGTGGATCGCCTCGGGGGAGACTCCTGTTTTCGGCGGCGGAGAAGTGACCCTTTTCGGCGACGAGGGCTTCTCCTTCGAGAGCGAGGAGTACAGGGCCAACTACACCGGCGGCACGCTCACGATCGAAAGGGAGGGCGCTAAGGTGTCCTTCGTGCCGGCAGGTAAGAGCTCCGCAGACGCAGAGCTCACGGTCTTTTACGGAGCTCTTCCAAAGGGAGCGGCTCCTGTCCCCGGAGGCATCTATCTCGGCACCGGGCCCGGACAGACCGACGATCTTGAGATAGTTTCAAAAAACGGCGGCACTTACCAGACAAGGAGGCTCTGATGTCACAGATCGATCTGAAAACAGCAGCGGCTCAGCTCAAAAAGGGCGAGCTGAGCAATATATACTACTTCTTCGGGGGCGATGTTGCGTCGGTGGAGAAGCTGACCAAGCTGGCGGTCAGAGCAGCTGTCGGAGACAACGAGGAGCTCGCACTGACCAAGCTGGCCGGGAACAAGCTGGACTTCTCCGAGCTGGCAGACATGGTGCAGATGGCGCCTATGCTGTCGGAGTACAACTGTATCCTGATCAACGATTACAACTGCGAGAAGCCCCGTGAGGATATGCGTGGCTGCACCGCAGAGGACCTGAACAAGAAGCTGATCGAGGTGCTCAAGACAGTGCCTGACCACACGGTGGTGATCCTCAATGTCACCGGCTTCGAGGTGAAGGTCAGGGAGGATTTCCGCACACATCAGCGCTCCGTGACCGACAAGAACAAGAAGCTCTTCGACTTCGTAGCGAAGAACGGCATCGTCTGTGAGGCTCCGGCGAAAACTCCCGAAATGCTGGGCAAGGAGATCGCTGCTAGGGTCTCCGCAAGGGGCGGCATGATCTCTATCCCCAACGCAAAGCTGATCGCCGAGATGTGCCTTTCTGACAGCCTCATGATCGGCAACGAGATCGACAAGCTCTGTGCAAGGGCAGACGGCGCCGAGATCACCTCAGAGATGATCCGGGAGCTGGTCCACCCAAGGAGCGACGTGACCTCCTACAAGCTGGCGAAGGCCGTGGCCGCTGCCGACAGGAGGACCGCTTTCGAGGCGATCGAGGAGCTGAACATCACCAATGACAACCGTGGGCTGGTCTTTGCGGCGGTGTCAGGGACCTTCCTGGACCTGTACAGAGCCGTCACAGCAAAGGTCTCCGGCAGATCCATGGACGACGTTATCGCTGATTTTGGCTATAAACAGCAGTTCGTGGTGAAGAACGCCTTCAGAGACTCCTCCCGTATGAGCCTTACCCGGCTCAGGAAGAGCGTCCAGATCCTCCGGGACACGGCGGTGCAGTTCAACTCCAGCGCCGGGGACCCCAGAGTGATCCTGGAGCAGGCCGTTACCAAAATGTTCATGACGAAGAACTGACGGAGGCTGAGATGATAAAGATCGACGAGGCGATAATCGTTGAGGGAAAGTACGACAAGATCAAGCTCTCCTCGGCAGTGGAGGCCGTGATCATCCCCACCAACGGCTTCCGCATATTCAAGGACCCCGAAAAGCTGGAGCTCATCCGCTACTACGCCGAAAAGACCGGGATCGTGATCCTTACCGACTCCGACAGCGCCGGCAGGAAGATCCGGGGCTATCTTAGGGGAGCGATAGGCTCTGGCAGGGTCGTGAACGTGTATATCCCGGATATTTTCGGGAAGGAAAAGCGCAAAGCAAAGCCCTCTGCCGAGGGCAAGCTGGGTGTGGAGGGCATCGACGTGCCGACCCTCCTTGCTGCCTTCGAGAAGGCCGGTGTCACCGCCGGCAGCAGTCAGAGGCGCTCTGACATAACCAAGGTGACGCTGTTCGAGCTGGGGCTCAGCGGCGGACCTAACAGCAGCTCGCTGAGAAAGGCCCTGCAAAAAAGCCTTGGGCTGCCCTCGCTGATGTCGGCACAGGCGCTGACCGAGGTGCTTTGTACCATGATGGACTCGCAGGAGCTCCGCCAGAGAGTTGCTGCACTGAAGGAGGAGATGGATTGACCTACAGCAGCATACTGTACATTTTCTGCTTTCTTCCGGTATCGCTGCTGATCTGCGCTGCGGTCCCGGAAAGGCACCGCAACAAGGCCATTTTCCTGCTCAGCGCCCTGTTTTGCGCCTCCTTCGGGATAGGGTACCTGTGCTTCATGCTGGGGTATGTGCTGGTGAACTACACCTGCGGAAGGCTGACGGAGAAGGAGCGTGACAGGGGCAGGAGGGGAGCAATTCCCTTCGCCGTGGGAGTCGCTGCGGACGTCCTTGCGCTCCTTGCAGCACGCTCGCCGCTCTTCTCCGGGCTCAGGGAGGCTCTTCCCGGAGCGGCCTTCCCGGTGGGGATCTCGCTGTTCACTCTCTCGGCGGTGGGCTATCTGGTGGACGTGTTCAGCGGAAGGCTCCGTCCGGAGCGCCACATCATCCGCTTCTCGCTGTACCTGATGATGTTCCCCAGGCTCATCATGGGACCGATCGTAAGCTACCGCCGCTTCAAGAGGATCAGCCGCTCACGGGAGCTCTCCCTTGAGAACATCGGCCAGGGCATGACCCTCTTCGTTTTGGGGCTTGCAAAGAAGGTCCTCCTTGCGGACAACCTCCTCATGCTTTATCGGGCAGTTGGCGGCGTGGACAGCTCGAAGCTGTCCGTGGCAACGGCCTGGCTGGGGGCTCTTTCCTACGTTTTGTGCCTGTATTTCACGCTCTCAGGCTTCTCTGATATGGGCTCCGGAGCAGCCCTCTGCCTTGGCTACCGCTTTCCGCCAGCCTTCCGTCACCCCATGTTCAGCAGCAGCTTTTCCCGGTTCGGGGGACGCTGGCACATACAGGTCATGGACTGGTCCAGAAGGTACGTCACCCGGCCACTGTCCATGGCGACTGACAAGATCTGGCTCAGGCGGACGGTCTTTGTGGCCGTCATGGGAGTCACAGCTTACTGGTACGGCTTTTCCACCGGCAGCCTGATCGCCGGGCTGCTTTTCGGGTGCCTCTGCCTTGCGGAGCACTACCTGATCCCCAAAAAGCTGCTCAAGACCACGGGCATGATCTACACATTTCTGGGAATAATGGTCTGCGGAGCGTTCCTTGCCTCCGGCAGCGCCACCGCCGGAGCAGGCTTCCTCTGGGCCATGGTAGGCGGAGCCAGAGCTATCGCCGATTCTCTGAGCTTCTACCTGCTCAGGAGCTACATCGTTGTGCTGCTGATCGCTCTGTACGCCTCCAGCGACCTGTTCAGGAATATGCTCAGCCGAGCCGAAAAGACCAAGCTCAGGGGCATGATATACGCTTTGAAGCCGGCAGCCGTTCTCATGCTGCTGGCGCTGTGTACCGCATTCATCGCCCACAGCGGCAGCTCCGGCGAGATGCTTCTCACGCTTTAAGGAGGGAGAGCTATGAAAAAGCTGGCCGACCGGCTCACGGGAGCCGCAGTTCTGGCGTTTATGGCAGTCATGCTGCTGCTGACCCTCTTCCACCGCAAGGAGACCTACTCCGAGAGCGAGGGACGGGAGCTGGCAAAATTCCCGGGAATATCAGCTTTGCAGGAGGGCAGCTTCACCGAGGGCCTTACCACCTACGCCGCCGACCATTTCGTTGGAAGGAGCGGCTGGACGGCAATGAAGGCTAGGCTGGACCACGCTGTCTGCGAGAGCATATCCGAGGGAGTCTACATCGACGAGAGCCGCCTTCTGGACACAAGGATCTCTCAGGCAGGAGATATGTCTGGGGCTGCGGAGGCAGTGAACGGCTTCTCCGACAGCTTTGACGGGGCGGTGTGCTTTGCCCTTATCCCCACCTCCTCGGGAGTCTACAGCGACGTCCTCCCTCAGTACCTCATGTCGGTCACTGAGAAGCAGCAGATCGACGGCTTCTACGGGCTGCTCTCCTCCGACATTCGGAAGATCGACGCCTACAATATCCTGAAAATGCTCAGCGACAACTACATCTACTACCGCACGGACCCACGCTGGACCAGCTACGGCGCCTATGCGGTGTACAGGACCGTGATCCAGAAGCTGGGATTTCAGCCGTCAAAGTACGACAAATACACGATCGAGCACATCACCGACAGCTTCAAGGGCAGCCTCTTCCGCCGCTCGCAGTATATGCTGTGCAAGCCGGACATCATCGACATCTACGATTATTCCGGCGGAGCTGAGGTGACGGACTGCCTCTCCATAGACAGGGACGGCACGGCTTCTCCGGCAAAGATGTACGATCTTTCGGCTCTGGAGAGCGCTGATATGTATCAGGTCTATCTTGGGAAGGCCGTGCCCTTCCTCCGGATCGAGACCTCGGTCAACAACGAGCGCAGGCTCTTGGTGATCAAGGGCGACTTAGCAGACTGCTTCGTGCCGTTCCTGGTCCAGCACTACAGCCGGATCGACGTGATCTCTCCGGAGCTCCTAGAGGGCGCTCTTACGGACTACATCGACCCCAACGACTATGAACAGGCGCTGCTGATCTTCGGCATAGACAGCCTTGACAGAAGCGATGTTTTCAATAAGCTCAGCTTAGTAAAGGAGAATTGATATGAGAGCATTAGTAACAGGTGCGACCTCCGGTATAGGCCGCAGCATAGCCGAAAAACTCTACTCACGGGGCTGGGACCTGATCCTCACCGGCCGAAACGAGGCTGCTCTGAACGAGATGAAGGAGCGCTTTGGAGCCAACGCCGAGGTGATCAAAGCCGACCTTGCCGACCGCAGCGAGGTCATGAGGGTCTATGAGTTCTGCAAGGGCTATAGGATCGATATGCTGGTGAACAACGCCGGCTACGGGCTCTTCGGGCGCTTTGAGGAGACCGATCTTGAGGACGAGCTGAATATGCTTTCGGTGGACATCGTTGCCCTGCATATCCTGACAAAGCTCTTCCTTCGGGACTTCAAAAAGCATGACCACGGCATCATCCTCAACGTTGCCTCCTGTGCAGGCTTCATGACGGGGCCTCTTCTGAGCTCCTACTACGCAGCGAAGAACTATGTGGTAAGGCTCTCCTTTGCGATTGCAGAGGAACTCCGCCGTGACCGCTCGAAGGTCAGCATCACCGTGCTCTGTCCGGGACCGGTGGACACCAATTTCAACAACAGAGCCGGAGTTTCCTTCAGCGTCAAGCCCATAACTGCCGACTACGCCGCCGAGTACGCCCTTCGGAAGGCCTTCCGCAGGGAGCTGATCGCTATCCCCGGACTTGCCGTAAAGCTGGGAGTTTTCGGTACACGCTTCGTTCCTCACAAGCTGCTCTCGGCAATAGTCTACGGTATCCAGCGCAGCAAGACCACCGGCGGGACTGCTCCTGCCGCAGCTAAGGAATGAGGGACATCAGCTACAGAGTCGCCTTGGGAGGGATCGTTTCTGCCCTGTGCCTTGTGACCATGTTCTTGGCAGGGATCCTTCCGGCGCTCTATATACTGCTGCCGATCATTGCCAGCATACTGCTCATGCTCATAGCAGCGGAGGTCAGCACAGGCTGGGCCATGCTGACCTACATAGCGGTGGGGATACTCTCCCTGTTCATAACCGCTGACAAGGAGGCGGCGCTGATCTTCATAATGTTCGGCCACTATCCGATCATACGGATCTATCTGCAAAAGATCCCGCTGCGGCTTTTGCGCTTCATATGCAAAATGGCGGTGTTCAACATCTGTGCGCTGGCGTTTTTCTATGTGACGGTGTATCTTTTCGGACTGGACCAAATGGTCAGCGACATGGACGAGATCGGGAAGTACGGCTCGCTGATCGTGCTGGGCGTGGTGAACGTGCTGTTCATACTGCTGGACATTGATCTGGACTTTGTCTACAAGCTCTACCGGAAGCGGATTATGCCAAAATTCCGGCGAATGAAGTAACATAGAAAGGGCGGAGCATCGCCCTTTCCTTTTATATCGAAGGGAGGTCCCGACTTGAAAATACAAGGCTTTTCTCCGAAGGCTCTGCCAAAGGACATCTTTACCGGCGTGATCATCGCACTGGTCTCCATACCGATCTCCATGGGCTATGCACAGGTCTCAGGACTGCCTCCGGTCTGCGGACTGTACGGCTCGATCTTCCCAATACTGATCTTCGGGCTGCTGTCCAGCTCGCCCCAGTTCATCTTCGGAGTAGATGCGGCGCCGGCTGCGCTGGTGGGGGCGTTTTTGGCCTCCGCCGGCATAGAGTCGGGCTCTGACCGGGCGATCGAGGTCGTCCCCATGATCACGTTTTTTGTGGGGATGTGGCTGCTGCTGTTCTTCATATTGAAGGCCGGGCGGCTGGTGAAATACATATCCACTCCCGTCATGGGAGGCTTCATCAGCGGGATCTCCACCACGATCATACTCATGCAGATCCCCAAGGAGCTTGGCGGCACAAGCGGCTCCGGCGAGCTTTTCGAGCTGATCGGACACATCGTCAAGACCTGCCGTGAGAGCTTCAGCCTCATGAGCCTGATCCTTGGAGGCGCTTCGCTGGCACTGCTGCTGATCTCCAAAAAGCTCATGCCAAGGCTCCCCATGTCGGTCTTCGTCATGGCCGGGGGAGCTCTGATCGGCTATTCGGGCTTTGCTAAAAGCCACGGGGTAGCCTGTCTTGCGGCCATAGACAGGGGCCTCCCCATTTGGGAGCTGCCTAAGTTCGACTTCGACATTCTGACCGACGTCCTCACTACGAGCCTGACCGTGGCGGTAGTGATCATGGCGGAAACTCTCCTTGCGTCGGGGAATTTCGCCAACAAAAACAGCTATAAGCTGGACACCACCCGTGAGATCTTGGCCTACGGCCTTGGGAACCTTGCCGCCAGCTTCACCGGCTGCTGCCCGGTGAACGGCTCTGTCTCCCGTACCACCATGGGCGAGCAGTACGGCGGCAGGTCCCAGATCATGTCCATAACGGCCTCATTTTCCATGATCCTGATCCTCCTCTTCGGCACCGGCTTCATCAAATACCTGCCCGTGCCGGTGCTGACAGCGATCGTGATCTCCGCACTTTTGGGAGCGGTGGAATTCGGCCTTGCCAAGCGGCTCTTCCGTCAGGACAAGCGTGAGCTGCTGATCTTTCTGGGAGCCTTTGCCGGGGTCCTGATCTTCGGGACCGTAAGGGGCGTGGTGATCGGAGTCGTGATGTCGTTTTTTGAAGTGATCGCAAACACCGCCGATCCGAAGCGCTCGTTCTTGGGAGTGATCCCCGGCCGAGAGGGCTTCCACAGCCTTGAGCGGAACTCCTACTCAGTGCCTGTGAAGGGCGCCGTTATTTACCGATTTTCCGGCAATCTTTACTTTGCCAACATCGACTCCTTCGTCTCCGAGATCGAGGCCTCTCTCAAGCCGGAGACACGCTGCGTGGTGGTGGATTCCGGTGCGATATGCAACATCGACATCACCGCTGCCGACAAGATCGCCGGGCTGGAGCGCTCCCTTGAAAAGCAGGGGATAAAGCTGTATTTCGCCTCTCATATCGGCCAGCTCAACGACCGTTTCCGCCAGCTCGGGATCGGCAGCATGGTGGAGGAGGGCTTCTGCCGCCGAACGATCCCCTCAGCCTTAGCTGACGCCGGCTTCGTGGCGCCCTATGAGCTGGAGGAGACCGAGTTCTCCAAGGACGCAGTTCTGCGCTACGGCAGCCGTGACAGGTTGGAGTTTGAGTGGGCCTTCGGAGCAAATGCTGATCATGAGCTCGAACGCTATGCCGAGCGGCTCCTCGACAAGGCGGCCTCCGGCGAGGGCGATCCCGAGGAACAGCTCAGCAGCATCATCAAGGCGAAGGGCCTGTGGAAGGGGATAAGCGAGCTTGATCAGGAGGAGCTTTTGGTCCATTTGCAGGCTCATCTCAGCGAGCTCTCTCAGAAGCTGGGGATCGAGGAGGCCAAGATCGAGGAGGCCATAGAGCTGCGGCGAGTGAAGCTGGCCATGCGGCTCCAGCAGTCGGATCCTCAGGCCTTCCGAGCAGTCAGAGACCACATTCGTCTTTTTGAGGAGGGGCTCAGGACCAGTGATCCTCAGCTCTACGAGAAATTCCTCCGCCACCGAAAGGAGACTGCCGAGCATCTTCGTGAAGAGGATCCCCAGTATGCAGAGCTCCTTGACAGGCTCTACAGCGATGAGCAGTAGGTGCCTGCGGCCTAAAATTTGTTAAAGGAAGAGTATGAAAATGAGTAGATCCGAGACCGCCAGGCGGTATGTTTTGTTCGTTATTAGCCTATTTTTCGCAGCTTTGGGAGTTGCCTTCACCAAGCACGGAGAGCTTGGCGTTTCGCCGATCTCCTCAGTCGCAAACGTCATGAGCTTCAAGTTCCCCGCCCTTTCGATGGGCACCTGGCTCATCATCTGGAACTGCGTGCTGATCCTTGGCCAGATCCTTCTGCTGCGGAAAAATTTCAAGCCGATCCAGCTCTTGCAGGTGCCCCTTTCGTTCCTGTTCGGCTGGTTCACGGACCTGGGAATGATGATCGTTTCCCACATACCGGTCAGCAGCTATGCGAGCCGGATCGCAATGGTGCTGACCGGCATAGTGATCCTCGGCTTCGGGATCTCGCTGGCAGTTATCGCCAACGTGATCATGAACTCCGGCGAGGCCTTCGTGAAGGCGCTCTCGGACATTTCCCATAGAGAGTTCGGCACCGTGAAGATCATCTTCGACGTGTCCTGCGTGGTCCTTGCGATAGTGCTCTCGCTGCTGTTTTTCCGAATGAGGATCGTGGGAACGAGGGAAGGCACTGTGATCTCAGCGCTGCTGACAGGCGCCGTCGTGAAATTCTTTTCAAGGCTGCTGAGGGCTCCTCTCAGCGCTATCCTTACCAAAGGAGCAGCAGCTACAGAAGGCTGAGAACGTATGCGTTTCGCCGGACAGTATTTTGCACATCCATCAGTCGCTACAGAGATCAGGATATGAAAAGGCTCGGAGGAAACTCCGAGCCTTCGCTATGTTTCGTCCGTGATCCGGATCGCAGTGATGTCGTGGATATTGATCCTTTCGGTGTCCGTGAAGACCAGCTCCTGAGCGTACTCGTCAAAGATCCGCACCACGCCGGTCTTGTCGGTGTAGCTGCCACCGGACTTTCGCTCATCAGGCACAAAATAGGTCACAGTGACGGTCGGCTGAGCATCAAGGCTGTCAAGGAGCCGGTTCAGATCGTCGTTCAGCTCCCTTAGCTGATCCTCGGTCAGAGAAGCCCTGCTGCCCACCAGCCTTGCGGTCTCGGCAACAGCGTCGTCGTAGCCCACCAGCGCCGCAAAGGGACTGAACTGAGCCGCCCTGTCGTGCATGGACATGGGGGGAAGATCGTCGTATCGGGGCCGGGAGAGCTCCATCATATCCTCATAGTTATCGGTCATCTTGTCCTCCTTTTGCTTAGGGCCCGACTCTCCGCTCACGCCTTATGGCCGCCGATCTGGCGGTTGCGGTCCTTAGCGGTAGCTCCGTCAGTGAAATTCGTTCCCTTTAGGAGGGAATTCTTCCCGTACTTGTGCTTGATCTTCAGCATGGCCTCCTGTAGGGCACGCTCCTTTTCGAGGGCCTTCTCCTCCGCCTGACGGCCGCTGACGGTCTCCTCGGTGTCGAAGAGGGAGAGCTGCTGGTTGATCTCGCTTTCCGGGATCTCCTCCTCACGGATCACATTGCAGGCCACAAGGTTAAGCCGCCTTGACATCAGGTCCCTGTCAACGATCTGGCCGAAGAGCTCCATGGCGGCGTCGATCATTTTTTTCGTGGAGGAGGTATGCCTGCCCAAATTTATAGTGCCGTGGGCGTGCTTTGGGACAGCTCTTCCGTAGTGATCCGCAGTGACCTCGCCCTTGTACTTGCCGTCGGAAAGGCTCTCACGGTCATAGCCCACAGTCAGAACGAGCTGGTCCGTGACCAGACCCTTGTCCACCAGATCCAGAGACAGCATATCCGCCATTTCCCAGATGATCAGCCTCGTCCGATAGTAGTCGCAGGGCTCCTGGAGGACCTGTCCCGAGGTGACGCTGCTGTTTTGGGGCCTGTAGGCCTTCACGTCGGCGATCGTAGTGGGCTCGATGCCCCAAGCGTGGTCGATCAGGAGCTCCGTATTCTTGCCGAAGAGCTTATACAGCCGCCCGATACTGAAACGGTCAAGGGAGTACCTTGCCACGTCGCCCATAGTGTATACACCGATCCCTGCCAGCTTTCGGGCGGTGCCGGCCCCGACTCTCCAGAAGTCCGTGATAGGCGTATGTCCCCAGAGCTTCTCCCGGAAGCTCCTCTCGTTCAGCTCAGCGATCCGCACGCCGTCCTGGTCAGCCGGCATATGCTTTGCAACAATGTCCATAGCCACCTTGCACAGGAACATATTCGTCCCCACGCCGGCCGTAGCAGTGATGCCGGTGGTGTCCAGCACGTCCCTTATGAGCATACGGGCGAAGCCGTGGCCATCCACCCCGTAGGTGTCAAGATACCCCGTAGCGTCGATGAACACCTCGTCGATAGAGTAGGCGAAGATGTCCTCCGGGGCCACATATTTCAGGTAGATCCCGTAGATCTGAGTGCTGACCTGCATATAGTGGGCCATTTGGGGCGGAGCAACGACGTAGTCCAGCTCAAGGGAAGGATCCCTCATCAGCTCGGAGTATATCGAGCTCTTGCCGATGAGCCTTCTGTAGGGAGCCTTCAGCCGGCGCTCACGGTTGACCTCGTCCACACGCTGGATCACCTCAAATAGCCTTGCTCTGCCGGATATGCCGAAGCTCTTCAGCGGCGGCGAAACGGCGAGACAAATGGTCTTTTCTGTGCGGCTCTTATCAGCGACTACCAGAGTTGTGTCAAGGGGATCCAGCCCACGCTCCACGCACTCGACCGATGCGTAGAAGCTCTTTAGGTCGATCGCAACATAAGTCCTTTCCATCTCACACCGCCTTTCGTAGTGATCCTTTTTGGCAGGAGCAGCCTGTCAGCTCTCCGCCAAGCAAACGACAGTTATATCACTGTCAACGTTCTTCTTGAATGTGTCAGCGTCCTCCGGCTTGCCGACGACGCTGCCGTAATGCACCGGAACGACGAATTCCGGGCGAATGATATTGGCCAGCTTTGCGGCCTTCTCCGCATTTACCGTGTAGGTGCCTCCGATAGGCAGCATAGCTATCCGGCATTTCACCTGACTGTTCTCGTCAGTGATGTCCGTATCGCCGGCGATGTAGATGTCGCCGTGCTCCCTGCTGTGGATGATATAGCCCACCCAGCCGTTGGACTTTGGGTGGAAGGGCTTTAGCTTGTTGTAGGCAGGAACTGTCTCAAAGGAGATCCCTCCGGCCTCGAAGCTCTCCTGAGGCCCCACCTTCATTACAGTGAGCCCAAGGCCGTCAGCCTCGTCCATGGACTTCGGACAGACAAGGAGAGTGTCCTCCTTCATGGCCCTGCCTATGTCCTCAGGGGAGAAGTGGTCGAAATGGCTGTGAGTGATCAGGATGATGTCAGCGTCATGGGGCGCTGAGGTGAGCCTGAACGGGTCGATGTAGATGACCCTCTCGTCTAAAACACGGATACTGCTGTGAGTGTTCACGGTGATAAAGTCCAGCATGAGCATCGCTCCTTTCGTAAAGCTGTCAAGCTCATTATAGCACGTTTTGGAAGGAATATCAATACCGCTGCTGTTAGTCTTGCAATTTCTGCCGTTCAGTGGTATAATAAGGAGAAGATATTTGAAAGAGAGGGAATGATATGAGATACGGACTCGTTCTGGAGGGCGGTGCCATGCGTGGGCTTTTCACCGCAGGCGTAACTGACGTCCTCATGGAGAACAGCATTGAATTCGACGGCGCAGTCGGAGTTTCCGCAGGCGCCTGCTTCGGCTGCAATTACAAATCAAAGCAGCCCGGCCGAGCCATTCGCTATAACCAGCGCTTCTGCAAGGACAAGCGCTATTGCAGCACTTGGTCCCTGATCACGACGGGAGATATGTTCGGGGCGGAGTTCTGCTACCACACGATCCCGGAGGAACTGGACGTTTTCGACAAGGAGACCTTCTGCTCGGACCCCATGGAGTTCTACGCAGTCTGCACAGACGTAGAGACCGGCAAGGCAGTATATCACCGCTGCCGGAACGCCTCCTACAGCGATCTTGAATGGATCCGAGGATCGGCGTCCATGCCTCTTGCTGCCCGTATCGTGGAGATCGGCGGCAGAAAGCTCCTTGACGGCGGGATCTCAGACTCGATCCCCCTGAGGTTCATGGAGGCGATCGGCTATGAGCGGAACATCGTGATCCTGACCCAGCCAAGGGGCTTCGTAAAGCAGCAGACAAAGAGCCTGCCCTTAGTGAAGGCCGCCTACCGGAAGTACCCTGAGCTGGTGCGTGCAGTGGAGAACAGGCCGAAAATGTACAACGAGGAGCTGGCCTTCGTGACTGAGGCAGAGGAGCAGGGAAGAGCCCTTGTCATAGCGCCGGAGGAGAAGCTGCCTATCGGCCATATCGAGCATGACCACAACGTGATGCTGGAGGTCTACAGGCTGGGGCGAAAGGCCGCAAACGACCGCCTTGAACAGATCTGTGAGTTTTTAGGGATAACGAAGGCGGTGCAGTAAAGTCTGCACCGCAGTTTTAGTGGATAAAGCGTCGTCCGCTTCAAAACAAATGTATCTCCTGTATCAAACACAGTTATTTTACATTCATATTGCATTTGAGTTTCTACTTGGATCATATGATCATTTTGATATTCCGGGTGTAACAAAATATTTCAGCACTATCATCGAAGCCCCCAATAAAGTCAGGACTCCGCCTGTGACATAGCCTACAGTTTTGTTATTTGCTCTGTTGGCAAAAGAGGCCGATACGAGCGAGGATACAGTTGCTGCTGCAATGCAGACTATCATCGGCAGCCACTTCTCAAGAACGATCGCAGGATGAATGATAATGTGACTTACCGAAGCTATCAGCGCAGTAAATGTCATAATGAATGTGCTTGTTCCGACTGCGGTCTTCAGCTTCATTCCAAGGAAAGCAGTAAACACGATCAGCATCATCATACCGCCGCCCGTACCGACAAAGCCTGTTCCAAATCCGATAGTCAGACCAAAAAACAAAGAGACAGCAACGCCCTTCCAGTCGAGCTTTTCTCCCCTTGCCGCACCGTCGTCATGTGAGGTGTCGGGCTTAACAAGAAACCTTATTCCGATAAAAAATGTCAGAAAAAGTGAAAAGCCGCCGAGAACAACATTTCCTGCTTTCCAAGCCGCAAAACTGCCTACCGTACACATAGACAAAATGCAGACAAGCATTATCCAGCCACGTCTGAGGTCGATATTTTTGTTCTTGATATAAATACCCGTTGTGACCGCAGAGCCGAGAATATCAGAGGCAAGTGCGATAGCTGTTGCCTGATAAGCTCCCGTTTCTCCCGAAAAGGACGGGCATAGCGTGATAAGGATCGGGACCATTACCGTTGCGGCCGACAAGCCTGCAAGTCCCGTTCCGATACCTGCCCCCACAGAAGCGATGATAAGCCATAGGTATTCCATATCAGCAGCCTTTACCGTTAATACTGTAAGCCTGTCCACTTGCCGCATTCACAGGTGTGATACCGTTCTCTCTGTACCAGCCATCCCAGTCATGGAGCATTGTGCCGTCCTCAAAAACAAGGAACGGGATACCTACCTTGCCTTCCGACTTGAAACGGTCGAACATCGGCTCGTTGTCACGATATTTCAGAAATTTTTTGAGGTCGGGAAGTCCCTCCGTTACATCGAGAAACTCAAACTCGATACCGTTTGCTTCAAGTGTTGCCTTGCATTTTCTGTGATCGGGGCATTGTTTACTTCCGTAGATCTTCATGTTCATTCCTCCTTGTTTATTATCGTTTTACTGCGGATGGATGAGGTGTTTTTTCATCGTGATCATCGGGCATAGCGGGTCCGCCTCATTGCTAAGAAAAATCAGAATTTATATTACAGCTTGTATTGCATAAAATTATTATTCTTTGTAAACCCGAAATTACTATACAGTAAAACTCCCATATCCGAAGCAGTAATTTGAATGGTGCCACAACCCTTTTTTCTTGCTTCATTTACAACTCTTGAAAGTAATTCTTTAGCAATGCCCTTTCTTCGATATGCTTTGTCTGTGAACATACTTGATAAAAGACCTATTTTTCCACTTGGACAGCCAAAATAAGGCGGCTTTTCTACAATTGACATTCCACTTGTTCCAATTATTTTTTCATTATCCAAAGCAATCCAAGAAATGAATGTACCATCTGCCATATGACGCTGATAATAGTCCCTTAATGCAGGTTCAATATCAATATCTTCTTTTGCGCCTTCTTCACGCAATTGATTTATTCGCATTTTAATAAAAATATCAAGTTCTTGATCAGTTAATCTTCTGTAAGAAATTTTCATATACGCACCACTCCTCTAAATTCCGATTTATCTCATTAGATACAACTCACAAATAATGTATCCTGCTCTCATCGAACCTGTTCCGCTGCTCCTTCGTTTCCGCCGGATAGCCCACAGGTACAAGTGCAAAGGCATGAAGCCCGTCAGGGTTTCCGAGGACAGCTTCTGCCTTTTCCATTCTGTCCTGCAAAGGTGCAGCACAGAGCCATACCGTACCCAGCCCAAGTGATACTGCTTCAAGAAGCAGGTTTTCTGTGGCGCAAGATAGATCGAGAAGCACTGTTTCGTCCCAGCGAAGCCCCTCAGTCCGGTAGCAAGGGACGATAACAGCAGGCGCATTTTTAGCGCAAGCTGCATATGGGCTTATCTCAGAAAGTGCCTTTATCTTCTCCTTGTCAGTCACTACATAGAACTCCCACGGCTGCTGATCGCCTGCCGAGGGCGCCTGCATAGCAGCTCTGAGGAGTTGAGTGATCTTCTCAGGCTCAACAGGTCTGTCTTCAAATTTACGTGTGCTTATTCTTGTAAAGATCTCGTTCATGGTGATACCTCCCGCAGCATCGTCCTCGAATAAAAGTATATCCAGCATAGCAATGCCCATTGTATGTGACTGTCTCTATTATACCATTCATAGCCAATTCAAGTCAATTCTTTTTTCTGGATCTTCCTAAAAAATACTCCGATCTTAACTTTCGTTTTACCAAAGTGTTATACTGTGGATAGATCAGAGAGGAGTAAAGTCTGCACCGCATGATCTCAGTAAGAAAAAAGCGGCCCAGACTTCTGGACCGCAATATTCTGCTTGGTGAGGCATGAGGGACTTGAACCCTCGACCCTACGCTTAAAAGGCGTATGCTCTACCGGCTGAGCTAATGCCTCATAACAGAATAATTATACCAAATGGCAAAGTTTTTGTCAAGCAGATCTCATAGTTTTCCCGGAAATAAGCGAATTGGCCAACTTGTAGGAGGGCTTTATGTGCAAAATGACGATTTTCGGAAAACCGGTTGACGAATGGGGGAAAAAGTGGTATAATATTTAATGTTGTGATGTGCTTGTAGCTCAGCTGGATAGAGTGACTGGCTACGAACCAGTAGGTCGGGGGTTCGAATCCCTCCAGGCACGCCAAATACGCTCGACAGTTATCTGTCGGGCTTTGGTTTTTTATGGAGCTCAGGCTCTGCACCGCAGCGGTCTGCTCCAATAAACGAACACGAAAAAGGCTGCCCGAAGATCCCGGACAGCCTGTTTTTTATACCGTGAAAAGCAGGGTAGTGTAAGAGGGCAGAGGCCAGATGTCCTCGCTGACATTGGTCTCGGTCTCGTCAACGATACATCTCAGGGTCTGCATCTGAGCGAACACCACATCTCTGTAGTACCTTGCGGAGGGAAGCCCGCACTCCTGCTCCTGAGCGGCGATCACCTTCTCCTCGAGAGCGGCGGTCTCCTTGTAGATCCCCTCAGTGAGGGAGGACAGCTTAGCGGCAAGGTCCTTCTCAACAGCCGATGAGATCCCCATGGCCTCCTTTGAGGCGCCTGTGTCGCAGATGTCCTTAGTGTAGCGGAAAACGGCCGGCAGGATCCTCTTTCTCACCAGGTCGATCATAGTCAGGGCCTCGATGTTGATGACCTTGCTGTAGTTCTCCAGCAGCACCTCGGTCCTTGCCCTGAGCTCCAGCTCGCTGTACACACGGAACTTCTCGAACAGCGCCACGCTCTTGGGAGTGATATACTCAGGCAGAGCGTCGGGAGTCGAGACCAGATTGGGCAGGTGCCTAACGTTGACAGCCTCCTCCAGCCATTCGTCGGAATAGCCGTTGCCGTTGTAAATGATCTGCTTGTGCTCCTTGATGGTCTTTACCAGCAGAGCCTTCAGGTCCTTCTTGAAATTCTGAGAGTTCTCCAGTTCGTCAGCGAACTGGCACAGCTCCTCGGCAACGATCGTATTGATGATCGTGTTGGTGCATGAGATAGAGTCGGCAGAGCCCAGCATACGGAACTCGAACTTGTTGCCTGTAAAGGCGAAGGGCGAGGTCCTGTTGCGGTCCGTGGTATCCTTGGGGAAGTCCGGCAGCACATCGACGCCGATCTCGAAGGTCTTGTTGTCGCCGTAGGAGTACTTTGTTCCGTTCTCCAGAGCCTCGATGACGCCCTCCAGCTCGCTTCCGATGAACATGGAAACTATGGCAGGGGGAGCCTCGTTTGCGCCGAGGCGGTGGTCGTTGCCTGCGCTTGCTGCGGACAGCCTCAGCAGGGGAGCGTACTCATGGACGCCCTTGATGATAGCACACAGGAAGGTGAGGAACTGCAAGTTGTTCTGAGGTGTATCGCCGGGATCCAGCAGGTTCTGTCCGTCGTTTGTGGACATGGACCAGTTATTGTGCTTGCCTGAGCCGTTGACGCCGGCAAAGGGCTTCTCGTGGAGGAGGCAGTACAGACCGTGCTTGATCGCGATCTTCTTCATGATCTCCATGGTGAGCTGATTGTGGTCGGCGGCGATGTTGGAGGTAGTGAAAACGGGGGCCAGCTCGTGCTGTGAGGGAGCCACCTCGTTGTGCTTGGTCTTAGCGTAGATCCCCAGCTTCCAAAGCTCCTCGTCCAGATCCTTCATATAATCTGAGACTCTCTGCTTGATATTGCCGTAGTAGTGATCCTCCAGCTCCTGGCCCTTGGGAGGCTTTGCTCCGAAGAGGGTCCTGCCGGTGATCACCAGGTCCTCACGCTGGTCGAAGTACTTCTTATCAACGAGGAAGTACTCCTGCTCGGGGCCAACTGTAGTGGTGACTCTTGTACAGGTGGTATTGCCGAAGAGCCTGAGTATCCTGAGAGCCTGCTCGCTGAGCACGTCCATGGAGCGGAGAAGGGGAGTCTTCTTGTCCAGGATCTCGCCGGTGTACGAGCAGAAGGCGGTAGGTATGTAAAGGGAATTGTCCTTGACGAAGGCGCATGATGTGGGGTCCCAAGCGGTGTAGCCTCTTGCCTCGAAGGTGGAGCGGAGACCGCCTGAGGGGAAGGAGGAAGCATCGGGCTCGCCCTTGACCAGCTCCTTGCCGGAGAACTCAAGGATCACCTCGCCCTTGCCGTGGGGGTTGATGAAGGCGTCGTGCTTTTCAGCGGTAACTCCGGTCATAGGCTGGAACCAGTGGGTATAGTGAGTAGCGCCGCGCTCCACGGCCCAGTCCTTCATAGCGTTTGCGACCACATCAGCGATGTCCTTATCCAGAGCGATACCCAGCTGCTTGGTGCGTTGGACCGACTTATAGACTGTCTTAGGCAGACGCTCTCTCATGACCTGATCGCTGAACACGTTACAGCCGAAGAACTCAGCTACGCTTTTTCCGTTTGTGATCTCTGACATACGAAATACTCCTCCTTAAAATAAAAAGGCAGTCCGAAGGTAAAGCAGGTGAGCCCTGCCTATATACGATCGAAACGCCTTTGTTTCCATTGATATTATATATTATTCTATTATACTATAATTATATCCCCATATCTTAGCTTTGTCAAGGGATTTTAGTCGGTTTATGGCAATTGCCCTGTTTTATCCGGAAATCGCCCGGATTATTGGGATAATAGCCAGTATCAGCTCCTCCGGGAGAGGGCGGAGCCCACCTTTTTCAGCTTCGGGACGCAGAATTCCAGCACAGCGCAGTACTTGTCGATCACCGTGATGACGTAGGTCTCCTTATAGGAGGGCAGACCACGGGTGACTGGCCACATATGCTTCTCGATCATGTCCTTCTCCATGGGAGTAAGGGCAGTTACCCTGCGGGCGTTCTTGCTGGCTATGGCGGCGTGATTGCTGCTGTGAGAGGGCTGTCCCTTCAGCCTTGAGCTGTTGTACTCCTTCCTGTTGTAGTAGAACAGGTCGTGGAGCAGTCCGGCCCTTGCGGCGGAGCGTGCGTTGAGCTTCAGCTTCCGGCAGACCAGAAAGCTGTAATAGGACACGTTGACACAGTGCTGGAAGCGTGTGGTGGAGATATGGTGAGTGATCTCCTTGAGCCTTTCCAGCTCCTGACAGCCGATTATGTCGCCGATATGATCGTAGTAGCTGTGTATAGTCAGCTCCTTCTTGGAGCAGATCGCCTTTAGCATAGCAAAACTTCCTTCTGACGTTAGATCTTATCCCGTCACACTGATTATATATCAGATCTCCGAAAAAATCAAGAGATATGCGAAATTTTCCTTTGAATGTGAAGAAAGCGTGAAATATGAATGACAAAACGATGACTCTTTGTTATAATTCGGCGATAAACTTGACAAACGGGGAGTAGGAGTGTATAATAAAGAGTAGTATGCCGAGGGTTCGGCTGAGTACTGCGGAAGCACTGTCCGCAAACCTATCAAACGACATGAAAGGAACATAAAAATGAAAGAGCTTACAAAAAAGATCATTGCCATAGCTGCTGTGCTCTGCGTGGCTGTAACAGCAACAGCAGGCTGCTCTGACACTAAGAAGAACGAGTCCTCCACCGATACCTCCGAGGAAGTGATCCTCCAGATCCCCTTCGATGTAGGCGGAGAGAACGACAACCCCCTGTACAGCGACCCAAATAAGGATGACCTTGAGGCCGCAGATCCTACTGCTCCTGCCGAGTCTTCTGAGGTCAGTGCCGTTGACGGCGAGACCCAGCAGGCCGAGGTGGAGTATGAGCCCGTTACCGACGCTGACGGCCAGCCTGTTACCGAGTACATCACAGTTACCGATGCAGCAGGCCAGCCTGTTACAGATGCTCAGGGCGAGACCGTTACTCAGGCCGTTACCGTGACACAGGCCGTTACTAAGGCATCCTCCGGTAATTCGACTCCCGGCGGAAATTCCGAGACATCTACTCCCGAGAACATCGATTACACCAGCAATACAGAGGGAAGATACGCAATGTGGCTGGACATCTCTAAGGATTCCAACTTCTTCTTCCAGGGCGACTTCCTCCACGTTCAGTTCGAGGTAAAGGACAACGTACCTGCCGGAGACTACTCTATCCGCCTCAACCCCGATATCGCTGATATTTCCGGACGGAGCGTCCACGAGTACGACCACCAGGACGGAACGGTCCGCATCAATAACGGCTCTATCGACGCCGCAGATCCGACCCTCTCCAGTGAGGACAGGATGCTGGTATACGGCGACAACGTAGCTGCAAAGAGCGGCGATGTCATCGACTACTACATCAACATCAAGAACAACCTTGGTATGTGCGCATTCTGTATCTGGTTCTACTACGACGGCAACGCTCTGGAGTTCCTGAGCTGTGAGCCCTCCGGAGAGTATTCCGAGATCGCGAGACAGACCGACGTAGGCGGCGAGAACAGCAACAAGCCTATCCCCGAAGAATAAAATATGCCGATATACCGTCACCTGAGAAGGGTGGCGGTATTTTTTTGAAAAAAATCTGAAAAAGGTCTTGACAAAGCGGGAGATACCTGCTATAATATAAACATACCAAACAGATAGGAAAAATGTACTTTCGGATCGAGGTGATACCATGTATATCCTGGATCAGCGATGTTGCCGCTGATATGCCCATAAGTCAAATATCAACATTTATATAAAGGAGAATACTATCATGGCTATTTACAAGAAGATCACAGACCTCATCGGAAATACCCCCCTCGTCGAGCTGGGAAATATCACTGAGTCCAAGGGACTTCAGGCTAAGATCCTGGCTAAGGTGGAGTTTTTCAACCCTGGCGGAAGCGTAAAGGACAGGATCGCTAAGGCGATGATCGACGACGCTGAGGCTAAGGGCCTCCTCAACCCCGGAAGCGTTATCATCGAGCCTACCAGCGGTAATACCGGTATCGGCCTTGCCTCCGTCGCAGCAGCAAGAGGCTACCGCCTTATCATCACCATGCCCGAGACCATGAGCATCGAGCGCAGGAACCTGATGAAGGCCTACGGCGCAGAGCTGGTCCTCACTGAGGGCGCAAAGGGCATGAAGGGCGCTATCGCTAAGGCTGAGGAGCTTGCAGCAGAGATCCCCGGCAGCTTCATCCCCTCACAGTTCACTAACCCCGCTAACCCCGAGGTCCACAAGAAGACCACCGGCGTTGAGGTCTGGGACGACACTGAGGGCAATATCGACATCTTCGTTGCCGGAGTCGGCACAGGCGGAACTATCAGCGGTACAGGTGCTTACCTCCGCTCAAAGAAGCCCGATGTTAAGATCGTTGCAGTTGAGCCTAAGAGCTCTCCCGTGCTCTCTCAGGGCGTAGCAGGTCCCCATAAGATCCAGGGTATCGGAGCAGGCTTCGTTCCCGATACTCTCAATACTGAGATCTACGACGAGATCATCACCGTAGAGAACGAGGACGCCTTCGAGACAGGAAGGCTCATCGCAAGGAGCGAGGGAATACTGGTAGGTATCTCCTCCGGAGCAGCTCTCTGGGCAGCTATCGAGCTGGCAAAGCGCCCCGAGAACAAGGGCAAGACCATCGTTGCTCTTCTCCCTGATACAGGTGAGCGCTATCTCTCAACTCCCATGTTTGAGTAAAAAAAGGAGCCGTACACTTTCGTGTACGGCTTTCTTTGAATGGATCAGATGCAGTAATCGTTCCCGTTCTTGGAAATGATCTTGTCGATGATGTCCTGAACGGTTATCCCGTCAAGATAGTCGGTAATGGCCTTGTAGAGCCCCTGCCAGACGAAAAGAGTATCGCACTCGTCAGCTCTCGGGCACTCGATAGGGTCGAATTCAAGGCACGCAACAGGAGCAAGGCTGCCCTCGGTGGCCTTCAGAACGTCGCTGACTGTCAGATCTGAGGCCTTCACAGCTAAGCTGTAGCCGCCACGGTTGCCACGGTTGGTGCGGAGGATACCTGATTTATTGAGCATTGGAACGATCTGCTCAAGATACTTTTTGGAAATATTCTGCCGCTCGGCTATGTCCTTGAGGGAGATGAAACCCTCCTCCTGGTGGATAGCCAGATCGGTCAGCATTCGCAGGGCGTACCGCCCTTTAGTGGAGATCTTCATTTTTGCACTCCTTTCCACTTCTATGATCTAATTATACCATGATCGAGGTAGGATTTCAAGTAGGATCTTCACGTTGATCCTGACAAGTTTACTATGAATTATCGGTGAAGCTCTTGACGATCTCAACAAAACAGCAAAGCACCGCCGCTGAGAGCGGCTCTCATCACACAAAGGAGGAAGTATGACCCTACAGCAGCTCCATTACGTCATCGTGATCTCAGAGAAGGGCTCCATGAACAAGGCCGCTGAGACCCTGTATATCGCCCAGCCCTCTCTGACCAGCGCTGTCAAGGAGCTGGAAAAGGAGATCGGGATCACTATCTTCAATCGCAGCGGCCGGGGAGTCACCCTCACCGCCGACGGGGAGGAGTTCCTGACCTATGCAAGGCAGGTCCTCCAGCAGTACGACGCCCTGAAGGAGAAGTACACCGGGGGAAATATCCGGAAGAAGTTCGGCGTTTCCGCCCAGCATTACTCCTTTGCGGTGGAGGCCTTCGTGAATATGGTGAAGCAGTACGGCACGGCGGACTACGATCTGGCGATCCGTGAGACCAAGACCGCCGAGGTCATCGACGACGTGAAGAACATGAAGAGCGAGATCGGCGTGCTCTACCTCAGCGATTTCAACCGCCAGATAATGACCAAGCTCTTCCACGCCGATCATTTGGAGTTCCACAGCCTGATAAAGTGCCGGCCCTGCGTGTATCTGTGGAAGGACCACCCCCTTGCCGGAAGGGAGTCGGTGTCGATCGGCGAGCTGGCAGACTACCCCTGCCTGACCTTCGAGCAGGGCGACAAGAGCTCCTTCTACTACGCAGAGGAGATCTTCAGCACCGGAGAACTCTCACGGGTGATCAGGGCCTGTGACCGCTCCACTATGCTCAACCTTATGAAGGGGCTGAACGGGTATACGTTCTGCTCAGGGATCATCTGCGGCGAGCTCAACGGCCCGGAGTACAGGGCGCTGCCCATAGAGGGGGAGAGCGAGCTCATGGAGATCGGCTATATCACGCTGAAAAACGCTGTTCCCACGGAGCTGGGGAGGGCGTATGTGGAGAAGCTGAAGGAGAGCCTTTCCGCAGCAGACCAGTAACACAGAGCGGCACAGAGAGTGCCGCTCTTGCTTTTTGCTTTGCATAGCAAAGGGATAGATTTTTGTTGACATATGGCCCCGGCTGTGGTAAAATAATAATGTTAGACAGTTATAATAAGGCAGAGATCTTAGATCAGGAGATGATCCTATGAAGAATACTTTCGGCGAAAGCGTTGCCCTGACGATCTTCGGCGAGAGCCACGGTACCGCTATCGGAGCGGTCCTTGACGGCCTTGCACCGGGTATACCGGTGGACGAGGACTTCATCGCACGGCAGATGGATCTCAGGCGCTCGGTGGGAGCTCTATCTACAGCCCGCCGTGAGCCCGATACAGTGAAGCTGGTGAGCGGCGTATTCCAGGGAAAAACTACAGGAACGCCCATTACCTTCCTCATCGAAAATCAGGACACTCGCAGCCGTGATTACGGTGAGCTGGCATACAAGGCCCGCCCCGGACACGCTGACTATACAGCCTCGGTGAAGTACCGGGGCGCTCAGGATTACCGTGGAGGAGGACACTTTTCCGGCAGGATCACCGCCGGTATCGTGGCCGCCGGCGGTATCCTTATCCCGGCTCTCAAGGCCAAGGGGATCTCGGTGGGGACCCATATCCTCCGCTGCGGAGGAGTCTCGGACAGGCCCTTCGGAGACCTTTCGGCCGACCTTGAAAAGCTGGACGGGCTGGAGTTCGCCGTGCTGGACGACTCAAAAAAGGACGCCATGACCCAGGCTATCACTGAGGCCAAAAACGACGGCGACAGCGTCGGGGGAGTCCTGGAAACGGCCATTACCGGCTTCCCGGCAGGCGTCGGCGAGCCTTGGTTCGACACGCTGGAGGGAGTCCTCTCCCATGCGCTTTTCAGCATCCCGGCTGTTAAGGGTGTGGAGTTCGGCGCAGGCTTCGGCTTTGCCGACATGAGGGGCAGTCAGTCCAATGATCCCTTCCGCTCATCGGAGAACGGACCGGTGACTCTGACCAATAACTGCGGCGGTATCCTAGGCGGCATCTCCAACGGTATGCCGATCGTTTTCCGCTGTGCAGTTAAGCCCACGCCCTCTATCTATAAGGAGCAGCAGACCGTTGACCTTAATACCGGCGAGGACACCGACCTCCAGATCAAGGGCCGCCACGATCCGGCCATTGTCCACCGGGCAAGAGTGGTCTGCGACAGTATCGCTGCACTGGTGCTCTGCGACCAGCTTGCGGTGCATTTCGGTACGGACTGGTTAGGTCTGTAAGTTTTCAAAAAGGAGTTTTTTTCTATGTCAATGAATATCATCAGGGAGCTTCCTCACCCCAGCGAGATCAAGGCAGCTCACCCTCTTTCACAGCAGCTCATCGACCGCAAGGCCGCCAACGATGATGAGGTCCGCAGGATCTTCACTGGGGAGTCGGATAAGTTCCTCCTGATCATCGGGCCCTGCTCTGCTGACAGCGAGGAGCCTGTTCTGGATTATATAACCCGCCTTCGGGAGCTCCAAGAGAAGGTCAAGGATAAGATCTTCATCATTCCCAGGATCTATACCGGAAAGCCCCGTACTACCGGCGACGGCTACAAGGGTATGCTCCACCAGCCCGATCCTACGGGGATCCCTGACCTGAAAAGCGGTATCATCGCCGTTAGGAACCTGCATATGCGTGCCTTAGAGGAGACCGGCTTCAGCGCTGCGGACGAGATGCTCTACCCAGAAAATTACAGCTATCTGGACGACCTGCTGTCCTATATCGCTATCGGAGCAAGGTCTGTTGAGAACCAGCAGCACCGCCTCGTTTCCAGCGGAGTCTCGATCCCTGTGGGTATGAAGAACCCCACCGGCGGAGATCTCTCCGTAATGATGAACTCTATCACGGCTGCCCAGCACCGCCACGCCTTCATCTACAGAGGCTGTGAGGTAAAGAGCGACGGCAACCCCTTTGCACACGCTATCCTCCGTGGCTACGTTAACGACAGGGGACAGTCCTTCCCCAACTACCACTTCGAGGACCTGTACCGCTTGGCTCAGGTCTACGCCGAGAAGGACCTGAAGAACCCGGCTGTGATCGTGGACACTAATCATTCCAACTCCGGAAAGCAGTTCCTTGAGCAGATCCGCATCGCCAAGGAGATCCTCCACAGTATGCGCCACAGCGAGGACATCAAGAATCTGGTGAAGGGCCTGATGATCGAGAGCTACATCGAGGACGGCTCCCAGAAGATCGGCGAGAACATCTACGGCAAGTCGATCACCGATCCCTGCCTTGGCTGGGAGAAGAGCGAGCGGCTGGTGCTTGACATCGCAGATCAGCTATAAAACGGTAAAGCCTCCCATTTTCGGGAGGCTTTTTGGAACGGAGGCTAAAATGAGGATAAGAGAGTTCTGCGAAAAGGATCTTGAGCAGATCGGGATCCGCCGCTGACCTCCTAAACCTGATACAACAAAAAAGACGCCCCATACGGAGCGTCTTTTCTTATCGCTTTTGGTAATTAGCCAAGCTCTGCGAAGTACTTGATAGTTCTTACCATCTGAGATGTGTAAGAATTCTCGTTGTCGTACCAAGAAACAACCTGTACCTCATAGAGGCCATCGCCGATCTCAGCTACCATTGTCTGAGTAGCATCGAAGAGAGAACCGTACTTCATGCCGATAACGTCAGAAGAAACGATAGGATCCTCGTTGTAGCCGTAGGACTCAGAAGCAGCAGCCTTCATAGCAGCGTTGATGCCTTCCTTAGTAACGTTCTCGCCCTTAACAACAGCAGTAAGGATAGTTGTTGAACCGGTGGGAACGGGAACTCTCTGAGCAGAGCCGATGAGCTTGCCGTTGAGCTCAGGGATAACAAGGCCGATAGCCTTAGCAGCACCTGTTGAGTTAGGAACGATGTTAGCAGCGCCGGCACGAGCTCTTCTCAGGTCGCCCTTTCTGTGAGGACCGTCGAGGATCATCTGGTCGCCTGTGTAAGCATGGATAGTGCTCATGATACCGCTCTGGATAGGAGCATAGTCATTGAGAGCCTTAGCCATAGGAGCGAGGCAGTTTGTTGTGCAGGAAGCAGCAGAGATGATCTTGTCATCTGTTGTGAGGGTCTTCTCATTTACGCTGTAAACGATAGTAGGAAGATCATTGCCTGCGGGAGCAGAGATAACGACCTTCTTAGCGCCGGCATCGATGTGAGCCTGAGACTTGTCCTTTGAGCAGTAGAAGCCTGTACACTCAAGAACTACGTCAACGCCGATCTCGCCCCAGGGGAGCTCAGCAGCGTTAGCCTTAGCGTAGATCTGGAGAGTCTTGCCGTCAACTGTGATAGTACCAGCCTCGTCATCAGCCTCTACAGTGTGAAGGTTCTCGCCGATCTTTCCAGCGTAACCGCCCTGTGCTGTATCGTACTTCAGCAGGTGAGCGAGCATGGAAGGCTTTGTGAGGTCGTTGATAGCAACAACTTCGTAGCCCTCAGCACCGAACATCTGTCTGAAAGCGAGACGACCGATACGGCCGAAACCGTTAATAGCAACTTTAACTGACATGGGTAAATACCTCCTAATATTTTTATAGTTACATTATACAACGATCGGAAGAAATTTGCAAGGGCTTAGATAAAAAAATAACAGATTTATCAAATAAAGTGCATTTTGCACAAAATAATATATGGAAAATTGTGTTAAAGTGTCATGAGAGCTGGTCAAGCCGCCGGCTTTGGGAAGGATAAATGTAAACGGTCCGTGAACATCAGAGCTCTGACCGCCCGAATAGCACTCCCAAAAAAGCCCTCAAAGCAGGCACAAATAGTCCGATATGGGCTTTTGTGAACGATCATCATTTTGAACGAAAAGCGTAGAAAGTTTTTGTTGACAATATTCAAAAATTGTTATATAATAGATTAGGAGCGTTTTGGCTCCGTGTAATGAAACGGGGATCTTTCCCCATAAATGGAGATGTATCAATGTCCACTGAATTAGAGATCGAACGAAAATTCCTGGTGGAGATGCCTGACCTTGCCCTGCTGGACGTGCGCCGGAGCGCTCACATCCGTCAGACCTATCTCGAAAACGGTGACGGCGGGTCCCAGAGAAGGGTCCGCATGGTCACCGAGAACGGCACCGTCCGGTATATCTACACCGAAAAGGTCTTCTACACAGCCGTTACCAGGAAGGAGACCGAGTTCGACATCGGCAGGGAGGAGTATGAGCGCCTTCTTGAACGTCCCCGTGAGGGCGGCGTGCCTATCGAGAAGGACAGGATCTGCTTCTTTTATAAGGAGCAGCTCTTTGAACTCGACGCCTACCCCTTCTCGGAGGATCTGGCCATACTTGAGCTGGAGCTGAGCCGGCCGGATCAGGAGATAGTCTTCCCCCCTGAGATAAAAGTCCTCAGGGAAGTCACCGGCATGGAGGAGTATTCCAATGCGGCCCTGGCTTTGGCAGGAGCCTTTCCCGATGAGCCGGTAAGCTGCGGATAGAAGCGCAGCGGAATGGAGATGTAAATGGCAGAAATTATCGTACCCGTTGACGATGCAGACCAGCTTTCCGCACTTTTCGGACAGTTCGACGGCAATGTCAGCAAGATCCAGAAACAATTTAATGTAAAGGTGGTCGAGCGTGGAGGTGCCCTGAAAGTGATCGGCGAGGAGCCCAATATCAGCGGCGCCGCTGTGGCGCTGAAGTCACTTATGGAGCTCTCGGAGCAGGGACAGGCCCTCAGCGAGCATACCGTCCGATATGTAGCCTCTATGGTGGCCGACGGAGCAGCCCAGGAGCTGACCGAGCTGGACGGCGACGGAGTCTGTCTTACATCCTCCGGAAAGATCGTCCGCCCCAGGACCGTGGGGCAGAAGCGCTATATCGACCAGATCAAGAACAATACGATCGTTCTCGGTATCGGTCCGGCCGGTACCGGTAAGACTTATCTTGCGGTGGCAATGGCTGTCAAGGCCTTCCGTGAGCACAAGGTCAAGAAGGTGATCCTTACCCGACCTGCGGTGGAGGCCGGCGAGAAGCTGGGCTTCCTCCCGGGAGATATGCAGGATAAGGTGGACCCCTACCTAAGGCCCCTGTATGACGCACTGTTCGAGATGTTCGGTGCGGATACCTTCGGGAGGTATATGGAGAAGGGCATAATCGAGGTGGCGCCGCTGGCATATATGAGGGGAAGGACCTTGGACGAGGCCTTCATAATCCTCGACGAGGCCCAGAACACCACCTCTGAGCAGATAAAGATGTTCCTTACACGTCTGGGGAACGACAGCCGCATGGTCATCACCGGCGACATCACTCAGATCGACCTGCCGGAGCCGAAAAGATCCGGTCTGGTGGAGGCCGTGAAGATCCTCAAAGGTATCGAGGATATAGCTATCCACCGCTTCACGGAGAAGGACGTCGTTCGCCACAAGCTGGTACAGGACATAATCAAAGCATACGAAAAATTCAACGAAGGGAGAACCCGCAATCATGTCTAAGCTCAAAGTATACGTTAAAAATAATCAGTCCGAGGTCAAGGTGCCTGTAGGTATCAGGCTTCTCATCAGAAGATGCTGTCAGGCTGTGCTTACTACCGAGGAGTTCAGCAGGGACGCTGAGGTGAGCGTATCCTTCGTGAGCAACAACGAGATCCGCAACCTCAACAAGATCTACCGCAATAAGGACAGCGTCACCGACGTGCTCTCATTCCCCCTGACAAGCGAGGACGGCACCGTGGAGATCAACCCCGAGACCGGCGCTGTTCAGCTTGGCGATGTGGTGATCTCGCTGGAGACCGCCGTCAAGCAGGCTCAGAACTACGGCCATTCCCTCGAAAGAGAGATCGGCTTCCTCACTGTTCATTCCATGCTGCACCTGCTGGGCTACGACCACGAGACCAGCCAGCTCGACCAGAGGATCATGCGTGAGAAGGAGGAGTCTGTGCTGGAGAAGCTGGGCATCTCCCGTGATGTGACTTTCGTATCTCAGGGAGAGAACGAGTAATGCCGAAAACTGCCTTTGTTACCATAGCCGGAAGGACCAACGCCGGCAAGTCCTCGCTGCTGAACGCTATCGTGGGCGAGAAGATCGCCTCGGTCAGCAGCAAGCCTCAGACCACCCGTACCCGCATTACCGGGATCCGGAACATCGGCGATACACAGCTGGTCTTTTTCGATACCCCCGGTCTGCATAAGCCGGTGAACAAGCTCAGCGACCATATGCTGGATACGGTGAAGGAGTCTGTCTCCGACATCGACGCTGTTGTGTTCATGGTGGACTGTACACGCAGGCTCGGCCAGCAGGAGGAGGGCCTCCTGAACTCCTTGAAGGAGTCGAACATGCCGGTGATACTGGTTATCAACAAGATCGACCTGCTCCGGAGCAAGGACGAGCTGGCACCGATCATCGCCTCCCTTACATCGAAAATGGACTTTCAGGCAGTGATCCCCGTCAGCGTTACCGAAAACAACGGTATCGACATAGTTATCGACGAGATCTGCGCTTTGGCGGAGGAGTCGATCCACTATTTCCCGGAGGACATGATCACCGACCAGCCGGAAAAGGTACTGGCCGGCGAGATGATCCGTGAGAAGCTGCTGGAGCTCCTCAATGACGAGGTCCCCCACGGGATCGCCGTCGCCGTGGAGGAGATGAAGGAGCGTGAGGACAAGGACATCCTCGACATCTCCGCTGTGATCTACTGCGAGAGGGAGTCCCATAAGGGCATAGTCATCGGAAAAGGCGGCGCTATGCTGAAAAAGGCCTCTACTGCCGCAAGGATCGAGCTGGAGGGGTTCTTCCAGATCAAGGTCAACCTCAAGTGCTGGGTCAAGGTCAAGGAGGACTGGCGCAACCGTGAGGGACTGATCCGCAGCTTCGGACTTTCAGACAAATGATCCCACACATATAAAGGCTCCTTCCGCAGATAATACCCTTGGAGGTGAGCGGCTTGGAGGAGCTTTTATGGAAGATCTTCGCTGCGACCGGCAGGGTAGAGGACTACCTTACCTATGCGGCGAGCAAGGAAAAACAAGATGATAATAACTGAGGGGCTCGTCCTTAAAGAGCGTTCTGTCGGAGAACAGGACAAATTTATCGACATTCTTACTAAAGAGAGCGGAGTTATCGAGCTTTCCGTGAAGGGCGCACGCAAGATCAACGGGAAGTCCGGCAGCTCCACTCAGCTTTTTGCGTATTCACGCTTTTGCTACGATCAGAGGAACGGCCGGCTCTACTTGAACAGCGCCGAGCCCATACATATCTTCTACGGCCTGCGGAGCTCCCTGACGGGTATCTCTCTGGCCTCTTATTTTGCCGAAACGGTGCGGTCCTGCGTCCAGACGGGCAGCGATACCGAGAGCGTCCTGAGGCTCGTGCTCAACTGCCTGCACTATCTGGAAAAGGGCCTGCGGAGCGAGGCTCTGCTAAAGAGCATCTTCGAGCTCAGGCTCCTGTCGGAGATCGGCTTCATGCCCGATGTGGTGGGCTGCCGGAGCTGCGGAAGGTTCGAGCCGGAGCGGCTCTTTTTCTGTATCAGGGACGGCGGCTTTTTCTGCGAGGACTGCTTTGTGGACAGGGAAGAGGGGGACTATTTCAAGGTCGGCCTTCCGGTGCTCAGTGCTGTCCGGCACATCGTCCTGGCCGACTTCGACAGGCTGTTCAACTTCCGAATCTCGGAAAGCGTACAGCAGCAGCTCTCCGCCCTTTCCGAGGCCTACCTCGTCTATCACCTTGAGCGGAGGCTTCCCACACTTGACTTCTACAAAACTCTCATCTAAGGAGACTGACATGGAAATACGAAAATTCGCCCCCGAGGACGCACAGGCTGTCTCAGAGCTCATCGCTGTGACCATGAGGACCACCAATATCAAGGACTATCCAGCGGAGCTCCTGGAGCAGGACATTGCCTATCTTACGCCGGAAAGACTTATCGAGCGCTCCGGCTGGATGCACTCATACGTCCTCTGTGACGGGGAACAGATCATAGGCTGCGGCTCTATCGGGCCCTATTGGGGGAAGGAGGACGAGAGCAACCTCTTCACGATCTTCGTCCGCCCCGACTTTCAGGGAAAGGGCGCAGGCAGACAGATCATGGAGGCTCTGGAGCAGGACGAGTTTTTCCTCCGGGCCAGAAGGATAGAGATCCCGGCCTCTATAACTGCCCTTGGCTTCTACAAAAAATTCGGCTACGACCACAAGGACGGCATCGCCGAGCTGGACGAGGAGCAGCACTATAAGCTGGAGAAATTTCGCTGAGAAAGGAAATTATGGATAAATACTTAAAAACACTTGAACTTGACAAGATCCTTGAAATGCTATCTGAGCTTGCTTCCAATGAGGAGACAAGGCGCATGGCACTGGCCATACGCCCGGTCACCGATCTGGCGCAGGTGCGGCTGGAGTGCCGGAAAACGGATCAGGCCCTTGACCTGTCCGTCCAGTTCGGGACTCCGCCCTTTTACAGCTTCAAGGACATCTCGACTGCTGCAAAGCGAGCAAAGTCCGGGGCAGTGATCTCTCTCAGGGATCTGCTGGACGTTGCGGCTATGCTGAGGCAGATAAAGGCCCTCTATGACTGGTACGGCACCTGCGAGAACGTGGAGACAGACCTGAGCTACCTCTTCTCACGGCTCATGCCTAATGACTGGCTGCTGGAGAAGCTGGAGAGGTCGATCATCTCCGATACCGAGATCTCCGACGCTGCAAGCCCTGAGCTGGCAGCGATCAGGAGGAAGATCAACAGGGCCGAGATGCAGCTCCGTGAGACCTTGGACAAAATGGTGAAGAACAAGACCACCCAGCAGTATTTGCAGGAGAGCAACGTTACGATCCGTGACGGGCGATTTGTATTGCCGGTGAAGTCTGAGTACCGCACACAGGTCAGCGGCCTGATCCACGATACCTCCGCCACCGGCCAGACTATTTTCATCGAGCCCATGGCTATCGTGGAGGCCAATAACGACATCCGTATCCTCGAAGGAAAGGAGCAGGAGGAGATCGAGAGGATCATCCGGGAGCTCTGTCAGGACTGCGGAGACTATGCAGACGTGCTCTGCGAAAACTACAAGATCTGCGCCGAGCTCAACTTGTACTTTGCAAAATCGGAGCTGGCTGCCAAGCTGAGGTGCTCCCTCCCGGAGATCACAGACGACGGCGTCATGAGCCTGAAAAAGGCAAGGCACCCCCTTCTTGACCGGAGCAAGGCGGTCCCCATAGACTTAGATCTGGGGAGCAGCTATCACGCCCTGATCATAACGGGACCTAATACCGGCGGAAAGACCGTTGCTTTGAAGACGGCTGGGCTCCTTGCGGCGATGACCATGTGCGGCCTGCTGATACCTGTCTCCGACGGCAGCAGGATCTCGGTCTTCGAGCATATCCTGGTGGACATCGGCGACAGCCAGAGCATCGAGCAGAACCTTTCCACCTTCTCGGCTCACACGAACAAGGTGATCGAGATAATCGAGACCGCCAACGAAAATTCCCTTGTGCTGCTGGACGAGCTGGGCTCCGGAACAGATCCGGTGGAGGGCGCTGCACTGGCGGTGTCTGTTATCAGAAGGCTCATGATGAGCGGCGCAAAGCTCATGGTCACTACCCACTATCAGGAGCTGAAGGTCTTTGCGATCGACGACCCGGACGTGGAGAACGCCTCCTGCGAGTTCGACATAGAGACCCTCCGGCCGACTTACCGGCTGATCGTGGGCTCTCCCGGACGGTCCAACGCCTTTGCGATCTCTGAGAGCCTTGGTATGCCCTCTGACATTATCGAGGAGGCGAAGAGCCGTGTCAGCGACGCAAATTCCCGGCTCGAGGAGGTCATCAGCAAGCTGGAGGCCTCACGGACGGAGCTGGAACGCCAGAAGGAGGAGGCCGCACGCCTGAGAAAAGAGGCGGAGGAGCACGAGGCTGCCCTTCGGAAGGAACGTGAGGAAATGGATCGTATCCGCTCGGAGGAACTGGAGAGCGCCCGCATGAAGGCCATGACGATCATCGAGCAGACCAAGGCCGAGTCCAACGCACTCCTTGACGAGCTGGAAAGGCTCCGCAAGGAAAAGGAGAAGGAGTCCTTCAGCAGCGATGTTACCGGCATGAGGTCCAAGACCAAGCAGAGCTTCAACAAGATGTACGATACGGCGAACCCTGTGGGCGAGGGCATTTCCGACGAGGACTACGTCCTGCCACGGCCCCTCAAGCGAGGCGACACCGTCTTCGTGGTGGACCTCCAGAGGAACGGCATCATCTCCGGCGACCCCGGAAGCAGCGATCAGGTATTCGTCCAGCTTGGAGCCATGCGTGTGAAGATGAAGACCGACAGGCTGAGGCTGGTGGAGGCACAGAAGGCTCCCCAGAAGCAGAAGCCCCAGCAGAAAAAGGTGGGCAGGGTCGGCGTTAAGGCCGAGCGCCGTGGAAAAATGGAGCTTGACATCCGTGGCTGCACCTGCGACGAGGGAGTCTACCAGCTAGACGCCTTCATCGACAGAGCGGTGATGTCGAACATCTCCATGATCACGGTGATCCATGGAAAGGGCACAGGCCTTCTGAGAAAGGCGATCCACGCAAGGCTAAAGTCCCACCCCTCGGTAAAGAGCTTCCGCTTGGGAGTTTTCGGCGAGGGCGAGGACGGAGTCACGATCGCAGAGCTGAAATAAGTCATATGGGAGCGTTCATCATGAGCGCTCCCTTTTTTGCGCTGCTTACAACAAATGGCCGCCGATAGCTTGCTATTTCTGTCAGGATATGTTATAA